>NZ_JAODNM010000169.1 GCF_025464955.1 Amycolatopsis sp. | reverse complement strand
TACGCTGGGGCCTGCGGCCACCAGCCGATCAGGGTTAGTCCACACAACCGACCATGATCAACTGGTGGCCGCACCTGCCTGCGGGCAGCCCACCAGCGACATCACGAAGTCCGGCTGGAGTACTAGGCGTGTGCGGCGGACGCGCCTCGTTCGGCCAGTACCTTGTCGAGTTGGGCCATGCGCTGGCGCCAGATGGCTTCGAACCGGTCGAGGAGTTCGCCGGCGCGCCGGAGCCGCGCTCGGTTGGTGGAGACCAGTTGCTCGCGGCCGTTCGGATGCTTCTGAATGAGACCCGCGCGCTCGAGCACGGCGACGTGCTTTTGCACGGCGGCGAAGCTCATCTCGTAGCGCGCGGCAAGATCGGAAACCGACGGCGTCTCCGTGAGCGACCGCGTCAAGATGTCGCGGCGTGTGCCGTCGGCCAAAGCGCGGAAGAGTTGGTTGAGCGACTCTTCGCTCTCCTCTCGAAGTGCAACGATGAGGTTTGTACGTAAACCCCGTCCGATCACTTTTGCAAGGCGCGCCTGGAGCTGACTCGTTCCTGCGTTTCGGCCGGCCCGTCACGTCACCGGCTTGACTTGACAGGTATCAGCGGCGCAGCGCTGTCTCATGCTTCATGTGCGACAGCTTCTCGGGATTGCGCACGGCGTAGAGCCCGGTGATGAGGCCGTCGTCGATGCGCATGGCGATGACTGTGTCGATCTCGCCGTCGAGCCGGAGAACCAGCGCTGGGTAGCCATTGACCTGAGCAGGCAGCAGCGACGCGGCGTCGATGCTGCCCAGACCGGCAGTCAGCACGCGGGTCACCCGGTCGGCCCCGACGATGGGCTTCAGGACGGCCTGCTTGACGCCGCCACCGTCACCCAGGAAGACGACATCCGGCGCGAGGAGGTCGAGCAGGCTCTGCAGATCGCCCGTTTTGGCCGCCCGCTGGAACGCATCGAGCGCGTGTCGGGCGTCGGTCGCGGAAACGACTCCGCGCGGCCGGCGCGCCGCGACGTGCGCCCGCGCCCGGTGCGCGATCTGGCGGACCGCGGCCGGGCTCTTGTCGACGGCTTCGGTGATCTCGTCGTAGTCCAGATCGAACACTTCGCGCAGCACGAACACCGCCCGCTCGGTCGGCGGGAGCGTCTCCAACACCAGCATCATCGCCATCGAGACGCTGTCGGCCAGCTCGACGTCCTCGGCGACGTCGGGTGTCGTGAGCAGTGGCTCGGGTAACCACGTCCCGACGTAGGACTCTTTGCGGCGGCCGAGCGTCCGCAGCCGGCCAAGTGCCTGGCGGGTGGTGATCCGGACCAGATACGCGCGCTGATCGCGCACTTCGGCGAGATCGACGCCTGTCCACCGCATCCAGGTCTCTTGGAGGACGTCCTCCGCGTCGGCGGCCGAGCCGAGCATCTCGTAGGCGACCGTGAACAGCAGGTTGCGGTGGGCGAGGAACGACTCAGTGGCCGGGTCCGGACTGCTGCCTGCCATGGGTGACTCCTCCTTGCGCTCGACTGTGTCACCCACCAGATGCCGGACCCCGCCGTTTTGTGACACCGAAACGGTGACGCCGGTTGTGGCGTGCGTCATACAGCCACGTTGTCACAGGGATCGCGCCGTCGGCATCTTGTGGTCATTCAGCGCAACTCACCAGTGAGGACGAAGTCATGGAACCCCGGTTCACCATGCTCGACAACGAGATCGCCGCGAAGTTCTTCCAGCGGTTCGCCAACGCCGGCCTGGTCATCCACCAGTCGCCGCTGCCGAAGTCCACGCAGGAGCTGGTTTCCCTGCGCGCCAGCCAGATCAACGGGTGCGGTTGGTGCATCGACGTGCACACCAAGGAAGCCGCGGCCGCAGGCGAAACCTCGGTTCGGCTCCACCTGGTCGCGGCCTGGCGTGAGGCCACCGTGTTCACCGAGGCCGAGCAGGCCGCGCTGGCACTCGCCGAGGAGGGCACCCGGCTCGCTGACGCCAACCAAGGCGTGTCCGACGACACCTGGGCCCAGGTACGCAAGCACTACGACGACGACCAGATCGCCGCGCTGGTCTCCCTGGTCGCTCTGATCAACGCGGCCAACCGGCTCGCCGTGATCGTGCACCAGAAAGGCGGGTCCTACGAGGCCGGCATGTTCGCCGCCGCCGTGAACTGATCTGCTCGCGATTCCCGGCCCGGGATCATTCGATCCGGGCCGGGCTCGCGCACGTCAGGGGAAATTTATTGTCTACTATTGCGCAATTGACGGCTTGCTCAAGAATGATTTGACCATATTAGGGCGCCTGAGCTATTCGCCCGCGGTGACGCTTTTCAGCTCGCGGAACGACTCCCGGATCATCTGCGGCAGGTCCGGCGAGCCGGTTGCGCTGATCCAGCGGGCGTACGCGACCTTGAGGACGACGATGCCCGCCTCGGCTGCCAGGCTCGCGGTCGGCTCCTGGACGCCGCGTTCGCGCAGGGCGCCTGCCATGGCCAAGGTGATTGTCGCGAGCTTGGTCAGCTCGCGTTCCCGCAGTTCGGCGTTCGCGTCGATGATGACCTGGCGCCGCAGCGCGCCGGCGCGGCGTTCCTGGATCAGCTCGCCCCAGTGCTCGAGGGCTCCGGCGACGGCGTCGATCGGCGCTATGGAATCCGGCGTCTCGATGACGGCGTTCGCGAGGAGTGTCGGCAACGTGGTCCCATCGCCGAACAGAACCTCCCGCTTGTCGGCGTAGTGCCGGTAGAACGTCCGCTCGGTGAGTCCCGCCCGCTTGGCGATCTCCGCTACCGGGGTCTGGTCGAACCCGCGCTCGACGTAGAGCTCCAGCGCGGCCTGCTCAAGCCGGCCGCGCGCGTTGGGCTCCCATCTGCTCATGGCCTGATCCTACTTGATGACAGAGTCTGACATTAGTGCTAGCGTGATGACGGAGACTGACATCACTGATCGAAGGGTTTTCTCATGCATGTATTCGTCACCGGAGCGTCCGGCTGGATCGGCTCCGCCGTCGTTCCTGAGCTCATCAGCGCGGGCCACCAGGTCACCGGGCTCGCTCGCTCGGACGCCTCGGCCGACGCTCTCCTCGCGGCCGGGGTCGAGGTGCGGCGTGGCACTCTCGATGACGTCGACGTCTTGCGGAGCGCGGCCGCCGCTTCGGACGGCGTGATCCACCTCGCGTTCAAGCACGACATCGCCTTTTCGGGAAATTTCGGGGGCGCCGCCGCCGCGGACCACCGCGCCATCGAGGCGTTCGGCGAGGCACTTGCGGGTTCCGGTCGGCCGTTTGTCATCGCCTCCGGGACGGGCGGGTACGGGTTGGGCCGAGCGGTGACCGAGGAGGACGGCCATGGTTTCGACGCGGCCGCGGCGGCGAGCAACGGGCCGGAGGCAAGGCAGGCCAACGCGGAGCTGACGCTTTCCTTCGCGTCTCGCGGAGTCCGCGCGTCCGTCGTGCGGCTGCCCCCGACCGTGCACGGTGACGGGGACAAGGGCTTCGTGGCGGCTGTTGTCGGTATCGCCCGAGAAAAGGGCGTCTCGGGCTTCCCTGGTGACGGTTCGCAGCGCTGGCCCGCCGTGCACCGGCTTGATGCCGCGCACCTGTTCCGCTTGGCGTTCGAGCAGGCCCCGGCAGGATCGACGCTGAACGCGGTCGCGGACGAGGGCGTGTCGATCCGTTCCCTCGCGGAAGTGATCGGGCGGCAGCTCGACGTCCCAGTGACGTCCATCTCCCCCGAGGATGCGGGCGAGCACTTCGGCTGGGTTGCCGCCGTCCTCGGGCTGGACATGCCGGCCTCGAGCGCGCTGACCCGTGACCTGATGGGCTGGCAGCCGACGCAGCCAGGGCTCATCGACGACCTCGAGAAGGGCCAGTACTTCCTCAACGTGGCCGGGTGACCCTCCGGGCAGCCCGGACGCCGGTCAAGGAAGGTCTGGCTCCGGGTGAATTGCCGACCAGCCAATGAACGGCCCGGCGCTCTGCGCGCGCATCTTGGAAGGCGCGCCGTGCCGGGAGCAGGAGCGGGTATTCCTTATACGGTTCGTCGTTGAAGCGGAGGAAGGCGCCTTTGCCTCGGATGGACCGCCAGAGTCGGTCGCCGGACCGAGCTGCTCCGGGTCAAGCGTGCTTAGTTCAAGCATGCCGCCACGATAAGCCTCCGGTGCGAATACAGACGGTCCGCACCGGAGGCCGAAGGTTATCGGGAAAGTGAGCTAGCTGGGCAGGTGCCACTGCTGGCCGGCGGCGCCGGAGCAGTCAAAGAGCTGGAGCCGGGTGCTGTTGGCGGTGCTGCCGCCCGTGGCGTCCAGGCAACGGCCCGAGCTGGGGTTGCGCAGGCTGTTGTTCGCGCCGGCACTCCATTGCTGGGCACCGGTGCCATTGCAGTCGTAGAGCTGGATTTGCGTGCCGTTGGCCGTGCCGGCAGAGGCGGCGTCCATGCACTTGCCGAGCGCGCGGACCGTCCCGTCGGTGCCGACGGTCCATTGCTGGGCGCCGGTGCCATTGCAGTCGTAGAGCTGGACTGCCGTGCTGTTGGCGCTGCTCGCGCCCGCGACGTCGACGCACTTGCTGCCGACGCCCGTGATCGCCCCGGTGCGGCCGGGAGTGGTGCCCGTGCCCTGGGTGGCGTTGAAGGAGAACGAGTTCGTGCCCAGGCCCTGGCCGCCCTTCCAGATCTCGAACCCGGCCTCGGCGTCGATGAGGTAGGCGTTGGGGCCCGTGGTGCCGCGTTGCACGGAGTCGTTGATCAGCCCCTTGACGTCGAGGTTGGTGACCGAGGTGCTGCCGCCTTGCAGAACGTAGGAAACGATGTTCCAGGCAGCCTGGCGGCCGGTCCAGACATCCCAGTTCAGCCCGCTGACGGACGCGGTCCCCGTCTTCGAGCCGAACGGCCCGACGCCGCCGCGGGAGTTGATCCAGATCATGATCTCGCTGTCGTTCGGCTGCCCGCCAGTGGTGGGCGCCGAGTTGGTCCACAGGTCGTACGCCACGTCGTACGCACCAGTGGCGGGCTGCGTCGTCGACCAGGACGACGTCGCGCTGCCGAGTTGGCTCACCTGGATCGGCAGGCCGCTGTTGGTGGTGCAGGCGCCCCAGTGGCAGCCCTTGTAGATCGAGGGGTAGGTGGCGGGGGCACCGCCGGAGAGGTTGAAGTTCGCGGTGCTCACCGTCCACGCCGTGCCGGAGGTGGTCGTCACGCACTGGGGGTCGGAGGAGTTCCACTCGTTGTTCTGAAGCGTGTACTCGCCGCCGGCCAGGCTGACGGAGCCCTGCGGCTGACAGTTGACGACGGCGGGGGCGGCGGTGGCGGTGGACGCGGTGAGGGTCGGCACGGCCAGCGCTACCAACGCCACCGAGACGACGGACACCACCCGCAGGTGGGTCAAGAGTTGTCGGATCATGGGCGGATCCCTTCGGGTGGGGGTTCCCCTCCACGGTGTGGAAGCGCTCCCACAAAGCTGCGGTTACGCCCCCTCCGGGGAGGAGCGGGGGAGGAGGAGGTCGTCGCGGCACCGGCAAGGTCTGAACCAATGCCCCAACAGCCCCTGATTCAAGCCCTGAGCACGAGGCTCCGTCAAGGTTCAGGTCAACGAAGCCTGTCTGCCGCGGTGTCGAACAGCACCGCGCGCAGACATCGGGTCAGGTGCGCCGTGAACTCCTCGACGCTCAACTCCGCCATGGGGCCGGATCGGAGAATGTAGCGGCTGAGGGTCACACCGATCAGCACGGCTTCGAAGAACGGCAGGTTCGCCACAGTGGCCGGGTCTTCGAGCACCTCCCGGTAGACCGCTTCGGTCTCGGCGTGCATGGCCAGGTACAGCGCGGTGGTCGAGGCGTCGCCATCGGCCGCGCTGCGGATCAGCGCGAGGATCGGGTCGCCCGCCGGCGCGGTCTCCATGCGGTGGACATAGCCCGCGGCGACCTGTTCCGGCAGATCCGCCGGCACCGAGGAGGCCAGCCCGGCGATGTCCCGGGTGCCCGGCACCGCGGCGACGAACAGCCGCTCCTTGCTGCCGAAATGCCGCAGCACCAGTCCATGTGTCACGCCGGCGCGCCGGGCGATGTCGCGCACGGTCGCCTGCCGGTAGCCGCGTTCGGCAAAGGCTTGCGCGGCCGCTTCCAGGATCGCTTCGCGATGCAGTTGCGGGTCGCGTACGCGCCGACGCGGCGGCTGCCCGGGTTCGACTGGCATTCGGTCACCCTAGGCGTTATGGGCGCTAATGACCACGTGGACATTAGCGCTGACCGACTGTACTGTTGCTAATGACCAAGTGGTCACTAAGGCTTGGATCGATGCACTGGTGAACAAAAAAGCGGACCAGATTCCGAGGCTGTACGCCGAGAACGCCGTCGTCGAGCACCGGTCCCGAGGCACGGTTGGAGGGTGAGCAGCTGCGCGCGCATTTCGACCGCGCAGGCCGGTTCGACGGCGAATTCCACGTCGAAGATATCGTGGTACACGAGACCACCGACCCGGAGGTGATCGTCGCCGAGGTGACTTCCCGTATCAAACGCGGCGAGGGGGAGATGACCATGCCGACGGTCTTCGTGATGCGGATCCGCGACGGCCTGATCCTCTCGTCACGGGATTACGGCCTGCGCTGACGGCGGCTCTGCCCGCTATACCCGTTTCGTACCAACAAGGCCGCACCTCCGCGGGTGGCCTGGAGGACTGCCAGATGTCTGCTCATGATCACCAGCCTGCCGACCTCGTCGTTCGTGGCGCTGCCGTCTACACCCTCGACCCCGGTCTGCCGTGGGCGCAGGCGTTCGCGGTCCGTGACGGGAAGGTCGTGGCCGTCGGGAGCGACACGGACGTCGAACCCCTCGCCGGGCCGGACACCCGGATCGTCGATGCCGCGGGTGCCATGGTCATGCCGGGCCTGGTCGACGTGCATTCCCATGTCGGGTTCGGGGGACAGGCGGCGGCTTGGGAGCTCGCCCTGTCGCCGGCGTTCGGGGTGGAGGAAATCCTTGGCGCGGTGCGCGACTGGGCAGGCAAGCTCGGCCCGGACGAGTGGGTCATCGGCGGCATCGTCATCAGCCCCGTGTTCCATGCGGTGGGAAACCGGGAGATGCTGGCGGCCCTGGACGAGGCAAGCCTGGGCCGGCCGGTGATGCTGCGCGACGACTCGCTGCACAACCGCTGGGTCAACTCCCGTGCGCTGGAGATCATGGGTGTCGACTCCGCAACCCCGGATCCGGTCGGGGGTAGCTACGTACGGGACGCCGACGGTCAGCTTGTTGGGCTCCTGCTGGATCAGCCCTCCACCGACGCTGAATTGGCTGCCCGCCACAGTGTCGACAACGCCCACGAGCGGGACCTGCAGTCGGCCCGCACCGCCGTGTCGATCTTCAACTCCATGGGGGTCACCGCGACGCAGGACGCGGCGACCATGGGTGCGTGGCTGGACGTCTTCACCGAACTCGACCGGGCAGGGGAGCTCAATGCCTGGATCGTGGGTTCCATGCCGGCCAGGGAGTTCGTCGAGTCCGGGCCGGTGGGTACCGAACTGTTCGACACCGCCGCCGCGCGCCGTTCGGCCCACGTGCGCCCGGACTTCGTCAAGGGAGTGCTCGACGGCGTGCCGATGACCCGGACGTCGAAGTTCCTCGACGCGTACAAGCCGGACCCCTTCGCGCCCAGCGGCGCCCCGGTGGGTCATCAGTGCCCGTTCCACGGCGACGGTCTGTTCACCGACGCGGAACTCCTGCAACTGCTGGACGACGCGGTCTCGCGTGGGCTGCATGCCAAGCTGCACGCCACCGCGGACGCGACTGTCCGTCAGGTACTCGACGCCGTCGAGATCATGCGCGAGCGGCACGGCGACGGTCCCGTGTTCCATATCGCGCATCCGGAGTTCGTGCACCCCGATGACGTGGCCCGCTTCTCCGAGCTCGGGGTGGTCGCCGACGCCTCACCGGTGTTGTGGTTCCCCAACCCGATGAACGCCGTCATCGCGATGCAGGTCCAGGATCACTACATGGACCGCATCTGGCCGCTGCGGGAACTGCACGACGCCGGCGCCCTCGTGGCCGCCGGTTCGGACTGGCCGGTGGCCATGCCCGTCCCGAACCCGTGGCTGAGTATCGAGTCCATGATCACCCGCCGCAATCCGGACCCCGCGTTTCCCGGCACCTTGGGCGCCGACCAGGCCCTCGACCTCGACACCGCTATTCGGGCTCACACGGTGAACCCCGCGCAGGCCATGGGTTTGGCCGGGGAAATCGGCCGGCTCTCACCGGGGATGTCCGCGGACTTCGTCGTCCTGGGCCACAACCTCTTCGACGTTCCCGTGGACCAGATTCACGACACCCAGATCCGGCAGACCTGGTTCGCCGGCCGTCTCGTCCACGACGCGACTTCTTGAGAGCCGGTCAGGCAACGAAGACGCAGAACGGATGGCCGGCCGGGTCGGCGTAGACGCGCAGCGGTTCCTCCGGATCGTCGCCGCGGTCGCTGAGCAGTCTCCCGCCAAGGCGAAGGACACGGTCGTGCTGGACGTCCAGGTCCTCAACCGAGGCCACGGTCATGTCCAGATGCAGTTGTTGGGGCACCACGTCATCAGGCCATGTCGCTTCCGCCAGTTGGCCGACCTGCTGGAAGGCCAGTTGAGGAGTCCCGTCCGGGGTCCTCAGCACCAGCCAGTCGGCGCCGCGCTCATCGGCTTCGCCGGGCGCCGGCTGTTCGTCACCAGGCCGGTAGACGAAACCCAACAGGCTTCGGTAGAACTCCGCGAGGGCCCTGGCGTCAGTGCAGTCCAGCACCACTTGCCGCAGGCTGGGCACGCGCTCCTGGTCGGTCATGTCGATCACCCCTCACCAGCATTCTGCACGTCTCGCCACCTTCCCGGCTCGCGATTCAGGGGGTGATGACGAGGCGCTGGGTGCTGCCGGTGTCTTTCCAGGCGGTTTCGACGTCGGCGAGGGGGACGGTCCGGGCGTCGATCTCGAAGGTGCCCCGGGAGATTTGTGTTGCCAGGGTGGGGAATTCGGCCAGCATGTCGTGGGTCGGGACCGAGCCTTGTCCGCTGCCGACGATCTGCAGGCGCGTGGAGCGGAGGGCGGCGGACGGGAGTGAAATGGTGGGTCCGGCGATAGAGCCGATTTCGATCCAGGTCAGCGGTCGTCCTCGGTCGGTGCGGTTCTTGAGCACGGCGACCATCGCGTCGGCTGTGGGCTGTCCCCAGAGGAAGTCGATGACGACGTCGACATCGCCGGCCGCTTCGCCGAGGCGTTCGACGTCGGCGAGGTCGACGGTGGTGTCCGCGCCGAGGGCGGTGAGGGTGGCAAGCCGTTCGGGACTGCGGCCGGCGGCGATGAGGTGGGCGGCGCCGAGGTGTTTGGCGACCTGGATGGCCATCCGTCCGGAGTTGCCGGTCGCGCCCAGAACGAGAACCCTCTGGCCGGGCTCGAAGTCGATGCGCCGCCGAAGGGCGACCCACGAGGCCATCGCGGGGTTCATGCCCGCGGCGACGAGCACCGGGTCGCAGTCCTCGGGGAGCACGACGCTGCGGCGCAGGTCGATGACCGTCTTCTCGGCCATCGCGCCCATCGTGGTGTCGGGCAGGTAGAAGTAGCGGAGGGTGCCGTCGGAGGCCCGGCCCACGCCGTCGATGCCCGGGACGAGGGGCAGTTCGCCGGAGCTGGTGTAGTGCGAACCGTTGGCCTGGGACCGCACGCGGAGGTGCAGGCCTGCGGCGATGACGTCGACGAGGGCCGCATCAGGTGTCCGCGGTGTTGGCGTAGGGAAGTCTTGGCAGGTCGGTGGCGTGTCGAAGGAGGTGACGACGGCGGCGCGCATGAGGGTTCTCCAGACTCAGTTAGGTGGTACTGCGAACTATATTAGGTGGTATTACGAACTAGCGCAAGGTAGGCTGGTCGCATGAACACGAACACCGGCCATGATCAGGCGTCCGCCGACGTGATGGACAGCCTCGTGCAGGCCTCGTTCACCGTGATCGCGCTGCTGAGCCAGGTGGCGGCCGAGCACGACTTGTCGCTGACGCAGCTGCGGGTCTTGGCCATCCTGCGGGACCGCGAGCCGAAGATGGCTCAGTTGGCGACGTTTCTCGGGTTGGAGCGGTCGTCAGTGAGCGGCCTGGTCGACCGCGCCGTGAAGCGCGGATTGGTGCGACGGGACGTCAGCAGCGACGACGCGCGGGCTGTTCGGGTCAGCCTCACGTCGGAAGGGCAGCGGCTCGTCGGCCTGTTGAGGGATCAAGTCGCTGTCCTCATCGCGCCGATGACGAGCAGTCTCGGTTCGGCTGATCAGAAACGGCTTAGCGGTCTTCTGCGCAGAATGCTTGAATGACGGCGTGACAGAGGAATTGCCGGCCTGGCCGACTACGCCGCCGGCCTACGGTTCGATCGTGTTGCGCGAATTCGCCGACGAGGACGTGGATCTCGCGTTGGCGATGGGCGAGGATCCCTACATTCCGCTCATCGGCACCCTGCCCGTACACCCGACCGCCGAAGAAGCGATGGACTGGGTTCACCGGCAACGCGGACGACTTGCCGAAGGGGCAGGCCCGTCCTTTGCCGTCGCCGACGTCGAGACGAACAAAGCGGTCGGTTCGATCGGACTCTGGTTGCGGAATCTGGAGACGGGCCGCGCGACGGCGGGCTACTCCGTTCATCCGGCGCAACGCGGTCGCGGAATCGCGAGCAGCGCACTGAAAGCGTTGGTCGCGTTTGCTTGGACGATCCCGGAGCTGTATCGGGTCGAGCTGTACATCGAGCCGTGGAACGTCGGTTCGAGCCGTGCCGCGGAAGCGTCCGGCTTTCAGCGCGAAGGCCTGCTTCGCAGCCATCAGGAGATCGGCGGCACCCGCCGCGACATGCTGCTTTACGCGATCATCAGGCCCTGACCCGTCGGGTGTCTTAGTTTCTGAGAGACCGCAAAGTGCCCTCCTTGAGACTTCAACCAGGGCACAAAACTACAAAAGTGCCCTCCTTGCGAATGTATGGGAATGGCTAGGCGAGCAGCGCGGCTTTCAAAGCCTCGACATGCTCGTCGATGTAGTCGGCTGAGGACCGCCAATGATCACCGTGTCCCTCGGCGTAGAGGCGGGCCCAGGGCTGTTTTCCGGTAAGGGACGACGTGTGGAGCAACGTGTACATACCCCGAGTGTGTGCCACGATCAACGCCGGGAGCTCCTGGCGTTGTCGCTCGTCGAGGTCGTAGCCGTCGGCCAGCGCGCGCAGGCGTGGGCCGTCGACATCGGGGGAGCTGCCAGGGTTTAGCGGTAGGAAGCCGTTGGCTGCATACCCCAGGTCCCAGAGCCGGGAACCCGGGCCGGCGGCGTCCCAGTCGATGAACACCCAGCGATCGCCGTCACGAACCAGGTTCCACGGCGCGAGATCGTGATGGCAGACCAAGTCCTGGCGATCCGGCGGAATCACGACGTCCCATTGCGCGTCGGCCGGTGGGCGAAAGCCCTCGACGGCGTCGTGAAAATCGCGGATCAGGCGTCCGAGCCGTCGCAGTTCCGACGTCGTCATCGGTGGCAAGGTGTCCGCCAGGGAGCCCGGCACGAATTCGAGGACGTGCCGTCCGAGCTCGTCACGCCCCAGAGTCCTTGGTGCGGCTGGGAATCCGACCTCGGCCAGGTGTTCCAGCAGCGCTTCGACCGCGGGTGTCGCCGGGGTGCCCGGCTTACGCACGGTCGACCCGACGCGGACGACGCTGTCCGCGACGTTCCCGCCTGTCAGCACTTCTTCGGGGTCCTGGCCGTCAACGCTGCGGATGCTCACGTGGTCACACTGCCGTCCGCCGAACCACCTGCAGCAGGTATTCGTTACGGTCCAACGGGTTGTGGTCCGTCCGTGGCCGTTCCGGCACGACTCCGTCGACGGGTCGGTAGCACTCGAAGTCGCTCTCCAGCACACCTTCGCCGCGACTCAGCGCGGGCAGTTGCTGCTGCAGGTCGTGGACGCGGGCCGCGGGAATCTCGCCCTCGACCAGACAAGCCGACCCGTGCGTGGTCGTCGTCCGAGGTATCGCGCGCAGCTGGGTCAACGTCGGCAGAACCGGGCCGAGCAGGTCCGCCGGGAGGTCGAGCCGGAAGTGGTGCATCGGTTCGTACACCAGCGTCCCGGCCTGCCGGATGGCGTTCATCAGCACCAGCGGCGTCAGCGCGCGGAAGTCCCCGGCCGTGCTCGACATGGACTTGTCGAAACTGCCGTGGGAATGGCTTTGCCTGGCCCAGTAGCCCGAATGCGTCATGGTGACCGTGCAGTCGGCGACCTGCCAGCCGTGGATCCCCTGCCGTAGCGTCTCTGTCACGGTCTCCTCGACAGCCTTGAAGAACGCGGGCGGCATCGACCCGAGTTCGACGCCCAGCCGGAATTCCACCCCGGTGTCCGCCGGCGCCGGGTCCACGCGGAGCCCGATCGTCGCGAGGAACGGGTTCGGCTGCTTGCTGATGAATTCGACGGCCGCGCCGTGGTGGACCAGCCGCTCGACGCAGATCGTCGTCGTCTCCCGGAAGGTGACGCCGATGCCGAATTCGTCGGCCAAGGTCGCACCGATGACCTCCTTCTGCACCTCGCCGTAGAGCGACACGGAGACTTCCTGCCGGACGTCGTCCTGCCGCAGGTCGATCAGCGGGTCCTGCTCGGCGAGTTGGGCCAGCGCGCTGTGCAGCGAACCCCGCTCGCCCGGCCGGTCGGGTACGACGACCGTTTCCAGCGTCGGCGGCGCGAACTGGTGACGCGTCGGATCCAGCCGGGTGAGACCGATCGTGTCGCCGATCCGGACCGCGGCGAGGCCCCAGAGCTTCGCGATCCGCCCCGCGGTGACCGACCCCGACCGGATGGCCGGGCCGCGGCCGAACACACTGATCGCGGTGACCTTTCCCGTCTCCCCACCAGGAAAGCGCAGAAGGTCCCGCGTGCGCACAGTGCCGGAAAACATCCGGACGTAGGCGATTTTCTCCCCGGCAGGGCCCCGTTCGACCTTGAAAACGGTACCCGAAACCGGGCTTTCGGCATCGCCTTCCTTCGCGGGCAGGAACTCCTTGATGCCGTCGATCAGCGAGTCCACGCCGGCGCCGGTCATCGCCGAGCCGAAATACACCGGGTGGGCCAGCGCACGTCCGGTCTGCGCGGCGAGTTCGCCGCGAAGCCCGCTGTGCGACATCGCCGTAGCGTCTAGGTACGCGGCGAGGAAGTCGTCGTCGTTGTCGGCGAGCACTTCGGCGAGTTTCGTGGTGAAGGTGCTGTCGTCGGTGAAAGGAGTGAACCCGGGGTCGCGGGTACCCAAGCCGCGCACCTGTCCCATCGGGACGATCGCCGTCGTCAGCCTCGTGGAAATGCTCTCCAGGAGAGCCTCGTACTGCGCGCCGACGCGGTCGATCTTGTTCACGAAAACGAGCGTGGGAATGCGAAGTCGTCGCAGCGTCCGCATCAGGACGCGGGTCTGCGCCTGCACGCCTTCGACCGCGGAGACCACCAGCACGGCCCCGTCGAGGACGCCCAGCACGCGTTCGACCTCGGCGATGAAGTCCGGATGGCCGGGGGTGTCGATCAGGTTGACGGTGACGTCGTCGATGGCGAAGGAGACGACGGCGGACTTGATCGTGATGCCGCGGGCGCGCTCCAGCGCGAGGGAGTCTGTCTGCGTGCTTCCGTCGTCGACGCTGCCAATCTCGTCGATGACCCCGGCGATGTGGAGCAACCGCTCCGTCAGACTGGTCTTACCGGCGTCTACGTGCGCCAAAATACCCAAGTTGAGAATACTCACCGAGCGTCATGTCCTTTGAATAGTCGACTATTCGATTCGGGATGGACATGAAAGCTCGGCGCATAATCACTCCTGGGGTCGTCCGGATGCCAATCGAGTAGAGCAGACGGCCGATTCGAGGGGCAACCGATTTATCAGGCTTCCAGTGCGCGAAGGACCGGCGACGCGTCGTCGGGATGCAGCCGGAGTTCCGTCCGGCCACCGGGGGAGTGAAAGGTGACGGCCTTCCGGTCGACCGCGACCATCGTCAACGGTCCCGGCGAGAACAACGCGGGCGGGCCGCCGTCGGTGCGTCAGGTCGTCGACGCGCCGCCGATCGCGAGCTTGCCGGCGAGTTGCGTGCCTCAAGACGATCACGCCGCGGAGGACAGCTCCCAGGAATTCGGACATAATCCAGTGATACCGGATCCAGCCGACCTTGGGGGTTGAGTGACTTCGTTCATCAGGCACGTCACGTTCGACTGCGCGTCGCCGATCGAGCCGTACGACCTGGCGGTGTTCTGGAGCCAGGCGCTCGGACAGCCGGTTCACCCGGACGACTCACCCGGCGCAGACGAGGTCGGCCTCCAGGTGCCGCCCGGTCAGCCGACGATGCTGTTCATCCGCGTGCCGGAAGCCAAGACGCTCAAGAACCGCGTCCACCTCGACCTGGTCCCCGAACCAGGGCTGACGCGGGACCAGGAAGTCGACCGCTTCCTCGGGCTCGGCGCGAAGATCTTCGACGACCAGCGCAAACCGGACGGACGCGGGTGGGTGGTGTTCACCGACCCGGCGGGCAACGAGTTCTGCGTGGAGCGCAGTGTCGCCGAACGCGAAGCCACCGCTTGAGGTGCTGGTCGGCGCGCCACAGTGCCGGTGATCTTCAGGTCGCGGCGCGTTCTCGGCGGAGCTGGAAGTACTCGCGCAGGACCAGGACCACGATCGCCAGGTCCATGGCGGCGAAGAACGGCAGCGCGATCGAGTGGGTGTGCACCGCGCGGTAGATCTCGTACACGATGAAGGCCAGCAGGACGATGACGGCGATCGGGTAGGCAGGCACGATCTTGCGGGCCAGCGCGAACACCAGTCCGAGCTTGATCACTCCATGGGCGAGCAGGTAGACCACGGCGAAGGTCTTGGTGCCGCCGCCGACGAAGTTGTCCGTGGCGGTCTGCAGGTGCCGCGCCAGCGTGCCGCTCGGGTCGCCGAGGAGGTCACGGGTGATCACCGCGTGGGCGAACCCGGTGATCGCCGAGGCCGGGATGAAGGCCAGGACCAGCGCGCCGATCAGCTGGATCCCGCCGTCGATGCCCTTGAGCGCGATCGCGACCCGGAAGAGCCGTTCGGAGTTCTTGGAGGGACCGGGCTTTGCCGCGGTGTCCGGTTGTTCGGCCATGTCGTGCCCCTTCCGATCGCACTACTCTGCCGTATGGCCGCCGAACCCGCAGGGGCCGGTGTGGCGGATCGGCCCGGTCGCCGCGGCAGTAACATCGCGGTGGGCGCACATTCGAGTGAAGCAGCACCGGGGAGTAGTCGTTGACCGAGGAAATTCGGCAGATCGCCGGTCGCTATCGCTTGATCGAACAGATCGGCGGCGGGGCCATGGGCGTCGTCTGGCGTGCCGAGGACCGCTACCTCGATCGTGTGGTTGCCATCAAGGAACTGCTCCTCACCGACGGGCAGGGCGAGGACAAGACGGCCGAGGCGAAGAACCGCGCGATGCGCGAGGCCCGGATAGCGGCGCGTCTGCAGCATCCCAACGCCATTTCCGTGTTCAGCGTCGTCGAGGACGGCGACCGGCCTTGGCTGATCATGGAGTACCTGCCGTCGAAAAGCCTGGCGACGGCGTTGAAGGAGCGCGGCACCCTGCCGGTGGACGAGGTCATCGGCATCGCCTGCCAGCTCGCGTCGGCGCTCGCCGCGGCACACCTGGCCGGGGTCATCCACCGCGACATCAAACCCGGCAACGTCCTGCTCGGCGAGGACGGCACGGTGAAGGTCACCGACTTCGGCATCTCCCGCGCGATCGGCGACGTCACCCTCACCGCCACGGGTGAGATCGCGGGCACACCCGCTTTCCTGGCTCCCGAGGTCGCGCAGGGGCAGGACGCGAGCTTCGCTTCGGACGTCTTCTCGCTCGGCTCCACGCTCTACACCGCGGTCGAAGGGGCGCCGCCGTTCGGCTACGGCGACAAGGCGATCGCGCTGCTCTACCGCGTGTCCAGCGGCGAGATCGTGCCGCCGACCAAGGCCGCCCGGCTCGAACCGCTGCTGCTCCGCCTGCTCCAGGTGGATCCGCAGGCCAGACCCACGATGAATGAGGCACTGGCCGACCTGCAGACCCTTGCCGCGGTCGGGCTCGTCGCGCCGGTCGACCAGCCGGTGCCCGCGTCGGACCCGAACGTGAAACTCGCTTCGCCGGCGGTCGTGACCACGAACAGGGGACGGCTGGTCGCGGTGGTCGCCGGGATCGTGCTGCTCGTCGCGGTCGCGACGGCCGCCGCGCTGGCCACCCGCGGCAGTGGCAACACCGGCACCGCGGCTCCGCAGGCCAGCCAGGCCCCGGTCTCCGCCGGGCTGCCGAACCCGCCGCCCGCCACGGCGACGTCGAGGCCCTCGGTGTCGCCCACGACGTCGCCGACCTCGCCCACGTCCCCGACCACGCCGTCCGGGGCCGCCGCCGCGGACACCCCGGAAGCCAGAGCTCAGGCGCTCGCGAGCTACTACACCCTGCTTCCGGGCAACCTCGATGCGGCGTTCGCGAAGCTCACCACCAAGTTCAAGGTAACCAAGAGTCAGACCGCCGCCAGCTACGCGAGCTTCTACTCGCGGTTCTCGGCGGTAGAGGTCTCCGGGATCAGCGCGGGGGCCGGCAACACGGTCGGCGCGACGATCACCTTCGTCCAGAAGTCCGGCGGTACGTTGACGGAGCACGACACGTTCACGATGGTCCAGGAGAACGGCGTCTGGATGATCGACGCCCAGTCCTTCGGCTGACGTTCCCCGACTGCGGCGAAAGGGACGTTCCTTGCGACGAGCGCAAGCAACGTCCCTTTCGTGTTTCCGTGCTTACTCCGCCTTGGCGACTTCGGTGCCCGGGGTGGACGGAGCCGCGGGGGTGGAGCCGGAGAGGCCCTTCTTGACCGACTCCAGGATCGACAGGCCCTGGCCGACGAGCCCGGCGGCGATCTCGCCGAGGCCGTCCGCGCCGTTCAGGATGTTGATGTTGGCGCCCTGGAGGCCCACAGCGGCCTCCCGGACGATCTGCGGCAGCTGGTCGATGAGCATCCGGTCGAGGGCGACGCGGTTGTTCGACGCGGCGGCCTCGGCCTGGATCCGCATCTTCTCGGCGTCGGCCTGCGCGAGGATCCGGATGCGCTCGGCTTCGGCGTTGGCCGGCTTGACGACCTCGGCGACCAGCTGCTGCTGACGCAGTTCGGCCTCACGCTGGGCGAGCTCCGTCCGGGCGTTGATGACCTCGCGCTGCGCGGTCGCCTGAGCCAGCGGACCCGACTGGGCGGCCACGGCCTGGGCCTTGTCCACCTCGGCCTTGTACTGCGCCTGCACGATGGAGGTCTGCCGGGCGTACTCGGCCTGCGTCCGCTGCGACTGCTGACCCGCCTCGGCGGCGGCCTGGTCGGCCCTGGCCTGCGCGATCTGCGCGTCCCGCTGGATCGCCGCGTTGTGCGGGGCGGCCATCGCGGCGATGTAGCCGAGCTTCATGTCGTCGATCGACTGGATCTGCAGCGAGTCGACGGTGAGGCCGATCTTCGCCATCTCCACCTTCGACCCGTCGAGGACCTCGGTGGCCAGCTTCTGGCGCTCGGTGACGATCTCCTCGACGGTCATCGAACCGACGATCGAGCGCAGGTGGCCGGCGAAGATCCGCCCGGTCAGTACCGCCATCTGGTCCTGGTCGGACAGGAACCGCTGCCCGGCGTTGACGATGCTCACCTCGTCGTTGCCGACCTTGAACGCGATCACCGCGCGGACGTTCAGCGCGATGGCCTGCTTGGTCACGCAGATCTCGGTGACCTCGGCCTCGGCCATCGACAGCGTCAGGAACCTGACCTTGCGAAAGAACGGCATGATGAACGCGCCGTGCCCGGTGACGACCCGGAAAGGGGCGTCGGTGTTGCCACGATTGCCCCCGGAGATCAGCATGGCCTCATCAGGCGCGGGAACTCGGTAGCCGAACATTATTTCTCCTCAGCAGAATCTTGACCAGTGGTAGGGAATGGGGGTGTCCACGCGACGATGCCGACTGTCCGCGCACCCAGTGTCTCGACGACGAGCACGCTTTCCCCCTTCGGCAGCGGCTCGTCGGAAAACGCCAGGTAGGCCTCGGATCCTCCTCTGATCTCGATCAGCACCTCACCCGGCCCCGCACGTCCGCGGGTGCCCACGATGAGAAAGCCCGTACACCCCAAAGGGGATGAATCCACACCCACAGTTTGGTCGACCTCCTCGTCCCGTAGCCCCATTGTGCTCTCGTCGCGCCCGCGTGGTGGCCGAAACGCCGACCCTTACGTGCCCGTTATGGATCGACGCTCACCAGTCGTGAACAGTTCCGTCCGTCAGCCGGTTGACCGGCAGATACGCGGGGACGTAGGGATGGGCGGCCGCCGCGTCGTCGTCGAGTTCGACACCCAGTCCGGGGGTGTCGGACGGGTGGAGCAGGCCGTCGGTGAAGCGGTACGACGTGCGGAAGACCTCGAGGGTCCGCGCCGAATGCGGCATGAACTCCTGGATCCCGAAATTGTGGATCGCGAGGTCGAGGTGCAGCGCGGCGGCCATGCCGACGGGGGAGATGTCGGTCGGTCCGTGGATGCCCGAGCGGATTCCGTAGACACCCGCCAGGTCGAGCAGTTTCTTCATCGCGGTCACGCCGCCCGCGTGGGTGACTGCTGACCGGACGTAGTCGATGAGCCGTTCGCTGAGCAGCGTCGTGTAATCGTGCACGGAATTGAAGACCTCGCCGATCGCGAGCGGGGTGGTGGTGTGCTGCCGGATCAGCCGCAGCGCGTTCTGATCCTCCGCGGGCGTCGCGTCTTCGAGCCAGAACAGGTCGTACGGCTCCAGTTCCTTGCCGAGCTTCGCGGCCTGGATCGGCGTCATGCGGTGGTGTCCGTCGTGCAGCAACGGCAGTTCGGGACCGAATTCCGCGCGCACCGCCTCGAACACCCCGGGCAGGTGGCGCAGATACGCCCGCGTGTCCCAGGTTTCCTCGACGGGCTGCGGGTGACGTTGCGCAGGCTCGTAGTCGTATCGGGTGTCACCGCCGCCTGAAGTCGCGACCCCGTAAACCGTGCCCAGTCCCGGAATCGCGGTCTGTACGCGGATCGCGCGGAAACCCTCGGCCAGGTGCGCGCGGATCGAGTCGAACAACTCGGGCAGGTCGCGGCCGGACGCGTGCCCGTAGGCCAAAGCCCCGGTGCGCGACGCGCCGCCGAGTAGTTGGTACAGCGGCATTCCCGCGCACTTTGCCTTGATATCCCACAGCGCGACGTCGACGGCGGCGATGGCGGCCATCGTCACCGGGCCGCGCCGCCAGTAGGAGCCGCGGTAGAGCGACTGCCAGGTGTCCTCGATGTTCGCGGGGTCGCGGCCGATCAGCAGCGGGGCGACGTGGTCGCGCAAATACGCGACGACGGCCAGTTCCCGGCCGTTGAGCGTGCCGTCGCCGAGGCCGGTGAGGCCTTCGTCGGTGGTGATGCGCAGCGTGACGAAGTTCCGGCCGGGACTGGTGACGACGACTTCCGCCGAAGAGATTTTCATGATCGGAAGTTTACGAGGTGCTGGCCGGGTGGTATCTGGTCAGAAGTCTTGTCAGATGATGTGACCCAGGCTACCTTCCCGTAGCAACAGGCCGGCCGCATCGACGCGGTCGCCGGGAAGGTGGCAAACGATGAGAAGGTCCAGCCGATTCCGTTCTCTCGCAGGCCTGTTCGCCGTCGCTGTCGCGGCTTCGACCTCGCTGGCCGCGGCCGTGCCCGCAGCCGCGGCGGCGCCTCCACCGCCCCAGAGCGACGCGTTCTACCAACCGCCTGCCGGGTACGAGTCGGCTGCGCCGGGCACGGTCCTGCGCTCGCGGTCGATTTCGGTTGCTGCCTTCGGCCTCCTGCCGCAGAAAGTCCAAGCGTGGCAACTGCTCTACCGCACGACCGACACCCAGGACCAGCCGCAGGCAACGGTCACCACGGTCCTGCTCCCGCTCGGCGCGAAGCCGTCGGCGAGCCGCCCACTGGTGTCCTATCAGGTCGCCGAGGACAGCGCCGCGCCGCAGTGCGCGATCTCGTACCAGCTCAGGCAGGGCGCCGGGAACGACAACATCGTCGCGCAGGCGGAGATCCTGCTGATGGACGCGGCGCTCCAAAAGGGCTGGGCCGTCACGGTTCCGGACTACGAAGGCCCCAAGAGTGCTTACGTGGCCGGAAAACAGGCCGGACAGGCAGTGCTCGACGGAATCAGGGCGACCGAGAACTTCCCCGCCGCCGGACTCAGCGGTGCCGCCACGAAGGTCGGGATGTGGGGCTACTCCGGCGGCGCGCTGGCGTCGGGCTGGGCGTCGGAACTGCAGACGTCCTATGCGCCCGAGCTGAACGTCAAGGGCATCGCCGAGGGCGGGCTGCCGGTCAACCCGCGCAACATCCTGCAGGGCGCCAACGCCGGCCCATTCGCCGGTATCGCGATGAGCGGGATCGCCGGGATCAGCCAGGCCTACCCGGAGCTCGAGTCCTTTCTGGACCAGCACCTGACCGCGGACGGCAAGGCGGCGCTGGCGAAGGCCCGGAGCCAGTGCAACTCCCAGAACGTCACGGCGTTCTTGTTCAAGGATCTCTACAAGTACTTCGACATCGCCAACCCGCTGGCCGAGCCGGTGCCGAACGCCGTACTCACGGCCGACACGCTGGGGCAACACACGCCGACCGTGCCGATGTTCATCTACCACTCGGTCAACGACGAACTGGTTCCGCACGCCGACACCGACCAGGTCGTGGCGAAGTACTGCGCCACCGGCGGGCAGGTGACCTACCAGCGCGACATCTTCAGCGAGCACATCGCACTGGTCGTCACCGGTGCGCCGGACGCGCTCAACTGGCTGTCCGACCGCCTCGACGGCAAACCGGCCGCGTCCGGGTGCGGCACCAAGACCGTCGTGTCGTCGCTGTTCTCGCCGGGTGCGTTGCCGACGTTGGGCGCGGTGCTGTTCAACGACCTGCTCGCACTGGCAGGCAAGCCCGTCGGTCCCGGCGACATGGCCTGATCGCTTTTCGGTGCGGCGGGCCGGACTACGCGACGTTGAACTCGTCGGGGTCCGGGCCGGTGCGCAGCCCCTGGTCCAAAGCGGACAGTGCGGCGACCTCGTCGTCGGCCAGCGCGAAGCCGAACACGTCGAAGTTCTCGGCGACCCGCGAAGGCGTGACGGACTTCGGGATGACGACGTTGCCGAGCTGCAGGTGCCAGCGGAGGATGACCTGCGCCGGGGTGCGGCCGTGCTTGGCGGCGAGTGCGGTGACCGCGGACTCGCCCAGTACTTCGCCGCCCTTGGCCAGCGGGCTCCACGCCTCGGTGGCGATCCCGAGCTTCGCGCCGGCCGCGCGGACTTCGGACTGCACGAGGTACGGGTGCAGCTCGATCTGGTTCACCGCGGGAACAGTGCCGCCGGTCGCGACGATCCGGTCGAGGTGTGACGGCTGGAAGTTCGACACGCCGATCGCGCGGACGCGGCCGTCGGCATACAGCTTCTCGAACGCTTTCCAGCTTTCGAGGTAGAGGTCGCGTGCCGGGGCGGGCCAGTGGATCAGGTACAGGTCGAGCTGCTCCAGGCCCAGCTTCCCGAGGCTGGTGTCGAACGCGCGCAGCGTCGCGTCGTAACCCTGGTCGGCGTTCCACAGTTTGGTCGTGATGAACAGCTCGTCCCGGGCGATGCCCGACTCGGCCAGTGCCTTGCCGACCCCCGCTTCGTTGCCATAGGCCGCGGCGGTGTCGATGCTGCGGTACCCGGCGTCCAAAGCGGATGTGACGGCGACGGTGGTCTCCTCGTCGGGGACCTGGAACACGCCGAAGCCGAGCTGTGGCATCTCGACACCGTTGTTGAGCTTGAGGTTGGGAACGTTACTCACTGGTGGTGCTTTCCTTTTCTGTTGCGGTGTTCAGGATTGCGGTGGTCAGGGAATGATGGCGGTGGCGACGCCGCCGTCGACACGCAGTGCGCCGCCGGTGGTGGCCGAGGAGAACTCCGACGCCACGTAGGTGATGAGGTTCGCGATCTCCACCGGCCGGATGAGTCGTTTGAGCAGCGAGGTCGGCCGGCCCTCGGCCATGAAGCGCCGTTCGGCCTCTTCGAACGGGACGTCCTCGTCGTAGAGGCCGGCGATGAAGTCCTGCACGCCCGGGGTCAGGGTCGGCCCGGGGAGCACGCTGTTGACGGTGACGCCCGTTCCGGCGACTTCCTGTGCCATACCACGGGAAACCGCGAGCTGCGCGGTCTTTGTCATGCCGTAGTGGACCATTTCTGTCGGGGTCTGCACGGCCGATTCGCTGCTGACGAAGATCACCCGGCCCCACCCGCGGCCGACCATACGCGGTGTGTAGTGCCGCGCAAGGCGGATGCCGGACAGCACGTTGACGTCGAAGTACCGCTGCCATTCCTCGTCGGGGATGTCGAACACCGGTACGGCTTCGAAGATTCCGGCGTTGTTGACCAGCACGTCGACGTCGGGCAGCGCCTCGATCAGCTTCGCCGCGCCCTCGGCCGTGCCGACGTCGGCGGCGATGCCCCGGACCTTCGTGCTGCCCGTCTTTTCGGTGAGGTTCTTCACCGCGTTGGCCGTGCGCTGTTCGTCACGACCGTTGAGGACGACGTCCGCTCCGGCCCGCGCGAGGCCTTCGGCCGCGGCCAGGCCGATTCCGGAGGTGGAGCCGGTGACGAGCGCCGTCTTGCCGGTCAGGTCGATGTTCATCAGACAGGAATCCTTTCGGTGCTGAGGGACTCGGTGGTCCGGCGGGTGTGGTCCAGCCGGCCCGAGATGATCGCCACGACCAGGCCGGACGCGGCGAGCGCGGCACCGATCCAGTTGGGCGAGGTGTAACCGAGGCCGTGTTCGATGGCCAGGCCGCCGAGCCACGCGCCGGCGGCGTTGCCGAGGTTGAACGCGGCGATGTTCGCCGCCGAGGCCAGTGCCGGGGCGCCTGCGGCCTTGGTCATGACCCGGGCCTGGAGCGGGGCGACGGTGGCGAATCCGGCCGCGCCGAACACCGCGATCGTGATGGCTGCGGGGAGCTGGGCGTGCGCGGTGAAGACGAATACGACCAGTACCGCGGCCAGCAGCGACAGGATCACGTACAGGCTGGGCATCAGCTTCTTGTCCGCGGCCTTGCCGCCGATCAGGTTCCCGACGAACAGCCCGCCGCCGAACAGCACGAGCAGCCAGGTGACGGCTCCGGTGGAGAAGCCCGCGACGTTCGTCATCATCGGTGCGATGTAGGTGAAGGACGCGAACACACCGGCGAAGCCGAGCGCGGTCATCGCCAAGGCCAGCCACACCTGCGGGTTGCGGAACACCCGCAGCTCGCTGCGCAGACCGGCGCCGGGCACGGTCGTCTGCTTCGGCACGAGCGCGAGGATGCCGACGAGCCCGATCACACCCAGGACGCTGACGGCCCAGAACGTGCTCCGCCAGCCGAGTGCCTGGCCCAGCGCGGTGCCGGCCGGTACACCGAGCACGTTGGCCACGGTCAGGCAGGTGAACATCAGCGCGATGGCGCTGGCCTGTTTCGCCGGGGCCACCAGCGAAGCGGCGACGACGGACCCGACGCCGAAGAACGCGCCGTGGGACAGCGCGGCGACGATCCGCCCGGTCATCAGCAGGCCGTAGCTCCCGGCCAGTGCCGAAATCACGTTGCCGACGATGAACAGGCCCATCAGCCCGACCAGCACGGTTTTGCGGGGGATCCGCGAGCCCAGCGCGGTCAGCAGCGGGGCGCCCACAACCACGCCCAGCGCGTAGCCGGAGATGAGGAGGCCTGCCGACGGGATCGAGATCCCGAAGTCGCCGGCGACCTCGGGCAGTAGGCCCATGATCACGAATTCGGTGGTACCGATGCCGAAGGCGCTGATCGCCAGTGCGAGCAGAGCAGCGGGCATGGATGGTCATCTCCTGGAAGGGGTCTTGTTCGGCGTCTGCAACTAGCAGCGTCTGAAATAGTTGCACACGCTGGTTATTGCTTACGCCGAATAACGTAGCATGCAATGATGTGGACGCAAGCTCAGAACGCTGGAAGAAGAGGTGAACCGTGTCACTGGCTGATGACGCCGTCGAAGCCCGGGCTCAGGGCTGGCGCACGCTGGCTTCACTGCACGCGCAGATCGAGGACAAGCTCGAGCGCGCGTTGCAGCGCGACCATGACCTGTCCGTCAGCGAGTACAGCGTTTTGGACGCGCTCGGTCGACAGGACGGCTTCCACCTGCGGATGAACCAGCTGTCCGCGGTCGTGGTGCTGAGCCACTCCGCGACCACCCGGCTCGTCGCCCGACTCGAGGAGCGCGGCCTGCTGGAGCGCTACCTCTGCGAGACCGACCGCCGCGGGATCTATACCGAGGTCACCGCCGCCGGGCAGAAGCTCCTCGCCACCGCGCGTCCCACGCACGATGTGGCGCTTTCGGAAGCCCTCACCAAGGCGGAGGAACTCCCGGAGCTCGCCCCGCTGGTCGCGGCGCTCTCGAAGCTGGTGTACCCGGCGATGGTGTGACGGCTGGGCTTTTGTGAGGGCTAGGCTTTTGTGAGGGCTAGGGGCAGAGGTCCATCGGGAGCACACCGGGTCCGCTGACGGCGAGGTGTACGCCGGAGACGGTCAGCGGTGAACCCGACGCGAGGCGGAAGTCGGTCTGTTCGTTCTCGCGGCCGGCGAACCCAGCGTCGGGCACGGTGAACGTCGCGGTCTTCCACGTATTGGTGCCGCCGCGGGTGATCACGCCGGCGACCTGGTACGCGCTGTTGCCCTGCGAGTCGTACTGCAGCATCCAGGTGTCCGTGCCGGAGTCGTAGTAGTCGATGCTGAACGTCGTGGCGAATGTGCCGTTGGCGGCGAGCCGGTCGTCGACCTTGAAGTACATGTTCAGATCGCCGGGCACGCGCTGCACGGTCTCCCGCGCGTCACGGCCGTCGACGGTGACCGGAGCGGTCGCCCCGTCGCCGGGCGTCTCGTACTGGGATAGGCCGTTCGAGACGTTCTGGGTGCCCAGCGTGGTGCAGATCGACGCGCCGGAACCGGCCGCGCCCACCACGGCGACGGGGAAGTCGAGTCGGGGCAGTGATGCCGATGGGGTGCTGACCACCACCGGGATGGACGTGAAGCCCTGCACCACATCCGGTGCGGCGGACAGTGACACGGCGACGGTCGCGGTTCCGTCGGAGCCGACCTGGGCCGTCCCCGAGGACGGCGTCACCGTCACTCCGGCCGGTGGCTGCGCGGTCCAGGCGAACGACCGCACGGTGACCGGTTTTGCCGGCCGCGCTCCTTGTCCGACGGCGAAATGCAAGGTGCTGGACGTCTGCGCGCCGACGGCCACCACGGCCTGTGCCGGGGTGCTGGTCAACTCGACCGGGGTGATGCCGGGCGGGAACTTCGCCGAGCCGGCCGGATACGACGGCGGCGCGGTGCCCCACGACTTGTCCGGCGTGCCCGACAGACTGAAGTCGAGGCGCGTCTGTCCCTTTTGGTCACGCTGCCGCGAGTCGCCGGTGAGTGCCGAGGCGGGGAGCCACGCTTGCCGCGTCGGCTTCCCGTCGACGGAGAGCCCGTGCACGTACTCCTTGCCCGGCGCGCCGGGGGCGGCGATGGTGACCTTGTTGTGCGGCAGGTTCAGGGTCACCGACGGGAATAGGGGAGTGCTCACGGCGAGCGTGTCGGTGCCCGAAGTCGCCGGGTAGAGGCCGATGGCCGACCAGACGTACCACGAGCTCAGCGCGCCGAGGTCGTCGTTCCCGGGTTCGCCGTCAGGAGTGTTGCTGTACAACGTGTTCAGTGCTTTGCGGACAGTCGCCTGCGTCTTGTACGCGGCGCCGGCGTAGTCGTAGAGCCAGGGTGTCAGCATGTTGGGTTCGTTGCCGCCCCAGTAGTGCGGGTCGTTCGCGCCGACGTTGCCGTTCCCGGTGAAGTACTCGTCCAGCCGGCTGACCACCTTCTTGTCGCCGCCGAGCGCGTCGAACAGGCCGCGGACGTTCTGCGGCACCATCCAGGTGTACTGCGCGGCATTGCCCTCCTGGAAACCGGACTGGCCGAAGGTGCCGATCCCCGCGGTCACCGGGTTGCCGGCGGGGAACGCCCCTTTGCCGTCACGCGGTTGGACGAAGCCGGAGCCGGTGTTGAACAGGGTGGTCCAGTTCTGGGAGCGGTCCAGGAACTGGTTCGACGTCGAAGCCTTGCCGAGCGACTTCGCCAGCTGGGAGATACTGAAGTCGGCGAGGGCGTACTCCAGTGTCTCGGACGCTCCATTGTAGACGTCCGAAATGGAGCTGGAGGCGGTGTTGGGGACGTAGCCGAGCTTCAGGTAGTCGGCAAGCCCCGGGCGCTGTTCGTAGTAGCCCTGCCCGAGCGTCGCCGGCGTCTGCGGCACGGTCGCGCCCTTGACCATCGCGGCCAGCGCCGCGTTCGTGTCGAAGTCGGTGGCACCGAACGCGAAGGCCGAGGCGATCATCGGGTCGGCCGCGTCGCCGTTCATCACCCCGGTGTACCCGTTGCCCACCGGCCATTTCGGCAGCCAGCCGCCCTGTGTCGCGTCGTTGACCAGCGACTGCATCATCTGGCTGGTCTCGTCGGGCGCGATCACGGCCAGCAGGGGGATCAACGAGCGGTAGACGTCCCAGCCGGAGAAGTTGGCGTACTGCGTCTTGCCGGGGGTGAGCGTGTGGACCAAGTTGTCGAAGCCGAGGTACTGCCCGTTGGCGTCGTTGAAGACGTTCGGGTCGAGCAGGCAGTGGTACAACGCGGTGGAGAACTGCACCTGCTGGTCGTGGGTGCCGCCGCCAACCCCGATCTTCGATAGCTGCTTCACCCAGGCGTCATGGGTGGCCTTCGCTACCGAAGCGCGGTCCCAGCCTGGTATTTCCGTCCGCAGGTTCGCCGCCGCGTTGTCCGCGCTGACGTAGCTGATGGCGACCTTCATCTTCACCGCGGCTTGCTGTGTCGTGTCGAAACCGACCCACGCGCCCGTCCTCAGGCCGCCGGCGGAACTGCTGCCGTCGGCGACGGCGGTGTCGTTCCAGGTGCCGTGGTCGGTGAACGGCCGGTCGAACGTGGCCGCGAAGAAGACCGTGCCCACGTTCTGCTGCGCGCAGAAGTGCCCGCCGGTGATCGAACCGGTGACCTGGCCGCCGTCGATCCGCACGGTGGAATCGGTGGTGCCGTTCTGCGAGTACCCGGCCTTGAACAGCAGGTTCGCCTGCGGGCCTGCCGGGAAGGCGAGCTCTCCGATCCCGGCCCTCGTTGTCGCGGCGATGTCCGTGGTGATCCCGCCGAAGTCCGCCGAATACGAACCGGGGCTCGCCTGCTCGCCGGAATGGCTGAACGGCTGGGTCGCGGTGCCGGGAGCGGCGCCGATGTCCCCACTGGTCGGCAGGATCGGCAGGTCGCCCTGGATGGGGCAGCCGACGCCGGACAGGTGGGTGACGCTCAGGCCGGTGGTCGCGGAGTCGGCGTAATTGTACCCGCCGCCGGCCGGCCGCGACGTGGTTTCGGGGCTCCAGGTCAGCATGCCGAACGGGGCCGAAGCGCCGGGAAAGGCGTTCACTGATCCGACGATCGGTCCGCCGCTTCCGGTACCGAGCCAGGGATTCACCAGCGTGGTGGGGTCGGCGACCGGTGCGTCGGCGGCTCCGGCAGCTGATGCCGGCTGCGTGCTTGCGAGGGCCCCGGTCAGTACGGCGGCGAGGACTACGGCCGCCCCGGTGCGGAAGGATCGGCTTAGCGGCATTTCGTCTCCCGCGGCGGCGTTTAGTTCACCTTGTGGACTAAATCGGTTACTGTATATCTTGTGACTGCGGTCACGTTAAGGAACGGCGCCGTGGCAAGGGTTTCCCGCTCACCGGGAACTGGGTACGAGTGAATTCGGGGCACCTATGACGAGCTCGACGCGGCCGGCCCGGATCGGCATCGGCATGATCGGATACGCCTTCATGGGTGCCGCGCATTCGCAGGCGTGGCGTACCGCGCACCGGGTGTTCGACGTGCCGCTGGAACCGGACATGGTCGCCCTGTGCGGCCGCGACCGCGACAAAACCGAAGCGGCCGCGGGGAAACTCGGCTGGCGGGTCGCCGAGTCCCAGTGGCGGCGGGTGATCGACCGCGACGACGTCGACGTCATCGACATCTGCACCCCGGGCGACACGCACGCCGAGATCGCCATCGCCGCGCTTGAAGCCGGGAAGCACGTCCTGTGCGAAAAACCGCTCGCGAACTCCGTCGAGGAGGCCGTGGCGATGACCGAAGCCGCGGACCGGGCGCAGGCCGCCGGGGTCCGGTCGATGGTGGCGTTCAACTACCGGCGCGTGCCCGCGCTCGCACTGGCGCGCAAGCTCGTCGCGGACGGCAGGCTCGGCACGATCCGCCACGTCCGGGCACAGTACCTTCAGGACTGGATCCTCGATCCCGAGTTCCCGCTCGTCTGGCGCCTGGACCGGGAGAAAGCCGGGTCCGGCGCGCTCGGCGACATCGGCGCGCACATCATCGACCTCGCCCAGTTCCTCACCGGTTCGCGGATCACCGGGGTGAGCGGGCTGACCGAAACCTTCATCACCGAGCGGCCGTTGGTCGGGTCCGCATCGGGCGAACGGGGGACCGTCACCGTCGACGACGCCGCCCTGTTCCACGCCCGGTTCGATTCGGGGGCGATCGGCAGCTTCGAGGCGACCCGGCTCGCCGGCGGCCGCAAGAACTCGATGCGGATCGAGCTCAACGGTTCGCTCGGCAGTCTCGCCTTCGACTTCGAGTCGATGAACGAACTGTCCTTTCACGACCACACCGACGACCCGGCCACGGCCGGGTTCCGCCGGATCCTGGTCACCGAACCCACCCACCCGTACCTGTCGGCCTGGTGGCCGCCCGGACACGCGCTCGGCTATGAACACTCCTTCACCCATGAGGTTTACGACTTCCTCACGGCGATCGCCGGCGGGCACGACCCGGAACCGTCCTTTGCGGACGGTCTCCAGGTGCAGCGGGTGCTCGCCGCGGTCGAAACCAGCGCCGCCGCGAACAGCGTCTGGACCGCCATCGGCGAACCTCGATGAAGCCGGGGCAGTTGAAGTTCGGGTACGGCACCAACGGTTTCGCGCACCACCGGCTTCCCGACGCCCTGCGGGTCATCGCGAACCTGGGCTACGAAGGGGTCGCGCTGACCCTTGACCACTGCCATCTCGACCCGTTCGCCAGGGACCTCTTCCACCGCGTTTCGGCGCTCGTCCTCGACCTGGAACGGCTCGGCCTGTCGGTGGTGGTCGAGACGGGTGCGGGTTATCTGCTCGATCCGTGGCGCAAGAACTCTCCCACGTTGCTGGAACCGGGACGGGACAAGCGCATCGCGTTCCTGGTCAAGGCCGTGGCGATCGCGGCCGACCTGGGCGCCGGGGTGGTGTCGTTCGGTGGTGGGGTCGTTCCCGGTGGTCTGCCGGGCCCGCTGGCTTGGGACTATCTGGCCGAAGGCTGCGAGAACGTCCTCGCGGCGGCCGACGCGTGCGGCGTCCGGCTCGGTTTCGAACCCCGGCCGGACATGCTGGCAGCCGACCTCGACGGGTACGACCGGCTCGCGGCCAGGCTCGGCGATCCCGAACGGTTCGGCCTCGCCCTCGACATCGGGCACTGTCGGTGCGCCGAACCGCAGCCGGTCGCGGAGTGCGTCCGGCGCGCTGGACAGCGGCTCGTCCACGTCCAACTGGACGACCGATGCCATGGTGGCCACGAAAACCTGGAACTCGGCCACGGCGAGATCGACTTTCCGCCGGTGCTCGATGCGCTCGCCCAAATCGGCTACCGCGGGCTCGTCGCAGTCGACCTGCCGAGGCACAGCCACATCGCGCCGGTGGTCGCCAGGGAATCGCTGGACTTCCTGCGCCGGGCGACGTCGCGCGAGGCGATCGCTTGACCCAGAGCGCGTTTGACCGGAAGAACCGTCACCACAGGAGGAACCATGGCTCGTCCCTTGACCCTGTTCACCGGGCAGTGGGCCGATCTGCCGTTCGAAGAGGTTTGCCGAGTGGCCGGGGAGTGGGGCTATGAGGGCCTTGAGATCGCCTGCTGGGGTGACCATTTCGAGGTGGACAAGGCGTTGGCCGACGACGGTTACGTCCAGTCCAAACTGGACACGTTGGCCAGGCACGGCCTGAAGGTCTGGGCGATCTCGAACCACCTCGTCGGGCAGGCCGTGTGCGACCACCCGATCGACGAGCGGCATCAGGCGATCCTGCCGGCGAGGATCTGGGGCGACGGTGCGCCCGAGGGTGTCCGGCAGCGCGCCGCCGAGGAGATCAAGGACACTGCGCGCGCGGCCGCGAAACTCGGTGTGTCCACAGTGATCGGATTCACCGGATCGTCCATCTGGCACACCGTCGCGATGTTCCCGCCGGTGCCGCCGGCGATGATCGAACGTGGCTACGCCGACTTCGCGGACCGCTGGAACCCGATCCTTGACGTCTTCGACGAGGTCGGCGTCCGGTTCGCGCACGAGGTGCATCCCAGCGAGATCGCCTACGACTACTGGACGACCGTCCGCACGCTCGAAGCCATCGGGCACCGGCCCGCGTTCGGGCTGAACTTCGACCCGTCGCATTTCGTCTGGCAGGACCTGGATCCGGTCGGGTTTCTCTGGGACTTCAAGGACCGGATCTACCACGTCGACTGCAAGGAGTCGCGCAAACAGCTCAACGGGCGCAGCGGACGGCTCGGTTCGCACCTGCCGTGGGGCGATCCGCGGCGCGGCTGGGACTTCGTCTCGGCCGGTCACGGTCATGTGCCGTGGGAGGACGTCTTCCGCATGCTCAACGCGATCGGCTACGACGGCCCGATCTCGATCGAATGGGAGGACGCCGGCATGGACCGGCTGCTGGGTGGTCCCGAAGCGCTGGAGTTCATCCGCAAGTTCAACTTCGAACGTCCCGATGCCTCTTTCGACGCCGCGTTCTCGTCGGGGGAGTAGGTACCGTCGGGTCACCCGCCACCTCCGAGCAGTGTCAGGAACGCCGAGGTGGCGGGCGATGGGGTGAGACCGCTTGTGGTCGCGGCGTAGACCTGTCGGGGCGGGACGTCCTCGGGATGCAGCGGGACCAGCACAATATCCGGTCGCGCCGCGCCGGCGATCAGCGACGGGATCAGGGTGATGCCCAGGCCGGCGGCGACGAAGCCCTGCTTGGCGACCCAGTCCTTGGCCACGAATCCGATCCGCGGCTCGAACCCGGTGCGCAGGCACGAACTGATCAACGTCTCCTCCGGGCGCGAACTGCCGGCGATCCAGGATTCCTCGGCCAGTTCGGTCAGGCGGAGCCGTCGCGCGCCTGCCCGTCGATGGTCGCGGGGCAGCGCGACGTACATGTGGTCGTCGCACAGTTTGTGGAGGTCCACACCGTCGACGTGATACGCGGCAGAGTAGCTCACGACGGCCACGTCGACCTCGCCTTCGGCGAGCATCCCGAGCAGCTCCGGGGTGAAACCTTCACGCAGGGAAACGGTGACGTCCGGATACGCGGTGTGAAAGGCGGCGATGGCCTCCGGCACGAGCGTGGCATCGGCGGTAGCGAACGCCCCGACCCTGAGCCTGCCAATGGCCAGCTCGCGCAGGTCGACCAGTTCGCGGTGGGCGACCTCCAGCCTGTCGAGCACGGCCTGGGCGTGGGCCAGCAGGCGCCGTCCGGCCTCGGTGAGCCGGACCCCGCGTGGCAGCCGGTCGAACAGCGCCACGCCGGACTCGGCCTCCAGCGTCGAGATCTGCCGGGAGATCGCGGACTGGGTGTAGCCCAGTGCGGGACCGGCGGCGGTGAACGAGCCGAGCTGGGCGACCACGGTGAACACGCGGAGGAGCGGTGCGGACAGGCGGAACGATCCATGCGAGCTAGGCATGGTTTCCATGCTAGACATTCGCTTCCCACATCGCTCTGGGGTACCTAGCGTTGAGTGCATGGACAAGAACACGAGAATCGCGTTTCTGGGGCTGGGCACGATGGGTGCCCCGATGGCCAAGCGGGTACTCACTGCCGGATACCCGCTGACGGTGTGGAACCGCACCGCCGAGCGGGCCGCCGCATTGGGTGCCGAGGGGGCGCAGGTGGCGGCGACGCCGGCGGACGCGGTGCGTGATGCGGACGTCGTCATCACCATGCTTGCTGATCCGGCAGCGGTGCTGGACGTGGTCGCGGACCTGGCGCCCGCGCTTCGGCCCGGCACTCGCCTGATTGAAGCGTCCACCATCGGACCCGACGCTTTGACCAAGGTCACTGGCTTGCTGCCCGACGGCGTTGCGGTGATCGACTCGCCGGTGATGGGCAGCGTCGATCGTGCGGCGGCCGGCGAACTGTCGTTGCTGGTCGGCGGCGACGCGGACGAAGTCTTGTCGCTGCTTGAGCTGTTCGGCACCGTCACCAGGACCGGCCCGGCCGGCAGCGGCGCAGCGCTGAAGCTCGTGCTGATCAACGCCGTCATCGGCGGGGTGGCTGTCATCGGTGAGGCATTGGCTCTGTCCGACGCCCTCGGACTGCCCGAGGACCTGGTGAAGGCCTCGATGGCCGGGTCTCTGCTGGGCGGCATTGCCGGGCGCGCGTTCGCGAAGGGCGTGCACTACCCGATCAGGCTGGCTGCCAAGGACGTTGCGCTTGCGTCGGCCGTGGCAGATCTGCCATTGGCGAAAACCGTGCACGACCGACTGACCGCGTTTCCCGAGGCAGCGGATGAGGATCTCGCGCGGATCGTCGACCACCTGCGAGCCTGAGCAGCCGTCGCGCAAGAGAAAGCGACCACGTAACACCGAAATAGCTCTGTGCATCATCATTCGCCGAAGCTCCCATCAGGTGATCGAGTGCGCGCCGAGCCGACCGTGGTGACTGTTACGTCACCACGGTCACCAGGCGAGCCGAATCAGGCCGCGTGCTCGTAGGGCCGGTCGTGTGCGGTGTTGCGGATCGGTTTCTGTTCTTGATCCAGCCACTTCGGCGGGATGAACTCCGGTACTCCGTCGACCATCCGCATCGACCAGTCCGAGTGATGTAATTGCCGATGGTGGTAGTCGCAGAGCAGCGTGAGATTGCCGAGGTTGGTGAGCCCGCCGTCCACCCATGCCACGACGTGGTGTGCTTCGCAGAACCGTGGTGGCCGGTGACAGCCGGGGTGGGCGCAGCCCTTGTCCCGGATCGCCAACGCCCGGCATTGCGACGGGGACGCCAACCGTCGTGCTCGCCCCAGGTTGAGGATCGCGTCGTTGGTGCCGAGTACCGCGG
>NZ_JAODNM010000167.1 GCF_025464955.1 Amycolatopsis sp. | reverse complement strand
ACCGCAAGGTCTGGGTATTCTGCGGCGATGGCGAGATGGACGAGCCGGAATCGATGGGCGCGATCGGCATGGCCGCGCGCGAGCGCCTCGACAACCTGGTGATGGTCGTGAACTGCAACCTGCAGCGGCTCGACGGCCCGGTGCGCGGCAACGGCAAGATCATCCAGGAGCTGGAGTCGTACTTCCGCGGCGCTGGCTGGAACGTGATCAAGGTCATCTGGGGCCGCGAGTGGGACGCGCTGCTGCACGCCGACCGCGACGGCGCGCTGGTCAACCTGATGAACACCACGCCGGACGGCGACTTCCAGACGTACAAGGCCAACGACGGCGCCTTCGTCCGCGAGCACTTCTTCGGCCGCGACCCGCGGACCAAGGACCTCGTGCACGACCTGTCCGACGGCGACATCTGGAACCTCAAGCGCGGCGGCCACGACTACCGCAAGGTGTACGCGGCATACAAGGCCTCGCTCGAGCACCACGGCCAGCCGACAGTGATCCTCGCGCACACGATCAAGGGCTACGGCCTGGGTTCGTCGTTCGAGGGCCGCAACGCCACGCACCAGATGAAGAAGCTCACGCTGAGCGATCTCAAGACCCTGCGCGACACGCAGCGCATCCCGATCAGCGACGAAGAGCTCGAGCGCAACCCGAAGCTCCCGCCGTACTTCCACCCCGGCAAGGACTCCGCCGAGATCGAGTACATGATCGGGCGGCGGCGCACGCTCGGCGGGTTCCTCCCCGAGCGGCGGCCGGCCAGGGCGAAAGCGCTGGTCCTGCCGGGCGACAAGGTCTACGAGGGCATCCGCAAGGGCTCCGGCAAGCAGGAGGTCGCCACCACCATGGCGTTCGTCCGACTGGTCCGCGAGCTGGCGAAGGACTCCGAGATCGGCAAGCGGATCGTGCCGATCATCCCGGACGAGGCCCGCACCTTCGGCCTCGACTCGATGTTCCCGACGGCCAAGATCTACAACCCGCACGGCCAGACGTACACCTCCGTCGACGCGAGCCTCATGCTGGCGTACAAGGAGTCCGAAAAGGGCGTCATCCTGCACGAGGGCATCAACGAGGCCGGGTCCACGGCGTCGTTCACCGCCGTCGGGTCGTCCTACGCCACGCACGGCGAGCCGCTGATCCCGATCTACATCTTCTACTCGATGTTCGGGTTCCAGCGCACCGGCGACGGCCTGTACGCCGCCGCCGACCAGATGGTCCGCGGGTTCATCGTCGGCGCCACGGCCGGTCGCACCACGCTGACCGGGGAAGGCCTGCAGCACGCCGACGGGCACTCACTGCTCCTGGCGTCGACCAACCCGGCCATCGTGGCCTACGACGCGGCGTGGTCGTTCGAGATCGCGCACATCGTGCGGGACGGGCTCCGCCGGATGTACGGCGAGACCGGGCCGGACAACAACGGCGAGAACGTCATGTACTACATGACGATCTACAACGAGCCGTACCAGCAGCCGGCCGAGCCGGCGGACCTCGACGTGGACGGCCTGCTCAAGGGCCTGTACCGCTACGCCGCGGCCGCCGAGGGCGACGGTCCCGAGGCGCAGATCCTGGTCTCGGGCGTCACGATGCCCGACGCACTCAAAGCGCAGCGGATGCTGCTCGACGAGTGGGGCGTGCGGGCTTCGGTGTGGTCGGCGACCTCGTGGACCGAGCTGCGGCGCGACGCCGTCGAAGCCGACCACGAGAACCTGCTCCACCCGGCCGACGAGGCGAGGGTGCCGTACGTCACTCAGGTCCTCCAGGGCGTGGCGGGGCCGGTTGTCGCGGTGTCCGACTGGATGCGGTCCGTACCGGACCTCATCCGCCCGTGGGTCCCGACCGACATGCTGACGCTCGGCACCGACGGGTTCGGGTTCTCCGACACCCGCCCGGCCGCCCGGCGGAAGTTCCTGGTCGACGCCGAGTCGATCGTCGTCGGCACGCTCACCGCACTGGCCAAGCGCGGCGAGGTCGACCGCTCGAAGGTGATCGAGGCGGCGAGCAAGTACCGCATCGACGACCCGACCGCCGCCGGTCCGTCGACCTCGGACGCCGGCAACGCGTAGTCCGAACGAGCGTCCGAACGAGCGCTCACTGAGCGGGCTTGCCCTGACCACAACCGGTCAGGGCAAGCCCGCTCATGGCGTTCGGCCCGCGAATGAGCTATACATCGGATGTCTGGCTCCACTCGCGGAAGAGATGATCAAGTGACTCAGCGCCGTCTGCCCCGCCCGTCCGAGCTGCAGCAGCTCCTGCGGCCGAAGCCGTTCGTGTTCAACCCCACCGACCGACGGCTGGCCGGCGCGCACACGATCCCGGATCTGCGCACGCTCGCGCGCAAGCGCACCCCCCGCGCCGCGTTCGACTACACCGACGGCGCGGCCGAGCTCGAGGACAGCCTGCGCCGCGCGCGGCAGGCTTTCCGCAGTGTGGAATTCCACCCGAACATCCTGCGCGGAGTGTCCGATGTGGACACCAGTGTCGAGATCCTCGGCAAGCGGTCCGAGCTGCCCTTCGCGTTCGCGCCGACGGGTTTCACGCGGATGATGAACCACGAGGGCGAGCGGGCCGTCGCGCGTGTCGCGCAGAAGAACGGCCTGCCGTTCTCGCTGTCGACCATGGGCACCACCTCCATCGAAGAGGTCGCCGAGGCCGCACCCGAGGCCAGGAAGTGGTTCCAGCTCTACGTCTGGCGTGATCGCGGCGCCGGCGCCGACCTGATGAACCGCGCGTGGGAAGCAGGCTTCGACACGCTGCTGCTGACGGTGGACACCCCGGTCGCCGGCGCCCGGATGCGCGATGTGCGCAACGGTCTGACCATCCCGCCTGCCTTGACCCTGAAGACGTTCGTCGACGGCGCGACCCACCCCGCCTGGTGGATCAACCTGCTCACCACCGAACCGCTGACGTTCGCGTCGCTGAGCCACTTCGACGGGACTGTCGCCGAGCTGCTCAACAAGCTCTTCGACCCGACGCTCAACTTCGACGACCTCGACTGGGTGCGATCGGCGTGGCCCGGCAAACTCGTCGTGAAGGGCATCCAGAACGCCGACGATGCCCGTGACGTGGTGAAACACGGCGCCGACGCGGTCATCCTGTCCAATCACGGCGGCCGCCAGCTCGACCGCGCGCCGACCCCCCTCGAACTGCTCCCGTCGGTGCTCGACGAGGTCAACGGCGGTGGCGAGGTCTGGCTCGACACCGGCATCCTGTCCGGCGGCGACATCGTCGCCGCACTGGCCAGGGGCGCCGACGCCTGCCTGATCGGCCGCGCGTTCCTCTACGGCCTCATGGCCGGCGGCGAGCGCGGTGTGCAGCGCTGCGTCGACATCCTCCGCACCGAGATGGTCCGCACGATGCAGCTGCTCGGCGTCCGCACCATCGGCGACCTGCGCCCGACCCACGCGACCTTGCGTTAAGGACTCGTGAGCGTTCCGGCTTGGCCCGGGTGCGGGTGTCCCGCATGGCGCTGTAACCGGCCGGAACGCTCACGAGCCGAGCGGCTCCAGCTCCACCAGCCGTGGATGACGAGCGCGGCGAACACGAGGTAGATCGACGCCGAGAAGTAGAGCCCCGACGAGATCTGCAGCGGGACACCGATCGCGTCGACGACCAGCCAGACCAGCCAGAACTCGACCAGGCCCGCGCCCTGTGCGGCGAAGGCGACCAGGGTGCCGATGAAGATCGCGGCGTCCGGCCAGGGCGCCCACGAAGCGTTGAGGGCCTTCAGCACCAGCGCCATGGCGACCGTGCCGACGACGAACGCGCCTCCCATGACCAGGCGCTCGTGCAGCCGGCCCTTGCGGACCGCCACCCCGTACACCGGGTCAGTGCGCCGCGACCACGCCCACCAGCCATAGAGCGAGATCAGCAGGATCGCCACCTGGCGACTCGCCAACCCACCCAGATGCGCCGAAACATAGACGGCGAACAACAGCACGGTGGCGCCCACCTGAACGGGCCATGTCCACAGCGTGCGCCGCTCGGCGAGGAAGACGACGGCGAGCGCGAAGATCTGTCCGGCCAGTTCGGCGATCGAAATCCACTCGCCGAACACCGTCACCCCGTGATGCAGCAAGAACCCCATCGAGCGCCCCTTCCCGTTCACCGGCAAGAACACCCGAGAACGCTGCCGTATTCCAGCGCCTCGGGCAGGCGAAAAACATGATGTCGGTCACGGAAAAACCGGAGAACCCCAGGGTGAACAACACTCGTGTTATCTCTTCGGACAGCACATAACCGCAGGACAAAGGCACTTTCTATGATCGTCATCGCGCGGCTTTCCGAGTCGGTGAAAACCTCGGTCACGCACGATTGGGTGAGTCGGGTAGCGCGAGAAGATCGACTGGATCCATACTTGTCTTACCGGTGGGGACCGGGGAGACGAGGCCGTCCGGCGCAGCGGAAACGCAAGCGCCGGGCGGCCTCGAGTTATTTACCGCTCTTGGTGTCCCGAGATGGTGTCCCCGCGCCCCCGGAAGTTCACGCGGCTCGCAGCGCGTCGCGCAGTTTGACCTTCGCGCCCGTCCGCATCACGGAGTTGCGGTAGATCCGCCCGGCGAACCACACCAGCACCGGGATCAAGATCACCACCAGCAGCACCGAAAGCCCCGCTTCCCACACCGGCACCCCGCCCATCGCCAGCCGCATCGGCATCAGCGTCGGCGCGAACACCGGGATCAACGAAAGCACTTCGGCCAGCGAACTACCGGGGTTCGACGGCAACACAGAGAGACCGACCACGTACCCAGCGATGACGAACAGCAGTGCCGGCATCACGGCGCCGCTCACGTCTTCCTGCCGCGAGACCAGCGCGCCCAGGGCGGCGAAGATGATCGCGTACATGAAGAACCCCAGCAGGTACCAGACGACCAGCCAGATGACCGTGCCCACCGCCGCGGAGACCGAAATCGTCAGCACCCCCGCGGCCAATGCGGCGATGATTCCCACCGCGCCTATCGCGATCATCTGGATCAACCCGACGACGCCGATTCCGAGGACTTTGCCCGCCATCAACTGCCACGGCCGGATCGTCGCGAGCAGCAATTCGACGACACGGCTCGTCTTCTCTTCGACCACGCCCTGCGCGACCATTTGGCCGTTGAGCATCAGCGAGAGGTAGATCAGAATTCCGGCGATGATGCCGAGGATCAATTGCTGCGTGTTGTACGGATAGGGAGTTTCCAACGGCTCGGTATGGACATTCGCCGCGGCCACTTTCGCATTCACCGCGGCCGGGTCGCCGTGGAGATCGACGATCTGCTGATTGAGCGCGGACTGCCCTGCCAGCACGTTGAGCACGCTTCTCAGCCCGCCGTCGAGATCCTTCTTCACGACCACGTTGACCGCGCCGGGCCCGGCGACGAGCAGGGCGTCTAGCGAACCGGCGGACACCTTGTCCCGGCCTGCCTGGTCCGAGGCGACCTCGGTGACGGCGATCGTCTTGCCGATCGCGTTGCCGCTGGCCTGCAGCGGAGCCGCCAGGGACGCTGTCTGCGACGTGTAACCGACGGTCTCGTCGACCCCACCGCTCCCGCTGGTCAGTTTCAGGACCACGACGGCCGCGATCATCAGCAGCAGGATCGCCGCCGTGCTGACCAGGTAGGCCTTGGACCGCAACCGGGTGCTCAGCTCGCGCGAAGCGACCAGCCCGATGGTGGACACGGGGCTCATCCGGACGTCGGGAACGGGCGTGTTCATGCCGCCTCCTGGGTGTCGACGGTGACCACACTGCGGAACAGTTCGGCCAGTGTGGGCAGCCGGTGCGCGAACTCGTGCACTGGCCCGGTTTCGAGGGCAGCTCTCAGTACGGTTTGGTCGTCCACACCGGTTTCGAGCTCCAGCTCCGTCTTCTCCCCGTCGTGGCTGCGTACGGTGACTCCGGCGAGCGCGTCGGCCCAGCCGGGCTGCGCCTTAGGTGCGTGGACGATGAGCCGGACGGCGCCGCCGGCCCGCAGCTCGTCGACGGTGCCGGATTCGACCATGTGCCCGGCCCGGACGATGCCGACCCGGTCGCACAGCCGCTCCACCAGCTCGAGCTGGTGGCTCGAGAACACCACCGGCACGCCTTCGTCCGCCTTCTCCCGCAGCACCTGGCTCATCACGTCGACCGCGACCGGGTCGAGGCCGGAGAACGGCTCGTCGAGTACCAGGATGCTCGGGTTGTGCACCAGTGCGGCCGCCAGCTGGACCCGCTGCTGGTTGCCCAGGCTGAGCTTCTGCACCTCGTCGTCACGCCGCGCGGCCACCCCGAGACGCTCTGTCCAGTCCGTCGCGGACTGCATCGCGGCCTTGGTCGACATCCCGTGCAACCTGGCCAGGTACACCAGCTGGTCGATGACCTTCATCTTCGGATAGAGGCCACGTTCCTCGGGCATGTACCCGATGTGCCGGCGCGTCTCGAGGGTGATCTTCTCGCCGTCCCAGCGGACCTCGCCCGAATCGCTCGACAGCACACCGAGCGCGATGCGCATCGTGGTGGTCTTGCCCGCGCCGTTGCTCCCGACGAACCCGAAGAGCTCACCAGCCCGGACCTCGAAAGTCATCTCCCGCAGGGCGACGACGTCGCCGTACCGTTTGGAGATCGCGTCGATCTCCAACCGCCTGTCCCGCATAAGCCCCCTCCCCCGCTCCCAGCCGGCAGGTGACCCGCCGCCGAATAAAGTGATATCACTATGATAGCCAAGCGTCCCGTGCTCGACCAGAGGCAGATGGCGGTGCCGACGTAGTATCTCCGCACCATGGCAGAGGCAATCCCCCGGCGAAGAGCCCCCAAACACCACGGCCTGTCGGCCAAGACCTTGCGACGACTCGAAGGCGCCACGGGCCGTTTGGCCTCCGCCAGCGTGGCCGCGGCCGAGGAGCGGCTGAGCTGGTTCGGCAGGCTACCCGCGGACCAGCGCGCGACCGTACTGCTGATCACCCAGACAGGCGCCGCCGGATTCGTCGACTGGCTTCGCGATTCACAGGAGGCGCTGAACCTGACCACCGAGGCCTTCCGCGGCGCGCCGACCGACCTGTCGAGGTGGATCAGCCTGCGGCAGGCCGTCGCGCTGGTACGGCTGGCGATCGAGGTGTTCGAGGAGCACCTTCCCGAGTTCGCCGCGAGCGAGCTGGAGCGCGCGGCGCTGATCGAGGGAATCCTCCGCTACGGCAGGGAAATCGCCTTCGCGACCGCCAATTCGTACGCGGCGGCGGCCGAGGCCCGTGGCGCGTGGGACGCCCGGCTCGAAGCACTCGTCGTCGACGGCATCGTCCGTGGTGACGCCGAGGAGTCCGTCCTCTCCCGGGCGGCCGCGCTCGGCTGGGACCCGACCGCGCAGGCGACCGCGCTGGTCGGCAATCCACTCTCGGAAGATCCCCCGACCGTGGTGTTCGAGGTGCGCAGCCGTGCGGCGCGGGTCGGCAGGCCGGTGCTGCTGTCGGTTCAGGGCTCCCGGCTGGTGGTGGTCGTCGGCGGCGCGACCGACGGCGGAGTGAAGGAACGCGAGATCCTGGCGAAGATGTCCGAGGCGTTCGCGCCGGGCCCGGTCGTCGCCGGCCCGACCGTGCCGACCCTCGCCGAAGCGCACTACAGCGCCACGGAAGCGCTGTCCGGGCTGCGCGCGGTCACCGGCTGGCCCGCCGCGCCTCGTCCGGCGCGCTCACGCGACCTGCTCCCGGAACGCGCGCTCGCCGGCGACGCCGAAGCCGAACGGCTGCTGATCGAGGAGATCGCGAAACCGTTGGAGGACGCCGGTTCCACCCTGCTGGAAACCGTCGAGACCTACCTCGAGAACGGGGGCGTGCTGGAAACCTGCGCCAGGGCGCTTTTCGTGCACCCCAACACCGTTCGCTACCGCCTGCGCAAGGCCGCCGATCTGACCGGGCGGCACGCCGCCGACCCCCGTGACGCACTCGTCCTGCGGATCGCGCTGACCGTCGGACGACTGGCCAGGGCCCGCGGTATCTGGTGACCAGGTCACCGAAGTGACCGGCGCCACCGGCACCGTACACAGGGTGACCGAGTTCACTGCGAAATATGCTTGAACCCGACAAGGCATCTGGGTTACCGGGCCTCATCTTCTGGACGTATTTGGAGGGTTCCTACAAGTTCGCCCGTCCGACTTGGTGAGTGGCGGCATCACGACCCCGAGCCCGGACGTGTTGTCTAGGGGGGTGACTGCAGTACTCGCCCCAGGACAGGGGTCCCAAGCACCCGGCATGCTGACGCCGTGGCTCGAACTCGCCGGCGCCCGCGAGACCGTGGCGCGCTGGTCGGAGCGGACCGGACTCGACCTGCTGCGGCTCGGCACGGAAGCCGACGCGGAGGAGATCCAGGACACCGCCAACACGCAGCCGCTGATCGTCGCGCTTTCGCTGCTCGCCTACGATCGGGTCGCGAAGATCGCCTCGGTGCCGTCCGACTCGCCCGTCGCGGGCCACTCGGTCGGTGAGCTGACGGCGGCGGCGATCGCCGGCGTGCTGTCCCCCGAGGACGCTGTCGCGCTCGCCGCGGTGCGCGGCGCGGAAATGGCGAAGGCCTGCGCGCTCGAACCCACCAGCATGGCCGCGATCATGCTGGGCGACCCCGAACAGATCGTCGCTTGGCTGGCCGACCACGGCCTGGCCGCGGCGAACCGGAACGGCGCGGGGCAGATCGTCGCCTCCGGGGCGGCCGACGCGATCGCCAGGATCGTCGCGGACCCGCTGGAGGGCACCAAGGTTCGCGCGCTCAAGGTGGCCGGCGCGTTTCACACCTCTTACATGGCCCCGGCGGAGGACGCCCTGCGCGCCTACGCCAAGGACATCACCCCGGCCGACCCGACCCGGCCCCTCCTGTCCAATGCGGACGGCACGGTGGTCACCAGCGGCGCCGAGTACCTCGAGCGGCTGCTCACCCAGGTCACCAGCCCGGTGCGCTGGGACCTGACAATGGACGGGCTGGCGTCGCTCGGGGTCACCGGCACGGTCGAGCTGCCCCCTGCCGGCACGCTGACCGGGCTTATCAAGCGCCAGCTCAAGGGCATTGTGACCACGACGATAGCCTTGAAGACGCCGGCGGAGCTGGCGAAGCTCGAGGCCCAGGAGGACGCTGAATGAGCCAGGACCGACCCGTCTTGCAGCAGCTGCAAGGACCCAGCTCGACCCGCATCCTCGGCGTGGGCAGCTACCAGCCCGAGCGGATCGTCACCAACGACGAGCTGTCCGAGACCATGGACACCAACGACAAGTGGATCCGTGACCGCGTCGGCATCATCGAGCGGCGCTTCGCGGCGAAGGACGAGCTGCTCGTCGACATGGCCGTCAAGGCCGGCGCGAACGCACTCGCCGACGCCGGCGTCGACCCGTCCGAAGTGGACACCGTGATCGTGCCGAACTGCACGATGCCCTCGGGGATCCCCAACGCCGCGGCCCAGGTCGCCGACCGGATCGGGATCACCGCCCCCGGCGCGTTCGACCTCAACGCCGCCTGCGCCGGCTTCTGCTACGGCCTCGGGGTCGCCTCCGACCTCATCCGGGCCGGCAGCGCGGGCAAGGTGCTGGTCATCGGCGCGGAGAAGCTCACCGACTCGGTCGACCCCACCGACCGGGGGAACGCGATCATCTTCGCCGACGGCGCGGGCGCGGCACTGGTCGGCGCCTCCGACACGCCGGGCATCGGCCCGGTCACCTGGGGCAGCGCCGGCGACCTGGTGGACAGCATCTACATGCGCGACCACAAGTACATCTATCAGGAGGGCCAGTCGGTCTTCCGCTGGGCGACCACCCAGATCGCGCCGATCGCGCTGCGCGCCCTCGAGCTCGCCGGGCTCGAACCGTCCGATGTGGACGTGCTGATCCCGCACCAGGCCAACCTGCGTATCGTCGAGGCCATCGCGAAGAAGCTTCGCGCCAAGGGTGCTCGCGAAGACATGGTGGTCGCCGACGACATCCGGTACTCCGGCAACACCTCCTCGGCATCGATCCCGCTCGCGCTGGACCACATGCGCCAGGCGGGCACGGCCAAGTCCGGTGACGTCGTACTGGCCGTCGGTTTCGGCGCGGGCCTCTCCTACGCCGGGCAAGCCTTCATCTGCCCGTAGCACTTCCCCCGCGGGTCCTATGCCCGCGGGGAGTACCGAAGAACATCTAGAAGGGAACATCCCAGTGGCAGACAACGCAGAGATCCTCGCCGGCCTCGCCGAGATCGTCGAAGAGGTCGCCGGTGTGGCGCAGGACGACGTCACCGCCGAGAAGTCCTTCGTGGACGACCTCGACATCGACTCGCTGTCCATGGTGGAGATCGCTGTCCAGGCCGAGGACAAGTTCGGCGTGAAGATCCCGGACGACGAGCTCGCCAACCTCAAGACCGTCGGGGACGCCGTCACTTACGTCTCCGCGAACCTCAAGTAACACACCAGAGGCGCCGACCTTGGGAGATTCCATGAGCAACATCGACGTCGTGATCACCGGGATGGGCGCCACCACGCCTCTTGGCGGAGACGTCGCGTCCACCTGGGACGGTCTGCTGGCCGGGAAGAGCGGGATCGGTCCGCTCGTCGCCGAGTGGGCCGACAAGTTCGACCTGCCGGTCAAGATCGCGGCACAGCTCGCGGAAGATCCCGCCGAGGTGCTTCCCCGGGTGCAGGCACGAAGGCTGGACCGTTGCGAGCAGGTGGCCGTCATCGCCGCGCGTCAGGCGTGGGCCGACGCGGGGTTCACCATCCCCGATGACGACCACCAGGACGTGGAGCCCGAGCGTCTGGGGGTGGCCATCGGCACCGGTGTCGGCGGGCCGGTCACCCTGATCAATCAGTTCGGTCTGCTGCAGGAGTACGGCATCCGCAAGGTGTCGCCGCTGACCGTCCCGATGCTGATGCCGAACGGCCCGGCCGCGCATGTCGGTATCGAGCTCAAGGCTAGGGCCGGCGTGCATTCGCCGGCGTCGGCTTGTGCCTCCGGTGCCGAAGGCATAGCGACGGGCTACGAAATGATCCGTTCCGGGCGGGCCGACGTCGTGGTCGCCGGTGGTGCGGAAGCCTGCATCCACCCGATCACCCTGGCCGGTTTCGCCCAGGCCCGGACGGTGTCCACGCGCAACGACGACCCGACGCACGCGTCGCGGCCGTTCGACTCCAACCGGGACGGTTTCGTACTCGGCGAGGGCTCCGGCGTCGTAGTGCTCGAACGCGCGGACCTCGCAAAGGCCCGTGGCGCCAGGGTTTACGCGAAACTGGCCGGGTTCGGCATCACCTCGGACGGTTACCACATCACCGGTAACCACCCCGAGGGCATCGGCCAGATCGCCGCGATGCGGGCGGCCATCAAGATGGCCGGCCTATCCGCCTCGGACATCGGCCACGTCAACGCGCACGCCACCTCCACGGTGGTCGGCGACATCGGTGAGGCAGCGGCCATCCATACCGCGATCGGCGACCACACCGTGGTCACCGCGCCGAAGGGCGCGCTCGGCCACCTCGTGGGCGGCGCGGGCGCGGTCGAGGGCATCGCCACCATCCTGGCGATCTACCACGGCCTCGTCCCGGCCACGCTGAACCTGGACAACCTCGATCCGAAGGTCCAGCTCGACGTGGTCGCCGGGGAGCCGCGCAAGGTCGAACTGACCGCCGCGCTGAGCAACTCGTTCGGCTTCGGCGGCCATAACACCGCGCTGCTCTTCACCGCCGCGTAAGGCTTTTCCACCAAGGCTCCCTCAAGGCCACTTCAGGTGCGTTGACCGCACCTCAAGTGGCCTTGAGGGTTTTCCAGCCTCTTGTGTCGTTGCGCATGCGGGTGGCCGGGCGGGGGCCGTACCCATCGCAACTCGCCGTCGAGTTGCGGTCTCTTAGAAACTAAGACACCCCACCAAAGCGCAAAGTGCCCTGCTTGCGCACGCTCAGCAGCGGGCGGGCTAGCAGGCGTCCTTTTCGAGGGTGTTCCCCGTGCCGGCCACGTCGAGTTTCCAGGCGTTGTTCTCCGGCACCACCGACCACACCGGCCGCCAGCGGATGCAGGAGGCCTTCAGCTCCGCGGGGGCGTCCTCAGGGTTCTGCGTGCTGGTGAACCCCAGCAGCACGCGCAGAGTGTCGTCGGGCGCGGTCTCGATGCGGTAGATCGTGATACTGCCGTCCCTGGTGGACTGGTTGCCCTTGCGCCAGTCCTGCTCGGTCTTCTGCTGACGGCGCTTGACGGTCACGGTGGTGGTCCACAGGGCGTACTCGCGCTGGTTGATCGAGTCGAAGTAGGCCTGGAACATCGCGCGCAGCGCGGCGCCCTGCGGATGGTCGGCCGCGTCCGGGGTGAGCAACACCGTGGACGGGCCTGGTTCCTCGGCCGCCGACAGGGAGCTCGACGTGGGCGCGGCGGCGACAACTCCAGCGGGCTGGTCGGCAGGGGGCTGCTTGTACACCTCTCGGGCGAGCAGGCCCCCGCCGATCGTCAGTGAGAGCACGACGATCAGGGCGGGGATCAGCCACCGTTGCCGGACAGGTGCGGGCGAAGCGGACGTCACCCGTAGAGGCTAGCCGCTACCCGACTTGGTGCAGCCAGGTCACCGGTGCTCCGTCGCCGGCGTGCCGGAACGGCTCCAGTGCTTCGTCCCAATTCGCCCCGAGGAGCTCGTCCAGTCGGTGCGCGACCTGTTCACCGGCACGGCTTGTGCCGACCAGTGCGCGCAGGTGGTCCTCGCCCACGACAAGGTCACCGTTGGCGCTGGTCCGGCCGTGCCAGAGGCCGAGTCCGGGCGCGAAGCAGTAACGTTCGCCGTCGACACCGGCGCTGGGCTCTTCGGTGACCTCGAAGCGCAGCATCGGCCAAGCCTTCAGCGCACAAGCGAGTTTGCCGCCGGTGCCCGCGGGCGCGCTCCAGCCGCATTCTGCTCGTAACTGACCCGGATTGGCCGGCTGCGCCGTCCATTTCAGGTCCGTCCGGCCACCTAGGGTGCCCGAAATAGCCCACTCGACGTGCGGACATACCGCAGACGGCGACGAGTGGACGTACACCATGCCACGGGTGTTGCCACGGGTGCTCACTGCTGACCTCCGCTACTCGACGAGGGGCGTCTTCCCCTACGACCTCGCGAGTTTCGGTTGCTGCATTCGTGGCGCGTCCGGGACGCGGTCAGCACAGTGTGCACCCGAACCATGCACTTTGGCCACACGAACCCCATAAGTCTCAGTGAAGAATCAGTGAATGTGACCGTGCATACGCCGTACGTCATCTGCACGCCCACCTCTCACTCTTACGCCTCGAACGCGCACCGAGCGTAACCATCATGGCCAGATAGACGCTTCAGTCGTGTGTACGTTGCCACCAGGCCGCCATCGGCCAGTGACCTTGGTCACGTGGAGAACCAGGCGGCGGAGATACTCATCCCACTGATGGTCACCCGGTCAGGGGAGGCTGTCCTCCGCGGCGGGACCAGGGCCGCGCGCTAGCCTCAAGGCGCCTGACAGCAGAAACAAGCAGGGGAGGGCAGCGGGGTGCGACTCGTACGACTGGGTCAACAGCCGTCGAGGGTGGCCGAGGACATCCGCGCGGCACTGGCTTCGCTCGGCAGGGGCGGCAACGTCATCGGCGGGATCGCGCTGATCGGGGCCAGGCCCTTCGGCGACGACCGGGTCATCGACGCCGCGGTGGTCCTGCCCCGCGGTGTCCTCGTCGTGATCGGCGTCGACCTGCCCGATCCGTCGATGCTGCTGGAAGCCCCACTGCACGGGCAGTGGAAGACCGACGGCTGGCCGCTCGTCCACGCCGACGAGACCGTCAACCCCGCGACCGGCGCCCTCGCCCTCGCTGACGCCGTCGCCGCGTACGTGCGCGAAGCGGAAGCCGGCGAGCAGGTCGGGACAGTGGTCGCGGTGGGCCCGTTCGTCGACACCATCGACCAGCCGCCAGCCGACCTCACCGGCAACGTCCGGGTCGTGTACCCGACCCCGACGAGCATGCTGGGCGCCACCACTTCACTGGCGACGTCACCGAACCAGCGGTCGGTGCGCCAGGCCAGGAACGTACTGCGGCTGCTGGCGCCGAACATGCCGGAACTGGCGGATGACGTGCTGCTGGCCGAGGGGTTCAGCCCGAGCCCGCCGGAAGTGCTCCCGGTGGCCGAGGAGAGCGCCCTCGCCACGTTCGCGCCGACGATCCCCGCCGAGCACCCCGGACGTGCCACGGCGACGGCCACCATGGCGCCGGCCGCTCCGCCCGTCACCGCCGCGCCGGCACCCGCGCCGGTCGCGCCCCCGGGGCCCGTGGCACCGCCCGCCGCTCCCCCAGTAGCACCGCCGGCACCGCAGACGCCTGCCCCGCGCCAGGTGCCGATGGCACCCCCGCCGCCGATACCGCCGCCGATGTCGCACTCCGTACCCCCGCAAGCCGCTCCACCGCCGCCCCGGGCCCCGGTACCCGCCCCCGCCCCCGCCCCGACTGCCCCGCCCACGCGCCCTCGGCGTTCGCCCGTGGTCCGCTGGCTGCCGATCGGGGCCATCGGACTGCTCGTCGTGCTCCTGGTGGCCGCCGTGGTGGTGGCCAGTAGCGGTGGCGACAAGAGCCCCACGGCCGGAGCGACCGCCAAGCCCGCGCCGGCCTCTAGCGCTGCCCCGACGCCGAGCAGCCATCCGGTCGAGGGCACGCAGTTCACCCTTCAGGCCTCGAGCGCGGACCAGAAGTGCGCGTCGCACGGTTTCGGCGACGTCCAGGCGAGCCTGCAGCGGACGAGCTGCGCGGAGGTCACGCGCGGCAGTTTCGCCGCACTGGTCGACGGCAGGCCGGCCGCCGCGACGGTCGCCGTCATCACGTTCACCGATGCCAAGGTGGCCACCGACTTCCGAGCCGTCGCGGACACTCCCGGCGGCGGCGGGATCATCGACGTCGGGAGCGAAACGGGCAAGTGGCCGCGCGGCACGCCCCAGTTCGACGGCGCCGCGTACGCCAGCTCGCTGAGCGGCAACGCCGTCCGCCTGGTCGAGGTCGCGTGGTACCCGGGCCTGTCGACCCCGGACGACCCCGCGCTCGTCCGCGCCGCGAAGGCAGCGCTGGACCTCCAGCTCACCGCGTAGCCGAAAGCTGCGCGCTACAGGCCGTACGCCTCGAGCAGCCGGAGCCACACCTCGCTCATCGTGGGGAAGGCGGGCACGGCGTGCCAGAGCCGTCCCAGCGGGACTTCGCCGACGATCGCGATGGTGGCCGCGTGGAGCAGCTCCGCAACATCCTGACCGGCGAAGGTGGCTCCCACCAGCACTTCGCGTTCGGTGTCGACGACGATTCGGGCCTTGCCCTGGTAACCGTCGGCGTGCAGCGAAGAACCCGCGACCGCGATGTCGATATCGACCACGCGGTGCGGTTGGCCGTCGACAGCTCCGGCGAGGCCGACCGAAGCGACCTCGGGATCGGTGAACACCACCTGTGGCACGGCGTGGCGATCGGCCGTCGCGGTGTACGGGCTCCACGCCGCGCCGTCGACCTGGTCACCTCGCGCCTCGGCGGCGATCGCGTCCCCGACCGCGCGGGCCGCGTACTTCCCTTGGTGGGTAACCGGTGCGCGCCCGGTGACGTCGCCGGCGGCGAACAGCCAGCCACCGTCCACACCGGCCACCCGGCCTACGTCGTCGACGGTCAGCCGGTCGCCGGCCTGAAGCCCGATCGTGTCCAGGCCGACGTCAGCCGTCGCCGGCCGGCGTCCGGTGGCGAGAAGCAGCTTGTCTACGTCGACCGTCTTGCCGCCCTTGAGTTCGAGCCGGGCGGAACCGTCCACTTCGGATACCCGGTCCAGCCCGGACCTAGTGTGCACGGTGACCCCGTCGGCACACAGCCCGGCTAGGACGGCATCTCCGGCGAATTCGGGCAGCTTCGGCAGCGGGCGGTCGCCGGTGATCACCAAGTGGACCTCGGCGCCGAGCTTGGCATAAGCCTGGGCCATCTCCACCCCGACGACCCCGCCGCCGAGCACCCCGAGCCGCGCGGGCACCTCACTCGCCGAAGTCGCCTCCCGCGAGCCCCAGACCGGCACGTCGCCGATGCCCGGGATCGGCGGCACACTCGGCACGCTGCCGGTGCACACGACCACGGCCCGCCGGGCGGTCAGGACCCGGCCGCCTTCGAGGGTGACCTCGCGCTCGCCGGTGATGCGGGCGTGTCCCCGCATCGGCTCGATACCCGCGCCAGTCGCCCAGTCGTACTGGCCCTTGTCGTCCCCTTTGGACGTGAACCAGTCGCGGCGGGCGAACACCGCCTCCGGGTCGATCCGGTCCCCCACCGGCACCCCGGGGACCCGCTTGGCCGCGGCCAGCAGGCTTCCCGGGCGCAGCAAGGCCTTACTGGGGATGCAGGCCCAATACGAGCATTCGCCGCCGAACCGCTCGTGCTCGACAAGGGCCACGGACAGCCCGCCCCGCACCGCGCGTTCCGCCGCGACCTCGCCGACCGGACCCGCGCCGATCACCACTACATCAAAAGTTTCTCCGGCCATGGCACCAGCGCACACCAGCGGGAGCCTGCGCGCAACCCAAAGGTATCCTCACTTCCGACCCGGACGAGTCGGCGGCAGCGCACATGAGAAGCCGCCGTACCGGTCGCGCATTGGACATCGAGCGAGTACGGGGAGTTTTCGTGGCCCAGAACACGGCTGTGCACTTGTTGGACGACATCACCGGCGAGCCCGCCGGAGAGACCATCGCTTTCTCGCTCTACGGCGTCGACTACGACATCGACCTGTCGACCGAGAACGCCGCCGAGCTCCGGGAAATCCTCGATCCCTTTGTCTCCCACGGCCGCCGCACCGGTGGACGCAAGCGCGCGCCGCGCATCATCGCCCAGCCCAAGTCCGCCAGGGCAAAGACGCCGCGAGCCAAGGCCGAACCGGCCCCGAAGCGCGCGACCGGCCAGAAAGCCACCGCTGTCAAGGAGATCGCGGCCGCGCCGCTCACCAAGCCGCGCGCCGCGAAAGCGACCGCCCCGGTTAAGGCCGCTCCGGTGAAAGCCGCGCCGAAGAAGGCGGCCGCGACCAAGGCCGCGCCGGCCAAGCAGGCTCCGAAAACCGTCGCACCAGCCAAAACCCTGCCGCTCAAGGCCGCCCCGGAAAAACCCACCCGCCGCGCCGTGCGCAAGGCTCCCCCGGTCACCTTCTCCGCGGCGCAGTAATACGGCTATCGCTGGCGGCCGTCGGTGTGCCAGGCCGGGTACCGGTAACGGGATTCGAGCAGTTTCCGCCGCCAGTCCTCTTCGGTCGAGTCGGGTGGCCTCGTTTCGAGGTCCCCGAACAAGCCGGCCGCGGCGCTCAGCACCGCTTCGGAGACCTCCTCGACGCCGGCGCGCACACCGTGATCGGCCAGCGAGGCGACCGGGCTGCGGTGGGAGTCGAGTGGCTTGGGGTCGGCCGGCGCCGAGGTCAGGTACGCGCCGACGCGCTCGGCCGGAGTGCCGATGAGCAACGTCGAATGGGCAAGCAGACCAGTCCTGGTACGGAACACCGCGAACCCGCACAGTTTCGCCTGCCCGATGAACAGGCCGCGCTCACCGAGCCGCGGCGGTAGCCCGAGCTTGGCGACGGCGGCGCTCATCAGCTCTCCGATAGCTTCGAGCGGCCGGGGCGCGGGGCCGGGCAAAATGAGACTGACGTTGAGGTTGCCGGGGTCGTGGAACACCGTGCCACCGCCACTGGCCCGGCGCAGCACCGGGATGCCGTCGCGGACGCAGGCGTCCTCACGGACTTCGCGCGCGATCCGCTGGCCGCGTCCGACGACGACACAGGCCGGGTTGCGCCACAACCACACCACCGGCCGATCGGGCTCGGCCCGCAGCAGCGCTTCGTCGAGCGCCAGGTTTTCAGCCGGATCCTCGGACTCGCCGAGGATCCGGCTGATGCGCGTCATAGCGCTTTGAGCTCCTCCACGATCGAGCCGACCGAGGACTTCGCGTCCCCGAACAGCATGCTGGTCTTCGGATCGTAGAACAGGTCGTTGTCGATCCCGGCGAAGCCCGAGCTCATCGACCGCTTGAGCACGATCACCGACCGGCTGTGGTTCACCTTGAGGATCGGCATCCCGTAGATCGGCGAACCCGGGTCGGTCTCCGCCGCCGGGTTGGTGACGTCGTTCGCGCCAATGACCAGTGCCACGTCGGTCTGCGCGAACTCGGAGTTGATCTCGTCCATCTCCTTGAGCTGCTCGTACGGCACGTCGGCCTCGGCGAGCAGAACGTTCATGTGCCCGGGCATCCGGCCGGCCACCGGGTGGATCGCGTAGGCGACGTCGATGCCCTTGGACTCCAGCAGCTTGGCCATTTCCCGGACCACGTGCTGAGCCTGCGCAACGGCCATGCCGTACCCGGGCACGACCACGACCTTGCTCGCGTACGCCATCTGGATCGCGGTGTCGGCCGCGCTGGTGCTCTGGATCGGCCTGTCCTCGGCGGACTTCGGGCCCGACACCGCCGAGCCGCCGCCGAACCCGCCGGCCACGATCGCCGGGATGGACCGGTTCATCGCCTTGGCCATCAGGTTGGTCAGGATCGAGCCCGACGCGCCGACGATCATGCCGGCCACGATGAGCGCGTTGTTCTCCAGCGCCAGCCCCATCGCCGCCGCGGACAACCCGGTGAGCGCGTTGAGCAGCGAGATGACGACCGGCATGTCCGCGCCGCCGATCGGCAGCACCGCCGTCATTCCGAGGATCGCCGCCGCCACCAGGAGCCCGATGATCAGGAGCTGCGAGTCCGCGCCGAAACCGATCGCCACCGCACACGCGATCGCGATGAGCAGGAGGACGGCGTTGAGCGGTTTCTGCAGCGCGCCCAGGCTGATCGGGCGGCCGGAGATGAGCTCCTGAAGCTTGCCGAACGCGATATTCGAGCCCCAGAACGAGATCGAGCCGATGATCGCGGCGAACAGGGAAGCGATCGCGACGTACTTCGGCTCGTTTGCATAACCGTCCGAGGTCCGGAATTCGACCCACGCGATGAGCGCGACAGCACCACCGCCGACGCCGTTGAACAACGCGACCATCTGCGGCATCGCGGTCATCTTGACCTTGCGCGCGGCCGGTACACCGACCGCGGCGCCGATCGCCACGCCCAGTGCGATGAGCAGCCAGTTGCTCATGCCCGGGGTCAGCAAGGTCGCGACCACCGCGATGCCCATGCCGACCGCGGCGATCAGGTTGCCCCGGACCGCGGTGCGCGGACCGGTCAGCCCCATCAGGCCGTAGATGAACAGGGCGAACGCGATGATGTAGAGAACGGCGATGAAACTGGTCATGAGTCGGCACCGTCCTTGTCGACCGGCGTGACTTCCGGCTTGCGCTGCTTGAACATGGCCAGCATCCGGTCGGTGACCAGGAACCCGCCGACGACGTTGATCGTGCCGAAAGCGATCGCGATCACCAGCAGGATCTTGTTCAGCACCCCGTCCGCGCCCAGGCCGAGCACGATCAGCCCGCCGAGCAGCACGATGCCGTGGATGGCGTTCGTTCCGGACATCAGCGGGGTGTGCAGGGTGTTGGGGACCTTCGAAATGACGGTGAATCCGACGAATCCGGCGAGCACGAGGATCGCCAAGCTCTGCACCAGCATTACTCGGCGCTCCTCTCGCGGCCGGCCACACACGCCCCGGCGACGATCTCGTCGGAGAAGTCCAGTGCCAGCTTTCCTTCGCCGTCCACCAGCAGCTCCAGTAATTCGGTGATGTTGCGGGCGTAGAGCTCGCTGGCGTGTGCGGGCATTTCGGCGGCCAGGTTGAGCGGGGAGCAGATGGTGACGTCGTATTCGACGACCTCCTCGCCCGGTTTGGTCAGCTCGCAGTTGCCGCCGGACTCGCCGGCGAGGTCGACCACGACACTGCCCGCGGGCATCCCGCGAACGGCGTCGGCCGTGACCAGCGTCGGCGCCTTGCGGCCGGGGACCAGCGCGGTGGTAATCACGACGTCGAACCGCGTGATCGCCTCGGTCAGCCGCCGTTGCTGCTCGGCGCGTTCGTCATCGGTGAGCTCTCGGGCGTACCCGCCTTCACCGGACGCCTCGATGCCGAGGTCCAGGAACTTCGCGCCGATCGAGCGCACCTGCTCCCCGACCTCGGGGCGGACGTCGTAACCGGTGGTCTGCGCGCCGAGCCGCTTCGCGGTCGCCAGCGCCTGCAGGCCGGCGACCCCGGCTCCGAGCACCAGCACCTTCGCCGGGGGAACGGTGCCGGCAGCGGTGGTGAGCATGGGGAAGAACCGGGTGAGCCGCTCGGCCGCGAGCAACACTGCCTTATATCCCGCGACGCTGCTCTGCGAGGACAACGCGTCCATCGCTTGAGCGCGAGAGATCCGCGGAATGGATTCGACGGCGAACGCGATCAGCCCGGCCTTTTCCAGCGCGGCGAGGCCGTCCGGATCGGAACGAGGGTTGAGGAAACCGATGAGCAACGTGCCCGGTTTGAGTCTCGCGACTTCGTCGGGTGTCGGCGGCGCGACCTTGAGCACGGCGTCGGCGTCCCACGCTTCACCGAGCTTCGCGCCGGCCGCCTCGAACACGTCGTCCGACAGATGGGCCTGAGCGCCCGCGCCCGGCTCGACAATAACCCGCAGGCCGCGTTTCACCAGCCGCTCGATGAGCTTCGGTACCAACGCAACCCGGCGTTCGCCTGGCCTGGATTCTCGAACGACGCCCACCGTCAACGGGTCGGTATCGGCCACTGCGCAACCTCCTCGGTAAAGAGGGAAAGCGTGCTCTCTCGATCACCGAAGGTTGTACCACGCGCCAGTCTGAGAACCCCAGACAAAAGTGGCGCAGGTTCCACATTTCGATATTGCGGTTTCGTCTTACGGAAACGATCAGTGGATCGATTCAGTGGCGCTTATTTACTGCGCCAAGCCGGAACGCCGACAAAGATCAACCGCAGGCGCTTTTCCGCGGTACGGATGAGGGTTTCGTCGGTCTCGGCGTCGCGCGGACGAGCGTCCAGCAGCTCGAGGACGGTCGAGAGCATGGCGTTCACGATGAGGTCCGCCATCATGCGCAGGTCCTCGGTACTCCACTCGCGCAGTTGCTCGAAGCGCGCGAGGTCGATCGCGAGGTCAGTGGAGAACAGCTTGAGTTCCGCGCCGATGGCCCGCTGGACCGGGCCGGTACCGCTGTAGCGTTCCCTGGTCAGGAACCGGAAGTGGTCCTCGTGCGCGCGGACGTGCTCGTGCAGCGTCCGCACCGACGCGCGAATGAGGTGCGTGTAGGCCTTCGAATCACTCCGGGCGGCGCGGATCATGCCACGCAGCGTGCGCATGGACTCCTCGACCAGCGCGACACCCAGTTCGTCCATCGAGGCGAAGTGCCGGTAGAACGCCGTCGGGACGATGCCGGCGCCCTTCGCCACCTCGCGCAGGCTGAGGTTCGCGAAACCCCGGTCGGCGAGCAGCTCCAACGCGGCGTCGAGCAACGCCTGCCGCGTGCGCTGCTTGCGCTCCTGGCGGCTCACGGGCTCCACGGTCACATCGGACAGCGTACGGGTGCCGCCGCTATCACCCACGTCACATCACCTCGCCTTCCGGTTGACAGTTCCCGGCTGATGCATTCCACTGTTCAGTGTACATCCGTTCACTGGAACTGGAGGTGTGATGACAGCGCTCGTAGCCGGCCGGACCCGGAGGCTCGCCTCCCTGGCCGAAGCCCTGCTCACCCCGCACGGCATGGACCGCTATCTGGAACTCGTCAACCCGATGCTGGTCCGCCGCGAGATCCGCGGTGTGGTGACCGGTGTCCGCCACCAGACCGCGGACACGGTGACGCTGACCCTCCGCCCCAGCCGCGCGTGGCGGGGTTTCACCGCGGGCCAGTACGTGCGTGTTTCCGTTGACATCAACGGGGTTCGCCGCACCCGCTGCTACTCGCCGTCCTGCTCGCAGCACACCCGCGACGGCCGGCTCGAACTCACCGTCAAGGCCGACCCACAAGGCCTGGTTTCGCGGTACCTGCACGAAAATGCCGAGCCTGGCATGGTGCTGGGACTGTCCCAACCGGACGGTGGCTTCACGATGCCGGACGACCGCGCCGAGCGCACACTGCTGATCAGCGGTGGCAGCGGGATCACGCCCGTGCTCTCGATGCTGCGCACACTGGCCGACGAAGGACACCGCGGCGAAATCGTGTTCCTGCACTACGCGAACACGGCCGACGACGTCCTTTACCGCGAGGAAATGGCGCAACTTTCGGCGCAGCACCCGAACGTCCGCGTCGTACTCGCCTACACGCTGGCAAAAAAGGGCGCCGACCTGCACGGGTTCTTCTCCGCGAAGCACCTGAAGTCGGCAGCGCCGGCCTACCGCGACGCGCAGACGTACCTGTGTGGACCGAAGCCGTTGATGGACTCCGTACGCGAGGTGCTCGGCGCCGAGGGCTTGAGTGCACAATTGCACACTGAAGAGTTCACCCCGCCCGCACTGAGGTTCAATGCCGAGGACGCGAAGGGTCAGATCCGCTTCGCGCACAGCGGCAAGGAGTTCGCGAACTCCGGCAAGCCGCTGCTGGAACAGGCCGAGGACGCGGGCCTGTCACCGGAGCACGGCTGCCGGATGGGCATCTGCTTCTCGTGCACGAAGGTCAAGACGTCCGGCTGTGTGCGCAATGCCAAGTCCGGCGAGCTCTCCGACGACGAGAACGTCGAAATCCAGCTCTGCATCTCCGTCCCGGTCGGGGACGTCGAGATCGCCGGCTGACCACTACTGCCTGAAGGAGACCCGAGATGACCGGTTTACAGGACCGCCTCACCCCCGCCCAGATCGACGAATTCGGTCGCGAGCTCGACGAGCTACGCCAACGGATCGTGGCCGACCTCGGCAAGGAAGACGTCGACTACATCCACAACGTCATCAAGACCCAGCGCGCGCTGGAGATCACCGGCCGCGGGCTGCTGTTCGCGGGCTTCTTCCCGCCCGCGTGGATCGCCGGCGTCGCCGCGCTTTCGGTGTCGAAGATCCTCGACAATATGGAGATCGGGCACAACGTCATGCACGGCCAGTACGACTGGACGCGTGACCCGGCGCTGAGTTCGCAGAAGTTCGAATGGGACAACGTCGCGCCCGCCGAGAACTGGCGGCACTCGCACAACTACCTGCACCACACCTACACCAACATCCTCGACAAGGACCGCGACATCGGTTACGGCGTCCTGCGGATGGACCAGTCGCAGCGGTGGCACCCGTACTACCTGGGCAACCCGGTGTACGCGACGCTGCTCGCGATCTTCTTCCAGTGGGGCGTGATGCTGCACGACCTCGAGTTCGACCGGATCGTCAAGGGCGAGCGCACCTTCGCCGACACCAAGGAAGTGTCGCTGAAGATGCTCAAGAAGGCGTCCCGGCAAGTCGGCAAGGACTACGTGCTGTTCCCGCTGCTGACCGGGCCGTCCGCGCCGCTGACCTTCGTCGGCAACGCGACCGCGAACCTGGTCCGCAACCTGTGGTCGTTCTCGATCATCTTCTGCGGCCACTTCCCCGCCGACGTCGAAAGCTTCACCCAGGAAGAGACCGAGAACGAGTCTCGCGGGCAGTGGTACCTGCGACAGATCCTCGGCTCGGCGAACATCTCCGGCGGGAAGCTGTTCCACATCATGAGCGGGAACCTCTCGCACCAGATCGAGCACCACCTGTTCCCGGACATCCCGGCGCGCCGGTACCCGCAGATCGCGGGCGAGGTGCGGGCGATCTGCGAGAAGTACGGCCTGCCGTACAACACCGGCGGCCTGTCCAAGCAGCTCGGCTCGGTGGCGAAAAAGATTGTGAAGCTCGCGTTGCCGTGGGTCGGTACGCCGCGCACGCCCAGTACCGTGGAGCGGGACAGGATCCTCCAAGCAGCGTAGGGACTCTCACCATGGTCGGTCAGTTCGAGAGCGGCAAGGACACCGTTCAGGTGATCACGGAGTCGGCCGCCACGCATATCGGCAACATCGCGACCATCATCACCGGTGCCGTCCGCGACATCGCCCGGGAGACCGGCGATTGGCTCACCGACGTCATCGAGATGCGCGAAGCCTCGCAGAAGGCCCAAGCCGACCACCCCGCCGTGGTCGATGCGGAAGAGGTCTCGGAGTAGGCCTCGTGAGTGTTCCGGCACGCCCGGGTGCGGGTGTCCCGCAGGACACAGCAACCGGCCGGAACACTCACGAGGCCACGGCTGACGGCACGGTTACGGTGGGGCACATGTATTCCGTTGAGATCGAGGTGTCCACCGGGCGCGAGGCCGTCGTCCACGATCTGACGAAGGACGCCGAGCGCTTCCTCGCCGAGGCCGACGCCGAGGACGGCCTCCTGCACGTCTGGGTCCCCCACGCGACGGCGGGACTCGCGATCCTGGAGACCGGCGCCGGCAGTGACACCGATCTGCTCGCCGCGCTCGAGAACCTGCTCCCCCGCGACGACCGGTGGCGGCACCGGCACGGCAGCCCGGGCCACGGCCGCGACCACGTCCTGCCCGCGCTGCTGCCGCCGTATGCCACTGTCCCGGTGCTCGGCGGAGTGATGGTGCTGGGCACCTGGCAGTCGGTGTGCCTGGTCGATACCAACGTCGACAACCCGGTTCGGCGGGTCCGGTTCAGTCTGCTGCCCGGCTGACGCCGGTACCGTCGGTGCCGTGACGACGACAAGCGAGCACCGGCTGGTGCTGTGGGACATCGACCAGACCCTCGTCGAGATGAGCGGGCTCGGTGCCGCCTGGTACGCGACGGCGATGCTGGCGGCGACCGGGGTCACGATGGGCCCGATGCCGGTGTTCGGCGGCCGGACCGAACGCGCCATCACCATCGAGCTGCTGATCACCCACGACGTCGAACCGACCGAGGAGACCATCCGACGGGTGTGGGCCGAGCTCGTCCTCGCGGCCGAACAGGCCGGTGCGACCATCCTCGAACGTGGTCGTGCGCTTCCCGGTGCGGCGGCCGCGCTGTCTTCGCTGGCCGGCGAGTCCGGAGTCGTCCAGTCGCTGGTAACCGGCAACCTGCCGGAGGTCTCGAGGCACAAGCTGACTCCGTTCGACCTGCACACGCACATCGACTTCGAGATCGGCGGCTACGGGTCGCTGTCGGCGTACCGGCCGGAGTTGGTGCCTCGCGCGGTCGAGCTCGCGACGGCCAAGCACAGCCGGGAGTTCCCGCCGGAGTCCGTGGTGGTCATCGGCGATACCCCGCACGACGTCGAAGCGGCGTTGCAGCACGACGCCGTCGCCGTGGCCGTGGCGACCGGGCAGTTCAGCGCCGACGAGCTGCGCGACGCGGGCGCGCGGACCGTACTCGCCGATCTCTCGGATCTCGACGCCGTTCGCACCGCGATTCTCCGGACTCACGCCTAAACTGACTCTTCGTGACCTGTCCCGAGGACGGGGAACCGGAGTTCCAGCAGTTCGTCGATCCACTCACCGGGCGGCCGCTTCCGGCCCCGGAACCGCAGGCGAGGGTGGAGCCAGACCCCACGCCGGCCGTTGACGACCCCTCGACACCCGGCGGCCTGCGCCGTCATCCCGCGCTGCTCGCGGTCCTGGCGGGGACGGCCGTACTGCTGCTCGCGTTCTTCGCCTTCGTGACGACTCCAAACAGCTACCCGGACCGGCTCGGCCCCGTGTCTCAGGCGGGCTCGGACCTGCCCCCGCCGACGGTGAGCCCGCAGCCGAGTGCGCCGATGGTGCCTTCGGTGCCCGGCTGGCTGCCCGTGTCCTCGGCAGAGGATCGTTTCAGCTTCGACGTGCCCCCGGACTGGACGGTCGAGGAACCGGGTTCGATGATCGGCTTCGAAACGCCCGACGGGCAGCTACTGGCCATGCACGGGGTCAGCCGGTTCGAGACCAACTTCTGCCCCACCCTCGACGTCTCCGCGCGGGCGCAGGCAGGGTTCACCACGATCGACACCGACGAGGTCACCGGCGATGCCGAAGCCGCGCGGCGGACCGCCATCCAATGGGCCGAAGCCGCCTACAGCTCGCCGGACGGGACCACCCGGCCGTCGATCAGCCTCTCCGCGGTGGCACCGGTCCGAGTGCTGGCCGGGACGGTCGAGGCCGAGCAGGTCATCGCGACCATCCGGCCCGCCGGGCGCAACGGGTGCAGCCCGCCGTCGGTGTCGATCATCGCCACCGCACTGCCGATCAGTGCCGATCCGACCGTGACCGCGTTCCACGTACACCTGATCCTGGCCGATCAGCAGGTGCCCGACGCCATCGAGCCGTCGGTGTCCGCCCAGATCGTCGCCAGCATCCGACACACCCCGTAGCGGCATTTTGTGGCTCTTCGGTCGTCGGTGTGGGTGCTGGTTGCTGTGGACTAGCTGCGTTTTACCGCACCAAGGGCCGGGTCGTGTCGGTGTACGGCGAATGCCGGTGTCCGGAGCTGGGTGTGGGACTCGTCGGTCTGAGTGTGGGACTCGCCCTCGCTGAACGTGGGACTCGCACAGCGCGTCGGCGAGTCCCACACTCAGGCCCGGCGAGTCCCACGTTCACCACCAGCAACTCGACGGCGAGTTGCGATCGTTGCGGACGCTAAGTACCGCAACTCGACGGCGAGTTGCGGTGGACAACGTCAGCGGTGGGAGGGGACGGGGGTCGCGGGGACGGTGGTGCGGTCGGCGGCCGGGACGGACCGGTAGCTGCGCAGGATCTGGAGCAGCTGGTCCGAGGTCGTCGGCCGGTCGAACGACTGGTCGGCGTAGGCGACCAACACCACGCACTGCTTGTCCTTCGCCGAGGTCGGCGCGATCGCGCCGACCAGCGCACGCTGGGACGAGCAAGCCCCCGTCGACGCGCTGGTGACATCGATCATCGTGATGGTCGCCGGGCCTTCCTTGCCGTCATCGAACGACATTTCGGCGGGCTGCGGCTTGCCGACGGCCAACGTCGGCCGGGGCCCGTTTCCATCGGTGTACCTGTGCAGCGCGACCTCGGTCGCGACCTGCGTCGCCGCCATCGCGGAGTCGCCGACCTTCGCGGTCATGACGCCGCTGCCGCCGCGCTTGCTGGTCGGCTGGCCGGGGCAGTACCCGTCGAGGTAGAAGGCGCTGGCCGAGAGCACGGTTGCCGGGCCGGTCGAGTCGGCTTCCCAGCCGTGGACCGTGCGCGGCTCGGGTTTCCAGTTCGGCGGGACGTCGTAGGCATAGGCCCCCTGCCCGCCGGCGACGGACTGCCAACCCCGCACGACCGGGGACACCACGACCGCGGGCGGCGGGGTGGACGGCGTCGGCGGGCTCGACGTACGGCTCGAACTCGCGACCGGCGCCGGGCGGTTCAGCATCCGGTAGATGAAGCCTGACGCGCCGCCGAGCAGCACCAGAACCCCGACGAGCACGCAGCCGATCCGCCGCGGCAGACGCCGCCTGACCTGGGGGTTCCAGGGCTTGGCGTGCGGCTGCACCCGCTGTACGGCGTCGGGCGGTGGAGCCGACCGGTAGACCGCCTCCACCGCTGGCTCAGACTCGGCGTACGCAGCCTCGGTGTACGACGGCGCCTGGTACTTCGGCGATCCGTACGACGGCGGCTGGTATGCCGGAGCCCGGTAGGCCGACGGCTCGTAAGCCTGGCCCGCCGGGTTCTCCGGCTCGTCCCCTGAGCCCGCCGAGCCCCCTGAGTCCGGCGGCTTCTCCCCCGAGGACACGCTGTCAGCCGCGGACGAGCTTGACCAGGTGCTCGACGACACCGTCGACCGCGATCTCCTCGCGGTCGCCGGACCGACGGTCCTTGACCTCGACCAGGCCGTTCGCCAGGCCTCGCCCGACGACGAGGATGGTCGGCACGCCGACGAGCTCGGCGTCCTTGAACTTCACGCCCGGGCTGGCCTTGCGATCGTCGAGGACGACGCTCAGCCCGGCCGCGTCCAGCTCGGCGGAGAGCTTTTCCGCGCCCGCGGACAAGGCGTCGTCCTTGCCCGCGATGACGACGTGGACGTCGAACGGCGAGACCTCGCGCGGCCAGATCAGGCCGATTTCGTCGTGGTTCTGCTCGGCGAGCACGCCGAGTACGCGGGAGACGCCGACGCCGTAGGAGCCCATGGTGATCCGGATGGGCTTGGAGTCCGGGCCGAGCGCGTCGACCTCGAAGGCGTCGGTGTACTTGCGGCCGAGCTGGAAGATGTGCCCGATCTCGATGCCACGCGCGGCGACGAGCGTGCCCTGGCCATCCGGCGAGACGTCACCCTCGCGGACCTCGGCGGCCTCGATGGTGCCGTCGGGGGTGAAGTCGCGGCCGGCGACGAGGTCGACGACGTGGTGCCCGTCCTTGTCCGCACCGGTCAGCCACGCCGTCCCGGTGACCACCCTGGGGTCGACGAGGTAGCGGACACCGTTGTCCTTCAAGGACTTCGGGCCGATGTAGCCCTTCACGAGGAAGGGGTGGGCGGCGAAGTCGGCAGCGTCGATCATCTCGACCTCGGCCGGCTCCAGCGACGCTTCGAGGCGCTTCATGTCGACTTCGCGGTCGCCGGGGAGGCCGATGCCGAGCAGCTGCCACTCCTTGGTGCCCGGCTGCTTGGTCTTGACCAGGACGTTCTTGAGCGTGTCCGCCGCGGTGAACGTGCGGCCCAGGTCGGCGGCGTTGAAGAAGTCGACGAGCTTCTCGATGGTCGGCGTGTTCGGCGTCTCGTGCACCTGCGCCGCGGGAAGGCCTTCGAGGGACCTCTCGGCGGGCGCGGGCGTCGTCACGGCCTCGACGTTGGCCGCATAGTCGGACTCCGTGCTGCGGACGTAGGTGTCCTCACCGTTTTCGGCCACGGCGAGGAACTCCTCGGAGGCCGAACCGCCCATCGCGCCCGAGGTCGCGGCGACGATGACGTACTCGAGCCCGAGCCGGTCGAACAGGCTGATGTAGGCATTGCGATGCGCCAGGTACGCCCGCTCCAGGCCCTCGTCGTCGAGGTCGAAGGAGTACGAGTCCTTCATCAGGAACTCGCGGCCGCGCAGGATGCCCGCGCGGGGACGCGCCTCGTCGCGGTACTTGGTCTGGATTTGGTACAGGACAACGGGAAAGTCCTTGTACGAGCCGTACTCACCCTTCACCGTGAGCGCGAAGAGCTCCTCGTGCGTCGGAGCGAGGAGGTAGTCCGCGCCCTTGCGGTCCTTGAGGCGGAACAGGCCGTCGCCGTACTCGGTCCAGCGGCCTGTCTTCTCGTAGGGCTCCCTCGGCAGCAGCGCGGGGAACTGGATCTCCTGCGCGCCGATCGCGTTCATCTCTTCACGGACGATGTTCTCGACCTTGCGCAGCACGCGCAGGCCCAGCGGGAGCCAGGCATACCCGCCCGGGGCGACCCGGCGGATGTAGCCGGCGCGGACCAGCAGCCGGTGGCTGGGCACTTCGGCATCCGCCGGATCCTCGCGCAGAGTGCGAAGGAACAACGACGACATCCTGGTGATCACTACGGGCTCCTCGCGGCAAGGCCGGTCATAGACGTTCTGCGCAGCGTAGTCAATACCCCGGGGTCCGGTTCAACCGGTTATCGCGCCCGCGGGCTTCCGGACCACGATGCCGGCCGACCCGGAAGGCAACGAGTTCTGCGTGGCGCAATCCGGGTAGAGTGTCCGGCGTGTTCCCAGTGGCTTTGGATTGGTGGCCGCCGTCTGTCTGACGGCCATGGGTCCTACCCACTTGCCGTCTGCGGACGGTTACACGTTCACGGCTTCCCCAGCGCGCGGACATCCCGGTTCGAAGACGGCTCCCCTTTCAGGAGTCTTTCGTGGAACAGCACGGCCAAACCCTCACCTGGCGCGAAAACGCGCTTTCCCGCACCGAGCCCTGGCTCACCACCGGCAAGTCGAAGCCGCCGCGGAACGTCGAGGTCGTCGACGACGAACTACGCGCCGAAGACGCCCTGCGCTACGCGTCGGAGGGCGTGGGAATGCTGTGGCGCGGCGACTTCCGCAACGCGCGTCAGCTACTCGACGCGCTGAAGCGGCGGCTGGACCGTAAGCAGCTGAAGTCCGTCGACGATCCGGCAGGCGCCTTCTACCGGTATCGCCAGTCGAGGACCCATCGCGCCCGGATCCTCGGTCTGCTCCTGATGGAGCTCGACGAGGATTTCGTGCTCGATCTGCCACGCTCGCCGGACGTGCGCACTGCGTGTCTGGAGGCGTACGGCGAGCGGTCCGGTCACGGCGTCGTTTCCTTGCAGGAGCTGCTGGGCGCCATCGGGGCCCGCCAGTGGCGGCTGAACGGCGTCGAGGTGCCCGCGCTGGATGCCCGGATCTACCCGCACTACGGGGTGTTCGCGCCGACCCGCAACGAGTACGTCGACCTGGTCGCGAACGAGCTCACCCGCGTGGACGTCCCCGCGACGGCATTCGACATCGGTACCGGAACGGGCGTGCTCGCCGCGCTGCTCGTCCGGCACGGGGTCAAGCAGGTGGTGGCCACCGACAACGCGCCGCGCGCGGCTGCCTGTGCCGTGGACAACGTGCGCCGGCTGGGGATTACCGACCAGGTGGCCGTCGTCGAGACCGACCTCTTCCCGGCCGGTCGCGCCGAGCTGGTGGTCTGCAACCCGCCGTGGTTGCCGGTGACCCCGGCGTCACCGCTGGACACGGGCGTCTACGACCAGGGCGGCCGCATGCTGGCGACGTTCCTGCGGGACCTGCCGGAGCACCTCGCCCCCGGCGGCGAGGCTTGGCTGGTGCTGTCGGACCTGGCCGAGCTGCTCGGTCTGCGCACCCGGGAAGTCCTGCTCGACCTGTTCGGCAAAGCCGGGCTGACGGTGCTCGGCCACACCACGACCCGGCCGGATCACCCCCGCTCGTACGACGGCGAAGACCACCTCGCCGCCGCCCGGGCCGCGGAAGAGGTCACCTTGTGGCGGCTCGCCGTCCAGCAGGTCTAATGGACCCATGACGAGCCGCGCGCTGATCCCCTGGTCCGATATCGCGATCCCGGCGGGGCTGCCGGTCGAGGTCTGGGACGCCACCGGCGCGCCGCCGAACGACGTCGACGGTGTCGAGTTCTACGTCCTGCCGTATGACAGCGGTTCCGAGCCGGCGAAGCTCATCGCGCGGCTGCCATCGCTGCGGTTCGCGCAGTCGCTGTCGGCAGGGGTGGACACGCTCCTGCCGCTCATGCCCACCGGGGTCAGACTCGCCAACGGTCGGGGCTTGCACGATCTCAGCGTCGCGGAGCACGCGCTCGCGCTCATCCACGCCGCGCAGCGCGACCTGCCGCGGTGGATCCGGCAGCAGGCGAGCGGTTCGTGGGAGCGCGAGCACACCCGCTCGCTGGCCGACAGCCGCGTGCTGCTGGTGGGCCACGGGTCGATCGGCAAGGCCATCGAGCGACAGTTGCTGGCCGCGGAGGCCGTCGTCGTACCGGTCGCGTCGACGGCACGGCCGGGTGCGCACGGGATCGCGGAGCTGCCCGAGCTGCTCCCCGAAGCCGACATCGTGGTGCTGATCCTGCCGGACACCGAGGCCACCCGCGGGATCATCGGGGCGGCGGAACTCGCCGCGCTGCCCGAAGACGCCTTGGTCGTCAACGTTGGCCGCGGTACCGCGATCGACACCGACGCCCTGCTCAAGGAGGTCTCCACCGGCCGGATCCGCGCCGCGCTCGACGTCGTCGACCCCGAGCCGCTGCCGCGCGACCATCCTTTGTGGACAATGTCGGGCGTCATCATCACGCCGCACATCGCCGGCGGTTCGGCGTCGTTCTATCCGCGCGCGAAGCGGCTCGTCGAAGAGCAGCTCCGCCGCTTCGCCGCCGGTGAGGACCTCCTGAACCTCGTTACAGCGGTTTGATGTAGACGAAGGTGCGCTGGGCCACGTGAAAGCCGCAGCGCTCGTAGATGCCAAGCGCACCGCCGGCGTTTTCGACGTCCACAGAGAGCGAAGCGCGTTCGTAGCCTGCGGCCTTCCCCTCGGCGAGTGTGTAGCCGAGCAGAGCCGTCGCGACACCACGTCCGCGCAGTGCGTCGCGGGTGCCGACGTGGCCGATGTGCAGCTCGCGGACCCCGGTCGCGGCCGCATCGGAGGCGTAGAACGAGCTCTGCACGAAGGCGAGCACCTCGTCCTTGGCCTCTGACAGCAGCAGGAATGTCAGCTCGGGGACGAAGTCCTTGCTTCCGGTGATCAGGTGCCGCCAGCCTTCGGGCGATTGGACCGTGCTGCCCCAATGACGGGAAAAGGTGTCGTTGCGGGCCTGCCGCATCAGCTCTTCGTACTTCTGCTCGTACCGCACCAGTGGGTACTCACTCGGCAACGGCTGCGCCGGCGGCAAGTCGGCGAGGTCGGCCCGCATGTCGGCGAAGGTCCGCGAGACTTCGAACCCGGCCGCCTGAAGAACTCCCGTGTACCACTGTTGGCTGTCATAGGCCCCGGCATGCAGTTCCAACGGCGCGCTGGGGAAGGCGCGTTCGTGCACGGCCTTGGCCGACTGGACAAGCCACTCGATCAGGTGAGTTCCGATGGCCTCATCCCGATAGTCCGGGTGCACGAGGGCGTCGGACCGGAGCAGGTGGACCGGATCGGCCGCGGCACGCACCACGGGGTAGGCATACGCGACGAGCCGCTCGCCGTCCCAAGCCGACGTGCTGGCCGAGGCGAGGTCTATCCCCGGGGCGGACAGCTCCTCGGCGAGGTCCTCGGCGCTGTAGTGCTCGCCGGTCGGGTCCACCACCTCGGCGGTGGCATACATCTCGGCCAACGCTGCCATGTCGTCGAAGGTCAGCGGGCGCCAGAGGAGGTCCATCCGCCGAGCCTAGGTTCCCGCCTCCGGCCGCCGCATCCGATTTATCCCGCCGTACCCTGGATGGGTGCTGGTGCTGCTCCCCCCTTCCGAGACCAAGGCCGACGGCGGCGACGGGCCGCCGCTCGATCTCGACTCGCTGGCGTTCCCCGAACTGACCCCCGTCCGGCGCAAGCTCGCCGAAGCACTGGTGGACCTCGCCGCCGACGTGCCGGCCAGCCTCACCGCGCTCGGCATCACCGAGCGACAGGCGGACGAGGTCGCGCGCAACACCGAGCTGTGGACGTCCCCGACCATGCCGGGGCTGCGGCGCTACACCGGCGTCCTCTACGACGCGCTCGACCTGAAGAGCTTCCGCAAGCCCGCGCTGGAAAAGGCGAAACGCCGGCTGGCGGTGGCTTCAGCGCTGTTCGGCGTCGTCTCCGGCACCGACCGGATCCCGGCCTACCGGCTTTCCGGCGGCAGCTCGCTGCCCGCGCTCGGCACCATCCGCAGTCTGTGGAAGCCGACGCTCGAGCCGGTACTTCGCGGGATCGACGGACTCGTGGTGGACCTGCGCTCGGGTACGTACGCGGCGCTGGCGAAGCTGCGCCCGGACGCGGTGACCGTCCGCGTCGTCACCGAGGACGCGGCGGGCAATCGCACGACGGTCAGCCACTTCAACAAGGCCTACAAGGGAAAACTGGCCGCGGTGCTGGCCAGGTCCCCGCGCGATCCCTCCACTGTGGACCAACTGCTGACGGTGGTTTCCCGCGCGGGGCTACGGGTCGAGCGGACCGGCGAGTACAGCCTGGAGCTGCTCACCGGGGACTGAACCTCGCCGGCGAGAAGTCGTCGGCCGGGGGCGCCGGCCACCGCAACTCGCCGTCGAGTTGCGGTCCTTGCGCGCGCGGGTTACACGCGCGTGCAACGAGGGCACTTTTGCACAAGAGTGCCCTGCTTGAAGGCTCAACGACGGCACAAAAGTGGCTCTCCTGAGCTATCCGTGGGTGCTGGTTGATATGGACTGGCTGCGTTTTACCGCAGCACGGACCGGGGCGGGCGAGGAGACCCTGGCAGGTGCGAAGGCCAGCCGGTCGCGTCGGTGTACCGCGAAAGCCGGTGTCCGGAGCTGAGCGTGGGACAGTCACCGACAGCCGACCACGCCCGCTGACCTCGAGAACCTCACCAGCCACATCACCCCGCACCCACTGAGGCGTCGCGGACCCACGGATACGACCGAAGGGGCACAAAAGTACAAAAGTGCCCGCTCGGGAGCCCGCGTGCGAGCCCGGGTCAGGGGTGGAGGACGGACATGGCGGCGTTGTGGCCAGGGATACCGCTGACTCCGCCGCCGCGTTGGGCGCCCGCGCCGCACAGGAGGATCCGCGGGTGGGCCGTTTCGACGCCCCACTTCCCCACCTGCTCAGGATCCGAGGCAAAGGGCCACGACAGGTCGCGATGGAAGATGTGCCCGGCCGGCAGGCCTAGTTCCTCCTCGAGGTCCACCGGTGTCTTCGCCTCGACGCACGGTTCGCCGTCGGGTGTGGTCCACAGGCAGTCCTCGATCGGTTCCGCCAGCACGCTGTTGAGCGAAGCCAGCGTCGCCTTCAACGCCTCCGCGCGGGCCTGGTCGTTACGTCCAGCGAAGAGCCTCGCGGGCATATGCAGACCGAACAGTGTCAGCGTCTGAGCGCCGGCCGCGCGTTCGACCGGGCCGAGGATCGACGGATCGGTCAGCGAGTGGCAATAGATCTCGCACGGCGGCAACGACGGGATCCGCCCGGAGTCCGCCTCCGCGAACGCCGTCGCCAGCTGCGTGTAGCCCTCGTTGACGTGGAAGGTCCCGCCGAACGCCTCCCGTGGGTCGAGACCGGTCTCCCGCAGCCGAGGCAGCCGCTTGAGCACCATGTTCACCTTGAGCTGCGCGCCTTCGGGCGAGTCCCCGGCTTCCTCGCCGAGCAGCCTCGCCAGTGTCCACGGGGCGACGTTCGCGAGGACGCGTCCGCCGTGCACCACCTGTTCGCCATCCTGTTCGCCATCGTCGTGGCGAAACCGCACCTCACCGTCCGGATCGATCGCGACGACCTCGGCGCCGGTCCGGAACTCCGCGCCGGCGCGGCGGGCGGACTCGGCGAGCGCGCCGGTCACCGCGCCCATCCCGCCCACCGGGATATCCCAGTCGCCGGTCTCGTTGCCGATCACGTGGTAGAGCAGGCACCGGTTCTGCCGCAGGTCGACGTCGTCCGCGGCGGCAAAGGTGCCGATGAGCGCGTCGGTGAGTACGACGCCGCGCACGGTGTCGTTTCCGAACATCGCTTCGAGCGTCTCGCTGGCGGGCCGTTCGAACAGCGACGACCACGCCTGCTCGTCGTCGACTCGCGCGCGCAGTTCTTCCTTGCCCAGCAGGGGTTCGGTGAGCGTGGAGAAGGTGCGCTCGGCGACCCGGGCGGTCATCGCGTAGAACCGCTGCCACGCGTCGAACTCCTTCGGCGACCCGCTGACCGCGGCGAAGGACGCGGCCGTCCGCGCCTCGTCGCCGGTGTCGGCGAGCAGCCCGGCCGAACCGACCGGCGTGTAGGACGACATCCGACGCCGGCGCAGGTCGACGGACAGCCCCAGCTCCGCGATGATCTTGCGCGGCAGCAGGCTGACCAGGTACGAGTACCGCGAAAGCCGCACGTCGACCCCGGGGAACGCCCGGAACGACACCGCCGCGCCGCCCACCTCCCCGCGGCGTTCGAGCACCAGGACCGAGCGCCCCGCCTTGGCCAGGTAGCCCGCCGCGACCAGGCCGTTGTGCCCGCCGCCGACGATCACCACGTCGTAGGACTTCATCCACGCCTCCTGCTCATCGGTGTGTGCCGAGCCCAGGTTAATTCGGTTGCGCCCCGGCGCGCGGGCGGGAAAAATCGCCCGTGTCCGGCAGGAAGCCGGGTGTGCGCAGCGAGGAGGTGCCCTGTGGAGCCGACTGTCCGGGGCGTCGACGTCCCCTGCCCATCCGCCCCCCGGGGCCGGTAGCGCTTTCCGCTCGCCCGGTGGGGCACCCCTTCCTGTTCTAGGAGCCCACCAGTGCGCGAGCACGATTTCGACTATCTCGACAACCACCCCGACACCGACCCGGCCGGCCGGCGCAAGTCCCGGCGCGCCCGTTTCGACGACGAACCGGCGCCCAACCGAAGCGGACGCCTCACCCTGGACGAACGCGCCAGGTTGGCCAGGCTGCGCGAGGACGCCTATACCGAGCACGCCATCCCCGGCGGCGGAGACCGCTGGTCGACCTGGGATGACGCCGTCCGCGGCCCGCGGCCCCGGCCCGACTGGGTGGTCACCGAACTGGCCGCCGTGGACACCGAACTCGGGGTGCTCAAAACCGGCAAAGAGGCCGACGTCCACCTCGTCCGCCGGGAGCTGCCCGACGGCTCGAAAGGCGGTTTGCTCGCGGCCAAGCGCTACCGCAGCGACGAACACCGACTCTTCCACCGTGACGCCGGTTACCTCGAAGGACGCCGAGTGCGGCGTTCCCGCGAGATGCGCGCGATGGAGAGCCGCAGCGCGTTCGGCCGCAACCTGATCGCCGAGCAGTGGGCGGCCGCGGAGTTCACCGCACTGAGTCGTTTGTGGACGGTCGGGGCCCCGGTGCCCTACCCGGTGCAGCAGCACGGCACCGAACTGCTGCTGGAATTCCTCGGTGACGGCGAAGGCATCGCGGCACCGAGGCTGGCCGAGTCCCGGCCCGGTCCGGACGAACTGACCGAGCTCTGGCACCAGACCGTGTCCGCGGTGGAACTCCTTGCCGCCGAAGGGCTCTGCCACGGCGACCTGTCCGCGTACAACCTGCTCGTCCACAAGGGACGGGTAGTGGTGATCGACCTACCGCAGATCGTCGACGTGGTCGCCAACCCGGCCGGCGGCGAGTTCCTCGCCAGGGACGTCCGCAACATCGCGGGCTGGTTCCGCGGCAAGGGCCTCGATCCTCGGCTCGCCGACGAAGAAGTGCTGGTCAGGGACCTGCGGGAGGTGGCAGGGCTGCGCTGAGCACGCCCGGTGAGCGGGGTTTTCGCTCCCGTTTCGGGCCCGAAAGCCCCGTTCACCGCGTCCACCAGGAAATTCCCGGTTGCGTCCTTGCCCACAGTTGGCGGCTCGGATTGGGTGACGGCGGACGAGTCGGGTACAGTAGTCACAGACCGCAACCGGCGGCGTGGATGAGTGGTGTCCGTCGCCTCCAAAGCCAACAGATATGGCTCGCGGTATTCATTCAGCCAAATGGCGTGCAAGGCCCAACCAGGGCGGCGTGCGTCGGGTTCGTCCCTGTGAAAGCCCACTGCACACCATCTTGCCCTGCCTGCGTGCGGGCAGCCGGGCCTCCCTTGTGACGTACCACGTCCGAGAGGTATTTGTGACAGTCACGCTCGATTCTTCAAACTCTTCATCGCACTCGGCCCGTCCCAGCCGCAAGCCCGTGAACCGCGGGGGCAGCGACAACCAGCCGAACTCCGACTCGGCTGTCGAGTCGGTGGCCGTCAAGACCTTCGCCGAGCTCGGTCTCCCCGAGCCCCTGCTGGCCGCGCTGCGCGAGGCCGGCATCACCTCGCCGTTCCCCATCCAGATCGCGACCATCCCGGACGCACTGGCGGGTCGCGACGTACTGGGCCGCGCCCAGACCGGTTCCGGCAAGACCCTGGCCTTCGGCCTGGCGATGCTGACCCGGCTCAACGGCGGCCGGGCGAAGGCCCGCAAGCCCCGCGCCCTCGTGCTGGTCCCCACCCGGGAACTGGCCATGCAGGTCGCGGACTCGCTCACCCCGCTGGCCAAGTCGCTCGGCCTGTGGTGCCGCGTGGCCGTCGGCGGCATGGCGTTCAACCGCCAGGCCGACGCGCTCGCCCGCGGAGTCGATCTGCTGATCGCCACCCCGGGCCGGCTCTCCGACCACGTCCGCCAGGGCACCTGCGACCTCTCCGAGACGGACTTCATCGCGCTCGACGAGGCCGACCAGATGGCCGACATGGGCTTCATGCCGCAGGTTCGCGAGATCCTCGACCTGACCCCGCGTACCGGCCAGCGCCTGCTGTTCTCGGCGACCCTCGACGGTGATGTCGACCGCCTCGTCCGGGCGTACCTGACCGACCCGGTCCGGCACTCGGTCGCGCCGGTCACCGCCAGCGTCACCACGATGGACCACCACGTTCTCCAGGTCACCCACCAGGAGAAGCAGGACGTCATCACCGAGATCGGTGCCCGCGACGGCCGCACGATCATGTTCGTGCGCACCAAGCACCACGTCGACCGGCTCGCGGAGCGTCTGCGCGAGAACGGCGTCCAGGCCGCGGCGCTGCACGGTGGCAAGACCCAGGGTCAGCGCAACCGGGTGCTCGCCGACTTCAAGGAAGGCAACACCCCGGTCCTGGTGGCCACGGATGTCGCCGCCCGCGGTATCCACGTCGACGACATCTCCCTGGTCCTGCACGTGGACCCGGCCGCCGACCACAAGGACTACCTGCACCGCGCGGGTCGTACGGCTCGCGCCGGCGCCTCGGGCACCGTCGTCACGATCGTCACCAACGACCAGCGTCGCCTGGTCCGCCGGATGACCGACCGCGCGGGGGTGCGTGCCGAAAGCACGAACGTCCGCCCGGGTGACGCCGAGCTGGCCCGGATCACCGGTGCCCAGCAGCCCAGCGGCCAGCCGGTCCCCGAGCTCCGTCGGGAAGCCCCGCCTCGTCGTGGCGGTCGCGGTTTCGGTGGCGGCCAGGGCGGCAGTGGCGGTTACCAGGGCAACCGCGAAGGCGGCGGTTACCAGGGTTCGCGTGAAGGCGGCCGTCCTTCGGGCAGCGGCAGTGGTGGCGGTTACGCCGGCCGCGGTCGTACGCCGCGCTTCGGCAACGGTGGCAGCGGAGCGGGTGGCGGCAATGGCCGTCCGAGCCGTGGGCCGCGTCGTAGCTTCGACAACTGAAAATAGCTAAGCGCTGAAAGCGCCGCGGGTGGCCTGACCGGTCACTCGCGGCGCTTTCTTCGTACCCGCACTCTTTCGCCCACCGCACCGAGTGCGACACTGCGAGGCGTGAACGAACCTGGCCCCGCTGTCGCGCGAAACGATCCCGAGCAGGTCTTCGACTGGCTCGACGTCGAGGCCGAGAAGCGCACGAACGCGGGTCTGGTGCGGCGGTTGCGCCCCCGGTCACCGAACTCCACCGAGCTCGACCTGGCAGGCAACGACTATCTCGGGCTCGCCAGGGACAAGCGCGTCGCCGGAGCCGCCGCCGCGGCCGCCCTTCGCTGGGGCGCGGGCTCGACAGGTTCACGACTCGTCACCGGATCGACAGAACTGCACGCGGAGCTCGAGCAAGACCTGGCACGGTTCTGCGGGGTTCAAGCGGCGCTGGTGTTCTCGTCCGGCTTCATGGCGAACCTCGGCGCGGTGATGGCCTTGTCCGGCGCGGAGTCCGCCATCGTCACGGACAAGTACATCCACGCGTCGCTCATCGAAGGCTGCCGGCTGTCCAGGGCGGACGTGGCCGCGATGCCGCACGGGGACCTGAAGGCGATGGCACACGCGCTGTCGACACGGCGCAAGAGCCGCGCGCTGATGGTCACCGACTCGGTCTTCTCCGTGGACGGCGACCTGGCCCCGCTCCCCGACCTGGCGGCCATGTGCGGCCAGCACGGCGCGGCGCTGCTCGTCGACGACGCGCACGGGTTCGGTGTCCTCGGCGAAGGCGGCCGGGGCGCGGTGCACGCGGCTGGGCTGTCCGCCGCGCCGAACGTCGTCACCACCATCACGTTGTCGAAATCCCTTGGCGCGCAAGGGGGCGCTGTCCTCGGGCCGCGCCGGGTGATCCGGCACCTGGTGGACACCGCGCGCAGTTTCATCTTCGATACCGCGCTCGCCCCGGCCAGCGCCGCGGCTGCGCTCGGCGCGCTCAACGCGCTGAAGGCCGAGCCGGAGCTCGCCACCCGAGTGCAGGACGCGGCGGTGAACCTGGCCATGCAGCTCAAGGCCGCCGGGCTGGCCGCCAGCTCCCCCGACGCCGCCGTGATCTCGGTGCGCGCGCCGTCGGCCGACGAGGCTGTCGCCTGGGCCGCGGCCTGCGCCGAACAGGGCATCCGAGTCGGCTGTTTCCGCCCGCCTTCGGTGCCGGACGGCATTTCACGGCTGCGCCTCACCGCCCGCGCCGACCTCACCGAGTCCGATGTGGACAGGGCGGTCAAGGTGATCACCGCCGCCGCCCCTCGCGGCGCCTTCAGCTGAGCTGTCAGCGTTTCGGGGGCGCCAGCAGCTGGTACTCCGCCACCTTCTCGAACCCCATTCGGCGGTAGACCAGCGCGCCCGTGCTACTGGCCTGCAGCGTGCCGACCCGCAGGCCTCGTTCCTGGCCCGCGCGAAGTGCCGCGGCGGTGAGCCGCGTGCCGATCCCCCGACGCCGGTCGCCGCTCCCCGTGGCCACCACGTAGACACCGGCGACGCCGTGTTTGTCGAACAGCGCGGCAGTGCCTGCCACTCGCCCGTCGATCCGGCCGGCGAACCGCACCAAGCTGCCGGGCGCCCCCGCGTAGTTGGCTTCCACCTGCTTCACGGTGTCGTTCTGGTCCGGCATGACACCGAATAAAGGCACGTACGCCTCGACCCATTCTCCCAGCGCCTCGGGCGTGTCAACCTCTTCGATCTTGAGCTCCGGCGGCCCGTCCTGCTCGATGACGCGGTCGAGGTCCACGGACATGATCGGCGACGTTCCACCCAGAGTGGCACCAAGCGAGACCAGGTCGTCGACGAGCCCTTCACGGCTGTCCGGCCCCACATGCCACATCCACGGCACTCCGTCGAGCCGACGCGATGCCTCCTCGAGTGCGTCACTCGTCGGTTGCGTGCCGGTCAGCCGGAACACCCCGTTGAAGACCTGGTGGGCGACACCGCTGCGAAAGATCACCAGATCGCCGTCCTGCCGAAAGGCGTCACCCCAGCCGAGCCAGTAGTCGCGTGCGTTGGCGAGCTGCGGTTCCAGGTCCGTCACCGAATCGATCTTCCTCATGGGCAGACGATACGTCGGCGAGCGCGGGTTCACATTTCCCGGAAAAACACGAAATCCTTCACCTGCGCCACATGGTGATGTGTGGGATGCCGTCCTCGTCAAAGGGCTCGCCCTCCGGCCGGAAGCCGAACTTGGCGTAGAAGCCCTGCGCGTAGGTCTGCGCGTCGAGCACCCAGGCACGCTCGGGTCCGGTTTCGAGGGCGGCCTGCATCAGGCGCGCGGCGAGACCGCGGCCGCGCGCGTCGGCTGCCGTGCAGACGCGGCCGATGCGCCCGGCGCCATCCGACTCGGCGAGTATCCGGAGATAGGAACCGAAGCCGTCGACCCAGAAGTGCCGGGTGGACGGCAGAAGGTCGCATCCGTCGATCTCCGGATACGGGCATTTCTGCTCGACCACGAAGACGTCGACCCGGAGTTTGAGAATGGCGTGGACCTGCGCCGCGGTCAGTCCGTCACCGGAGGCCGCGGACACCGCGGGCAGCTTGTCACTGTTGTCGAGCACGGGACATGCTTAGCACGGCCCGATGATCAGCCGAACAGGCCGGACCTGGACTGGCTGGCGATCTGGCTCGCGAACGCCGAAACGCGGGTGTAGACGCCGGGTTTACCAGCCACGGCGCAGCCTTCGCCCCACGAGACGATGCCTACCAATGTGTTGCCCTCGACCAGCGGGCCGCCGGAATCGCCCTGGCAGGCATCGATCCCGCCCTGGGTGTACCCCGCGCACAGCATGGTGCCGGGGTCGTAGTTGCTGTAGCTCGCCGTGCAGCTCTGGTCGCCGATCACCGGAACCGGGGCGCTACGCAGGACGTTCGACCGGGCGCCACCATCCGAGGTGCGGCCCCAGCCGACCACGGTTGCCTGGGAACCCTCGGCGTAGAGCGCGCGATCGGTCGAATCGGCGAGTTGCACGGCCGGGTACGGCAGGCTGCCGAGCACGGTGAGCACGGCGATGTCGTCGCCCTTGAGCGGGTCGGAGAAGTCCGGGTGGACCCAGACCTTCGACACCGACTCGACCACGCCGTCCGTGGACGTCTCGTCCTGCCTGCCGGCCACGACGCGCAGGTTTCCGCTCTTCACGGCCAGCGCGCAGTGGGCCGCCGTGGCCACCGCCGTCGGGCTGACGATGACCCCGCCGCAGAACTGGTAGCCGTTCTGGTCGGTCAGGTACACCGCGTACGGATAGTCGCTGAGGGAAGCCTGGCCGCCGCCGACGATCCGGGGCTGGGCGGCCGTGTCGGGGGCCGCCGCCGCGCTCGCAGCCGTGAGCGCCACGATCGCGGCCGTGGCGACCAGCGCTCCGGCCGCCATCAGGGCTTTGCGACGAGACTTCACTGGCATGGGAGCGTCCTTTCACCCAGGAACGGTGCTTCAGTCACGACTGGTGGCGCCGAAAGTGGCGCTGGGCGGTTGTTCGACTCCAGCGCGTGAACGGGCAGCCGGAATTACCCTAGTCGGGATGCGCTCGAAACGGTGTCACTGAATCGGGTGGTCTCGCGCGCCGACCGTCAAGTTCTGACAAGCTGACGCGCGTGCGACCCGTTGCTGCGTTCCTGCGTGCCTCCGTGATGGTCGTCCTGGCGACCGCGAGCCTGGCGGCTTGCTCGGCCGAGGTGTCCGGCGCACCGGCGACCGCGGCGACCGCGGGGACAACGGCGGGGACAACGTCAACCGGCGTCCCGCAGCAGGCCCCGGTGCCGAGCCAGCCGACCACGTCCAGCGCGCGGAACCCGGTCTGGCAGGTCGGCGCCCATCCCCTCCCCCGGCGGTCCGACGGGTTCGGCGAGATCGAGCCCACACCACCCATACTGGTGAACCGTTCCCTGCCGACCGAGGACGTGTTACCGCCGCCGCCCGACGGGAGGTACGCCGCGACCGTCCAGCCCATCCCGGCCGAGGTCCTCGCGCGCAGCACCTGGCAGGCCGCGTGCCCGGTCACGTCGACGGCGCTGCGGTACCTGACGATGTCGTTCTGGGGCTTCGACGGCCGCGCGCACACCGGCGAGATGATCGTCAACGCGTCGGCGGCCCAGGGTGTGACCAAGGCCTTCGGGCAGTTGTTCGCCGCGCGGTTCCCGTTGGAGGAGATGCGCGTCACGCGGCCCGACGAGCTGACCGCTCCGCCGACCGGGGACGGCAACAGCACCAGCGCGTTCGTCTGCCGTCCGGTGCGCGGCCAGACGAACTGGTCGGCCCACGCCTACGGGCTCGCCGTCGACGTCAACCCGTTCTGCAACCCCTATACCAAAGGCTCGCTCGTGCTGCCCGAGCTCGCGTCCGCCTATGTCGACCGGTCGAACGTCCGCCCTGGCATGATCCTCGCGGGTGACTCGACCGTGCGTGCCTTCGCCTCGATCGGGTGGAGGTGGGGCGGGTCGTGGACCAGCCCGAAAGACCGCATGCACTTCACCGCGACCGGCGAATGAGCCGGGAACAAGCGGTCGCGGGAGCGAGTTGACAAGCAGGAACCCCTTTTTTTCAGAACCGCGGAGGAAAACAGCGTGCCCCACTACGACCTGGTGATCGTCGGTACCGGATCGGGGAATTCGATCCTCGACCCCCGCTTCGCCGATTGGAAGACCGCGATCGTCGAGAAGGGCGTTTTCGGCGGCACCTGCCTCAACGTCGGCTGCATCCCCACCAAGATGTTCGTCTATGCCGCCGACGTGGCCGCGACGCCGTCGTTCAGCTCACGTTTCGGGGTGGACGAAGAGCTGCGCGGGGTGCGCTGGCGTGACATCCGCGACCGCATCTTCGGCCGCATCGACCCGATCTCCGCCGGCGGGCGCGAGTACCGCACCGAGCACAAGGACAACGCGAACGTCACCGTGTACGGCGGTGAAGGCCGTTTCGTCGGGCACAAGGAGCTCGTCGTGTCCTATCCGGACGGACGCGCTCCCGAGACGGTCACGGCCGACCGGTTCGTGCTCGCTGCGGGCGGGCGCCCGATCGTGCCGGACGTCCCGGGGCTCGTCGAGGCCGGCTTCCACACCTCCGACAGCGTCATGCGGCTCGACGAGCTGCCGGCGCGGATGGTGATCATCGGCAGCGGGTTCATCGCCGCCGAGTTCGCGCACGTCTTCTCCTCACTCGGCGTGGAGGTCACGCTGATCGCCCGTTCCGGCGCGTTGCTGCGCAGCGAGGACGAGGACATCAGCACCCGGTACACCGAGCTGGCGAGCCAGAAGTACGACGTCCGGTTGAACCGCAAAACCGTGCGCGTATCCCGTTCGGACAGTGGCGTGAGCGTCGATCTGGAAGGCCCCGAAGGCGCTGAAACCGTTGAAACAGACCAGATCCTGGTCGCCGTCGGCCGCACGCCGAACTCGGACCTGCTCGACGTCGAAGCCACCGGACTGTCCACACGCGACAACGGCAAGATCGTCGTCGACGAGTTCCAGCAGACCGGCGTGGACGGCATCTACGCGCTCGGTGACGTGTCGTCGGAGTACGAGCTCAAGCACGTCGCCAACCACGAAGAGCGAGTAGTGCAGCACAACCTGCTGCACCCGGACGACAAGGTCGCCAGCGACCACCGCTTCGTGCCCCACGCCGTGTTCGGCTCGCCGCAGATCGCGTCGGTCGGGCTCACCGAGCAAGACGCGTTCTCGAGCGGCGTGAACTACGTCGTGTCGAAGCAGGACTACGCGGGCATCGCGTATGGCTGGGCGATGGAGGACACGACCGGCTTCCTCAAGCTGCTCGCCGACCCCGTCACCGGGCAGCTGCTGGGCGCCCACGTCATCGGCCCACAGGCGCCGACCGTCATCCAGCCGCTGATCCAGGCGATGAGCTTCGGCCTCGACGCCCGCACCATGGCCCGGGGCCAGTACTGGATCCACCCGGCCATGCCAGAGCTCGTCGAGAACGCCCTCCTGAACCTGCCCCTGGACTGACCGCACCCCTAGCGCTGACAGAAGTCCTGGCTGCGGCCGCGTTTCTAGCGTTCCCTCAGGGCCACCCCCGTGGCGTTCAAAGCCACAGGGGTGGCCCTGAGGGGTCTCCGGTGGTTGGTCGGTTGAGACGGCGGGTTCGGCTCTACTCCAGCAAGGGCGCCGGAGGGCCTGTTGCGTCGCGTCGGTGTGACCTGTCGTGAAGGCCACCTTCACGGCGTAAGGCGCACTCAACTAGGCCTTCGCGGCGTCCCTGCCCTGCCGAAAGTGCCTACACGAGCCCCCAGCAGTCACCTCGCGATCACAGCACCACCTGCACAACGCGACTGGCCCTCAACTCCGCTACCAGCACCCATCCACCTCAGTCCTCGCTGCTCTGCACAGAACCGCAACGGCAGCCGAACCCCTCAGACGAAGCGGCGGCGGCCGGCGAGGGCGCCGAAAAAGATCTGCGCCAGCAGGACGCCGATGACCATGATGAACGGGACGGTCCAGCCGCCGGTCAGCTGGTGGAGCAGGCCGAACAGGAACGGGCCGAGCGCCGCGAGCAGGTAGCCGAAGCCCTGGGCCATCCCGGACAGGCGCGCGGTTTCCTCCCCGGTCCTGGCCCGCAGCGCGATGACGGTGAGCCCCAGCGAGAACACGCTCATCCCGAACCCGACGAACACGCTCCACAGCAGCGGGTACTCCCCCGGCGCGATCAGCAAACCGATCATCCCGGCCAGCCCGAACAGGCCCAGCACGACGATCCAGACGCTCTGGCTCCCCTGCCTCGCGGCCATCGGCGGGATGACCAGGCTGATCGGCACGGCGATCAGCGAAATCAGGCCGAGCAGCAGCCCCGCGTCGCCCTTGCTCACCCCGGCATCCATCAGCACCTGCGGCAGCCAGCCCATCACGACGTAGGCCACGAACGACTGCAGCCCGAAGAACAGCGTGACGGTCCACGCCAGCGGACTGCGCAGCAGCGACCTGCCGCTTCCGGCGGGTCCGGATCCGCTGCTCTCGCCGGCGGTGTGCCGCCGGGCGGCGAACATCCACACCGCCAGCGCGACGACGCCCAGCACGGCCCAGCTGCCCAGCGCGGGACGCCAGCCGCCGAAAGCGTCGTCCAGCCGCGGGGTCACCGCCGAGCCGAGTGCCCCGCCGCCCTGCAAGGCGGCGGTGTACACGCCGGTCATCAGGCCGACCTTCGCCGGGAACGAATCCTTGATCACCACAGGGATGAGGACGTTCGACAGCGCGATGCCCGCCGTCGCGACGAGTGTCCCGCCGATCAGGACAAGTGGCCCGTCCAGCACCCTCAGCACCAGCCCGGCACTCATCACGGTCAGGGCCACCGCGATCGCCCGGCCGATGCCGAACCGGCGTGACAGCACGGGCGCGACGAGGCCGGCGCCGGCGAAACACAGCCCCGGCACCGTCGTCAACACCCCGGCCCACGTGGCGGACGCCCCGAGAGACCCGCGGATTTCGGCAAGCAACGGGCCTACGCTGGTGATCGCCGGACGCAGGTTCAGCGCGGTGAGGACCACCGCGAGGCCCAGCAGCGCACCGGCGGCCAGTACTGTCTTGCGACTATCCGGCACCGGCTCGGAAGCTCCGGCCAGCTCGAGCTCGAGACCGGTGGAGGAGGACGGGAGATTCCAGGAGTCGACGGGCACGTGAGCTACTATGACATACGTAGGATGATTGGATGAAAGGAAATTTCTGTGCCATTGGCCACCACGCGGCGGACCGGCCTGGTCGACCAGGCCATCGAGCAGCTCCGCGACGCGGTCAGGCAGGGGGAATGGCCCATCGGGCAGCGAATCCCGACCGAGCCCGAACTCGCCGCCCAGCTCGGCGTCGGCCGCAACACCGTCCGTGAAGCCGTGCGCGCGCTGGCTCACAGCGGGTTGCTGGAAGTACGCCAGGGAGATGGCACCTACGTCCGCGCGACCAGCGAGGTCTCCGGCGCTGTCCGGCGCCTCTGCGGCGACGAACTGCGCGAGGTCCTCCAGGTTCGACGCACCCTCGAGGTCGAAGGCGCCCGGCTCGCCGCTGCGGCCCGCACCGAAGGGGAAATGAGCAGTCTCACGGCCCTGCTCGACGAACGGGACGCCGCCGAGCGCGAACGGCGGTTCGACGACTTCGTCCGCACCGACGCCGAGTTCCACCTCACCGTCGTCCAGTGCGGGCACAACACGCTGCTCACCGAGCTCTACCGCGGACTCACCGAGGTGGTCACGGCGAGCGTCGCGGCGACCTCGAGCGAGCACCCGACTTACTCCGGGACCATCGAGCACCGAGGCCTGCTGCACGCCATCGCCCAGCAGGACCCCGCCGCCGCGGCCGCCGAAGCCGCCGGCTTCCTCGACGAACTGCTCGCCGGGATGGATCTGGACGCGACGGAAATCAACTAACGCTTACGGAAGCGTCAGGATCTCCGCGCCGTCGTCGGTGACGACGAGGGTGTGCTCGAACTGGGCCGTCCACTTCTTGTCCTTCGTGGTGACGGTCCAGTCGTCGTCCCAGACGTCGTAGTCGATGGTGCCGAGGGTGATCATCGGCTCGATGGTGAAGGTCATGCCCTTCTCGATCACCGTGGTGACGTTGGGCTCCTCGTAGTGCAGCACGGTCGGCGCGGTGTGGAACGCGGGGCCGACGCCGTGGCCGGTGAAGTCCCGCACCACGCCGTAGTCGAACCGCTTCGCGTAGGCCTCGATGACTCGGCCGATCACGTTGAGCTGGCGGCCGGGGCGCACTGCCTTGATCGCGCGCATGGTGGCTTCGTGCGTGCGCTCGACGAGCAGGCGGGCCTCGTCGGAGACGTCACCGGCGAGGTACGTCGCGTTGCAGTCCCCGTGGACGGCGCCGATGTACGCGGTGACGTCGATATTGCAGATGTCGCCGTCCTCGATGACCGTCGAGTCGGGGATGCCGTGGCAGATGACCTCGTTGAGCGAGGTGCAGCACGACTTCGGGAAATGCCGGTAACCCAGCGTCGAGGGGTACGCGCGGTTGTCGAGCAGGAACTCGTGGACGACCTTGTCGATGTCGTCGGTGGTGGCACCGGGCTTGACGGTCTGGCCGCCGACTTCGAGCGCCTGCGCGGCGATCCTGCTCGCCAGCCGCATGGCCTCGATCACCTCGGGCGTCCGCACCCCGTTGCCGGTATCCCGTTGGGGGGCAGGCTTGTCCACGTATTCGGGACGGGTGATGCTGGCGGGGACGGCGCGGCGCGACGTCTGGACGCCGGGCTCAAGGGGGGCACGATCGGGCATGCCTCCACCCTACGACGAGTAGGTCAGCCGAGTACTTTCAGGAACCGATCCGCTACTTTCACCGCGGGCGTGGACGAACCGGCACCCACCAGGAGGACCGAAAACGCCAGGTCCCCGGCGTAGCCGACGAACCAGCCGTGCGAGTTCGTCCCGTCGCCGAACTGCGCCGTTCCGGTCTTCCCCCGCACGTCCGGCAAATTCCGCAGGCCCGTCGCGGTGCCCGCGGTGACGACGTCGCGCATCATCGTCCGCAGGGCGTCGAGCACGTCCGGTCGCAGCGGCGCGCCCAGATTCTGAGACACCGTCGGGGTTCCCCGCAGCAGGGTCGGCGCGACGAGCTTGCCCGACGCCACGGTCGCCGCGACCACCGCCATGCCGAACGGGCTGGTCACCACGGTTCCCTGGCCGAACCCGTTCTCCGCCCGCTGCACGACGGAGCCGGCGGGCGGGACGGACCCGGTGATCGTGGTCAGCCCCGGCACGACGAAGTCGGCGCCGATGCCGAGGCTCTTCGCGGCGTCGGTCAGCGCGGCCGGCGGGAGCTGGCTGGCGAGCTTCGCGAACGTCGTGTTGCAGGACTTCGCGAACGCCGTGGACAGCGGAACCGTGCCCAGCGCGAACTTGCCCTCGTTCGGCACGGTCCGGCCGTCGAAGGTCACCGTGCCGGGGCAGTCCACGGGTGTGTCGATTTTCACCAGTCCCGCGGTCAGCGCCGCCGCGGCCGTGACGATCTTGAAGGTCGAACCCGGCGGGTAGCGGCCGATGAGCGAGATCGGTCCCTGTGCGCCGGCCTGCTCGTTCTGGGCGACGGCGAGCAGCTCCCCGGTGGACGGCTGGACCGCCACGATCGCGGCCGGGCCGGGCACCGCCGTCAGCGCGGACTCGGCGGCCGCCTGGATCTTGCCGCTCAGCGTGCTCGTCACGGCGGCCGCCGCCGCGGCAGGCCGGGCGTAGAGCTCGGTGAGCTCCTCGCCGTTGGGCCCGACGGTCACCACGCGCCAGCCGGCCTGGCCGACGGCTTGGCTCTCGACGAGCGAACGCACGGCCGGCAGCACCTGCTTGCCGAAGTCGGCGCTCGGGGCGAGCAACCGGTCCTGCTCGGTGAATCGCACTCCCGGGAGGTCGTAGATAACGGGTTTCGCCTGCTGGTAGTCGTTCGAGCGCAGGCTGACGACCGGGTACGCGAGCCCGGGCCGCAGCCCCTTGGCACCGTCCAAAATGGACTGCTTGGTCACCGTCGGCTCGTACCGGTTGAGCGCGCCCGCCAGTTTCCCGGCCACCGACCCGAGATCGCCCGCCTTCGCCGGGTCGACCATGACCCCGATGACGGTCTGCGGCGCGAGCAACGGCACACCGTCGCGGTCGAGGACGGGGGCGAGCGGCGGCGTGTCCACCTTGAAGGCAAGGCCCTGCTGCGCGCCGAGCTGGGGATGGACGACCGACGGCACCCAGCGCACCTTCCAGCCGCCCTGCGCGGAATAGAGCTGGGCGTTGGCTGTGTAGGACCAGAGCCGGCGGTGCGGGAGGTGCCAGGTGATCCGGTACGCCGCCGTCGCGGTGTCGTTGCCGGAATTCTCGTGCACTTGGACGTCCCCGGTATCTATCGACTCCGGCGCGAGGGCCTTGCGCACGCTGTCGAGCAGCGACTTGGCGTCGGCGGGTGCGTCCGTCGAACCCGACGCGCGGGCGGTGTCACCGGAGGAGAATCCGCCGAGGAACGCGCCCATGACGTCGTCGGGGCCGGGGCCGGAACCGAACAGGCCGCACCCGGCCAGCGTCATGACCAGCGCGCCGACCAGCGTCAAGCTCCCGAAACGTCTTCCCCGCACAACCGCGGATTATTGCCCCCGGCGGTCCCCATCCCGACCCGAAACGCCGTCCACTCCCCGCCACTGACGGGTGAAGACCAGGCACGAGGGCATCGCAACTCGCCGTCGAGTTGCGGTCCGGGGACGGTGTGGGGCGTCAGAAGAGGACGGTGGCGTATTCGCCGACCTGCTGGAAGCCGATCTTGCGGTACGCGGCGAGCGCGGCGGCGTTGTAGGCGTTGACGTACAGGCTCGCTGTGCGCCCCATGCCCCGCACGAGGCGGGTCACGACAGCGGCGGTCCCGGTGGCGCCGAGACCCTCACCGCGGCGGTCGGGATGCACCCAGACGCCCTGGATCTGGCCGACGGTCGCCGACATCGCCCCGATCTCGGCCTTGAACACGACCTCGCCGCCTTCGAACCGGGCGAACGCGCGACCGCCGGCGATCAGCTCGGCGACCCGGGCGCGGTAGCTGGCACCGCCATCACCGGCGCGGGGGTCGACGCCGACCTCCTCGATGAACATGGCTATCGCGGCCGGGAGGTACCTGTCGAGCTCCTCGGGCCGGACGGCTCGCACCGCCGGGTCCCCGGGCAGCCGGGGCAGGGAGTCGAGCGCCATCAGCGGCTGCTCGTCCCGGACTTCCCTCGCCGGACCCCATTCGGGCGACAGCTCGTCCCACAGGCCCAGCACCTGCTCGGCGGGCCCGACGAGCGACGAACAGATGCGCTGGCGGCGCAGCGCGCGATCGGCGAAGGAGCGCAACGCCGTCGCGTTGCCCCGGAGCGGAATGAGGTTGGGGCCGGAAAAGCACAGGCCCTGGATCCGGCCGGTGCGCACGGGCCGGGCGTCGGCGGCCCACAGCTCGCCACCAAGGCGCCAAGGATCGAGACCGGCGACCTCCACCCGGGCGCTGACCATGCAGCTACCCACCGGGTCGGCGGCGAGCGCGGCACGGACCGCCGGATAGTCCCGATCATCAAGCAGCCGCGCACCTGCTAGCCGCAACACTCCTCCAGCGTGCCAGATAAACGCTCACAACGGAACGCGAGGGCTCCGACACGCTGGGAACAATAGTCAAAAGTGACTACTTAGGGAGCACCTCGGTACGTCCCGAAGGTCCAAAGGTTGCCCTCGGGGTCCCGCGCGGTGAAGGTGTGAGAGCCGTAGTCGGTGTCTTGGATCTCCTCCACGATCGCCAAACCGGCCGCGACGGCCTTCTCGTGGATCTCGTCGACGTGGTCGGAAACCACGCAGACCGAGGTCGCGCCCGGCTTCATCGCCGCGTGGACGCCTTCGCAGAACTTGGTGCTGCCGAGCATCACACCGCCGCCCTCAGGCCAGCGGAGTTCGGCGTGCACGACGTCGCCACCCTCACCAGGCACGACGAGTGCCGCGCGGAAGCCGAAGACGTCGACGAGGAGGCGGACGGCGCCGGGAGCGTCGTCGTAGCGGAGGGCGGGCCAAACTGTGGGCTGCGGTTGTGTCATACGCGTCAGTCTTCGCCGCTGAAGACGCCCCCGTCTTGCAAGAATGGGAGCTCCTCGGCGATCCAGGTCCCCGGTGAACAGCCGGCGAGCGCACGCCACTCGTTCGTCAGATGCGCCTGGTCGTAGTAGCCGCAGCCGACGGCGAGGCCCGCCAGGTCGACCCTGCCCCGCTGCCGGAGCACCTGCCCGGCACGTTCGAACCGCAGCACCCGCGCGGCCTGCTTCGGGGAGAGCCCGATCTCCGCCCGGAACCGTTCCCCGAAATGCCGCCTGCTCCAGCCGACTTCTTCGGCGAGCGTGGCGACCCGGACCCGCCCGCGCGCCGCGCGCATCCGCTGCCAGGCCCAGCCGACCTCGCCGGCGGGGTCTTCGGCGTCGGCGATCACGCCGGCCAGCGTGTCGTCCAGCAAGGCGAAGCGAGCGGGCCAGTCGCGCGCCTCGACCAGCCGCGCGGGGAGTTCGGCCAGCCCCGGCGTGCCGAGTTGGTCGAGCCCGACGACGTGGCCGCTCAGTTCGGCGGCGGACACGCCCAGCAGTGCCCGGGTGCCCAACGGGTTGAGCTCGAGGTGGATCCCGGCCTGGAACCGGTCCTGAGCGATCAGCACCGGGCCGACGTGCATCCCGCCGACCATCGCCTGCAGGCACACCGGGGACTCCCCCGGCAGCGGCATCCCGGTCACCCGGATCGGCTGATCCAGGCTGATGATCAGGGTGACGTGCCGCGACGGGAGGCCGCGGTGCACGCCGAGCGTGACGTCGCGCTGGACATAGCCGACGTAGCGCTCGACCCAGGGCCGCAGCATGGGATGCGGCTCACCGACTGCCCAGGCGAAGTTCTCCTCCGGCACCCGTTCAGCGTAGGCCCTGGGTGAGCCCTGCCGGTTCAGCTCACGGTGACGACGGGCTCGCCGCTGACGGCGCCGTCGGCCTCGGCAGCTTCGGCGATGCGCATGGCTTCCTCGATGAGCGTCTCGACGATCATGTGCTCGGGCACGGTCTTGATGACCTCGCCCTTGACGAAGATCTGGCCCTTGCCGTTGCCCGAAGCGACGCCGAGGTCCGCCTCGCGCGCCTCGCCGGGCCCGTTGACGACGCAGCCCATGACGGCGACCCGCAGCGGGATCTCCATCCCCTCGAGACCGGCCGTGACCTGCTCGGCGAGGGTGTAGACGTCGACCTGCGCGCGGCCGCACGACGGGCAGGACACGATCTCCAGCTTGCGCTGCTTGAGGTTGAGCGACTGCAGGATCTGGATGCCGACTTTGACCTCTTCGACCGGCGGCGCGGACAGCGAGACGCGGATCGTGTCGCCGATGCCCTGGCGCAGCAGCGCACCGAAGGCGACCGCGGACTTGATCGTGCCCTGGAACGCCGGGCCTGCCTCGGTGACGCCGAGGTGCAGCGGGTAGTCGCACTGCTCGGCGAGCAACTCGTACGCGCGCACCATGACCACCGGGTCGTTGTGCTTGACCGAGATCTTGATGTCGTGGAAGTCGTGCTCGGCGAACAGCGACGCCTCCCACAGCGCCGACTCGGCCAGCGCCTCGGGCGTGGCCTTGCCGTACTTGTCCAGGATCCGCTTGTCCAGCGAACCGGCGTTGACGCCGATCCGGATCGGTGTGCCGTGATCCTTCGCGGCCTTCGCGATCTCCTTGACCTGGTCGTCGAACTTGCGGATGTTGCCGGGGTTGACGCGCACCGCGGCACAGCCGGCCTCGATCGCGGCGAAAACGTACTTCGGCTGGAAGTGGATGTCGGCGATCACCGGGATCTGCGACTTCCGCGCGATGGCGGGCAGCGCCTCCGCGTCGTCCGCCGACGGGCACGCCACGCGCACGATGTCGCAGCCGGCCGCGGTGAGTTCCGCGATCTGCTGCAGCGTGGCGTTGACGTCCGAGGTCAGGGTGGTGGTCATCGACTGGACAGAGATCGGCGACTCGCTGCCGACCCCGACCGAACCGACATGCAGCTGCCGGGTTTTGCGACGTTCGGAGAGGACGGGCGGCGGGAGGGCGGGCATACCGAGCGCAACAGTCACACGTTCAGCGTACCTACGGGATCCGCAGGGGATTCACGATGTCAGCCGTTACGGTGAGCAACGTAACGGCGGCCCCGAGAAACACGAAAACAAGCGTGATCGCCGACAGCTTTGTGTAGTCGACCGGCCCCGCCGCGCTCTTCCCCCGGACCTTCCGCAACCAGTCGCGAATCCGCTCGTACCAGACGACCGCGATGTGCCCGCCGTCGAGCGGCAGGAGCGGCAGCAGGTTGAACACGCCGACGAAGAAGTTCAGGCTGGCCAGCAGGAGGAAGAAGACCTGCCAGAGGCCCTGCTCCACGGCCTGGCCGCCGATGCGGCTCGCACCCACGACGCTGACCGGGGTGTTCGGGTCACGTACGCCGCCGAAAATCGAGTGCACGGTGGCCGGAATCCGCTTGGGGAAGGCCAACAACCCGTTCCAGGTCTGCTCGAACATGTTCCCGGCGAAGCTGGTGGCGCCACCGAACGCGGACAGCCCGTTGTAGGCGAAGCTCGACGTGCGGCCTGCCCCGATCGCGCCGACTGTCGTCGTCCCGACGACCTTGCCCGCGTCGTCGACCTTGGGCCTCAGCTCGCGGGCAACGTCGACGGTGAGGCTCTTGGTGTCGCCGTCCCGCTGGATTACGAAGGCTGTCGGGCCCGAGGCTGCCTGGATGGCATTGAAGGTGTCGGTCCAAGTCGGCGTCGCCTTGCCGGCGACCGAGGTCACCGTGTCTCCGGGCAGCAGGCCCGCCTGTTTGGCCGGCGCCGGATCACCGGGCTTGCAGACGGGGTTGTTGGCCTCGGCGATGGTCGTGGCCCCCGTGACACAGGAGCTGACGGAGTTCAGCACCGGCTTGTCGTTGATGTTGGGCAGGCCCATCGTGATCGCCATCAGGTACAACACGAGGAAGCCCAGGATGAAGTGCGTGAACGAGCCCGCGGAGAGCACGACGGTGCGCTTCCAGGTCTTGTACCGCCACATGGCCCGGGGAGCCTCGTCCGGGGTGACCTCGTCGAGCGCGGTCATGCCCGCGATGTCGCAGAACCCGCCGAGCGGGATCCACTTCACGCCGTACTCGGTCTCGCCGCGCCGGAACGAGAACACCTTGGGACCGAAGCCGATGAAGTACCGCCGGACCTTCATCCCGAAGGCCTTCGCCGTGAGCATGTGGCCGGCCTCGTGGAGCGCGACCGAGATACAGATGCCCAGCGCGAACACGACAACGCCGACAATGTAGGCGATCACGCGCTACTTCCTCCCAGACATCACTTCGGCGGCACGGGCACGGGCCCAGTGCTCCGCCGCGAACACATCATCCACGTCACGAGGCACGCGACGCCATTCGTCAGCGGCTTCCACCACTTCGCTAATAGTGTCCACGATGGAGGTGAAGCTGGTGTTCTGCGCACAGAAGGCGTCCACCAGCACCTCGTTGGCCGCGTTGAACACCGCCGGCAGGCACCCGCCGACCGTACCGGCGTGCCGCGCGAGTTCCACGGCCGGAAACGCGCCGTTGTCCAGCGGCTCGAAGGTCCACGACGCCGCCTTTTCCCAGGTGCAGGCCGCGGCGGCGCCGGGAACCCGGTTCGGCCAGTTGAGCGCGAGCGCGATCGGGAGCCGCATGTCCGGCGGGCTCGCCTGCGCCAGCGTCGAGCCGTCGACGAAGGTCACCATCGAGTGAATGATCGACTGCGGGTGCACGGCGACGTCGATCCGGTCGGCCGGGATGCCGAAGAGCAGCTGGGCTTCGATCAGCTCCAGCCCCTTGTTGACCAGGGTCGCCGAGTTGATGGTGACGACCCGGCCCATCGCCCAGGTCGGGTGGGCCATCGCCGCCTCGACGGTGACCCCGGCCATCTGCTCCCGGGTGCGGCCGCGGAACGGGCCGCCCGACGCGGTGAGCACGAGCCGCGCGACCTCATCGGCGCTCCCGCCGCGCAGCGCCTGCGCGATGGCCGAGTGCTCGGAGTCCACCGGGACGAGCTGGCCCGGCTTCGCCGCGTCGAGCACAAGCGGCCCCCCGGCGATCAGGGACTCCTTGTTGGCGAGCGCGAGGATCGACCCGGTGCCCAGCGCGCGCAGCGTCGGCTTGAGGCCCTGCGAACCCGGCATGCCGTTGAGCACGACGTCGACGGAGATCGCGTCGATCAGCTCGATGACCGAATCGGGCCCGGCGAAGATGCGCGGCAGCCGGAACTCTCCGCGCGAGTAGCCGCGGCGCTGGGCCTCGGCATACAGCGCGAGCTGCAGGTCTTCGACCACCGTCGGCCTGATCACGGCGAGGGCCTCGACCTGGTGCGCGATCGCCTGCGCGGCGAGCGCGGCCGGATCCGACCCGCCAGCGGCGATGCCCGCGACCCGGAAGAGCCCGGGATTCCGGGCGGCGATGTCGAGGGCCTGGGTACCGATCGAACCGGTGGAACCTAGTACGAGGACGCTTCGCGAAGTAGTCATCACGGATATTGTCCCCTGCCCGGGTCCCAGCTCGCGCGGGTCCTCACCCGAAGTGACGCGGGCGTGTGGGATCATGGGTGAAGTCAGCGGAAACAGGTTCGGCGAGGAGTCAGCGTGGCGAGCAAGGCGGTCGAAAAGCGACCCGAGGTGGACCCCCATGACGAGCCTTCGGTCAAGTGGGGCTGGCACGGTTCCTTCCCCAAGGCGACCCGGATCGCCGGCTGGTTCAGCGTCGTCGCGCTGCTGCTGATGCTCAAGGGCAACCACGAGAACGACACGGAGAACGTGTGGCTCGTCGGTCTTGCGATCCTGCTCGCGTTCGCGCTGGTGCTGGACATCCGCAAGCAGCGCACCGCCTGGCGTAAGTAGCTCCTGACGATCTAAGCCCGCCCGTCTCCCGCCACCACCCTCAACGGAGGCGCTGCGCGCCGCGGCTATATTCCCGGGCATGAAGCTGCGCTGGGCTCTTGCCGCCGCCATTCCCGTACTCGCCGCTGGGCTCGTCATGGCCCCCGCGGCCGACGCCTCCGTTTCGACGAAGCCGATCGTGAGCTGCCAGTTCACCCCGACCGCGCCGGACAACCCGGCCGCGCGGCCGGTGCTGCCGCCGCTGCCGTTCGCGTTGACCATCGGGCACGCCGACGTCACGTTCACCACCAACTACGGCCCGGTCACCGTCGAGCTGGACCGTTCCGGTGCGGCGCCGTGCGCGGTGCACAACATGCTGAGCCTGGTGCTTCAGCACTTCTACAACAACAGCCAGTGCTGGCGCCTGACGAACTCCACCCGCCTCGGCGTACTGCAGTGCGGGGACATCTTCGAGGTCGAAAAGGGCGGACCTGGTTACCAGTTCCCCGACGAGGTCACCGGCAAGGAGACCTACCCGCGCGGCACGATCGCGATGGGCAACCAGGGCCCCGGCACCAACGGCAGCGAGTTCTTCATCGTGCACTCGTTCGCCAACATCCCGGCGAACTACTCGGTGCTCGGCAAGGTCGTCCACGGCATGGACGTCCTCGACCGGATCGTCGCCGCCGGGATCATCCCCAGCGACCGCGGCCCCCTCGACGGCTCCCCCGCCAAGCCGGTGAAGATCGAGCGCGTCACCTTCGGCTGAGAGTTGCGAAAAACCCCTCAGGGCCACGCCTGTGGCTTTGAACGCCACAGGGGTGGCCCTGAGGGAACGCCAGGCACCTACCGGACGAGCTCGCTGGGGCCGATGCCGGATTCACCGGCGACGGCGGCCAGTTCGGCGCCGACGGATTCGTGTTCGACGCCCGGGGCGGGCTTCTTGTCCTTCGTCAGCAGCGACGCGACAGCGCCGATGAGGCAGACCACGATCGCGAAGCCGAACGCGACCGACAGACCTTCCGAGAACGGCCCCGAAATCAGGTTCGGGAAGAAGCTGCGCCCGGTCAGGAAGCTCGCCTGATCCGGCGTCAACTGGCTCAGTTGACCGCCCAGCAGCTGTTGGATCGGGTTGTAGCCCAGGAACGCGGCGAACAGGATCGACACCGCGGGCAGTCCGGCGATCTGACCGGCCTGCGCCGCCGAGACGCCGTGCGCGACCAGGCCCTGGTTCATCGTGGCCGGCAAGGTCGACGACAGACCGGCGATGATGAGGCTGAAGAAGAAGCCGATCGACAGGACCATCGCGGAGTTCTGGAAGGTCGTCATCATGCCCGAACCGGAGCCGCGGGCGTCGGCGGGCAGGCTGTTCATCACCTCGGCGCGGTTGGGTGAGGAGAACATGCCCATGCCGATTCCGTTGAGCAGCAGGATCCTGGCGAAGGCCCAGTAGTCGAAGTTGACCGGCAGCATGATCAGCAGGCCGAAGGTGATCGCGGTGATGACCAGACCACCCGAGGCGAGCATCCGGCTGCCGATGCGGTCGGACAGAATGCCGGACGCGGGCGCGGACAACAGGAACCCGACGGTCATGGGCAGCATGTAGATCCCGGCCCACAACGGCGTCTGCGCGAAGCTGTACCCGTGCTGCGGCAGCCAGATCCCCTGCAACCAGATGATCAGGACGAACTGCAGCCCACCGCGGCCGAGCGACGCCGAGAGGTTGGCGATGTTGCCGAAGGTGAACGACCTGATCCGGAACAGCGACAGGGTGAACAGCGGGTTGTCGACCTTCAGCTCGATCACCACGAACGCGACCAGCACGACGAGGCCGCCGAGGATGCAGGTCAGCACGAACGGGCTGCCCCAACCGGTTTGGGAGCTGCCGTAGGGCTGGATCCCATAGGTGATGCCGACGAGCACCGCGACCAGGCCGACGCCGAAGGTGATGTTGCCCCACCAGTCCATGCGGGCGTGCTTGCGGATGCCGGTGTCGTGCAGCTTCAGGTAGGCCCAGATGGTGCCCACGATCCCGATCGGCACCGAGACCAGGAAGATCAGGTTCCAGTTGACCGGCGCGAGGACCCCGCCGATGACCAGCCCGAGGAACGACCCGGCGATCGCGGCGACCCCGTTGATGCCCAGTGCCATCCCGCGCTGGTTGGCCGGGAAGGCGTCGGTCAGGATCGCCGAGGAGTTGGCCATCAGGAACGCGCCGCCGACCCCTTGGACGATGCGCCAGCCGATCAGCCACAGCGCGGCGGCGTCACCCTGGAACCACGTAATGGCCAGGAAAACCGACGACACCGTGAAGATCGCGAAACCCAGGTTGTACATCTTGGCGCGGCCGAACATGTCGCCGAGCCTGCCGAAGCTCACCACCAGTACCGCGGTGACGACCATGAAGCCCATGAGCATCCACAGCAGGTAGCTCGTGTTCGCCGGCTCTAGGGGGTTGATTCCGATGCCCTTGAAGATGTCCGGCAACGCGATCAGCACGATCGACGAGTTGATCGTCGCGATCAGCATCCCGAGCGTCGTGTTCGACAACGCGATCCATTTGTAGCGCGGGCCCAGCTCTTCCGCCGACCTTTGCCTGCGATCCGACACAGTGAATCCTCCTACCCATTTCCCTTAGCAAGGCTAAGCAATTTCTTTGCGTGTGGCAACTAAGTAAAGGGAGAGACAAGTCACAGGCCGTCAGGGAAGCGTTAGGAAGTTGACCTTCATTGTCACGACGGCGTGCAGGCCACGGCGGACACGCGCGGGCGGATGTTCAGTGGAAGAAGCAAGAACCGCGTCACCCGTCGAAATGGACCACCGATGCCTGGCACCGCAGAAGAAGACCTCCGCACTGTCCTCGTGACGGGCGCCACCGACGGGCTCGGCTACGAGACCGCCCGGTTGCTGGCGGCCGCCGACCACGACGTCATCGTGCACGGCCGGACCGCCGGGCAGGTCGACGACGCCATGGAGCGGCTGGTCAAGGACGGTATCGACCCCCTGCGGCTGCACAGCGCGGTGGCCGACTTCGCCTGCTTCAACGAGGTCGCCACCATGGCGCACCTGGTCAGCAAGGCCCATCCGCGCCTCGACGTGCTCGTCAACAACGCCGCCATCGCCGGCGCGGAACACCGGGAGCTGACCGAGGACGGTTACGAGCGGACCTGGCAGATCAACTACCTGTCCCCGTACCTGCTGACGACGATGCTGGAGCGCCGACTCGCCGCGACTCCGCGGAGCCGTGTGGTCAACGTGTCGTCTTCGCACCACGTGTGGGCCAGCCTCGAACCGGCTGCGCTGAAAGAGATGCACCGCTACTCGCCCCACTCGGCGTACTCGCGTTCGAAGCTCGCGCTCACCATGTTCACCAAGGGCCTGACGATGTACGGGGCGGCGCGCTCGACCGCGATCAGCGTGCACCCGGGGATCCTCGACACCGCGCTGCTGCCCACCTACAGCGAGGCCGGACGGCCCGCCGTCGAAGGCGCCCGCGTTGTCGCTCGGTTGTGTATGCGACAGAAGGTCTTCAACGGCGCTTACTACAACGAGAAGTCCGAACCGGCCCACGCCGCGGCCGTCGTCGAGAACCTCACCGCCGTCAAGCAGCTGTGGAACGTGAGCGCGAACCTCACCGGCATGGGCTGAGCGCGACCAACACGGGAACGACGGCTGCCTGGGTCCGCTGCCCCTCCGCCCAACGGACAGCGGGTCCCGTCGCGCAGCCGGCAAGCGCGAACAGCCCGCCCAGTAACAGCCAACCCGGGACTCCCCAGGATAGGATGACGGTCGACAGCAGCAGCGGCCCGAGCATCCTCGCGACTGGCGCGCCGGCACCGAAAAAGCCTTGGTACTGCCCCTGCTTACCGGCCGGCGCCAAGGTGAAGCTGAGCTGCCAGCTACCGGCCGCCTGCATCATCTCGCCGATGACCTGAAGGCACGCGCCGGAGATCAGGATCGCCGCGACCAGCCATGCCGACGTCCCTGCTGCCGACACGGCGAACACCGCGCACGCGGCCAGCATCGCGAGACCGGCGTAGCGGCTGAAGCGGGCCGCGCCGCGCAGGTCGGACACCCGGCGCGCCACCCGTACCTGGAACAACACGACGCTGACCATGTTCAGCACCAACATCGCCGAGACCGTCCACACCGGCGCGTGCGTCCGCCGCACTATCCACAGTGGAATGACGAAGGTGAACAACGGCATGTAGAGCACCATGAACATGTTCAGCAGGGTGAGCAATGCGTACGGGCGGTCCCGGAGCACGGCCAGCGAGCGCTCACCACGGCGCGCGGCTACCGGCGCGACCTTCGGGAGCCGGGAGAGGACCAGCGCGGCGACAGCGACACTTGCCGCATCGATCGCGAAGACCACCAAGTACGCCTCGCGAGTGCCGAAGTGCAGAGCCAACCCGCCGAGTGCCGCTCCGATAGCGAGACCGGCATTGGTCTTCGACTGCATCGCCGCCCGGACCCCGGTCCGCTCGTCCTCGGCCACCAGCCCCACGAGCAGCGCTTGCCGGGCCGCCGCGAGGCCGCTCTGACAGCTCGCGTACACACACGCCATCACCACGAACAGGACGAACGACCGGACGAACAGGAACGAGCCGACCGCCGACGCGGTGGCGACGGCCATCAGCACGGCCACGCCGCGCGGCCCCCGCCGGTCGGCGAGATGCCCCAGCGCGACACCCGCCACCGAACCGACGCCCCACCCGAGCGTGAGGCCCAGCCCGACCTGCGCCAGCGAAAGCCCCACGATCAAGGTGAAGTACAGCGCCGAGCAGACAAGGTAGGCGCCGTCGCCGAGCGAGCTGGTCACCTGTGCCACGGCGAGCACGCGGATCGGACGATCCATCCTGGCGCGCATCATGTCCGCCCGTTCAGCCGACGACCGGGCCGCTGGTGCGGGCCCGCTTCAGTTCGTAGAAACCTTCCGTGCCCGCCACGAGCAGGATCCCGTCCCAAAGCTTGCCCGCGGCCTCGCCGCGAGGAGCCGGCGTGACGACCGGGCCGAAGAACGCCGTGCGGCGGCCGTCCGGGGTGCTCACGTGGATCGCCGGGGTGCCGAGGTCTTCGCCGATCGGGCCGAGACCGGCTTCGTTGCCCGCCCGCAGAGCGTCGTCGAGGTCTTCGCTCTCGGCGGCATCGGCGAAGTTCTCCGGCAGGCTGACCTCGGCCAACGCGGCGGCATAGAGGCCGCGGCAGAGCGGTTCCTTCTTGAGGTGGATCCGAGTGCCGAGCGCGGTGTAGAGGTCCCGCACCTCGTCAGGGCCGTACTTGAGCTCGACAGCCTTCGCGACACGCGCCGGTCCCCAACCGGTGTCCAACCACTCGCGGTACCACTCCTCGAGTCCTTCGCGGCCTTCGTTGAGCGCCGACAGGCTCAGCACGTGGAACCGCACCTCGACGTCGCGTAGTTGCTCCACTTCGAGCAGCCAGCGCGAAGCGATCCACGCCCACGGGCACTTCGGGTCGAACCACAGGTCCGCGATCGTCACGGGCTTTTCTCCTTCTGTCGACTGCCACGCTACGAGTCGGATTGGCCATACCCCAGTACCAATTTGAGCGATTCGAGTTGGGCCAATGTACGGTCGGGCAGTGGACTTCCATGTCAGCCTCAGCGGGCGCGGTGACCTGACCGCCCGGATCTACCGCCAGCTGCGTGAAGCCGTGCTCGACGGCCGGCTCCACCGCGGCGAGCGGCTCCCGCCGACTCGCGAGCTGGCGCAGCGGCTGGACGTCTCCCGCAACACGGTGGCCACCGCCTACGAACGGCTCACCGCCGAAGGCTTCCTGACCAGCCGGGTCGGCGCCGGCACGTTCGTCCACACTGGTCCGCTCGACCACGTCCGGCCCCGAACCGCACCCGCCGGCGCCGGTGTCCGGCCGCGTGCCCAGTGGCGGTCCATCCCCGCCTTCGCGCAGTCCGCACCTTCTCCGGCGACTTACGACTTTTCCGTGGGAGTGCCCGACCCGCTGATGTTCCCGCTCGAAACCTGGCGGCGACTGGTCGCGCACGTGCTCCGGCCGTCGGCCGTCCGCACCACGACGTACGGCGATTCCGCCGGGCACGCCGGGTTGCGGGCCGCGATCGCGCGGCACATCGGGACGTCGAGGTCCGTCCTCGCCGGTGCCGACGACGTGCTCATCACCCAAGGCGCGCAACAGGCGCTGGACCTCGTCGGCCGCATCCTGATCGAGCCGGGCGACCGCGTCGCCGTCGAAGAACCGGGATACCCGCCGGCGCGGCTGCTGTTCCGTTCCCTGGGCGCCCGGGTCACCGGGGTCCCCGTCGACGCCGAAGGCCTCGACGTCAGCGCGATCCCCGACGGCACCCGGCTGGTCTACACCACGCCGTCGCACCAGTTCCCGCTCGGTACGTCGATGTCCCTGACTCGCCGGGCCGCGCTGCTGGAGTGGGCCGAGCGGCACGACGCCGTGGTCATCGAAGACGACTACGACAGCGAGTTCCGGTTTTCCGACCGCCCACTCGAACCGTTGCAGCGCCTCGACCGCAGCGGCCGGGTGATCTATGTCGGTTCGTTCTCGAAGACGTTGCTTCCCATGCTGCGTCTGGGTTTCCTGATCGCGCCCGCGTCACTGCGGCCCGCGTTGAAGTGGGCGAAGCAGCTCACCGACTGGCACGGCGACCTCGTCAGCCAAGCCACCCTGGCGCGGTTCATCGAAGAGGGGCTCCTCGCCCGCCATGTGCGCAAGGCGACGCGTGAATACGCGTCCAGGCGCGAGCAGATCGAAAGAATCCTGCAGGCCGATTTCGCCGGACGGCTCGATGTCGTGCCATCGACGGCGGGGTTGCACCTGTGCACCCGCATCGCTCCACAAACGACAGTCGAAGTGGACGGCTGGGTGCGGCGAGCCAGGGAGGCGGGCGTGGCGGTGGAAAGCCTGGCCGGCTACTGCGACGTCGATCCCGGGCAACCCGGGCTCGTGCTCGGGTACGGCTCGATCCAACAGCGCGACATCGCCGAAGGCTTCCGACGCCTGGCCGCGGCGGTGCGGTAGTCCGAACGGCCTAACCAGGTCACGGCTCGCCATCGGAACCCGCCGTGATTTCGGTATTCCACCACGGACAAGGGGAACCGCGTGCGAGGCTGTCGCTCAGCCGAACGAGTCAACAGGAGTACACGTGCTTTTGATCTGGGGTTATCGGACCAGGGTCCTGCAGCTGGCCATGGTGACGTTCCTGTGCGGCAGGTGCGGCAATCCCGCGGCGCACGCGCTGCGCAAGGCCGTCATGAAGTTCACGCTGTTCTTCATCCCGCTGTTCCCGATCAACGTCAAGTACACCACGCAGTGCACGTTCTGCGGGGCGACGAACAGGTTGACCAAGGAGCAGGCGCTGCAGGCCGAGGCCCAGGGCGCGAGCCAGCAGCCTGCCATGCAGCAGCCCCCGGTGCAGTACGAGCCGCAGGTCGCTCAGCAGCCGCCGAACCACTCGTGAGCATTCCGGCCGCTTCTAACCGGCCGGAACACTCACGAGTCCTTGTCGTGCCAGCGCCTGCTCCCCTCGCGCTCCTGTCTCAAGGGCGATGGCCAAGGCCTGCCGGTAGTGGTCGATCGCCGCGTCGGCGGATCCGCGGGCACGGGCAAGTGCCCCCAAACTGTTGAGTACCCGCGTTTCCACGCCCCGGTCGCCGCACTCCCGCGCGATGACCAACGCGTCGTCGAGGTAGCGTGCGGCGTCTTCGTAGTGCCGGAGTTCCTGGTGGACGTCGCCCAGGTTCTTCAACGCGACGCTCTCATTGGTGCGGCCACCGGTTTCGCGGGCGATCACCAGTGCCTGCTCCAGGCATTCGACGGCCTTGTCATAGTGCCCGAGTGCCCGGTGGACGGCGCCGAGTAAACACAGCGCGTAGGCCTCACTTGTGCGTGTCCCGGTCGCGCGGAGGTGGTCCATACCTTCCTCCAGCGACCGGATGGCGTCGTCGTAGCGTCCCTGCGCCGCGAACACGTCGCCGAGATTGGTCCGGACATACCCTTCCGCGGTGCGGTCGCCGGTCTCGAGGGTGACCTCGAGACCCTGTTCCAGATAGTCGAGCGCGTCCCCGACTCGCCCCAGTTCACGGCAGGCGAGCCCCGTCACGACCAGCACCAGGCCTTCGCCGGTGCGGTCACCGGCCTCGCGGGCGAGCGCAAGCGCTTGCGTTCCGTAGTCCAGGGCTTCGGTGAACCGTCCCAGCGCGCGGCAGACCAGGACGAGCGTGGTCCGAACGTAGGTTTCCGTGCTCCTGTTGCCGGTGTCCGTGGCGATGACGAGCGCTTCCTCCAGATAGTGCAGCGCCTCGCGTGACCGGCCCACGCGCCAATGCCCCAGGCCGACCAGAGTCAGCGGATCCGCCTGGCCGGCGCGGTCGCCGGCATCGTGCGCCAAGGCCGTCGCGTGGGTGTGCAACACGAGCGAATCCTCGTGATAACCGCCGGCGTCGAGGTAGTGCCACAGGATCGTGGACAGCCTGCGGAGATGGTCCGGCCAGCCGTTCCGGGTGGCGTGGGCGGCGACGGCGATCAGGTTGGGCCGTTCGGCCTCCAGCCAGGACTGGGCGTTCGCGGGACCAGGCCAGTCGTCGATCGCGAGAGCCGGCTCTCCGACGTCCGGACGGAGGTACTTCTCTTGCGGCGAAAGGACGTCCACCGCTCGCGACGCGGCGTAGAGGTAGTAGTCGAACAGCCGGGTCAACGCCTCGCGCCCGCCGGCTTCGGTCTCCTCGGCGACCTCGCCGGCGTACACGCGCAGCAGATCGTGCAGCTGGTACCGGCCGGGAACCGTTTCCCCGACGAGGTGCGCGCGCACGAGCACGTCGATCAGCCGCTGCGCCTCGTCGACATTGACGTCGGCGAGCGCCGCGGTCGCGCCGGGGGTGAAGTCCCGGCCGGGATGGAAGCCCCACATCCGGAACACCCGGGCCGCGTCCGCCGGAAGGTGCCGATAGGACCAGGAGAACACCGGCCGCACCGCCGTGCCCGGGTCGCCACCACCGTCGAGGAGGTCGAGCCGGCCGCGTTCGTCGGCGAGTTCGGCGACCAGCGCGCGTAGCTTCGCCCCCGGGCGGCTGTTGGCGAGTTCGGCGATCAGGCGGAGCGCCAACGGCAGGCGCGCGGAGTACGCGACCAGCTCACGCGCGGCGTCGGGCTCGACGTCCACACGGGAGCCAAGCAACGCCCACAGCAGGTCGAAAGCTTCCTCCTGGCCGAGGACGTCGAGCGGCAGCCGGCGGGCGCCGTGCCGCGCGATGAGGCCGGGCAGCGCATCGCGGCTGGTGACCACCACGAAGCACGACGAAGAGCCGGGCAGCAGCGGGCGGATCTGGTCGGCGGAACCGGCATTGTCCAGGACCACCAGCATGCGCAGCCCGTTCAGCACCGTCCGGTACTTCGCCGCGCGTTCGTCCGGTTCGGCCGGGATCTCGCCGCCTTCGACCCCCAGCGCACGCAGGAATCCGGACAGCGCGTCGCCTGGCTCGACGGGCCTGCCGGGTCCGTAACCGCGCAGGTCGAGGTACAGCTGCCCGTCAGGGAACAGCTCACGCGCGCGATGCGCCCAGTGCACGGCAACGGCGGTTTTGCCGACCCCGGCGGTGCCTGAAAGTACCGCGATGTGCACGTCTCCCCCGCCGGTAGCCAGCTGGCCCAGCTCGGCCAGTTGCCCCGCACGGCCGCGGAACCCGGCGACGTCCGCGGGCAGTTGAGCAGGCCGGCGCTGGACGGCGGCGCTCGAGGTCCCGGCGCGATTGTCGTTGTGCAGTATCGAAAGCTGCGCCTGCCTCAGTTCCGCGCCAGGTTCGATGTCGAACTCGGCGAGCAGGCGGCGCCGCATCTCGTCGTACAGTTCGAGGGCGGCGGCACGCTGTCCGGAGGCGGCGAGGGCGAACATCAGCCGGGCGTGCGCGGGTTCGTGCAACGGCTCTTCGACGGTCAGCGCGCGCAACTGCGTCGCGGCCACGTCGTACTCTCCTTGCGACAGCGCGACATCCGCGAAAGCCAACACGGCCGCGGTACGACGTCCAGCCAACGCGCGACCGGCGGGATGATGCCGAAACCGATCGAGCCCGGCCAGCACCGGGCCGCGCCAAAGCCCCAGCGCGGACAGGTAGAAGCTGGACGCGGCGGCCGGCTCGCCCGCTGCCGACGCCTGCCCGGCGCGGGTCACCAGCGCTTCGAACTGCAGGACGTCCAGCTGGTCCTCGCCGACCGCGAGCAGGTAGCCGCCGTTGGCCGTGATGATCGTCCGCGCGGGTTCCTGCGGGCCGCGCCCGGGTTCGAGCGCCTTGCGCAGCCGTGCGACATAGGTGTGGACCAGTTCCAGGCACGAAGCCGGCGGACGCTCGTCCCAGAGCAGGTCGACGATCTCGTCGCGGCGCACGACGTGGTTCGGTTGCAAGGCCAGCAGCGCGAGGAGCCAGCGCTGCTTCGCCGCGTCGACGTCGATATCCTGGATCCCCCGCCGCACGGTCAGCGGGCCAAGCACGCCGATCCGGACGAGCCTGCCGGTGTCCGGGCCCGCGGCGTCGAGCACGGCCAGTAACCGGCGGACCGTCTCCTGCCGGGGCCGCTGGACAGTGCCGAGCTCGGCGTTGCGAACCGCTCGCAAACTGACCCCGGCCCGCTCGGCGAGTTGCGCCTGCGTCAGCCCCGCGAGTACCCGCCGGTCACGAAGCGAACGGTCGAACGGCCGGTCGTCACCCACAATCGCTGGTCCTTTCGCGACCCCTGCCGCACAACCTACCCATGCAGTCTTGCGAAAGTGCCGCTTCCGCACCACCCCCGAGTGCAGGGTCTTCGCGTTTTCGCAGCTCAGAGCAGGCAGGACAAGAGGCAATCGCGGTCCAGCCGCAGTACAGGCACCGGTACACCCTCCTCACCTAACGTCGGCAAGTACCGGTGGCGAAGGCAACGAGGCCATTCCAGCCGACCGGGCTGGGGACGAGGGTCAGCCGCCGCATGGGGTACGACGGCTGGCCCTCGAAGCCGTGCTCCCCAGCCTTGACAGGGAGCCGCCTTCAGCGCAACGGTGTCATGAGAAAGCGCTTTCACCAGACGCCTTCACCAGACACTGACGCTGGGAGAAACGATGACCGACCCGACAGCAACGGCCGCGACGCGCTGGGACGGCAAGCTGTTCCGCTCGGGTTCGTGGCTGCCCGGCCTGGGCACTGAAACCCTTGCCTCCCAGGAGAAATCCACCAGCCGGACGCTGGCGTCGCAGGCGCTGGCCACCGAGGCCGACGTCGACGCCGCTGTCACCGCGGCGACCACGGCGCAACCGGGCTGGGCGGCAGCAGGTTACGACGTCCGGGCCGGGCTGCTGCGCCGCGTCGCAAGGCTCCTCGAAGATCGCGCCGACGACTACGTCGACTGGCTCATCCGCGAGACCGGCGGGATCAGGGGCAAGGCCGAATACGAGGTCGGCGCCGCCTGCAACGAGCTGTACGAGGCCGCCGCGCTGACCAGCCACGCCACGGCCGAGGTCCTGCCGTCCCACAACACCGGCAAGCTGAACCTGGTCCAGCGCGTGCCGGTCGGCGTGGTCGCGGCCATCACACCGTGGAACTTCCCGCTGGTACTCGCGATGCGAGTGGTGGCGCCGGCGATCGCGCTCGGCAACACCGTGATCCTCAAACCCGCTGAGCTGACCCCGGTGACCGGCGGGTTCCTGCTCGCCGAGCTCTTCGCCGACGCCGGCGCTCCCCCGGACGTCCTCCAGGTGCTCACCGGGCTCGGGCCGCAGGCAGGAGAGGCGCTGGTGCGCCATCCGGGCACCACGATGATCCACTTCACCGGGTCCAGCCGGGTCGGCCAGCACATCGGGAGCGTCGCCGGGGGCATGCTGAAGAAGGTCTCGCTGGAGCTGGGCGGAAACAACGCGTTCGTCGTACTCGACGACGCTAACGTCGAAGCCGCGAGCATGGTCGGCGCCTGGTCGTCGTTCCACTACTCGGGCCAGGCGTGCATCAGCGCGAGCCGCCACATCGTCGCTGCCTCCGTCGCTGACGCCTACATCGCCGCGCTCGCCGCCAGGGCGAAGGGCATCGTGGTCGGCAATCCGCTCGACGACGGCGTCAACCTCGGCCCGATGATCAGCGAGACACAGCGCGACCGCGGGCTCGACCTCGTCAAGCGATCGGTCGACCAGGGTGCCGAACTCGTCGAAGGCGGCACCTTCGACCGCCTCTTCGTGCGGCCTACCGTGCTGAGCGGGGTCACCCCGGAAATGCCGGTATACCTTGAAGAAGTGTTCGCACCCGTAGCGCCGGTCATCGTGGTGGACAGCGACGAAGAGGCCCTGCGGCTGACCAACGACAGCAGCTACGGGCTGGTGCATTCGGTGTTCACCGGGGACCAGGCGCGCGGGCTGGCGTTCGCCGAACAGGTGCGCGCGGGCATGGTGCACGTCAACGACACGACCTGCCTGGACGAAGCGCATGTCCCGTTCGGCGGGTTCGGGCTGTCCGGTTCGGGCGGGCGGGCCGGCGGCGCGTCGAACCTGGACGAGTTCACCGAACGCCGATGGATCGGACTCCAGCGGACTCCCGTGGCTTACCCGTACTGAAGGGGTGACCTTGACGGTTTCATCAGACCAGGCCGACGTCTGCATAGTCGGCGCGGGGCCGGCCGGGGCCGTTGCCGCCTTACGGCTGGCAGAGGCCGGGTTCGAGGTCGTCGTGCTGGAGCAGGGCGACTGGCCCGACTACGAATTCGCCCGCGCGGCCAGTCCGGACTTCGAGATCAACACGGGCTCGACCTGGGCGTGGGATCCCAACGTCCGCGGCCTCGCCGGGGACTACCCGATCAACGGCGCGGATTCGGCCATCGACGTCCTGAACTACAACGCGGTCGGCGGCGGCTCGGTCGTCTACGCCGCGCAGTGGCAGCGCAACCTGCCGTCGGACTTCTGCGTCCGGACCCTCGACGGCGTCGCCGACGACTGGCCGCTGGGCTACCGCGAGCTGCAGCCGTACTACGAGCGCGTGGAACGGGCTTTCGGCGTGTCCGGGCTGGCGGGCGACCCGGCGTTCCCCGAGGGCGACGGTCCCCCGATGCCGCCGGTGCCGCTCGGCCTCGCCGGCGCCCGGGTCGCGCGGGCGCACAACGAGCTCGGCTGGCACTGGTGGCCAGGCCCGAACGCGATCGCGACCAGGGCGTACGGCGCGTTGGGACCGTGTCAGCAGCGAGCGGCCTGCTTGTGGGCCTGCGCGGACGGCGCGAAGGCGAGCGCCGACCGCACGCACTGGCCGCTCGCCGTCGACCGCGGTGTCCGGCTCATCACCGGCGCCCGGGTGCACCGCATCGAAGTCGGCGATAGCGGGCTCGCGGAGGGAGCGCTGTGGTTCGACCGCGACGGGCACGAGCACCGGACCCGCGCCGCGGTGACGATCCTGGCCGCGAACGGTATCGGCACGCCGCGGCTGCTTTTGCTGTCGGCGACGAAAGGCCATCCCGACGGGCTCGCGAACTCGTCGGGACTGGTCGGGAAACGGCTCATGCTGCATCCGTTCGGGGTAGTGACCGGGCTGTTCTCCGAAGACCTGCAGAGCTCGCGCGGAGCCTGGGGCCAGCACCTGCATTCGCTGCAGTTCTACGAAACCGACACGGACCGCGGGTTCGTGCGCGGGGCGAAATGGGGCCTGCAACCGACCGGTGGACCGGTGAACGCCACCCGCGCGTGGCCGTGGGGCGAACACAACACCGTGTGGGGCACCGATTTCCACCAGGGTGTCCAATCGCGACTCAACCATTCCGCGATGTGGGGCATCGTCGCCGAGGACCTCCCGGAGGAGGCCAACCGGGTCACGCTCGACACCGAGCTGACCGACTCCCACGGCATCCCGGCGCCCAAGATCACCTACCGGATCGGGGAGAACTCCCGCCGGATCATGGACTTCCACCTCGACCGGGCACGCGAATCGCTTGTGGCGTCCGGCGCGTACCACACGTTCGTCGCGCCGCAGATCCGCGAAACCGGCTGGCATCAGCTGGGTACCGCGATGATGGGCACCGACCCGGACAAGTCGGTCGTCGATCCTTCTGGGCGCACGCACGACGTCGCGAACCTGTATGTCTTCGACGGCAGCAACTGGCCGACGTCGTCGGGGATGAACCCGACCGCCACGATCATGGCGATGGCGTTGCGGTGCACCGAACAGCTCATCACGGCACGACGTGGTCAGGAGGTCCCGGCGTGACCACCTTGGACGACACCCAGCGCGCGACGCTCGCCGCGCTGGCGGACGGCCTGATTCCGGCCGGCGTCGGAATGCCTTGCGCGAGCGAGGTTTCCGTGGCCGGAAGCGGCGTCGACTACGTGCTTTCGGTGCGCCCGGACCTCGTCGAGCCACTACTGTCCGCGCTGGGTTTCCCGGACGCGGCAACGGAACCGGACCAAGCACTCGCCGCCTTGCGCGCCGAACAGCCGTCGACGTTCGCCGCACTCGGGGAAATCGTGGCCGGGGCGTACTTCCTGGACAAGTCCGTCCAGGACCGCATCGGCTACCACGGCCGAGTCGCCGCCCCCGCGGACCTGGACTCGCCGGTGGACCCGGACCTCCTGCGCCCGGTCATCGCCCGCGGCCCGATCTACCGCCCCGACCCCCGCAACGACGGCACTTTTCCACAAAAGCGCCCTGGTTGAGCCCTCAAGCACGGCACTTTTGTGGAAAAGTGCCCTCCTTGAAGGCTCAACCACCCCACAAAAGCGCACAGTGGGGCGTCCCTCACCGCAACTCGACGGCGAGTTGCGATCCTTGCGGACGCTAACTATCGCAACTCGACGGCGAGTTGCGATCTAGAACGGACTGAACCTCACACCGTAGCCAGCAGTTGCAGCACGATGGCGGCGGCGTCGGCGACGCGTTCGGAGGGCCAGCCATCCGGGTCTTCGACGCTGGAAATGAGAAACCCGCGCATAAGCAGGTACAGGATGTCCGCGGCACGTTCGGGGTGTGGGATGTTTTCGCCGAGCAGGAGTTCGAGGATGCCGAGACGCTCCTGTTTCGCCTCCTCGCGGACGGCGTCGCGCGCGATGGAGTCCGGGTCGTTCATCGACAGCATCTCGATCCAGAGCGAACGCAGCGCGCGGTCGTCGGGCGTGGTGGTGGTCCAGTAGCGGGCGAAGGCGAGCAGGCGCTCGCGGCCGACGAGGCCGTCGAGTCGGGTTTCCATCTCCTGGCGCCAGATGCTCAGCGCGAAGCGGGCGGCGTTGGCCATCAGGTCGGCGCGATTGCGCACATAGTGCGTCACCACCGTCGTCGAACCGCCGAGGTGCCCGGCCACCGTGCGGATCGTGACCGCTCGCGCGCCCGACTCCTTCGCGACGGCGATGGTGGCCGACGCGATCGCGTCCAGCCGCTGGGAGGTGTCGACGTCCACGGGCATGCGGACACTCTAGTCCGAGGGTTGACAGGCCACCGAGCAGGTACAACACTGTTGCACATCATATGCAACGTCGTTGTACAACAACGTTGCCACGCCCGCTCAAGGAGTGCTCATGGACGACCTCTGGCGTTGGTCCGCCACCGAACTCGCCACCGGGATCCGGACCGGACAGGTCTCGGCCGAGGCGGCGGCCAGGTCATGCCTGGACCGGATCGCCGAGGTCAACCCCGCGCTGAACGCGCTGTCCGGAATCTCCGAGCGCGACACGCTGGCGGCCGCCCGGCACGCTGACCAGGCGATCGCCGCGGGCGAGGACGTCGGGCCGCTGCACGGAGTGCCGGTCGCCGTCAAGATCAACACCGAGCAGACGGGGCACGCCACGTCGATGGGCGTGTCCGCGTTCGCCGACACGATCTCCGACGGCGACGCGTTCTGCGTTGCCGAGCTCCGCGCGGCAGGCGCGATCATGTTGGGCCGCAGCAACAGCCCGGCCTTCGCCCTGCGCTGGTTCTCCACGAACGACCTGCACGGCCGCACACTCAGCCCGTGGGACCCCGGCCGCACCCCGGGCGGCTCCAGCGGCGGCGCGGCCAGCGCGCTCGCGTCCGGAATGGTCCCACTCGCCCAGGCCAACGACATCGGCGGCTCGATCCGCTACCCCTCGTACTCCTGCGGCGTGGTCGGCATCCGCCCGACCGTCGGCCGGATGCCGATCTGGTCGGACGCCGACAAGTCCGGAATGGACAGTCCACTGTCGTTCCAGTGCATGGCCGTGCACGGGCCGATGGCCCGCACCGTGTCCGACGTCAGGCTCGCGTTCGACGTCATGTCCACAGTGGATCTTCGCGACCCGTTCAGCGTTCCCGCTCCGGCAGCCCGCAACCGGGCGACGGACTGCCGAAAGTCGGCGTCGTCCGCGATGTCGGGCTGGCGAAACCGCATCCGGCGGTCGATGCCGCGCTTTCCGCTGCCGCGGAACGGCTCGAACACGCCGGATACGTGGTCGAAGAGATCGAACTCCCCTTACTCGGCGAAGCCGCACGGCTCTGGTCCTTGCTGGTCATCGGCGACATCGGCCTGATGATGCCGACGGTCGAGGAGTTCGGCGACGACTCGGTCCGGGAGTCGCTCGCCTCGCAGCTCGCGATCAGGTCCGAAATCTGGGGCGATGGCTTGGACTTCGCTGCCTACGGCAACGGAATGGCCAGGCGCGGGACACTGATCACCCAGCTCCAGCAGCTACTGGGTTCGGACCGCCTCCTGCTGACCCCGGTTTCCGCCGAACCACCGTTCGAACAGGACGCCGACCTGACCGGCCCGAACCGGACACGGGAACTCATCGCCGCGCAATGGCCGATGACCGCGGTACCCGTACTGGGTTTCCCCGCCGTCGCCGTACCGACCGGAGTCCACGAAGGACTGCCGACCGGGGTCCAGCTGATCGGCGGCCGCTTCGAAGAGAACCTCCTGTTCGATGCCGCCGCGGTGATCGAGACGGTCACCGGACGGCTGACGCCGATCGACCCGATGGGCTCAGTCAGCGTGTCGCACGGGTAGTTCGGACAGCCGAAGCTCGTCGAGCGGGGAAGGTCGCCGGTCGAGGCGCGCGGACAACATGTCGGCCGCCTCGGCCTGACGGCCGGCGCGGATCAGGGCATGCACCAAAGTATCTTCGACGACTTCCCGTTGTGCGTCACTTCCACCGACTCGGCTCAGCTTCGGCCGCACAAACCGAAGCATGTCGACCGCGGTCGTCCAGCGCTGCTCCACAATCGCCGCCAGGCCCGCACACAATGGCGCAACCACTTCGGCGAAAGTGGACGACGTGTGGTCGCGTGCATGACGCTGCAGGCGCACCAAGCTATCCGCGTCGTGGGCCGCGGCGAACGCGATAGCCGCGTGCATCGCCGCGAACGGGCTCGGCGGGCGGACCAGCCACTCCGCGGGTGCCGCCTCGAGCAACGGTTCGACCTCGGCTTCGTCGTCGGGCCGGCCGGTCACTTCGCACCGCCACAGCAGGGACGCCGAGTCGACCAGCACACGGGCGCCGGTGACCGACGGGGGCGCGAGATCGCGCGCATAACGGCGTCGCACGGCCGTGTCGTCGACCAGCATCAACTCGTGCAGCGCGGCATGCCAGGAGAAATGCGCACGCCCGTCCGCCGACGCGCCGAACTGCCGGATCCACTGGTCGATCCAGGCGAGGCCAGGCCGGTGTGCGCCGGTTTCGTAGAAGACGTGCGCGCGGGCGTGCACCGCGTGTCCGGACGCCGGTTCCTCCGCCAGCGCTCCGGCGGCAAGCGTTTCCGCTTCCTCCCACCGTTCCTGCTCCTGCCGGACGAAGGCCAACTGACTCGAATACCACCAGTCGTCACCGTAGGTCCGGCCCAAGCTCTCGACCAGCGACCAGGAATCCTTGCCCCGGGTGATCCCGCCGAACGCGATGGTCGGCACGGCAACGCTGATCGCGAGCGCGTCACGGGGGTGGTCGACGATGTGGCTGAGCAGCGCGCGGCCACCCGCCGCGGGATTCGCCATCCGCGCGGTCACCGCGGCGACGAAACTTTGCTCACGCTCGTCGGTGCGGACGACTCCGGCGTCGACCGCGGACCGCATCCTCGACGCGACATCCACCGGCGCGCCCCATTCGTGGCCGAGCAGGGCGATCGTGGCGTGGCCGACCACAAAACCGGGATCGGCAGCCACCGCGTCGGCGAAGCGTTCCAGAGCTCCATGCTGACCGCGAAGAATACGATCGACGCCTTCGTTGAAGGCCTCGGCCGCCTGCCGTGTCGTACTCAAGGGGAGGCCGTAACGGTCGCGGGGTTTGCGAGTCGTTTTCGGCGCGTCCAATAAGGACAGGATGCCGTCGGCAACGACGTCCGCCTGCTCGCGGATCTCCGGAAACGCGTTCGTCTCCCAGAGATTTCCCGCCCGGAGCGAACCCAGTGTCCACAACGGAACCGCCGCCGGTCCTGCCGTCCGCAACCTGCCGTCTTCAGCCGTGTCCAGCCCGAGGCCGTGCGGCCCGGCCCGCGCAAGCCCGCTGTCGAGCAGACCGGAGAGCAGCGGATCGCGGACCGCCCGCGGATCCCGTTCCGGTCCGGTGCAGTTGACGACGGCGCCGACGCGCACGGCACGACCGTCGGAGAGGACGACCCGCAAGCCGTCACGGTCGGTTTCGCCGGTGAGCACCTGGCCGGCCCGTACCAGCAGCCTGTCCTCGGTGCGGATGCGCCGAACCTGATCGGCGACGGCCGGGGCCATCCGGTGCCGGTGGATCTCCCACAACCGGGACGGCGAACCGAGGAACCGCTCCTGGTCGGGTTCGGACAGTCCACTCCAGACCCGCGCGGTGACCGGCCGGAAGCTGTCGATGGCCGCCCGCCACCCGAGCCCGTCTCGCGCCGACGTCCGCACGTGCTGGAGAACCGCGCCGCGTAAGGACTCCAGGTCGGCGCAATCCGACAGATCAGGTGCCGGGAAGTCGGGAACCGGGGTCGACGAATGACGCCGTGGCAGCAGTCCGTGCCGGGACACCGCGTGCAGTGTCCGCTGTGGCCGGTCGAGCGCGAGTGCCATGTCGACCATGGTGAGCCCGGTCCCGACCAGAAGAACGTCCTCGGTGTCCGAAATGGACGCGAGCGCTCCTGGCGCCCAAGGGTTTCGGACAAACCTGGACGACGCGCGTACTTCGGCAGGCGCCCAGTCGCAGCCGGGCGGAAAGACACCGATCGCGAGCAAAGCCGCCTGCACTTCGACGACGGCGCCGGACGACAGGCTGAGCGCGATCCCGCCGGCACGGCGTTCGGCGCCGACCGCCCGCTCGCGCACTCGGCGCAACCGTGCAGTGCCACCGCGTTGTTCAGTTTCCTCGAGCACTTCGTCAAGGTAGGTCCCGAAATATCGCCGCGGCAGATACTCCCCCGCTTCGACGTCACGGCCCAGCCGAATGCGGGCCCAGCACAGGAAATGGTCCGGATCACCGGCGACCGCGCTCAAGGTGCCCACCGGGACGTTCAGCACATGGCTGGACTCACGCGTGGAATACGCCACGCCGCGACCGGTCGACTTCGCCGGATCGACCAGCAGGACGTCAAGCGCGATACGACGTTCCTCGGCGGTCGTCAGCAGCCGGACAGCGGCGATGACACCCGAAGCTCCGGCCCCGACGATCGCGACCTTCCGCCTGCCGTGTGCCAACGGGAACCTCCGGGGCTGAGAACTGGACAACCTGTTCGGAGCCTAGCTTCGCTGCAGCGCAGGTGAAACGTGAATGCCCGAATGCACAGCGCAGTCACAGCACCTGACAGCCGAACCACAGGTCAGCGGCCGGGACCGGGGTCAGTTCACGCAGGTTTGGCCACCGGCGGTGATCGCGGCCGGCGCGGGAGCCGGCGGCGCGGTCGACTGCGCGGTGCCGGTGTCGAGGTCCGTGGCGCTGTAGTCCCCACCGAGGTAGACCCGCAGATGCCCCGCCGCGAGGCTGGAATCGGCGGCGAGCGGAATGTCGCCGCCCAGTGCCTCCGCCACACGGCGGGCGACGGCCAGGTCACCGCTGGGGTAGTCGAGCGTCGACGTCCGGCGACTGGCGACGTCCGACACGGTTCCGGTGCCGTAGCCCTGCGCGGTGAGGCTCTGCCGGACCTGGTCGCCGAGTGCCTTGGTACCACTGGCATTGCGGATGTCGACGGTGACGTTCTCGTCGCCGGTCGTGGGCGCGGCGGCCGGGGGCGCGCTCGGAGTGGCAGCCGGGGCCGGGGCCGTACCGGCGGGTGTACCGCTGTCGCCGGCCGCGCTGATCGCGGCCTTGATCGCGGCCTGCACCTGGCTCGGGTCGACCTGTACGGCTTCGCCGTCGCCCGGGGTGCGCAACGCGACGTTGAGCACGGGGATGGTCTGGAAGGCGATCTTGCCCGAGCTCATGCTCTGCATCTGCTGGGCGAACCCGAGCACGTCCCAGTTCTGGTCGAGCGTGACGGTCTTCTTCACCGCGTCGATGAGGCTGCCCAGCTTCGCCGGGCTGGTCAGCGTGCCACCGGAAAGCACGGACTTCGCCAGGCTGGCCATGAACACCTGCTGGCGCTTGATCCGGTCCAGGTCCCCGCCCGGCAGCCCGTGCCGCTGCCGCACGAACGCCAGCGCCTGCGCGCCGGAAATGGTCTGCGGTCCCGCCGGGAAGTTCGCACCGGAGTACGAATCGTGCACGGCGGCGTTGAGGCACACCGGAACCCCGCCGATGGCCTGGCTGATGTCGTAGAACCCGACCAGGTTGACCGACGCGAAATGGCTGAACGTGAGCCCGGTGAACTGCTGGACGGTCTGGATCGCGTTCTTCGCACCCGCTTGCGCCGCCTGCACGTTCAGCTGCGGGCCGCTTACCCCTTGTGCGCGCAGCTTGCTCGCGGCCGCGACCTGAGCATAGGTGTAAGCCGAGTTGATCTTGTGCTTCCCATACCCACCGGCCAGCTGCACATACGAGTCACGCGGGATCGAAAACGCCGTCGCTCCGCCGCCACCGGCCGGGATGTGGATCGCGATCATCGTGTCGGTGTTGTCTCCGCCGTCGCTGCCGGAACCCGCGTGCAGCTGGTCGAGAATCGCCTGCGGCAGCGGGACGCCCTGCGCGTCGGTCCGGGTGTCCAGGCCGACGAGCAGGATGTTCTGCTCCTCGGCGGGACCAGCCGAACTCGCGGCGCCGGGGTCGATGACGTCGGCGGTGGTCAGGCCGTCCTGCAGGTTGCGCACCTGGGACCAGGCCACTCCGGCACCCGTCACCACCAGCACGGACAACACCGCGACCGCGATCTTGCCCGCGCGCAGTGCTCCCTGAGGCCGTGGTCGATCACGCACAGTCCCCGGTGTCCTTTCCCGTCACGAATTTCGCCCAGCCTGTCCGCAGCGGCGTGTGGCAACGGTAAGAAGCCCGCAGGCGCCGGGCTCGTTCGCGCCCGGCAGCCGAACTCCCGTTGTACGCCCAGACCTATGACCGAACCATCCGCGCGCATCGGGACCGCCGCCGGGGTGCCGTTTTCGCCGCTGCCCCGGCGTGCACTGACAACATGGAGTCAGACGTGAGCCGGCTGTGCCCGCCGACCGGGACCAACAGGCCGAAACCGACCAGATCCGGCAGACGTTCAGTCGCGGGCAATACCTGCCGTGCTCGTCGCCAGGACGGCCAGCGTCCGTTGCTCACCGAACAGGTGGCCGGTCTCGCAGTGCACGACGAGGGCCTCGCGGGCGTGCCTGACGGCTTCAGCGGTGCCACCAGCGGCCGACCAGCCTTCGGCGAGAGCAGTGAGTGCCAGGCCTTCGAGCACGCGGTACCCCGTCTGCCGGGCGAGAGCCAGCGCCGGCCCTGCATGCTCGACGGCCTGCACGGAATCGCCGAACCGAAGCCAGGTCGCGGCCGTCCCTAGCCGGATTTGGATCTCCTCGACCTGTGCGTCGATCTCCTGGGCTTGGTCCAGGGCGCGCTCGAAGTGGTCGAGTGCCTGCCGGTGCTCGCCGTGGGCACTCAGCGCCGCCCCCAACGCGCCGCGGCCGGCGGCTTCCGTGCGCTGGTCCGAAGTCTCACCGGCAAGTGCGACAGCCGAATGCGCGTCGTCGAGGGCTTCGGCATACTCCTCGGCGTCGTAGTGGACTTGGGACAGCAGGGCCAGCGCCTGCGCTTCGTCGTTGCGGGCACCGATTTCCCGATACATATCCCGCGCCGTCGTGACGTGCTTGGTGGCGTCGACCAGCTCACCTCGTTGCCACGCAACGGACCCCAGGTAGTAGTGGGCATCGGCTTCACCATGCCGACCGCCGAGTTCCCGGTGCATGGCGAGAGCTTCCGCGTAGTGCGCGGCCGCCGAGTCCAGCTCTCCGCTGTGTTCAAGAACGCAGCCGAGATTTACCAGCGCGATCGCCACGCTGTGGGGAGCGTCCACTTCCCGGAACAACGCGAGCGCCTCGGTGTAGCGAAACCCAGCTCGGCGCAGGTCGCCCTGGCTCTCGTCGATCAGGCCGAGATTGGTGTGTGCGGCCGCCTGCCCGAGCACCCATCCGCTGTCGCGGGACAGTTCGAGCACGTTCAGGTAGCGGGCACTCGCCTCCTCATAGCGGTTCCGCGCGTAGTCGGCCAGTGCAAGTCCGAACTGCAGCGCGGCCTCGACCCTCGGTTCGCCCGACGCCGCGGCCAGTGCGATGTTCGCCGTGGCCAACCAGTCCGGGAAGTCGCGTCGCAGATAGAAGTAGCCACGCAGAGTGTCCGCCAGCAGCCAGCCGAACGGACGCGGCGCGTGGCCGACCGCCGCGACCAGGTTCGCCCGCTCAGTGTCCAACCAGGACAGTGCCGCGGGGTGGTCGGTGAAACCGGTTACCGGGGGTTCGGCCCCGACGACCGGCAGGCGGAGCATGTACGGATAGAGCAACACGGCCGCGGCGTCGGCGTACCCGAGGTAATGGGCGACCAGTCGGGTCAATGCGGCGGTTCGCTCATCCACGGACTCCAGTTCCAGTGCGCATTCGACGGCGTACCGGCGCAGGAGGTCGTGCAAGGTGTACCGGCCAGGGGTGCGCTGCTCGACGAGGTGAGCCACGACGAGCTGGTCGAGCACCCGCGCCGCCCCACCCGCCGGCAGGCCGGTCAGCGCGGCGGTGGAAACCACGCTGAGGTCCGGGCCGGGCAGCACTCCCAGCAATCGGAACGCGCGCTGCGCATCTGGCGCCAAACCGGCGTAGGACAATCCGAACGCGGCGCGGACAGCGGTCTGGGTGTCTCCGTCGACGGCGAGAGCCGCCAGGAGGTCGTCGTCGCGCAGCCGCGCCACGTAGTCCTCGATGCGACCGGGCTGACCGACCACCTGCGCCGCGGCGATGCGCAACGCGAGCGGCAGGCACGCGCACGTTCGCGCGAGTTCGGCGACCGCCTCCGGTTCGGCGCCGACGCGGTCCGCGCCGATCATCCGGCCGAGCAGAACGATGGCCTCACGCTCGCTCAGTACGTCCAGTGGGACCCGGCGTGCGGCATCGATCGCGACCAGTCCGTCGAGGCGGTTCCGGCTGGTGACTACGACGACGCAACCTGGCCCCGCCGGGAGGAGCGACCTGACCTGCTCGGCTCCGGAAGCGTTGTCCAGTAACACAAGCATGCGCTTGTCGGCCAGTATGCTCCGATACAGCCCGGCTGCCTCAGCCTGGTCAGGCGGGACATCGGGCGGCGGCACGCCGAGCGCGCGCAGGAAACCGAACAACGCCTGCTCTGGCGCCAGCGGCGGATCCGGATCGTAGCCGCGCAGGTTGACGTACAGCTGACCGTCCGGGAATCGATCCCGGACGCGGTGGGCCCAGAACACGGCCAACGCGGTCTTGCCCACCCCCGCCGTCCCGGCGATCACGACCGCCGACAGCGGATGCGCGGCCGCCGCGTCCAGCCGGGCCAGGGTTTCGGCACGACCGGTGAAACCGGCGACCGCGGGCGGCAGCATCGCGGGCACGGGACGCGGCGGCACCGGACGCGGGATGTCGAGTTCGGCGTCGTTGCGGAGAATCGCCTGTTCGAGCCGCTGCAGCTCAGCCCCCGGATCGATGCCCAGCTCGTTGGCGAGGTGGGCGCGGATACGCCGCGAGACCTCCAGCGCACGGCCCGCGCGTCCGCCTCGGTAGAGCGCGAGCAACAGCTGCCCCACCAATCGTTCACGGGTCGGATGAGTGTCCACAAGGGACGTCAACTCGTCGATGATCTCGTGGTGGCGGCCGAGCCGCAGCAGGGCGTCCAGCCGATCCTCGACAGCGAGCAGCCGAACCTCTTCGACACCGGAACACAACCGCTCACGCGTCAGCCACGACGCCGTCCCGGCCAGCGCTGGACCCCGCCACAGGCTCAGCGCTTCGTCGAGCAACTCCACTCTTGGCTGATCTTCGCCGGTCTCGCGGGCCTGCGCGGTCAACGCCCGGAACCGGTGGACGTCGATCAGCTGCGGGTCCGCGCGCAGCAGGTACCCCGGGCCCTCCGTCAGCAGCTCGAGGTCGCCGTTGCCGGCCAGCAGCGAACGCAGCTGCGAGACACACACCCGGACGGCGTGCGTGGCCGTGGCCGGCGGCGGGGCGTCCGGCCAGATCAGATCGACCAGGCGGTCGAGCGGGACCATTCGGTTGACTTCCCACGCGAGCACCGCGAGGACCAGCCGTCGCTGACGGGGCCCGAGCGGGACGACGTCAGCGCCCTCACGGGCCTCCACCGCCCCCAGTAACCGCAGTTCCATGCCACCCCTCGGCTTCAGACCTCGGGTACAGGTGCGGTGGGAACAGCTGGAGGTACCTCTCGAACGGGCGGCATGCGGTCAGCGTGCTGGACCGGTCCAATGCTGGTCAACCCGGCTCGACGCGATCAACTGGCCACGCGGGCCAACCTGGCCATCGCCTCCGTCCTGCTCTGGACGCCCAGCTTCCGGTAGGCGAGTGCTCGGTAGTTGCGGACAGTCTTCACCGCGATGCCCAGTCGGACCGCGATCGCGGCATCCGAAAGGCCGCTCGACACGAGGTCGAGGAACTGGCGCTCCCGGACGCTGAGCACCGGATCCGCAGGTGGAAGCGGGCCCGTCAGCCAGTGGGTGACCCGATCGGCGACGTCGGCGCCGAACACCGCCGCCCCCGACGCGAGGCTCCGGACCGCGCGGGCGAGGTCGTCGGCTGCGACGTCGACGCTCAGGAAACCGCGGCACCCGGCTTTGATCGCGGCGAGCAGAGCGTCCTCGTCATCTCTGCCCAAAAGGGCAAGCGCCGGCGCCCCTGGAACGGTCGCCCCGGGCAGGAGCCCCGCCAGGACGAGCACGTCGGGCCGGAGCTGCCGGACCGCGCTCTCGGCTTCCGCGGCGCCATCCTCCTCGGCGACGACGGTGATACCCGCAGCCCTCAGCAGCTGGCGCAGCTCAGGGCGGTGTTCTGGGGTGCAGGCGAGCACCACGGTCACAGGCACGGACGGCTCCTCTCGGCTGTCCGTGATCTTGACCGCGGCCGTTCAGAATCCAGTCAAATAGCGGCCGTCTCCGTCCGTTCCTGGTCGCCCAGCGTGGCGAGATGCCGTGCCCGGCGGCGATGAGTTCGAACTTCGCCTCGACCGAGGTGGTTCGACGGATTTGCGCGCCGAGGATCTCTTCAGCGTCGAGGTCCGCCATGACCAACGTCCGCCGGCGGGCGAGCGGGGTGGGTTGCGGGCAGGCAGGCGACGTTCTGCTCGCTGCCAACGGACACGATCGATCGCCACAGTGGTGAGCCGGATCTGCAGTTTCTCGACTACCGAGGGCAGGTCGTGCCCTGGTAAACGAAGGAGAACTCAGCCCTCGGCCGCCAACTGCCCGCAGGCTGCGGCGATCTCCTGGCCGCGGGTGTCACGAACCGTGCACGGCACACCACCGGCATTCACCAAGCGCACAAACTCCCGCTCAACCGGCTTCGGCGCCGCATCCCACTTCGAACCCGGCGTCGGATTCAACGGAATCACGTTCACATGCACCAAATGCCCCAAGTGCTTCTTCAACACCTTCGCCAACAACTGCGCACGCCACGGCTGATCATTGATATCCCGGATCAAGGCATACTCGATCGACACCCGACGACCCGACGTATCCGCGTAATACCGAGCCGCGGACAGAACCTCATCCACCGACCACCGGTTGTTCACCGGCACCAACGTGTCCCGAAGCTCGTCATCCGGAGTGTGCAACGACACCGCCAAGCGGACCTGCATCTTCTCGTCCGCCAACTTCCGGATCGCCGGCGCCAGACCCACCGTCGACACCGTCACCGAACGCTGCGAAATCCCCAAACCATCCGGAGCAGGCTCCGTGATCCGACGCACCGCCGCGACGACACGCTTGTAGTTCGCGAGCGGTTCGCCCATACCCATGAAGACGATGTTCGACAGGCGGCCGGGGGTGGGCACGCCGGTGGAGTCGGCCATCAGGCCGTCGCGCATGACGGCGGCGGCGGAGCGGACCTGGTCGACGATCTCCGCGGTGGACAGGTTGCGCTCGAGGCCGCCCTGGCCGGTAGCGCAGAACGGGCAGGCCATTCCGCACCCGGCCTGGCTGGAGATGCACAGCGTGGCACGGTCGGGGTAGCGCATGAGCACGGTCTCGATCAGCGTGCGGTCATGGGCGCGCCACAGGGTCTTGCGGGTGCTGCCATCGTCGCAGGCCATCGCGCGGACCTCGGTGAGCAGCGGCGGCATCAGCTCGTCGACCAGGCGCTGGCGAGACTCGGCCGGGATGTCGGTCATCGCCTCGGGGTCGACGGTCAGCCGGGAGAAGTAGTGGTTCGACAGCTGCTTGGCTCGGAAGGGCTTCTCACCCAGCTCGACCACGGCGGCGGCACGCTCGGCGGAGGTGAGGTCGGCAAGGTGGCGCGGCGGGAGCCCGCGGCGCGGGGCATCGAAAACAAGCGGGAGGACAGTCATAGCGTCTGCTAGTGTCCCATGCCGCCGCGCACAGCAGATAGATGGGCTGGTCAGCGGGCTGAGACGACCTCGTCTCCGCCTGCTGTGCAAGCGGAGACGAGGTAGCGGCCGGTCTACGCCTTACGAAGCCGGCCGATGATGCCGTCGAGGTCCGCTTTGAACAGGTAGTCGCGGACGAAGTGGCCGCCCGGCTCCTCGTGCCACTCGTGCGGGATGCCGGCGTTGTCGAGGAGACCACGGAACTCACGCTGGCCGGCGAGCACCTCGGTCTCGTTGAACTGGTCGAACGGATTGGTCGGGTCGGGGCTGGTGCCGGCGACCAGGAAGACCCGCTTGTTGCGGTAGCTCTCGAGCCGCTCGACCGGGTTGTCGGCGGTGACCCTCGCCTCGTCCCACAGCGGCACGCCGTAGATCGTGCCTCCGGCGAGGTCCTTGACGGCGGAGGACACGTTGGCCCAGTGGACCACCGCGCCGGCGTCCCGGCGCAGGCTGGCCGGTCCGGAGTGCGCGCTCACCGAAGCGAAGGTGCCCCAGTACTTGGCCGCGTACTTCAACGCGCCGAAGCCGCCCATCGAGAACCCGGAGACCGCGCGGCCGTCGTACTCGGCGAAGGTCCGGAAGTTCGCCTCGATCCACGGGAGCAACTGCGTGAGGTGGAAGTTCTCCCAGTTCCGGGGTCCGACGTTGGAGCTGACGGGATTGGCGTACCAGCCTGCCTGGCCACCGTCGGGCATCACGACGATGATCGGCTTTCCGGCCGTCCAGTCACGGATTCCTTTTTGGTCGAAAGAAATGAAATCTTCCAGTCCGCCGTGGAACAGATAAAGGACGGGATAGGTACGACCACTGGTGTGGTAGTCGTCCGGGAGCAGGACGTTGACGGCGGGATTCCAGCCGATCGCGTCGGTCTGGAAGCGGTAGTACCACATGCGGGCGTCGTTTTCGTTCCGGTCCACGATGTGCAGCCCGAAGCCGTCGTCGGCCGCGCTCGCCGTCGACGCCATCGCAACACTGGCTATGCCGCTGAGCGCCATCGCCGCGGTTATTCCACCGGCGGTCTTCAAGACACTTCTGCGGGTGGGTCGGTACTCGCTCACCAGGAACTCCTGATCGGAATCGGCATGATCGGGACTACGGATTCCCAAGGTAGCGATGACCGATGAAATCCTGATGACACAGCACCTGGCGTAGCCCGCTCACCCGATCCCTTGCCCGATCGCCCGCTGTGACCAGGAACCGGTCCCGGTTGACTGGCCGCATGCATACCGTTCGCCAGGTGGTCTCCCTCGATCACGCGATTCTGACGGGCAAAACGGCACGGCTGTCGATCGGCCGCGACGACCTGGTCTACCTCAGCGCCATCGCCGACCTCGAACGCGGGCGGATCGACGCAATCCTGCGGATGAAGGCCGACGGGTCCGACCGCACCGTGGTCGAGACGCCACGGCCGCTGTGGGGTCTGCGCAACGTGACGGCCAATGTCGACGGGGTGATGGCGCGCTGCGACTCGCACCACTCGCCGAAGGTGACCGTGCTCGCCAGGGACTTCTCCGAAGAGGGCACGGTCCCCTACACGCGGCTCGAGCCCAACTGGCGCAATCCGATGAAGGTCGAGGCGAGTGACCGCCCCGACAAGAGCTTCTACATGCTCAACCGGATCCTGCCGGACACCAAGCTCGTCGACGTCGTGGACGTGGTGTCGCCGACAGCGCCGGCGCGGGTGCTCACCGCCTTCGGCCTGCCGCTGCCCGAGGGCGGTGAGGAGCCGATCGACTTCCGGCTGCTCGTCCGTGGCCGTGGTGGTGTGGTCCACAACGCGGCCGACGCTGGTTACTCGGCTACGGCTGCGCTGTCGCCGTGCTGTCCGCGACGGAGGTCGCCATGCCGATCTACGTGACGAGGTACGTCGCCTATTGCCTACGCGCGCTGACCAGCGGAAGCACTCGCATTTTCCGACCGAGGTTGCACAACGAGCGGTTCCGATATATCGTAAGCATGTCGGAACACAACTTGGAAGGACAAACGATATGAGAAAGCCATTCCCACCCCCCCATGTACGAGAAGCGTTCGGTCCCCGTGGCCGCGGCGGCTTCGGCGAGTTCCCTCCCGGCTGGGGCCCTGGTGGCCCGGGCGGACGAGGCGGACAGGGCCGAGGTCACGGCGGACCGCGAGGGCACGGCGGCAGGCGCGGACGGCGCGGCGATGTCCGCGCGGCGATCCTGGCGCTGCTGGCCGAGCAGCCGAGGCACGGCTACGAGATCATCGGCGAGATCGGTGAGCGCAGCGGCGGCTTCTGGAAGCCGAGCCCCGGCTCGGTTTACCCCACGCTGCAGCTGCTGGCCGACGAAGGCCTGGTGACGGTGAAGGAAGAAGGCGGCAAACGCCTCTTCGAACTCACCGACACCGGCCGCGCCGCGGCAGAGAGCCAGGACTCGGTCCCGCCGTGGGAGCACATCGCCCACGACGTCGACCCCAACGAGGTCAGCCTGCGCAAAGCCGGCGCGACCCTGATGGCCGCGGCGATCCAGGTCTCCCAGGCCGGCACACCCGGCCAGAAGGCCAGGGCCGTCGACGTGCTGAACGAAGCACGGCGGGCGATCTACGGAATCCTCGGCGAGGTCGAGGAAGACTCGGCGCCGGAAGACGACGAGTGACCAGGCAGGACGAGGCCGGTGGGCTTGAACCGGGTATGCACCCGATAGCCCACCGGCAGCGTCACCCCGGCGCCGCCCGCGCCTAAGCGTGCCCGCAAAGCGTTGTCGCGCACCACATCCGCGATGGCTCGTTCAGCAACCTTCGGGCTGAACTCGATCTTCAGCACCGACTCCATGCTCGCGCGGTCGGCGAACCGCCATTCCGTCTTCACCCGGCGGCAGGCGAAACCAGCGTCGGCGAAGAACCTCTCGACGGCCGGCGGGTCGTAGTTCGGCAAGTCGGCACGCATCCAGCGGCCATAGGGCTCGCTGCGGACGTCGAGATCCACGATGACCAACGCACCGCCCGGCCGCAGCACCCGGTTCGCCTCACGCAGGCCGGGCTCGCAACCAGGACCGAAGAAGTACGCGGTGCGCGCGTGGACCAGGTCGACACTCGCGTCCGCGACCGGCAGCCGCTGCGCGGAACCATGCCGCACTTCGATCGACGGCATCTCCACGACCCTCTTGGCCGCACCGCGGAACAGCGGCTCGTGCGGTTCGACCCCGAGCACCGACTTCGCGGTCTCGGCGAACCGAGGCAGGTGGAACCCGTCGCCACAGCCGATGTCGAGAACGTCGCGACCGGTCCAGTCGAACTCCTCGCCCAGCGCACGCCAGATCGCACCGTCGACGTCCTGAGCCTGGTTCTCCACCTCGTAAGCCGTTGTGTAGTACCAGATGTTCGGGCTGGGCACCACATCCGCCTTGCGCGGGGCACGACTCGGCAGCCTTGCCGGGTCGGATCGGGGAAACCAGCGCACGGATGCTCCAACGTCGAGATGCCCTCGGCGGTTCCACGCCGATCGACACTATTTCGCGCCGAAGATCCTCCGGTGAACAAGTAGACTCACCCGAAGATCCTCAAGGAGCTCAGTATGTCTCTCAGTTCCCCGGCCAGCGAACCGGTCCTGCCCTCCGGAATCCCGTGCTGGGTCGAGCTCGGGTGCAACGACGAAGCCACCATCCAGCACTTCTACAACGGCCTTTTCGGCTGGCAGTACCAACTCAGGCGCGATCCGGCCGCGCCGACCGGCCGGTACGCCGTCGCGACACTCGGCGGCGTACCGGTCGGTGGGTGCTACCGCGTCGGCGCCGGCGGCCCCGCGGGCTGGACCATCCACCTTGCCGTGCAGAACACCGCGAGCACGGCGGAATGGGTCGAGACGCTCGGCGGGCGCGTCACGCTCGGACCGGTCGAGATCCCGGAGCGCGGAAGCATCCTGCACGCGGTCGACGCCAGCGGTGCGCCGATCGTGTTCTGGCGACCGCCGGTCAGCTGGGATTTCGGCGCCGGCGCGACCAACACGTTCGTCGGCGCCGACCTCAACACGCACGACGGCGAAGCGGCGGACCGTTTCTACCGCAAGCTGTTCAACTACACGACCCGCCAGATCGGCACCAGTGCCAGTGTCGACTACGTGGAATGGCTGCTGGCCAACGAGCCGGTGCTCTACCGCTACGTGATGGGGTCGGAATACCTGCCGGACACCCCGCCGCACTGGATGGTCTACTTCGAGGTCGACCCGGCACGCGGGACCGACGCGGCCGCCGGCCACGCCCTCATGCTGGGCGGCACCGTGGTCATCCAGCCGTACGACACACCGTTCGGGCGGATGGCCATCCTCGCCGACCCGGAAGGCGCCGTGTTCGCGATCATCGACCACACCCAGGTGCACCAGGACTGGGGCCGCGCCGAGGTGGACGACCCCTACGACGACTGAGCCGCGCGTCAGGCAGGGATGAACAGCGACAGCAGGAGCCAGGAGACCACGGCGGACGGCAGCAGCGAGTCGAGCCTGTCCATCAGACCGCCGTGACCGGGGAGCATCGTGCCCATGTCCTTGACGCCGAGGTCCCGCTTGATCAGCGATTCCACCAGATCGCCCAGCGTCGCGGTGAGCACGATCGCGATGCCGAAGAGAACGCCCTGCCAGGCGTGGCCGTGCAGCATCAGGCTGACCGTCAGCGAACCGGCGATGATGCCCGCCACCACGGAACCGGCGAACCCTTCCCAGGACTTCTTCGGGCTGATACTCGGCGCCATCGGGTGCTTGCCGCCCAGCACCCCGGCGATGTAACCACCGGTGTCGGAGGCGACGACCCCGATCATGAAGGTCAGCACCCGGGCCGCGCCGTCGTGCGGCAGCACCAGCATCGCCGCGAACGCGCCGAACAGCGGCAGGTACGCGCCGGCGAAAATGGACGCGCTGATGTCTCGCAGGTACCCCTCGGCGCCCCCGGGGAGACGCCACAGCAGGCACACGAGCACCGTCAGCGCGAACGAGGCGAGCACGCCGTCCCGACCGAACGGCCAGCCCAGCCAGATCATGGCCTGGCCGCCGACGAGCACCGGGACCATCGCGATCCGGATGTTCGCCGCCCGCCGGAGCACGCCGGCCAGCTCGATGGTCCCGATCGCGATCGCCGCGGCGATGATGGCGAGGAACAGGTAGCGCACGGTCAGCAGCGACGCGACGACGGCCGCGCCCAGCACCAGGCCGACCCCGATGGCCGCGGGCAGGTCGCGGCCCGCCCGGGATGCCTTCTTCTCCGGGGCCGGTGGCCCGTCGGCCGCCGCGGCGGCTCCTCCGCGTTCCTCACTCATCTGAGTCATCAGACCTCGAGCAACTCTGCTTCCTTGTTCTTCACGAGCTCGTCGACCTGCTTGACGTAGGTGTCGGTGAGGTGCTGAAGCTCCTTCTCACCACGCATGACGTCGTCCTCGCCGGCTTCGCCGTCCTTCTGGATGCGGTCCAGCTCTTCCTTCGCCTTGCGACGGATGCTGCGGATGGTGATGCGGGCGTCCTCGCCCTTGGTCTTGGCGACCTTCACCATCTCCTTGCGCCGCTCTTCGGTGAGCTGCGGGATGACGATCCGGATGATCGCGCCGTCGTTGCTCGGGTTCAGGCCGAGGTCCGAGACCCGGATCGCGTTCTCGATCGCGGTGAGCTGGCTCGCGTCGTAGGGCTTGATGATCGCCATCCGCGCTTCGGGGATGTTCACCCCGGCGACCTGGTTCAGCGGGGTCAGCGCGCCGTACGCCTCGACGAGGATGCGGGAGAACATCGACGGGGTGGCGCGGCCCGTGCGGACCGAGGCCAAGTCGTCCTTCGCGACGGAGACCGCTTTTTCCATCTTCTCCTCGGCATCGAGGAGGGTATCGTCGATCACGGTTGCTCCCGCTTTCTGTTGTTCAGGCTGGAGGAGATCCCAGCAGGTCTAAGCCGACGCCCCGTCGGCGGGGGTGCTCACCAGGGTGCCGATCCTCTCACCACGGACCGCACGGGCAATGTTCCCCTCGGTGAGCAGGTTGAACACGATAATCGGCATATTGTTGTCCATACAGAGGGTGAACGCCGTCGCGTCCGCGACCTTGAGGTCTCGTTCGAGTACTTCACGGTGAGTGATCTCGCGGAACATCTCGGCGTCCGGGTCGGCCTTCGGGTCGGCCGTGTAGACCCCGTCGACGGCCTTCGCCATCAGTACGGCCTCGCAGCTGAGCTCCAGCGCGCGCTGCGCGGCGGCTGTGTCGGTGGAGAAGTACGGCATGCCGACCCCCGCGCCGAAGATGACGACGCGGCCCTTCTCCAGATGGCGCTCCGCGCGGCGCGGGATGTAGGGCTCGGCGACCTGGCCCATCGTGATCGCGGTCTGCACGCGGGTGGGCAGGCCCTCCTTCTCCAGGAAGTCCTGCAGCGCGAGGCAGTTCATCACGGTGCCGAGCATCGCCATGTAGTCGGCGCGGTCGCGGTCCATCCCGCGCTGGGAGAGCTCCGCGCCACGGAAGTAGTTGCCGCCACCGATGACCACCGCGATCTGCACCCCGGTCCGCGCCACCGCCGCGATCTGCGATGCCACGGAGTGCACGACATCGGGATCGACACCGATTGAGCCACCACCGAACATTTCGCCGCCCAGCTTGAGCAGCACTCGTCGATAGCCGCCGTCGACCCGATCACCCATGTCGCCTCCCTAAGACCTGTGGACCTGATTGTCGTCGAGCTCAACTCTTGGACCTGAGACCTAACTGTGCCCCGTCCCCCGAAGTGGGCGGAGACGGGGCACAGTAACGGCCTGAACGCTCTTAGTGCTGTCCGACCTCGAAGCGCGCGAACCGCGTCACGGTCACACCCGCCTCGTCGAGCAGCGCCTTCACGGACTTCTTGTTGTCCTTGACCGACGGCTGGTCGAGCAGGACGTTGTCCTTGTAGTACGCGGTGACCTTGCCCTCGATGATCTTCGGCATGGCCTGCTCCGGCTTGCCCTCTTCGCGTGCGGTGGCCTCGGCGACGCGACGCTCGTTCTCGATGACGTCGGCCGGGACCTCTTCGCGGGTGAGGTACTTCGCCTTGAGCGCGGCGACCTGCATCGCGGCGGCGCGGGCGGCCGCCGCGTCGTCACCGGTGTACTCGATGAGCACGCCGACGGCGGGCGGCAGGTCGGCGCCACGACGGTGCAGGTAGAGCTCGGTCTGGCCCTCGAAGGCCACGACGCGGCGGAGTTCGAGCTTCTCGCCGAGCCGGGCGGCCATCTCAAGGACGGCTTCGTTCAGGGGCTTGCCGCCGAGGTCGGCGGCCTTCAGCTTCTCGACGTCGTCGGTCTTGACGGCCTTGGCCGTCTCGACGATCTTGGCGGCGAGCTTCTGGAACTCGTCGTTCTTGGCGACGAAGTCGGTCTCCGAGTCGAGCTCGATGAGGACACCGCCGCCACCGGCCACCAGGCCTTCGGCGGTGGAGCGCTCAGCGCGCTTTCCGACGTCCTTGGCACCCTTGATGCGCAGGAATTCGACCGCCTTGTCGAAGTCGCCGTCGTTCTCCTCCAGCGCCTTCTTGCAGTTCATCATGCCGGCGCCGGTGAGCTCGCGGAGACGCTTCACGTCCGCCGCGGTGTAGTTCGCCATCGTGCGTTTTCCGTCCTTCTTCGGGGTACGCGCGGAAATTTTCGGGGTGATCCGCGCCCCGGGTGGCCACCGTGGGTACGGTGGCCACCCGGGATCGGCTGATCAGCTGGAAGCGGAAACCTGCTCGGTGGAGGTCGCCTCGACGGCGGCCTCGACCTCGTCGGTCTTCGCTTCGGTGACGGGCTCGGCGACGACGGCCTCGGCGACGTCAGCGGTGGCGCCTTCGGAACCGGAGACCAGGAGGTCCTTCTCCCACTCGGCCAGCGGCTCGGCGGAAACGCCAGGCTCGGGCTTCTCGGCGGCCGAGCCGTTGCGGCTCGAGCGCTGGAGCAGACCGGCGGCGGCGGCCTCGGCCACGACCTTGGTCAGCAGCGCGGCGGAGCGGATCGCGTCGTCGTTACCCGGAATCGGGTAGTCGACCTCGTCCGGGTCGCAGTTGGTGTCGAGGATCGCGACAACCGGGATGTTCAGCTTGCGCGCCTCGCCGACGGCGATGTGCTCCTTCTTCGTGTCGACGATCCACACGATGCTGGGCACCTTGGCCATGTCCCGGATACCACCGAGGGTCTTCTCGAGCTTGTCCTTCTCGCGGGTGAGCGTCAGGATCTCGCGCTTGGTCAGCCCGACAAAACCGCCGGTCTGCTCCTGCGACTCGAGCTCCTTGAGGCGCAGCAACCGCTTGTGCACGGTCTGGAAGTTGGTCAGCATGCCGCCGAGCCAGCGCTGGTTCACGTAGGGCATGCCCACGCGGAGCGCTTCGCTGGCGATGGCTTCCTGAGCCTGCTTCTTCGTGCCGACGAACATGATCGTGCCACCGTGGGCGACGGTTTCCTTGATGAACTCGTACGCCTTGTCGATGTAGGTGAGCGTCTGCATCAAGTCGATGATGTAGATGCCGTTGCGCTCGGTGAAGATGTAGCGCTTCATCTTCGGGTTCCACCGACGGGTCTGGTGCCCGAAGTGCACGCCGCTGTCCAGCAGCTGCTTCATGGTTACGACGGCCATAGCCGGTTCGTACCTCTTCTGTGTTGTGCGTACCAGGTACGCGGTGCGGTTTGTCGCCGCCGGCCGGGTGGCCGGTAGCCCTGGTGCAGTGCCGATGCCCGGACCCGCCGATTCACTGATCGCCGGGACCGCCGGGCGCCGTGTACTCCGGCCGCCGACCACCTGATCAGGTAAGTCGGAAAGCTGGAACGCGCACGTGCACGCGAAGTCAGCCCGCCATAAGCGGACCGCGCAAAATAGTCTACTCCGTCACCCCCGCGCACTCCCATCGGCGGTGGTCAACGTGGCTGTTTGTCCACAGGGAGGCCTCGCGGACCCGAGTTGTCCACAGATTGTCCACGGGCCACCCACCGGGGCTTCGGCTCGGTGACGCTGGACCGATGGAAACGATCACGGTCGGTTCACCCGGCCCCTTACGCTCGCCCGCCCGCACGTCCGGCCGACATCGGCGACCTGGCCGGATCCAGTGGCGAAGACACGTCCTGGCGACCCTGCTCACGGCGGTGGCCTTCGTGTCCGCAGCGGCAGCACCCGCCCGATCGGCCACCGTCGACGAACCCCGCTTCACCTGGCCCTTGTCCCCCACCCCGGCAGTGACGCGGGGTTTCGAACCCCCGGCCGACGCCTACGGTGCCGGTCACCGCGGGGTGGACCTCGCCGCCGCCCCCGGCCAGCAGGCGCTGGCTGCCGGACCGGGCGTGGTCGTGTTCGCCGGAACGCTGGCGGGCCGGGGTGTCGTGTCCGTCGACCACGAAGGCGGCCTGCGCACCACATACGAACCCGTCACTCCCGACGTCTCGGTCGGCGACCAGATCTACCAGGGGCAACCGCTCGGGACCGTGCTCGCCGGGCATCCAGGGTGCACGGTCGCCGCCTGCCTGCACTGGGGCGTCCGCCGCGGTGACGAGTACGTGAACCCGCTGGAGTACATCGCGACGGCCTACGCGCTCCGGCTGAAGCCCTGGGACGGCTGAACCTCCGCGGACGCGCGCTCAGCTACCGGCTTGTTCGACGAGTTTCGCGCGCAGGCGCATGACGGCCCGGGTGTGCAGCTGGCTGACCCTCGACTCGGTCACGCCGAGGACCTTGCCGATCTCGGCAAGGGTCAAGCTCTCGAAGTAGTAGAGGCTCACCACGACCCTGTCGCGTTCGGCCAGCTGGGCGATCGCCTCGGCCAACTGGCGGCGGTTGTCCTGGTCGACGAGGGCGGCGACCGGGTCGACCGCGTCGTCGTCGGGCAGCGTGTCGACCAGTGAGCCGCTGTCCTTGCCGGCGGCGACCAGGTCTTCGAGCGCGGCCACGTTGGTCAGCTTGACCTGGCCGTAGAGGTCCCGCAGCTCGTCGAGGGTGATGTCGAGCTCGGCGGCCAGCTCAGCGTCCGTCGGCGTGCGGTGCAGGCGGGCACCGAGCCGTTCCAGTGCCCGCTCGGCCTCGCGGGCGCGGCTGCGCACCACCCTGGGCACCCAGTCCTGGGATCTCAGGTCGTCGAGAATGGCGCCGCGGATGCGTTGCATGGCGTAGGTCTCGAACCGAAGCCCGCGCGCGGGCTCGAACTTCTCGATGGCGTCGACCAGCCCGAAGATGCCCGACTGCACCAGGTCTCCGACATCGACATGGGTCGGCAGGCCGGTACCGACCCGGCCGGCGACGTACTTGACCAGCGGCGCGTAGTGCAGCACCAGCCTGTCTCGCAGGGGCTGCTGCGGGGAGTCGGTGAACTGTTTCCACAGCAGTTGGATCGAGGCGTCCACGTCGTAGCCGGCGGGGCGCTCGGGTTTCGCGGCCACCGCGCCATCGCCGTCGGAGCGCGTCTCGGCGCGTCCGGCGACTTCGGTCAGATGGGGATCGGCGGTCACTGGACCGCTGTCCTCGGCATGGTGGTCAGGTTTTTCTCCGTGCTCGTAACAGTTCTCGCGCGCCGACTGGTGGGCAGAACCGGCCGGACATCCCTCGGCGTCATCGGGCCCGCGGGTGTGCTCGGTCATGGATCGCCTTCAGCCGCTCGACGGTCACGTGAGTGTAGAGCTGCGTCGTGGCGAGCGTAGCGTGACCAAGCAGTTCCTGAACGCTGCGAAGGTCGGCTCCCCCTTCGAGTAGGTGAGTTGCCGCCGAATGGCGGAGGCCGTGTGGTCCCATATCCGCCGCCCCGGGCACCGAACCGACCGCGTCGTGGACCATTCGGCGCACCGCGCGCTGATCGAGCCGCCGCCCGCGGACCCCCAAGAAGAGTGCTGTTTCCACGGATCCGCCCTGCGTGTCGGGCAGTTCGGGACGGCCGAGCTCGATCCATCGGCGCAGCGCTGCCTCGGCCGGGACGCCGAACGGCACGGTGCGCTCCTTGTCGCCCTTGCCGAGCACCCGGACGACACGCATCGGAAAATCGACGTCGCCGAGGTCGAGACCGCAGAGTTCGGCGACCCGGACACCCGTCGCATACAGCAGCTCCAGGATCGCGTGGTCACGCAGAGCCACCGGATCGAGTTGGGCCGCCCCGGCACTCGACGCCCTCATCACCTCACCGGCCTGATCGGCACGAAGCACCCCGGGCAGCTTCCGGTGCGGCCGCGGAGCGACCAGGCGCGCGCCTGGATCGCCCTTCAGCGCACCGTGGTGATGCGCCCAAGCCGTGAACGTGCGGACCGACGCGGCCCGTCGCGACAAAGTGGTTCGGCTCGCACCGGACGAACGCTGGCCGGCCAGCCACGCCCGCAGCTCCGCGACATCGAGTTCATGAAGCTCCCGCGCGCCGTCCTCCACGGGCGGAACACCGCTCTCGATGTCCTCGGCCGTCACGCCGTACATGAAACCGAGGAGCGACACCACGTCGCCGACATATGCCCGGACCGTGTGTTCAGAGAGGCCCCGCTCGAGCCGCAGGTGGCGCTCGTACTCGCCGACGAGGACCGCCGCCGCAGCCGGCAGGACCGTCCTCGTGCGCATCAGGTCGATCCGGGGCCGTTTTCCGGCACGCTCGGGCGGCGATCGACGCGCGCTGGCTGAGGACATGGTGTTGACGCTGCGCGAACCACCGTCGCTGGTCAAGCATCGCCACACCGCTTTCCCGTGTTGCTCGTCGTTTTCCTGACCTTTCGACGAACACTGCCCGGCGGACCGCTCATGCCGCGCGCCGCCAACCGGACTCGCAGCGCTCGGCGAGCCCGTCCATTTCCAGGGCCGGCAGCACCGCGCGGACCCGCGCCAACGGAACCCCCGATTCGGTGGCGAGCGCTTCGGCGGACTTACCGCCCTTCGCCACGAGCGCCTCGTGCACCCTCATCGCGGACGGTTCCAGGCCGTCGGTCCGGCGGGTGGGCCTCGCCTCCTCGGGACGGGCCAGCCCGAACTTGCCTGTCGCGTCGATGACGTCCGCGACCGACGTCACCAGGGTCGCGTGCGCTTCCCGGATCAGCTCGTGACAACCGGCGGACATCGCGGAGCCGAGCTGCCCCGGTACCGCCATGACGACCTTGCCGAGCGCACCAGCAGTGGCGGCAGTGTTCCTCGCACCGCTCCGCAGGCCCGCTTCGACCACGACGGTCCCTTCGGTGAGCGCGGCGATAAGCCGGTTGCGCACCAGGAACCGGTGCCGTGCCGGTGTCGTGCCCGGCGGGTACTCGCTGATCACGGCACCGCGCGCGGCAATTCTGTGCTGCAGGGCGACATGCCCGGCTGGATACCCGGCATCGAGTCCGCAACCCAGCACGGCGACCGTGATCCCCTCCGAAGCGAGCGCCCCTCGGTGAGCCGCCCCGTCGATGCCGTATGCGGAACCGGAAAACACCGGCACTCCCCGCGAAGCCAGTCCGTAGGCGAATTCGGCCGCTGTGTGTTCGCCGTAACCGGTGGCCGCCCGCGCTCCCACGATCGCCACCGCCGCCTCGACGGCCTTGTCGAGCCTCGCTGGACCCCGCACCCAGAGCGCGAGCGGTGGCGCCATGCCTGCGACGCCGCGATCGCCGGCCACCGACAGCGACAGCAGCGGCCAGGCCGGCCACTCGGAGTCTTCGGGGGTCACCAGCCGCGCGCCGGCCGCGGTCGCCTTCGCAAAGTCGTGCTCGACGAGGATCACGTCGTGACGGGCACGTGTCTCGTCGCGGACCTTCGGCGGGCAATCCGCCTCGCGGACCAGCTTCGCCGCGGCCAGGGCCCCGTGCTCGGCGACGAACGCGGCCAACGCGGGTGCAGGTGGCTCGGCGACACGCAGCAGGTAGGCCCTGGCAAGTCTTCGCGGATCTTCGCCGGTCATGCCGCCGTCCGATCTCTGAAGTCCAGTGCCGCCGCCACGTGTTCGGCGTCCGGCCGATCCGCTCCGGCGAGATCCGAAAGCGTCCAGGCGATTCGCAGGCATCGGTCGGCGCCACGAGCGGTCAACGCGCCCCGATCGAGACTCCGGTCGAGTAACGCGGTGGCCTCCGTCGGCAAGGCGAACTCGCGCCGCAACACCGGACCGGGCACCTCCGCGTTGGACTGCCAACCCGGTCCCGACCATCTCGCCAGTGCTCGGTTCCTGGCCTGCAGGACGCGTCCCCGTACCACTTCGGTGGACTCCGGCTCGGTGCCGTCGTGAGCGTTCATCGCGGTCAGGGGGCGCAGTTTGGTCCTGAGATCGACTCTGTCCAGCAACGGCCCCGAAAGCCTGCCCAGGTACCGCCGACGCGCGGCGGCCGAGCAGATGCAGTTTTCCTCGCGAGGTGGCGCGCAAGGACACGGGTTTGTCGCCAGTACCAGCTGGAACCTCGCCGGGTAGCAGACCGCGCCCTTGGTCCGGGCTATCCGCACCTCGCCGTCTTCCAGCACGGTGCGCAGCGACTCGAGGCGCTCCGCGCCAAACTCGCAGGCTTCATCAAGAAACAAGATCCCGCGATGGGCCCGGCTGATCGCACCGGGCACGGCGAGCCCGCTGCCGCCCCCGATGAGGGCCGCGACCGAGATCGAGTGGTGCGGGGCCACGAACGGCGGCACGGTCACCAGCGGCGACGTGGGCGAGAGCGAACCGTCCACCGAATGCACGGCGGTGACCTGGAGGGACTCTTCGGCCGACAGGCTCGGCAGCAGTCCGGGCAGCCGTCTGGCGAGCATCGTCTTGCCGACTCCCGGCGGCCCGGTGAGCAGCAGGTGGTGCCCTCCCGCGGCCGCGACCTCCAGCGCCCATCGCGCTTCGGGCTGCCCGATGACATCGGCCAGGTCCGGTACCGGAGCCGGTTTGCCCGGAGTGGGCGGTTCGGGTGAAGTCAGATCGGCCTCTCCTTTCAGCCAGGCCACGACGTCGCTCAGCCGGGTGGCACCCGAAACCTCGATCCCGTCGACGAGCGCGGCTTCGAACAGGGAGCCGACCGGCACCACGGCGCGGCGTACCCCGGCCTTGCGGGCCGCCAGCAATCCGGGCAGCACGCCCCTGACCACGCGGATCCGGCCGTCCAGGGCCAGTTCACCAAGCAGGACGCAGCCGATGAGCCGCGTCGCGGGTACCTTCCCGTCCGCGGCGAGCACCGCCGCCGCGATGCCGAGGTCGTACCCGGAACCCACCTTCGGCAGGTTCGCCGGGGACAGTCCCAGTGTCACCTTGCCGTCCGGCCAGGCGTGCCCGGAGTTCCGGACCGCCGAGCGGACCCTGTCCTTCGATTCCCGCAGCCCCGCGTCGGGCAGCCCGACCAGTTTGGTGGCGGGCAGGCCGCCGCCGATATCGGCTTCGATCTCGACCACCCGGCCGTCGATGCCCAGGAGGGCGACCGACCACGCTTTCGCCAGCGACATTCAGAACGCCCCCTTGATGTGCTTGAGCAGGGGCGGCTGCCCCGCCGGGGCGAGGATCGCGATGACGTCGAACCGGATCGGGCACCAGCCCACCCGGAACTCGCGCAGCCACAAACCGGCGAGGGTGCGGATGCGGCCGATCTTCTCCGGGGTGAGCGCCTCGGCGGGCAGCCCCATCCGGACCCCGGACCGGGTCTTGACCTCGCAGACCACGAGCGTCTTCCCGTCAGTCGCGACCAGGTCCAGCTCGCCTTCCCGGCATCGCCAGTTCCGGGACAGCACGACCAGGCCCAGGTTGCGCAGGTGGGTCGCCGCGAGCTCCTCGCCTCGGCGGCCCAGCTCGAGACGTCTGCCCGCGCCCCTGCCGGCTCTCGGTCTCGCCACGGTTTCCCTCATCGCGGCTGCCATCAGCCCGGCTTCCCTCATCGCGGCTGTCATCATCGGTTGCCCCCTCGGAACGTCACAGTGCGTACCCGAGCAACGCTGCCAGGGTGAGGGCACCGGGCACCACCACCGATTTCGCAATCTGTGGACAACCGGGGGTGCTGTGGACAACTCGGCCCGGCGGGTACCCGATCACCACGAACTGTCAGTGGTCTCTGGTAGGCGGCTGGAAGACCGGAGCGGGCATGAAAAAGCCTCCTTCACCGCGTCGAACACGGTGAAGGAGGCCTCAGCAGACCAGCGGGATCAACCCCCGAAGGGGCCGTCCTCGGGTAGCCGGAGATCCGGCTTGTCGAGTTCCTCGACGTTGACGTCCTTGAAGGTGATCACCCGGACGTGCTTGACGAAGCGGGCAGGCCGGTACATGTCCCACACCCACGCGTCGGACATCCGCACCTCGAAGTACACCTCACCGCCACCGTCGCGCACCTGGACATCCACGGCGTTCGCCAGGTAGAACCGCCGCTCGGTCTCCACGACGTACGAGAACTGGCTGACGATGTCGCGGTACTCGCGGTACAGCGACAACTCCATCTCGGTCTCGTACTTCTCGAGATCCTCTGCGCTCATGAAATCCGCGCCCCTCCTCGCGATGTGGACTGTGCTCCGGCGGAGAAGCGTCCATTCTTACCCTTGCCACCACCGGCCGCATACACCGGCACACTCAGTGATTCCAGCGCCGCCGCGGTGAGCACGACGGGATGCGGCGGCAGGTGCCCGTGTTCACCGGCTGCTTTGGCGACATTGGCATACGACCAGCGGTGGACGGCGCTCGGCCCGTGACGGGTCAGGGCGGCGCTGTGCTCCGCGGTGCTGTAGCCCTTGTGCACGTCGAAGCCGTACCGCGGGTGCTCTTCATGCAACCCGCTCATGATCCTGTCCCTGGTGACTTTCGCGAGTACCGAAGCCGCTGCCACGCAGGCGACGGCCCGGTCGCCTTTGATCACCGCGAGACTCGGCGAAGGCAGCCCGGGCACCCGGAAGCCGTCCGTCAGCACATAACCAGGTGCACTGGCCAGCCCCATCGCCGCGCGGCGCATGCCTTCGATGTTCATGACGTGGATGCCCAGCAGGTCGACCTCCTGCGACGGTACGACCACCACCGCGTAGTCGACAGCACGCGCGAGGACCTGGTCGTACACCCGATCACGGGCGAGCGGGGTGAGCAACTTGGAGTCGGTGAGCTCAGGAAACCGGGCGGCGTCACCGCTTCTGAGGACACAGGCCGCGACGACCAGGGGACCGGCGCACGCCCCGCGTCCCGCTTCGTCGACCCCGGCCACGGGACCGAGCCCCCGCCGTTCGAGCGTGCCCTGCAAGCTCCAGAAGGCATCGCCCCGTACGACCGCGCGGGGCGGTCGTACGGGCGCTGACACCTTCAGGGGACCTGGCGGGACAAAGACGCTCAAGGCTCTAACGCTTCCGCTTGGCCGTCTTCCGCAATCCGGCGCTGAGCTTGCGGCCGAGGATGACCGCCGGAACCGCGGCGACCGCGCCGACACCAAGGGGGATGCCCTGCTGCCACGCCGCGGCGCCGAGCGCCACTGGTTGCGCGTTCGTCTGCGGATCGTGGTCGCTCACGCCGCCCCAGCGGTTCGGCGGGAGCACGATGATCCTGGCCTTGCCGATGACGTTGTCGACCGGGATGGCGCCGTTGACGTTACCGGCCGGGGGCGACGAGCTCGTGCCGCCGTCGGCGCCCTGGTAACGGGAGTCCTCGGAGTTGTTCCGGTTGTCACCCATCACCCACAGCTTGCCATCGGGCACCTTGACCGGGGCGAAGGGCTGCTGGTGGTGCGGGCTGCCGTCTTCCCAGTGGATATAAGGCTCGTCGAGCGCCTTGCCGTCCACGATCACCCTGTTCTGGGCATCGCAGCATTGGACGGTCTGGCCGCCGGTGGCGACGACGCGCTTGACGAAGTCACGCTCGTCCGGCGGGGCGAACCCGATCAGCGAACCGAGTCCCTGCAGGCCGCGCACGACGATATTGCTCGACGGCGGCGGCACGGCCTCGTTCTGCGTCCACGCGGGCGGGCCCTTGAAGACCACAACGTCACCAGGTGAGGGATCGGTGAAGTCGTAGGTGATCCGGTCGACCAGGATCCGGTCGCCCGTGCAGCCGGTGCACCCGTGCAGCGTGGCCTCCATCGATCCCGAGGGGATCATGTAGACCTTGGCTAGGAATTGCTGGATCAGGATCGTCAGTACGAGTGCCACGACGATCAGGATCGGCAGCTCTTTCCAGAACGAGCGCTTCTTGCTGGATTTGCCTCGCGACCGGGAGTCCGAACCGGCGTCAGGGGACTCCGGAGAGTCCCCGTCGGCCGAACGTTCAGGATCATCCTCAGCAGCGTTCAACGGCACGGGTTCGACCACGATGCCAGGCTACCGGTAACCGCTCGGCTACTCAGGAAGCGGACGTCGTCTCGCGGACTTCGCGGCGTTCCTTGATCTTGGCAGCCTTGCCGCGCAGGTCGCGCAGGTAGTACAGCTTCGCCCGGCGGACGTCGCCGCGCTTGTAGACCTCGATCTCGGCGATGTTCGGCGAGTGCACCGGGAAGGTGCGCTCGACGCCCACGCTGAACGAGACCTTGCGAACGGTGAAGGTCTCGCGGAAGCCACCGCCCTGACGGCGGATGACGACACCCTGGAAGATCTGGTTGCGCTCGCGGTTGCCCTCGATGACGCGGACGTGAACCTTCAGCGTGTCGCCCGGGCGAAAGTCCGGGATGTCGGAACGCAGCGACTGCGCGTCCAGGGCGTCCAGGGTGTTCATCGGTGGTCCGTCCTCGTCATTCGTATGGCTTGTGTACATCCGGGCGCGCAGTCACTTCACTGCGATCTACCCGGGGGCTCTGGTGGCAGGTGCGGCGGACGGCCAATTTTCAGCGCTGTCCACTCACGCCAACCTGTCAAGTATTGCAGATGCCGGGCGGGTGACTCACCCCGGCCTACTGCGGCTCCTCGCGCAGACGCTCGAGCAGCCCGCGATCGTGTTTGTCGAGGCTACCCTCGGGCAGTTGGCCGATGAGCTCGGGCCGCCGCGAGACGGTGCGTTCGAGGGCCTGGTCACGGCGCCACCGGTTGACGAGCGCGTGGTTGCCCGAACGCAGCACGTCCGGCACCGCGAGCTCGCGCCACACCTCGGGCCGCGTGTAGCTGGGGCCTTCGAGCAGCCCGTCGGAGAACGAGTCCTGCTCAGCGGAGATCGGATTGCCGAGGACGCCGGGCAACAGGCGGACCACGGCTTCGACCATGACCAGCACCGCGGCCTCGCCGCCGACCAGTACGTAGTCGCCGATCGAGACCTCGTCGACCGGCATCCGGCGCGCGGCGTCGTCGATGACGCGCTGGTCGATGCCCTCGTACCGGCCGCACGCGAACACCAGGTGCTCTTCGGCGGCGTAGGTGTGCGCCATGGCCTGGGTGAACGGCCGACCAGCCGGCGTGGGTACCACGAGCCGGGTAGCTTCACCGCAGACCTCGTCCAAGGCGGGGCCCCAGACCTGCGGTTTCATCACCATTCCGGGACCGCCGCCGTACGGCGCGTCGTCCACCGCCCGGTGGACGTCGTGGGTCCAGTTCCGCAGATCGTGGACGCCGATCTCGATCAGGCCGCGGTCGATCGCGCGCCCGAGCAGCGCGGCCCGCAACGGGTCGAGGTACTCGGGAAAGATCGTGACGACGTCAATCCGCAACAGATCACCAATCGTTTGGTCGGTCACCGGTTCCGCGCAGGACCTACTCGACGTCGAGCAGACCCTCGGGCGGATCGACGACCACTCGGCCGCCCGCGACGTCGACGACCGGGACGATGGCGTGCACGAACGGCACCAGCACGGTCCGGCCCTCGTGGTCGAGCGACAGCAGCTCGCCGCCAGGGGAATGCAGGACCTCGTTGACCGTCCCGATGACGGTGCCATCGGCGAGCTCGGCTCGAAGGCCTTCGAGCTCGTGGTCGTAGAACTCTTCGGGGTCTTCCGGCGGCGGCAGCTTCGCCGTGTCCGCAAGGAGCAGCGCGCCACGCAGGGTCTCGGCGACGTCCCGGGTCAGCACCTCGCCGAAACGCACCAGCAGCCGCCCGCTGTGAGAGCGGGCGGCTGCGATGGTGAGTTCCCTGGTGCTGCCGTCGCGCAGCCTGGTCGCCAGCACCGTGCCCACGGCGAACCGCTGGTCCGGTGAGTCGGTACGGATATCCACGGCGAGTTCGCCGGTGATCCCGTGCGCCTTGGCGACGCGGCCTACTACGACATCCATGTTCTCTGCCTCTTCGCCCGGATCAGCGGTCGGTATCGACGACGTCCACCCGGACGCCTCGACCACCGATACCGCCCATGACGGTGCGGAGAGCTGTCGCGGTGCGACCACCGCGACCGATGACCTTGCCGAGATCGTCGGGGTGCACGTGCACCTCGAGGGTCCGGCCGCGGCGGGTGGTCAGGAGCTCCACCTTCACCTCGTCCGGGTTGTCGACGATTCCGCGAACAAGGTGTTCAAGGGAGTCGGCGAGAAAGGTCACGCCTCGGCCTTCTCGCCCTCGGCCTTGGCCTCCGCCTTGTCAGCGTCGGCCTTCTTCGGGGTGGACTTCTTCTTCGGCGTGGTGGCCTCGGAGGAAGCGGAGTCACCGGCGGCGGCCAGTGCGGCGTTGAACAGGTCCTGCTTGGACGGCTTCGGCTCGGCGACGCGGAGCGTGCCTTCCTGGCCCGGCAGGCCCTTGAACTTCTGCCAGTCACCGGTGATCTCGAGCAGGCGCTGGACCGGCTCGGTCGGCTGCGCGCCGACGGAGAGCCAGTGCTGCGCGCGGTCGGAGTCGACCTCGATGAAGCTCGGCTCTTCCTTCGGGTGGTACTTGCCGATCGTCTCGATGGCCTTGCCATCCCGACGGGTGCGCGCATCGGCCACGATGATCCGGTAGTACGGCGCACGGATCTTGCCAAGGCGCTGGAGCTTGATCTTGACGGCCACGGGTGTGGGTACTCCTCAGTTCTCTCGGTGCAGGATCGGCCGCGCGCGATCCGAGTGGGGCATCGGATGCAGGCGTCCAGAGGTCAGGTTCGCAAGCATCGGCGCGGTGAGAGGGTCCGGCCGACGCAGTCAAGCGCACATTCTGCCAGACGCCCCTGGCTCGGCCCCGGTCGGGCCGGAAGGACGCTAGTAGGACGCCACGCCGACCGAAGTCAGCAGGATGGCCACCGCCGGCAGGAAGTTGTTCATCTGGTGGGCCACAACGCTGCCGAGCAACCGCCCGGTCCGCAGCCTGGCGAGCCCGATCGGCACCGAGATGACCAGCAACAGGGTCGTGCGCAGCGGCTCCAGGTGGCTGGCCGCGAACACCGCCGTGGACAGCATGAAGGCCGCGAGGCGCCCCCACTTGTCCTCACCCCACTGCAGCCGCTCGACCGCGCCCCACAGCAGCCCGCGATAGATGATCTCCTCGCAGATCGGGCCGAGCAGCCACAGGTAGGCGAACATCGCGATCGCCGCCGCCACGGACATCTTCTGGTCCTCGACCAGCGAGCTGATCGCCGAGTTCGAATCGGCGGCGCCCACCACGTTCGTCCAGACGTACGCGCCGATCGTGGTCACGACCAGGCCCAGTACCCCGAATTTCAGCCCGACCTTGACGTCGTCCCAGCGCCATTGGAGCCGGAGGTCGACGACCGGGCCGTTGCCCCGCACCTTCGTGATCAGCAGCGCCACGAGCGCGGCGACCATCGTCGGCGCCATGGTGCCGACCAGGACATCGCGGACCGGGATCGGCTGGCCCGCCGGCGCCGGGCCGAGCAGGGCCACGACGAACACCGCTGAGGCCAGCAGGATGGCCTCGACCAGGAGAAACGCGCCGAACCCCCACCGATGCGAGGGCAAGGTCGAGGCCGTGGCCACCGACGTCGGCTCGAGACCCACCAGCGGCCCGGGTTCGACGCCGGGGATCGGCTCCCTGGGTTGAGATACGGTCACGCCGATCCTCCGTGAGTTACGCGGTAGTGAAGGAGCCTATCCGCGTTTCCGGAGGGTCACCAAGTGAGCGGGACCGCTGTCGGGCCCTGCAGAGTCAGGAACAGCGGCCGCCACCCGAGGTCTGCCCACGGGACCGCCAGTGAGAATTCACCCGGTCCGGCGAGCAGCGCCCCGAGACCCGAGGTCAGCTCCATCCGCGCCAGCGCCGCGCCCAGGCAGCGGTGCGGCCCGTGGCCGAAGGTCAGGTGCGGGCCTTCGCCGCGGGCCGGGTCTTGGTTCGCGGCGCGAAGCGGGGCGAGGACGAACTCCCCGGCCCGGATCGGCGCCCCGCCGACCTCGACGTCCTCAGTGGCAACCCTGGACTGGTCCGTCGCCGAGCTCTGGTCAGCCGCCAAGAGCTCCTCCACGACGTCGGGAACCGCCTCCGACGCACGGAGACGACCCTCGCGGAGCAGCTGGAGGACACCCGACGCCAGTGCGTTGGCCGGGGGCAGGTATCCGGCGAGGAAGAACGCGAAGACCAGGCTCGTCAGTTCGCCGTCTTCCAGGCGATCCCCTTGGTCCTCGACAGCGATCAGCTCGCTGAGCAGGTCTTCCCCGGGTTCGGCGCGCTTGGCCTCGATGAGACTTACGACGTACCCGCCGAGCTTGGCGCCGAGCTCGGCCATCTCGGTGGCCGTCGACGCGGAGATGACCTCGGACAGCCCGCCCGCCCAGTTCCCGAGGCGGTCCCACTCCCCTGCCGGGACACCGAGAAGCTCACCCAGCGCGCTCATTGCGAGCGGCAGCGCAAGGTTCTCGAGGAGATCAGCTCCAGGCCCCTTGGCGACCAGCTTCGCGACCAGGTCGTCCGCATGGCGGCGAATGCGCGGCTCCAGCAGCCCGACGCGTCGCGGCGTGAGAGCGCGGGCGGCCAGCCTCCGCAGCCTCGCATGCCCGGGGCCGGACATGGTGAAGATCATCCCGTAGCCGTCGTCGGCAGACATGCCGGGCACCCATGGCTGGAACCGGTCGTCGGAGAGGACTGCGCGGATGTCCGCGTACCGAGTGAGTAGCCACGCGGTCTCCCCGCTCGCCAGTTCGACACGGCTCACCGGCTCCTCGACGCGTCGGCGGGCGAACTCGGCCGAGTACTCCATCGGGTCTTGCTGGACAAAGGGGTAGACGTCGGTTTTCTGCGCGGAGCTCATGACTTCTCCCATCGTTCGGTCAGTGAGTGCAGGGGCAGGACACCGTCGCCGTGCTGCCCGAGAGCACGCGCGGTCAGCAGGGTGTAAAGCTCGTCCGCGGCAGCCGCGAGCCTCGCCGCGGTCTCCGGCACGACCTCCGGGTCGACACCGGCCTCGGCGAGCGTCGCGGCGAGCACCTGCTCGACATCGCGCTGCTGGCGGTGCGCCACGGCGGCGTAGACGGCGTCGATCGGACGGATCAGCGTGCGGCGCCGGTCGGCGGGATCGACCTCGGCGAGCAGGTAACCCTTCTCACGCATCCTCGCCACCGACGTCGAGACGTGGCTTTGGGCGAACCCGGTGCGCCGGGTGACGTCGCTGATCGACATGCCCCGGGCCTCGACCAGCACCGAGATGATGACGGCGTCGACCTCCGGGGTATCGGGATCGGCCGCGTCGGCCATGCCCCGGCGGGCCAGCTCGGTGAGGTGCCTGCCCAGAAGGTAGAGCTCGCTCGTCTTCACATCGTTAACGATACATCTGAAACGATGGATCTGAGGTGAAATCGAACAGGCAGTCAGCGGGGCAGGAGTTCGCCGCGCAGGATGAGGTGGGACGGATGGCGCAGGACACCGAGGTCCTCTCGCGGGTCGGTGGCGTAGACCAGCAGGTCGGCCGGGGCGCCTTCGACGATCCCGGGGTGGCCGAGCCACTCGCGCGCGGCCCACGAGGCTGAGCCCAGCGCTTGCGTCCGTGTCATGCCGGCGGCGTGCAGGGCTTCGATCTCGTCGACGATCCGGCCGTGTTCGACGAGTCCGCCCGCGTCGGTTCCGGCGTAGACCTCGACCCCGGCCTCGATCGCCGCCGCGACCATCGGCCCGACCCCGGCGTGCAACGCCCGCATATGCGCCGCGTAGGTCGGGAACTTGGTGGCTTTCTCGGCTATACCGGGAAAGTTCTCGATGTTGATCAACGTCGGCACGAGCGCGACCCGGCCGCGTGCCAGCTCGGCGAGCTGATCCGAGCCGAGCCCGGTGCCGTGCTCGAGGCAGTCGATACCGGCGTCGATCAGACCTGGCAACGCGGACTCGCCGAAGACATGCGCGGTGACTCTCGCGCCCGCCTCATGGGCGACAGAGATCGCTTCGACGAGGACGTCGTCCGGCCACAACGGCGCGAGGTCGCCTGCTGACCGATCGATCCAGTCGCCGACCAGCTTCACCCAGCCGTCGCCCTCGGCCGCCTGCACGGCGACGGCGTCGGGCAGCTGCTCCGGGTCTTCGAGCTCGATCCCGAGGCCGGGGATGTATCGCCTGCTCAGCGCCAGATGCCGGCCCGCGCGGATGATCCTCGGCAGGTCGCCGCGCTGCTGCAGCGGCCGGATGTCGATCGGCACCCCGCAGTCCCGGATCAGCAGCGTGCCCGAATCCCGGGAGACTTCCGCCTGCTTGACGGCCTCCTCCAGGGTGGTGGGACCGCCGACACCGATCCCGGGATGGCAGTGCGCGTCGACCAGCCCCGGCACGAGGTAGCCGCCGTCGACCACGGTCTCGGCGCCGGACACGGGTTCGAACCCGATCCGGCCTTCGGAGATCCACAGGTCACGGCTTTCCTCGCCGGGCAGCACGACCCCGCGCAGGTGGAGGACCACGGAACTACTTGCTCTTGGGCAGCTTGAACTTCGACGGGTCGAAGCCCGGGACGTCGTTCATGCCGCCGAGCTGCGACAGATCGGGCATCGCGCCGCCGGTGGGCATCTGGGGCATCCCGCCGGGGGGCAGCATCGGCATGCCGCCGGGGAAGCCACCGCGGACCTTGGGCTGGGTGGGGCCGCGCCCCTTGCCCTTCTTCCCCTTCTTGCCCTTGCGCGTCTTGCTCCCGCCGCCACCGGCGCCGAAGCCGAACCGGCCGGCCATCTGCTGCATCATCTTGCGGGCGTCGTAGAAGCGGTTGACCAGGTCGTTGACCTCGCGGACCGCGACACCGGACCCTTTCGCGATCCGCAGCCTGCGCGACGCGTTGATGATCTTCGGGTCTTCGCGCTCGGCCGGGGTCATGCCGCGGATGATCGCCTGCAGCCGGTCCAGGTGCGAGTCGTCGACCTGGGCGAGCTGGTCCTTCATCTGGCCGGCGCCGGGGAGCATGCCGAGCAGGTTGCCGATCGGGCCCATCTTGCGAACCGCGAGCATCTGCTCGAGGAAGTCCTCCAGGGTCAACTGGCCGCTGGTCAGCTTCGCCGCGGCCTTCTCGGCCTGGTCCTGGTCGAAGACCTTCTCGGCGCTCTCGATCATGCTGAGCATGTCGCCCATGCCGAGAATCCGGCTCGCCATCCGGTCCGGGTGGAAGATGTCGAACTCGTCGAGCTTCTCACCGGTCGAGGCGAACATGATCGGCTGGCCGGTGACCTGCCGGACCGACAGCGCCGCACCACCGCGGGCGTCACCGTCGAGCTTGGTCAGCACGACGCCGGTGAAGCCGACCCCGTCACGGAACGCCTCGGCGGTGGTGACCGCGTCCTGCCCGATCATCGCGTCGACGACGAACAGCGTCTCGTCGGGCTGGACGGCGTCGCGGATGTTCGCGGCCTGCCGCATCAGCTCCTCGTCGACACCGAGGCGGCCCGCGGTGTCGACAATCACTACGTCGTGCTGCGCGTGCTTGGCTTCCTCGATGGCGCGGCGGGCCACATCGACCGGGTCGCCGACGCCGTTGCCGGGCTCCGGCGCGAACGTGGTGACGCCGGCGCGCTGGCCGACGATCTGCAGCTGGTTGACGGCGTTGGGGCGCTGGAGGTCGCAAGCCACGAGCAGCGGCGCGTGCCCTTGGCCCTTGAGCCACAGTGCGAGCTTGCCGGCGAGCGTCGTCTTACCGGCGCCTTGGAGACCCGCGAGCATGATGACCGTCGGCGGGTTCTTCGCCAGGTTAAGCCGCCGCGTCTCCCCGCCGAGGATGGTGACGAGCTCCTCGTTGACGATCTTGATGACCTGCTGCGCGGGGTTGAGCGCGCCGGAGACCTCGGCGCCCTTCGCGCGTTCCTTGACGCGGGCGATGAACTCCTTGACCACCACCAGGGCGACGTCGGCTTCCAACAGCGCGATGCGAATTTCGCGCGCGGTCGCGTCGATGTCCGCGTCGGACAGCCTGCCCTTGCGCGTCAGTGTCTGAAGGGCGGAAGTAAGCCGATCGGAGAGGGTGTCGAACACGGGTGTGCACGCTCCAGCTGGTCGTCGTTGCGTGCCTGCCCTCGGTCGAGGTGGGCCGGCACCCCCCGAGGGTAGTCGTTCCGGCGAGGGGACCGCGCGGTGCTCGCCGAACCGGACCAGGACCGCGACGACCGGGTGCCCTTGCGGCGCATCACGGGCTGAGCGTGGCGACCACCAGCCTGTCCAACACGATCGGCCAGCAGGTGATGAAACGAGCTGCGGGTGTCGGTCTCGTTCCGCTACGAAGACGACAGCCCGGACACCCTGAGCGCGATCGACCTCGAAGTACCCGCCGGGACGACGACAGCGCTGGTCGGGTCCACAGGCTCGGGCAAAACGACGCTGGCGCACCTCGTGGCCCGGCTCTACGAACCGACCGAGGGCAGGGTGTGCGTGGACGGCGCCGACCTCAACGACGGGATCGTCGCGCTCCCTCGACGAAGAGATCGAGCGGACCGAACGATCCGTCCAGGCCGAGCTGGACCGGCTCTTCACCGACCGCACCAGCATCACCATCGCGCACTGATTGTCCGCAGTGGAACACGCGGACCAGATCGTGGTGCCGACTCGTCAATGCCTCGATGGACCGGGTCGATCGACGGAAAGTCAGCGTTCACGCACTTTGCGTTCCGTTGCCGAATAACCGGAAAGGGAACGAGTTTCCGTTGTATAACTCGGCCTCGACCGGCTGGGACCGGGTGTTAGCCTTTGCCGATTTCTTCGCGACTCACGCGATGGGGACGAAATACTCTGGGGTGGACACATGGCTATTCGGCGCGCGAAACAAAAAGCTCAGGTTATCAAGAAGCTCGAGGCGATGGCGCCTCCCGGCGAGACCTTCCTCGCCTGCGTGCACTGCGAGACCGGTCCGAGCCCGTGGCTCGGCGCCGTGTTCGACGAGATCCCGCTGCTCGGCCTGGCGGTCGCGTTGAGCAGGCAGTTCTACTTCATCGCTGTCACCAACACGTCCGTCGTGGTGATCTCGGCCAACCGCTTCACCAACCGGCCCGGTGAGATCGTCACGGTGTTCCCGCGGCACGCGACGCCGATCTCCGACGTCAAGCGGGCGAAGGTGTGGAGCAAGATGCACCTGCATTTCGCCGGCCACTCGAAGCCCAAGCGCCTCAACGTGCACCGCTACTGGCGCGGCGAGTTCGACCAGTTGCTGGCCGCACTCCCGCAGACCGCGAGCGCGCCGCAGGGCCAGGCACCAGCGGCTCGCTGAGCGAGGACCTAGTCCGCTCCCATGCAGACTGACGCCGATGCCGACCTCCGGAGGCCGAGCGGACCCAGCCGCAATCCCTCACGCGCGTACTCGCGACGATGGAGGAGCTGCCGCAATGACAGAGAAGTTCAGCGAGACCGAACGCGAACTGTTGCGGCTGGCGGCTGAGCTGATGATCCGCTCGCCGAGGACTAGGCGTCTTCTAGGACTTGGCGGGGGTACTGGCTTTCGCGGCGGATCGGCGGGCGGCGGCGGACGATCCGGCGGCCTTCCGCGCCGCTTGCCGTGCTTTGCCGACGGCGTCGGCGCCCGCCTGTTCCGGTAGCTCCGCCACGCCTTGCTGAAGGGCGGCGAGGAGTTCGGCGACACCCGCGTCCTGCGCCGCGGCCGTCGGCTGGACGACCTCGCTGCCGTCGATCTTGGCCTGGATCAACGCTTCGAGGGCTTCCCGATAGTGATCGGAATACCGCTCGGGCTCGAAATCCCCGGCGAGGTGCTCGATCATCGTGACGGCCGCGCGCAGCTCCCCCAGCCGGACATCGACGTCCTCGTGCAGGAACGGGAAGTCCGGCGTGCGGATCTCGTCCGCCCACAGCATGGTCTCCAGCACGATCACCTGGTCGCGCACGCGCAGCGCGCCGAGGGTCTCGCGTTGACGCAGCGCCACCTTCACCACCGCGATGCGGCCCGACTGCTGCAAGGCCTCACTGAACAGGACATACGGCTTCGTGCCCGCCGGTTCCGGCTCCAGGTAATAACTTCTGGCGAAGTAGATCGGGTCGATCTGCTCCAGCGGGGCGAACCCGCGCACGTCGATGTGGTGCGCGGTGGACAGCGGCAACGTGGCGACGTCCTCCTCGGTCAGCAGGACGACGTCCCCGCCGGGCATCTCGTAGCCCTTGACGATCTCGGTGGCCGGTACCTCGGCGTCGTCGACCTCACACACCCGCCGGTACTTGATGCGCCCGCCGTCGTGCCGGTGGTGCTGACGCAGGCTCACGCCGCTTTCCTCGGTGGCGCTGTACGCCTTCACCGGGATCGCGAAAGCCCCGTAGCCGATTGTGCCTTTCCATACCGCACGCATGGTCACCTCCGGTTTTCACCAGCGTATCCAGGCACCGTCGGGCTACGTAGCTACAAATGGGTATTTTCCGGTATCGATTCGACCATACGTTCGATCGAGGGAACGGATTCTTCGAGCGCGTCCGCCGAGCAGACCACCGCCGTGGCCGCCGCTTGGAGTACCTCGGTGGTCACCTGAAGCTCGACCGGCGACACCTCCGCCAACGCCCCGGCGTCCTGACCAGCACGAACACGGTCGGCTAGCGCGTCAAGCGCACGGGCAACGGCACGCTGCCCGGCCAGCAGGTCGCCCACGACCGCGGCGAAGTCCTCCGCGGTACCCCACGGCGAACCGTCCTCCGCGGCGGCCGCCAGCTCCACCGCGCACGTGCGCAGGTGGGCGGCGACAACCGTGACGGGCAGCATCCGCAAGATACTGCCACCGCTCCCTCGCGACGCCGGTGCGACACCCCGGGTCAAGAAGCGGCAGTGAGAACGGCGGCTTCGACGGCTTCCCGCCAGGCCTGGTCCAGCTTGCCCGACCGGGGCGCCACCGCGAACGAGTCGACTACCGCGCCGCCGAGCGTCGCGACCTTCGCCCACCGCACTTCGGCCTCGCAGCGGCGCAGGGCACCCGCGACGCGGAACAGCAGGCCGATGCGGTCCGAGGCTCGCAGTTCGAGCACCACGGTGTCCGAACCACTCGTCTCGTCGTCGAACCAGAGCACCTTCGGCGGCGCGGGCTCGGCGCCGGGCGCCTCGTAGTCGCGTTCCTTGGCGGCGATCTGCTGGGTGAGCGGCATGGCGCCGGCGACGGCCCGCGAGAACTGCTCTCGCAACAACGTCGCATCGGGCGGCGAGCCGAACTTCGGCGACGCCGTGAACACACCGGCCCGGCCGCCGTCGTGGCCGCGCAGGACGGCCGTATGCACCTCGAGCGAATGCAGCGCGAGGACACCCGCGGCAGGCGCGAGCAGCTCGGAGCGCGCCGGCACCGCCAGCACGACCGTCAGCACTTTGCCCTCGGCGCTGATCAGCACCTCGCCGCGGCCGGTGCGCACGGCCGTCGAGACCAGCTCGCGCTGCTCTTCTGTCAACGGTTCGGGAGCGGTGAAACCCTTGCCCTGCATGACTTCCGCGCACCGTGACACCAGGTTGGCGAGCAGGCCCGCCTTCCACTCGGTCCACACTCCCGGCCCGGTGGCGAGCGAATCGGCCGTGGTCAGCGCGTGCAGCAGTTCCAACAGGACGCCGTCGTCGTCGAGCGTCTTGGCCACCCGCAGTACGGTCGCGGGGTCGCTGATGTCCCGCCTGGTCGCGGTGTGCGGGAGCAGCAGATGGTGCCGGACCATCGCCGACACCAGCGCGACGTCGGCTTTGGCCAGGCCGAGCCTGGCCGCGACCTGCGCGGAGATCGCCGCGCCGAGTTCGGAATGATCGACGTCCCGGCCCTTGCCGATGTCGTGCAGCAGCGCGCCCACCAGCAGCAGGTCAGGCCGCGACACGGTGGTCGTCAGCTTGGCCGCCTCGACACAGGTCCGCACCAGATGGCGATCGACTGTCCAGGCGTGCACGGGCGAGCGCGGCGGTAGGTCCCGCACCGCGCCCCACTCAGGGAACAGCCGCGCCCACAGACCTGTGCGGTCGAGCGCTTCCACGGCGTCGACGAGTCCCTCGCCCGCGCCGAGCAGCTCGGTAAGCGCGTCACGGGCGTCCGCGGGCCAAGGCGCGCGGAGTTCCGGCGCGGAGTCGGCAAGCGTGCGCAGCGTGCCGTGCGAGATCGGCTTCCCGGTGCGCGCCGACGCGGCGGCGACCCGCAGCAGCAGCGCGGGATCCTTCGCGGGGATCGCGTCTCTGGCCAGCGCGACCTCGTTGCCGTGCAAGACGACACCTTCAGCCAGCGGCGTCCGGGCAGGGCGACGCCCGAAGCGGGACCGCGAGGGCTCCGGAGTCGCCCGCAATGCCACGTCGACGGCGTAGGCGATCGAACGTCCAGCGCTGGAAAGCTTACGTGCCAGGCTGAAGCGGTCACCCAGGCCGAGTTCCGAGGCAACCAGGTCCGACTCTGCCGCCCCGAGAACGTCCCGATCGCGCCGCAGCTCCCGGCGCATTTCGGTGCGGACGTCGAGCAACAGCGACTTCGCCGCGATCAGCTCCTCACCGGGGCGGTCGGTCAACTGGGCCACCGCGAGTGCCTCCAGCACCCCGGCGTCGCGCAGCCCGCCCTTGCCGTACTTGAGATCCGGCTCGGCGGACTGGGCGATCTCACCGCTGCGCTGCCAGCGTTTGTGGACCGAATCCGCGAGCTCCGGCAAGCGCTTTCGCGCGGTACGTCGCCATTGCTCCTTCGCCGCCGAAGCCAGCCTCCCGGTCAGTTCCACGTCGCCCGCCAAGTGACGGGCGTCGAGGAGGCCGATCGCGGTCCGCAGATCCTCGGACGCGACCTGGACCGCCTCGCCCGGGGTCCGCACGGAATGGTCGAGACCGACGCGCGCGTCCCACAGCGGATACCACAGCGCGTCGGCGATCGCCCCGACCTCGGGGTTCCCGTTGTGCACGAGGATCAGGTCGAGATCAGAAAACGGCACGAGCTCACGACGGCCGAGACCGCCGACGGCGACCAGCGCGACACCGGGTTCAGCGGTGTCCACGCCGGCCGCCGTGGCGGCCTTGCTGAGCCAGAACTCGTACAGGTCGACCAGCGCCGCGCGCAAAGCCGCGGCGCCGAGCCTCCCATGCCGGCCTTCCAGCAACCTTTCGGTCGCCTTGACCAACTCCCCCGCTACCACTGGACCCCCGCCCGGTCTACAGCGCGTCCGTACCGCGTTCGCCGGTACGGACTCTGATCACGGTGTCCACCGCGGTCACCCAGATCTTCCCGTCACCGATCTTGCCGGTGTGGGCGGCGGTGATGATCGCGTCGAGCACCTTCTCCACGTTCAGGTCGTCGGTGACGACCTCGACCCGCAGTTTGGCCACGAAGTCGACGGAGTACTCAGCACCCCGGTAGACCTCGGTGTGGCCCTTCTGCCTGCCGAATCCCTGAACCTCGCTGACCGTCATACCGAGGACACCGAGCTGCTCGAGGGCGGTTCGGATGTCGTCCAAGGTGAACGGTTTGACGATGGCGGTGATCAGCTTCATGCCTTGCTCCCCTCGAGGTTGCCCGTGCCTTCGGCCGACCGGACCGGGATGGTGGACGGCAGACCGTGACCGCCCGCCGCACCGGTGAAGTCGTAGGCGCTTTCCGCGTGTTCGGCTTCATCGATACCACTGACTTCGGCCTCCGCGCTCACTCGGAAGCCGCCTGCCTTCTTGATGACCCAACCGATGATGAAGGTCAACACGAACGAGTACACCAGAACCGAACCCGCCGCGGCCGCCTGTTTCACCAGTTGCGACCACCCGCCGCCGTAGAACAACCCGTTCGCGCCCGTCGAGTTGACCGAGGTGGTGGCGAAGAAGCCGATCAGCAGGGTGCCGATGATGCCGCCGACCAGGTGAACACCGACGACGTCGAGCGAGTCGTCGAAGCCGAACCGGTACTTGAGGCTGACCGCCAGTGCGCACACCGCGCCGGCCACGACACCGATCACGATCGACGCCATCGGGCTCACGTACCCGCAGGCCGGGGTGATCGCGACGAGCCCGGCAACCGCGCCGGACGCCGCGCCGAGTGTCGTCGGTTTGCCGAACTTCAGCTGTTCCACGACCAACCAGCCGAGGACGGCTGCCGCCGTGGCGACGGTGGTGTTGGTGAACGCCACCGCGGCGAGGTCGCTCGCGCCCAGCGCCGAGCCGGAGTTGAAGCCGTACCAGCCGAACCACAGCAGACTCGCGCCGAGCAGCACGAACGGCACGTTGTGCGGCCGCCCCGTGTCCTTGGGCCAGCCCCTGCGTTTGCCGAGCACGATCGCCAGTGCCAGACCCGCGGCACCGGCGTTGATGTGGACCGCGGTACCACCGGCGAAGTCGAGCGCCTTGAGGTTGTTCGCGATCCAGCCGCCGACCGCGTCCTTGCCCAGGAAGCCGTTGAACGAGAACACCCAGTGCGCGACCGGGAAGTAGACGACGGTGACCCAGATGGCCACGAACAGCGTCCAGCCCCAGAACTTGGCGCGGTCTGCGATCGCGCCGGAGATCAGGGCGGGGGTGATGATCGCGAACATCAGCTGGAACATGACGAACGCGAGCACGGGAAGAGCGTCCGCGCCCGGCCAGTCGACAGCGGGCGCGTTGCCCACCGCCGCCGTGGCGAAGCCGGCCAGTTTGCCCACGGTGTTGGACATCCCGGCTTCGCTGAAGTTACCCACGAAGCCGCCGAAGGCGTCGTTGCCGAAGGCCATGCTGAACCCGTAGAGGATCCAGAGCACGCCGACGACGGCGAGGGAGATGAAGTTCATCATCAACATGTTGAGGACGCTCTTCGCACGGACCATTCCGCCGTAGAAGAACGCCAATCCCGGTGTCATGAGCATGACCAGCGCCGCGCTGGCCAATACCCAGGCAGTGTCTCCTGCGTTCAGCACATTGTCCTCCTGTGCGATGAAGTACTGGCGGGCAGTTTTGGCTCGGGGTGTTTCACCGGGCGGCGTGCCAGGTTTCACCCAGGTGAACTGTCGGTGCCGAGTTGTTACGACCAGGTTTCCCAATACCCAGGTCGCAGTGTCCGTTCACGAAACGTCATGGTCGAATAGCGACATGACCTCGACCGACTCGGGCAAACACTCACTGCCACCATCGGTCGTCGACGCACTGCGCTGCTCCGTCTGCAGTAACCCGGTCGACCTAGTCGATCGCACGGTGCGTTGCGAAAACGGCCACTCGTTCGACCTGGCCCGCCACGGTTACGTGAACTTGCTCCACGCGAAGACCCCGGCCGGGACCGCTGACACACCGGACATGGTCGCCGCCCGGGTCGAGTTCCTCGACGGTGGCTTGTACACACCTTTGGCGACCGAAATAGCACGCTCCGTGATGCCGTTCGCCGGCGACGGTCTGGTCGTCGACGCGGGCGCCGGGACCGGCTACTACCTGGCTCGCGCACTCGACGCCGCGCCCGAAGCGACCGGGCTCGCACTCGACGTGTCGGCGGTGGCGTTGCGGCGAGCGGCTCGTGCGCACCCTCGACTCGGAGCGGCGGTTTGGAACCTCTGGGAGCCTTGGCCGGTGAAGTCCGTATCCGCGTCCGTCGTGCTCAACGTCTTCGCGCCGCGCAACGGCGCCGAGTTCCGGCGGGTGCTGCGCGACGACGGCGCGCTCGTCGTGGCCACGCCCAACCCCGCCCACCTGAGCGAGCTCGCCGCGCTGGTCGACATGGTGAAGGTCGACGACCGCAAGGAAGAGCGGTTGGACGCGACGCTGTCCGCGTTCTTCGAGTTGGAAGGGCGCCAGGACGTCACCCGCGAGGTGTCGATGACGCCCGAGCAGGTGCGGCAGGTCGTGCGCATGGGACCGAGCGCGCACCACCTGCACCGGGAGGACAGGCAGGGGCTGTTGGCTCGGATAGTCGAGCCGGTGGCCGTGACGACCTCGTTCACCGTGTCCGTCTACAGGCCGGCGCCGCGGTGAACGTCCCCGGCAGCAAGCTCACCGACGTCGACTGGGTGCGTTCCCAGGTCGACGGCGCGACGCGGGTGTACGGACGCGCGCGACGCGAGGTGCTCGGCACGATCTGGTGGTACTCGCTGTCGTCGGTGCTGGTCGGGCCGATGATCGAGGCGCTGGTCAACACCGGGGTCGCGCTGGATCCGGCACTCGACGCCGTCACCCTCGACCTGACGTCGGACGGCCGGTTCACCTCAGCGAGCTCGTCGCGGGTGTTGGACGGAGAGCTGGGGCCGGCGCTCGGCGCGGCCATCGGGCCGGTCGTCCGCACGATCGCGGCCGCGTCGGGCGCCCACGAGCGCGCGCTGGGGGCCATCACCACTGACTCCATCGGCAACCGGCTGCTGTGGACGAACGACGTCGAGCGCGCGATGTCGCTCGCGGAACCGCTGGTCAGCGCCATGGGCCTGGGGATGCCGACCCCGCGCTTCGTGCGCGTCGGCGTGAACCCGGTCGTCCGGCGATCGTCGTGCTGCCTGATCTACGAGGCCAACAGCGGCAAGTGCACCAGCTGCCCCCGGCAAACCCCCGCCGAACGCTCCCGCCGCCTCCACGCCGCCTTCGGCTAACCCCAGAGCCCCGCAACTCGCCGTCGAGTTGCGAGGGGCATTGGGGCGGGACCAGCTGGCGGGAGCGATGGCAGGGGGGCCGGGTCGTGGGTAGCGTGGGCGCACCATGAGTGAGCGCACATTCGGGTTCCGCACCCGGGCCCTGCACGCGGGCGGCACGCCCGACCAGGCCACCGGCGCGCGGGCCGTCCCGATCTACCAGACCAGCAGTTTCGTCTTCGAGAACGCGGCCGACGCGGCGAACCTCTTCGCGCTGCAGAAATACGGCAACGTCTACAGCCGCATCGGCAACCCGACGGTCGCGGCGTTCGAGGAGCGACTGGCGAGCCTCGAAGGCGCTATCGGCGGCGTCGCGACCAGCAGCGGCCAGGCGGCGGAGTTCCTTACCTTCTCCGCGCTCGCCGAAGCGGGTGAGCACATCGTCGCGGCCAGCGGGCTCTACGGCGGCACGATCACCCAGCTGTCCGGCACGTTGAAGCGCTTCGGCGTCAGTACGACGTTCGTCCCCGGTGACTCGCTGGACGACTACGCGGCCGCGATCACCGACCAGACCCGTCTGATCTACACCGAGGTCATCGGCAACCCGAGCGGCACGATCGCCGACCTCGCCGGGTTGGCCGACCTCGCGCACGCGCACGACCTGCCGCTCGTCGTCGACGCGACGCTCGCGACACCGTACCTGTGCCGTCCGATCGAGTTCGGCGCCGACATCGTGCTCCACTCCGCGACGAAGTTTCTCGGCGGCCACGGCACGACGTTGGGCGGCATCGTCGTCGAAAGCGGGAAATTCAACTGGGGCAACGGAAAGTTCCCCCGAATGACCGAGGTCGTGGAGAGTTACGGCGGCCTCAAGTACTGGGAAAACTTCGGCGAGTACGCGTTCTGCACACGCCTGCGTGCCGAGCAGCTCCGCGACATCGGCGCTGTCCTCGCGCCGCACTCCGCTTTCCTTCTGCTGCAAGGTGTCGAGACGCTCCCGCAGCGGATGGACGCCCATGTGGCCAACGCCAAAGCCGTCGCGGAGTACCTCGAAGCCGATCCGCGCGTCGCGTGGGTCAACTACGCGGGCCTTCCCGGCCACCCCCACCACGAACGCGCGAAGCGGTACCTGCCAGCGGGTCCGGGCGCGGTGTTCGCCTTCGGTGTCAACGGCGGACGCGCGGCAGGCGAGAAGTTCGTCGACTCCGTGGAGTTGCTGTCGCATCTGGCCAACGTCGGCGACGCGCGGACGCTCGTCATCCACCCGGCATCGACCACGCACCAGCAGCTTTCCGAGGAGCAACTGGTGGCCGGCGGGGTCGGGCCGGACCTGATCCGGCTGTCCGTCGGGCTCGAAGACGTCGAAGACATCCTGTGGGACATCGACCAGGCACTCGACAAGGCGGTGGCCAAGTGAACCTCGAAGTCACCGCACCAGAACGCCTGCGGATCCTTACCCGCACCAAATCCGTGACGATCGTCGGGGCGTCGGACAACCCGGCACGGCCGAGCTACTTCGTCGCCACGTATCTGCTGTCGTCGAGCAAGTACCAAGTCAACTTCGTGAACCCGCGACTGAAAACGTTGCTGGGCCACCCGGTGTACGCGTCGCTCGCGGACGTCCCGGACGTCGATCTCGTGAGCGTCTTCCGCAAGCACGACGATCTCCCCGGCGTAGCGGAGGACGTCATCGCCGCCGGTGCGAGGACGCTGTGGCTGCAACTCGGCCTCTGGCACGAACCTGTCGCGAAGCGTGCGAAGGAAGCCGGGCTCGACGTCGTGATGAACCGCTGCGTGAAGATCGAGCACGCCCGCTTCGCCGGCGGACTCCACGTCGCCGGCTTCAACACCGGCGTCATCAGCTCCCGTCGCCAGTCGACGCCCTAGCAGCGGATTTCGGTTCACCAGATGCCTGCTGGTTGCGATCATGAACCGGGGTGCGTAGCATATATGTCACACTGCTGGAGGTGCTTCCATCATGACGTCTCCCCGTTCCCAGTTTTGGGACGACCTTGTCGACGACCTGCGCGACCCTGAGCTTCTGCGGGCTTACGTCGTCGAGAGCGTGCGCATCGAGACCATCGACCGCCTGATCAACAGCCTGGATGAGGCCCGGCAGGCGGACGACTTGACCAAAGCGGAGCTGGCCCGGTCGATCAGCGAGACTCCCTCGGTCGTGCGCCGGCTCCTGTCGTCGCCAGGCCAGCGGAACCCCACCATTGGAACCCTCGCCGAGGTTGCGGCAGCGCTGGGTATGCGCATCACTCTTGAACCGCTGCCGTCCGAGGAGCACGCCACCGTAACGACGGCGTTGAGGACCGGGACCACGGACGACCCCGAGAAGCTTGCGCGGAGCATCCTCGACAAGCGGAAGTACGCAGAGAGCGCGTAGATCACGCGAAGGATCGAGGATTGCGAAGTCGGTACTCGCCACCGAGCGCGCGTACAGCTGCGTAGTCACTGTCTTTCAGCTCTGTCCTAAACGGCTTGTCTCGGCCATCAACAACCACAAGTAGCGGTTTGTCGACACCGTGAGCGTCGTAATCCAGCAAGCAAAACAGCCGGTAGTGATGCCTGCCTGGACCATCGCAGCGCACTTCGAACCAGCCCGTCATGATGCCATGCATCGCCTCCCAACGTCCGCCGCCGGCGAAACGCTTGGGAGGCGCTGCGGCAACAGCGGCCAGTACCGCTTGCATCTTCACGCGAACGGTTCCGGGACAGACGTTTCGGAGAAAATCACGGGCCGGCTTGGTCTCAGTCGGGTCGTCCATGGGATGACGTTTGAAGTAGACGATCTCGTGCGCGTCGTTTGAGGATGGACCTGTTCGTATCGAAGGAGTTCTCTTCTTCGCCATCACGGCGAAAACTCTAGACGCAAGACGATAGACACTCCGAAGTCATCCCCAACCAAGACTGGTGGCCCGGGGCCACCACCGCGCCTGTTCGGGGGACTTCCCGTGTTTCCCATCTGCTGAGCGGAAAACGCGGGGGCAGCGAGCTGGACGTCGTGACGGTCTTGGCCACCTGCCACGTCGAACGCGCGGAACGCGAGCGCCTGACGAAGCTCTGCCGCGAACTCGGCACCCAAGGCTGGCACAGCAATACGGCTCCCGACTGCCAGCACAGCTCAAGACATACGTAGACCACGAAAACAAAGCAACTGGGATCCGCAACTTCCAACTGGCTCTACTGCCCGGAATGCTGCAGACCGAGAACTACATACGCGCGATGCTCAGCCGTAGCGCGACCATACCTGCCAACGAGGTCGAAGTCCTCGTGCATGCGCGCATAACCAGACAGGACATCCTCAATCGTTCTCGCCGCCCGATCTTCACCTACTACCTTCACGAATCAGTGCTCAAGCTTCCTGTTGGCAGCTCGGCAGTGATGTCCGATCAACTTCACCACTTGCTGCGGCTGTCGGTACGCTCGGGCCTCGAGTTGCGGGTTATCCCCTGTGAGATCGGCGCCCACGCAGGGATGGCGGGCTCATTCACGCTGATGGAGTTCGACGATTTCGACCCGATCGTCTATCTGGAGAGCGAGGCAGCTGATAGCCACCCTGGCGACCGAGCTGTACGCCAACGGAGAGGACCAGAATGACGTTCACCTGGAGGAAGAGCAGCTACAGCGCCGACCAAGGTGAGTGCGTCGAGGTTGCGAAGGCGCCTGCGGACGTGCACGTGCGGGACACCAAGGACCGCGCCTCGGGCTCGCTGACCTTCGGCCCGGCTTCGTGGCGGACGTTCCTCGCGGGTCTGAGCATCCCCCGCTAGCTCACCCCTACCAGCACCGACCCACGATAGTGGTATTATAATACCGCATATCGACTCATCAGGAGGAACCACCGGTGCTGGAACTGAAGACCCCGCGGGAGATCGCGGCGATGGGCGTCACGGGCGCCTTCATCTCGGGCCTGCTCGACAACCTCACCCAGCGGGCCCAGCCGGGGGTCAACTTGCTCGATCTCGAACAACGAGCCCGCGAGCTGATCAAGGAGCGCGGCGCTGAGTCGTGCTACTGGGACTACGCGCCGTCGTTCGGGCGGGGGCCGTTCCGCAACGTCATCTGCCTGTCGGTCAACGACGCGGTGCTGCACGGTCTTCCGCACGACTACGTGCTGCGTGACGGGGACCTGCTGAGCCTGGACATTGCGGTGTCGATCGACGGATGGGTCGCCGATTCTGCGCGAAGTGTGATCGTCGGCGTCGCGCGTGACGAGGACAAGCACCTCATCGAAGCCACCGAGCGCGCGTTGGAGGCAGGCATCGCCGCCGCGCTGGGCGGCAATCGCCTGGGCGACATCTCCGCGGCGATCGGCGCCGTGGTCACCGGCTACGGGTACTCGGTCAACACGGAGTTCGGTGGCCACGGCCTCGGCCGCACCATGCACGAAGACCCCCACGTCTCCAACATCGGACGCGCGGGACGCGGGCTCAAGCTGAAGCCCGGGCTGACGCTCGCGCTCGAACCCTGGATCGCCCGCACCACCGATAAAATCATCTTCGACCCCGACGGCTGGACCCTCCGCTCCGCCGATGGATCTCGCACCGCACACAGCGAACACACCATCGCCATCACCGACGGCGAGCCTCTCGTGCTGACGGCTCGGAACCAGACGTGAAGGCCACCTTCATTGCGCAATCCGCCGTGAAGGTGGCCTTCACGTCCTGCACCAACCAGGATGCTTAGAGCTCCGCGGTCTCGCCGGGGTTGAGCAGGCGGAGGCGGTCGATGAGACCGGCGTCGGCGAACGCCTTGCGGACGACGTCCGGGCCCTCGCTGAAGTGCGCCCAGCCACGCGTGTGCAGCGCGACGGTCTGCCGAACGCCCAGGATCCGGGTCGCCTCGGCCGCATCGGCGCTGGTCAAGGTCAGTGGCGCGCCGTCGAACAGGGAGGTCCGGGCGGCTCCGGCGAACAGGAGCGCGACGTCGATCGGCCCGGTTCGCTCGGCGATCGACCGGACCAGGTCGAGCGAAGCGTTGTCACCGCTGACGTAGACGGTCGCACCGTCACCTTGGACGAGGAACCCGGTCACCACGCCGGTAATCGGCTCACACCCCTCCGGGCCGTGCAGCGCGGGCGTCGCGGTGATCAGCAGCTCGCCCACGCGCACCTGCTCCCACGGTTCGAGGCCCTGCGCGGTGCCGCCGAGACGGCTCGCACCGCCAGGAGTCGTCAACGTCAACGGCACCTCTGCCAGCAGCTCACGGCCACCCGGGTCGAGGTTGTCGGCGTGCTCGTCGTGCGAGAGCAGGACGGCATCGATCCGGCCGACGGCCTGCCGCGCCACCCCCGGCTCCTCGGTCTTGGTGAGCCCGCGCGGACCGTGAGACCCGACCGCGCTGAACGTGGGGTCGGTCAGCAGCCGCAGGCCACCGATCTCGAGTATCGCGGTCGGGCCGCCGACAAAGGTGACGCGCAGAGGTTCAGCCATACCAACACCAACCTCCGCACGCCCCCAGATCTTCCTCGGTTACGAAGTCGCCTCGAAGCGGCTCGTAACGTGCTTACGGCCCGCGTCGCTGAGTGCGCCGAAGAGCCGTAGGCGTGCGACGCCACCGTCAGGGAAGATGTCCAACCGGACGTCGGCGGCCCCACGGGTGCCGGCCAGCACGAAGCGGTGCCGCGTGTCGGGCTGCAGGCGGGTGCGCGGCAGCAGCTCGAACCACGTGTCGCCGCCGTCGTCGGAGCCCTGCAGTGAAGCCCAGCCGGGGGCGTTGCCCTTGAGGTTGCTCGTGTCGATCTCGGCGAACCGGATGACACCCGCGCCGGCGAGCCGCACGGTGACCCAGTCGTTGCCGTCGTCGCGGCGGCGCGCGGTTTCCCAGCCTTCGGCCTGGTGCGCGGCGAGCCCGGGGGAAAGGAGGTTATTCGGCGACGAATAGAACATGTTGCTGCAGCCGGTGCAGATCGCGCCGTTCTCGAGCGCCGCGAGGTCGAGCGCGCCGAGGTCGAGCAGCTGCGGGTCGGGCACGGCTTCGCCGTGGACGCGGAGCCGCGCGACGCCGCCGTCCGGGTGCATGGTCAGCCGGACGTGGGTGAAGCGCTTCGAGCCGGACACCGGGATGAAGTTCTCGATGTGTCCCGCGACCGCGGCCCGGTCCACGATCGTTTCCCAAGCCGCGTCCTGCAGTTCCGGCGCGCTCGGGTAGCCCTCGACAGCGCAGGCTTCGACCGAGACGTGCGGCGGGTAGTTGCCCTTGAAGAACGCCGTGTCCACGACTACGCCCGAGATCAACCCGGGCAGCCCGAGACGAAGGATCGCCTGGTCGTCGCCCGGTTCACGGTGGCGACGCGTCTCCCAGCCGTCGTAGACCTGGCCCTTGGGTCCGAACGTCTCCGCCCGGTGCGCCGGCGTCCACGGGTTGACGAGGTTCTCCTTCTCGGCGAACAGCTCGTCGGTGGCCCACATGACCGTTCCGCCGAAACGACGTGAAGCCAGGTCCGGTTGGGAAGTCCACACGGGACGGTCGTTCACTGCGTCCTCCATCAGTCGTCCTGCCGGCTCAGCAGCTCGCCGAACGGCTGCTCGCCGGTGATTTCCTTACCCCGCAACCAGGTTCCGCGCACGACTCCGTCCAGCCGACGTCCGTTGTATGCGCTCACCGGGTTGCGGTGGTACAGCTTCTCGACGTCGACCACGAAGCTCTCGTCGGGGGCGAACACGCAGAAGTCCGCGTCGAAACCCGGCGCGATGTGTCCCTTGCGGCTCAAACCGACCTGCGCGGCGGGCCGCTCGGCCATCCAGCGGACGACGTCGGTCAGCGCGAACCCGCGTTGCCGCGCTTGCGTCCAGATCGCCGGCAAGCCGAGCTGCAGGCTCGCTATCCCGCCCCAGGCCTCGCCGAAGTCGCCGATGTCGAAACGCTTCAGCTCGGGCGTGCACGGCGAATGGTCGCTGACGACGAAGTCGATGACCCCTTCGGCGAGCCCCTGCCAGAGCCGGTCCCGGTTTTCGGACTCGCGGATCGGCGGGCAGCACTTGAACTGCGTCGCGCCGTCGGCGATTTCCTCGGCGGTGAACGTCAAGTAGTGCGGGCAGGTCTCGACGCTGAGCCGGACACCGTCGCGCTTCGCGTCGGCGATCATCCGGAGCGCGTCCGAAGACGACAGGTGCAGTACGTGCGCCCGCGCGCCGGTCCGCCGAGCCAGCGCGATGACCCGCGCGATCGCCAGGTTCTCCGCGACGCGCGGACGCGAGCCGAGGAAGTCCGTGTAGTGGTCGCCGTGCGGCTGCGGGGCTTGCTCGATCGTGTCGGAGTCCTCCGCATGCACGATCATCAGCGCGTCGAAGCTCTTCAGCTCGCGCAGCGCGTCTTCCAACTCCTGCGGGTTCAGCGGCGGGAACTCGTCGACACCGGAGTGCAGCAGGAAGCTCTTGAAGCCGAACACCCCTGCCTCGTGCAACGGCCGCAGGTCGCCGAGGTTGCCGGGGATCGCACCGCCCCAGAAACCGACGTCGACGTGCACCTTGCCCTGGGCAGTCTTGCGCTTGACGTCGAGCGCGGCGACGTCGACCGTCGGCGGGAGGCTGTTGAGCGGCATGTCGACGACGGTGGTCACGCCCCCGGCCGCGGCCGCGCGCGTGGCCGTCTCGAAGCCCTCCCACTCGGCGCGGCCGGGGTCGTTGATGTGCACGTGGGTGTCGACTAGGCCCGGCATCAGGACGACGTCGTCCCCGAGCTCGACAAACTTGTCCGCGACCAAGTCCGCGTCGAACGCCTCCACGGCGACGATCCGGCCGCCCTCGACCCCGACGCTGCGGGCCGCCTCGCCCTCGGCCGTCACGACTCGCCGAGCCCTGATCACCAACTCCACGTGCGCACACCCCTTTCCGACGTTCACTCCAGCCTAGGGCTCGTGAGTGTTCCGGCCGCTTGCTGTGTCCTGCGGGACACCCGCACCCGGGCGTGCCGGAACACTCACGAGCCACCCACCCCCGCTGCGCCTCCCCTACGGCGCCGGCTCGAACTCCACCACGGAGTCGAGGGCCTTGCCCATGGCCGCGTTCGCTTCGCGCTCGATCATGATCTCCACCAGCACCGGACGGCTAGTCCGGTCGGCTTCCTTGCGTGCCCATTCGAGCGACGCGCGGATCTCGCCCGGCTCGACAACGCGGGTCCCGGAGCAGCCGTAGGCCTCCATGATCTTGACGTTGTCGGTGCCACTGACGTCGTAGTGGATGTCGACTTGGAAGTTCATGTCGTACCCGATCGAGGCCTGGCGGATCAGCCCGAGGTACTCGTTGTTCAGCATGATCAGCACGAACGGCACGTCGTACTGCGCGGCGACGGCGAGCTCCTCGACCAGGAACTGGAACGAGTAGTCCCCGACGACACCGACGACCTCGGCGTCCGGCCGTGCCTTCTTGACCCCGATCGCGGCCGGGATCTCCCAGCCGAGCGGGCCCGCCTGCCCGCAAACCTGGTAGTGCCGGGGCTTGTGCGCGTGCTGGAACTGCCCGGACCAGATCTGGTAGAGCCCGATCGCGGTGACGAAGTACGTGTCGTCGCCGTAGTACTCGTTGATCTCCTTGAACACCCTCGGCGCCTTGATCGGCACGCTGTCGAAGTCCTCGCGCCGCGGCAGCGCCTCCTTCAGCTCGCCGACCCGCTCGACCCACGTCCGGTCGACGCCGATCGTGCGCTTGTCGGCCGCTTCGAGCAGCGCGTCCAGGAACGCTGCGGTGTCCGACACGATCCCGAGGTCGGGCCCGAAGACCTTGCCGAGCTGCGTCGGTTCGATGTCGACGTGGATGAACTTGCGGTCACCCCGGTAGACGTCCAGCTCGCCGGTGTGGCGGTCGCCGAACCGCGCCCCGAGCGCGAGCACCAGGTCCGACTCGAGGAACGCGGCGTTCGCCCAGCGCTGGGACGTCTGGATGCCGGCCATGCCGGCGAAGAGTTCGTGGTCCTCGGGAAAGCTCCCCTTGCCCATCAGCGTCACCTGCACGGGCACGCCGAGCTTCACCGCGATCTCCCGCAGCTGCTCGCTCGCTTCACCGATGACCACGCCGCCGCCGGCCAGGATCAGCGGGCGTTCGGCCGACAGCAGCATGTCCAACGCGCGTTCCAGCGGCGCGGCCGCGGGCTGCGGCGTCACGTACGGCAGCGGCGCGTCGAGGCTGGAATCCCACTCGATCTCCTGCTTCTGGACGTCGATCGGCAGGTCGATCAGCACCGGACCCGGCCGGCCGGACCGCGCGATCCGGAAGGCCTCGCGGAAGATCCAAGGCAGCTGCGCGGCTTCCTTGGCCTGCACGGCCCACTTCGTCACCGGCTTCGCGATCTCCACGATGTCGACGGCCTGGAACGCCTCGGTGTGCAGCTTGCGCGAGTCTGCCTGGCCGGTGATGCACAGGATCGGGATCGAGTCGGCCTGCGCGGTGTAGAGGCCGGTGATCATGTTGGTGCCGGCGGGACCGGAGGTGCCGATCGCCACTCCGACCCCGCCGGTGGTCCGGGCCCAGCCGTCGGCCATGTGGGTCGCGCCCTCTTCATGGCGGACGACGAGGTGCTCGATGCCGCTGCCCTGAAGTGCTTGGTACAGCGGGAGAATCGCCGCGCCGGGGCAGCCGAAAACGGTGTCGACCCCTTCGCTGGCGAGGATCTCCACGACGGCTTGCATAACGGGGATCTTGGCCATGGTCAGTCCTTTTCTGGGGAACGTCCGGAGAGCGCTTCGGTGACCTTGAGCAGCGCGGAGTGGTCGAGTGAGCCGTAGCCCATCGCCCGCCCCGCCGCGATGAGCTGGGCGACCAGCCCGGTCAGCGGCAAGGAGACGTCGGCCTGGCGGGCGGCGGCGAGCGCGATGCCCATGTCCTTGTGGTGCAGGTCGATGCGGAAGCCGGGCTCGAACCGCCGGGCGACCATCGACTCGCGCTTGAGATCGAGGATCCGGTTGGCGGCGAGGCCGCCGGCGAGCACGTCGAGGCCGGTTCCCGCGTCGACGCCGGAGGCCTCCATCAGCACGATCGCCTCGCCGACCAGGCCGTAGATCCCGCCTACGACCAGCTGGTTCGCCGCCTTGACGACCTGGCCGGCACCATGCGGGCCGACGTGGACGATGGTCTTGCCGACGATCTCGAACAGCGGCCGCGCGGCGGTGAAGTCGTCCGCCTCGCCGCCGACCATGATCGACAGCGCCGCCTGCTTCGCGCCGGCCTCGCCACCGGACACGGGGGCGTCCAGTACGCGGATTCCCTTTTCACCGCCGAGTTTCGCGAGTTCGAGCGAGGTCTCGGGGCGGATCGTGCTCATGTCGATCAGCAGGGTTCCCGGTTTCGCGACCTCCAGGACCCCGCCCGGACCGAGCACGACGGCTTCGACGTGCGGGTGGTTCGGCAGCATGGTGATCACGACCTCGGCGCCATCGACGGCGTCGGCGACGCTCTCGGCGGCGTGTCCGCCCGCGGCCACGAACCTGCCCAGCGCGTCGGCGCCGAGGTCGAACCCGCTGACGTCCTGTTCGGCGGCGACCAGGTGCGCGGCCATCGGCCCGCCCATGATGCCCAAGCCGATGAAGGCGATCTTCGTCATCGTTGTCCCCTTCGGGTTTGCGGCAGCCAGCCGAACGATTCGACACTGCCGCCCAGTGGCTTGTATTCGATTCCGACATGGCCCGCGTAGCCGGCGTTCTGCAGCTTTTCGAGATAGCCCTCGAGGTCGAGGGAGCCGGTGCCCGGCTGGTTGCGGCCGGGTACGTCGGCGATCTGCACATGGCCGATCCGCGGGGTGTACTCGGCGATGACCGCGTCGAGGTCGTCGCCGTTGGTGGCGAGGTGGTAGAGGTCCGCGAGCAGCCTGACGTCGTCGCGGCCGAGCTTGTCGATCACCGCGAACGCGTCGGCGGCGGTCTTCAGCGGGTGACTTTCCAGGCCGGACAACGGTTCGAGTACCAGCCCGGCCCCGATCCGCGCGGCCGCGTTCGCCGCGACGTCCAAGTTGGACAGTGCGACCTCATCCTGCGCAGAGGCGTCGACGCCGTCGATCCTGTTGCCGTACAAGGCGTTGAAGCTGCGGCAGCCGAGGCGCTCGGCGATGTGGACCGCGATGGCGACGCTGTCCGCGAACTCCGCTTCACGACCGGGCGCGGAGACGATGCCGCGCTCGCCGGCAGCCATGTCCCCGGCGAAGAAGTTGAGCCCGACCAGCGTCAACCTGGCCTCCACGATCGAGGCGACGAACTGGTCAACGTCGGTGTCCGACGGTACGGCGACGTCGAACGGCCACCAGTACTCGACGGCCTTGAACCCCAGGGCGCGCGCGGCTTCAGCCCGCTCCAGGAGCGGGAGCTCGGTGAACAGGATCGACAGGTTGACGTCGTAAGGCAGCGAGTGCCGGGACCCGGCATGGTCGACCATGGGAACTCCGTATAATTTCGCTGTGCGGAATTTTCTTTTCGCATAACGAGACTAACCCCGTGGAGCGACTCTCGTCAACGGGCTACGCTCGCCCCGTGGAGCTAGAAGCGGAATTCACCAGCGAACCGTTCCAGGGCGAAGGCGAGCCGCCGGAGCACGCCGTCCGAGCCAGGGAGGCCGCCGAAAAAGCCGGGCTGACCACGAATTTCGGCCCGCTTGGCACCACCGTCAGCGGCTCGGCGGATGCCGTGCTCAGCGGCTTGGCCGACATCGCCCGCGCCGCGATCGAGGCAGGTGCGACTCGCCTCACGCTCCAAGTCCGGCTCGCGGACGCGCCGGCCGCTCACCCCGTCGAGCTCAACAGCGCGCTCGACCGACTCATCGCCGACGTCGAGCGGGAGCTGGGCGGCAAGCTCGCCGGCCTCGACCGCGCGGGCAAGCAGCACGCGGTCCGGCTGTTCAAGGAACGCGGCGCGTTCACGCTGCGCAAGTCGGTCGCCACGGTGGCCGAAGCGCTCGGCGTCACGCGGTTCACCGTCTACAACTACCTGAACCGAGAGCCGGAGTAGCTCGGTTTCAACAAACTGTTGACGACAACGAGCGTCGGCCGTACCGTTTGGGCAGAATTACTTTTCCACCATGCAAAATCGCGGGAGCCCGCTTGCCTACCCTCTCCGAGTTCAACCAGTCCGACGTCCGAGACCTGCTCACGACGTGTCTCGCCGTCCCCCGCTGGGTCGACGCGCTGCTCAGCGGACGCCCCTACACAGACGTGAACGCGCTGCTCACGGCGTGCGATGCGGCGACACCGCTACTACCCGATGAGGTCCGCGCGGCGATGGCCGCGCACCCCCGGATCGGCGAAAAGGCGTCCGGCAGCGGTACGGGCGCGAACTGGTCCCGCTCCGAACAGTCCGGTGTGGACAGTTCCACGGCGGCGAAGTTCGCCGCCGCGAACGCCGAGTACGAACAGCGGTTCGGGCACGTCTACCTCGTGTGCGCCAGCGGCCGCAGCGGCGAGGAACTGCTCGACGACCTGCGCGGACGTCTCGGCAACGACCCCGACACCGAACTCACCATCGCCGGGCGTGAACTCGCGAAGATCGCGAAGCTGCGACTGGAGAAAGCTGTGTCCGCATGAGTCTCATTACGACGCACGTGCTCGACACCGCCGTCGGTAAACCCGCTCCTGGCATCCACGTCCGGCTCGACGCGCGGGGTGTCGACGGTTGGTCCCTGCTCGCCGAGGGGCGCACCGACCACGACGGCCGCATCCGCGACCTCGGGCCCGAGCGGCTCGACGCGGGCGTCTACCGGCTGACTTTCGACACCGGCGCATACCTCGAGCCGGACGCGTTCTTCCCGGAAGTCGTTATCTCGTTCCGGATCCTCGATCCCGGCGCGCACCACCATGTGCCGGTCCTGCTCAGCCCGTTCTCCTATTCCACCTACCGAGGGAGCTAACCGGTGGCCATCGTTTTGGGACCCAACCAGTACGGCAAGGCCGAAGTCCGGCTCGTCACGGTCAGCCGGTCCGGCCCGGTGCACCACGTCAAGGACCTGACCGTGTCGACGTCGTTGCGCGGCAGCCTGGAAAGCACGCACCTGACCGGCGACAACGCCGACGTCGTCGCGACGGACACGCAGAAGAACACCGTCTACGCGTTCGCCAAGGAAAGCCCAGTCGGTGAGATCGAGGACTTCGCGCTGCGCCTCGGACGGCACTTCGTCGACTCGTTCGGCCACATCAGCGGCGCGCGGATCCTCATCGACGAGCACGGCTGGGACCGGATCGCCGTCGACGGCAAACCCCACGACCACTCGTTCTCCAAGGCGGGCAACGAGAAACGCACCACAGCGGTGACGGTGGACGGCGACCGGGCCTGGGTCGTGTCCGGTTTGGACGACCTCGTGCTGCTGAAGTCGACGGGTTCGGAGTTCCACGGTTTCCCGCGGGACAAGTACACCACGCTCGCCGAGACGTCCGATCGCATTCTCGCGACGGCCGTGACAGCGCGTTGGCGTTACCAGGGCAGTGACGGCAACTGGGACATCGATTGGCCGAAGAGCCATCACGAAGTCCGCCGGATCATGCTGGAAACCTTTGCCACGAAACACAGTCTGTCGCTGCAGCAAACGCTGTACGCAATGGGCGAAGCGGTGCTCGAGGCCCGGTCCGAGGTCGCCGAAGTCCGGCTTTCGCTGCCGAACAAGCACCATTTCCTGGTCGACCTCAAGCCGTTCGGGCTGAGCAACGACAACGAGGTCTTCTACGCCGCCGACCGGCCGTACGGCCTCATCGAAGGCACGATCCTGCGCGACGACGCCGAAGACCCCGGCCTCGCCTGGCACACACTCCCCACCTTCTAGAGCGGGCACTTTTGTACTTTTGTGGCTCTTCGGTCGTATGTGTGGGTGCTGGTTGCTGTGGACTGGCTGCGTTTTACCGCAGCAAGGGCCGGGTCGTGTCGGTGTACGGCGAATGCCGGCGTCCGGAGCCGGGTGTGGGACTCGCCGGTCTGAACGTGGGACTCGCCCTCGCTGAACGTGGGACTCGCACAGCACATCGGCGAGTCCCACACTCCAGCCCGGCGAGTCCCACGTTCAGGCCGACGAGTCCCACAGTCACCACCAGCCGACCACACCCACTGGCCTCAAAAACCTCACCAGCCACACCGACACCACCCAGCCACCCCAACCGACCTTCAGAATCCCTTCCCCACACCACCCGCCCCGCATCCCTGCCGCGGTAAAACGGAGCCAGTCCACATCACCCGGCACCCACCCGCACCGCAACTCGACGGCGAGTTGCGATGGTGCGCGGTTCAACTATCGCAACTCGACGGCGAGTTGCGGGGGTTAGGGGACGTGGGCTGGGACGAAGTCGCGGATCAGGGCGGCGAGGACGTCTGGCTGATCTTCAGGAATGAGGGTGTAGCTGTCCTCGATCTCGACCAGCCGGGCGTCGGGGAAGAGCTTGGCCAGCCGGCTTCCGTGTTCGATCGGCATCAGCTTGTCCTCCTTCGCCCACGCCACCAGGACGGGACGCTCGAAGGAGGCCATCTGCGCGGACCATTCGAGCAGTTTCGCCTTCGGCGGCACGGACCGGACGTACTTGAGCAGGTCGCGGCGAATCTCGGGCTGGTCCTGCGAAGGCCGGAACCAGTCGTCCATCACCTCGGTGGGCACCGGGCGCTTGCTCATCCAGCCCCATGACGTCGGAGCGCGGCGGAAGATCCTGAAGCGGAACAGGTTCATCAGGAATCGGAAGCCGCCGGGAATCCGGCACGCGACGATGAGCAGCTTGCCCGGCAACCCCGGCGGGTAGTTGTCGAACGCCTCGCACGAGGTCAGGACCAGCCTGCCGACGCGATCCGCGCGGCCTTCGGACAGCAACACCTGGCCGCCTCCGCAGTCGTTGAGAACCAACGTGACGTCGCTCAAGTCGAGCTCGGCGAGGAACTCGTCGATGAGCAACGCGAGGTTACGCAGCGAGAGGTCAGCGTCCGGGTGCATCGGCTTGCGGTGGCTGCCGACCGGCCAGGTCGGTGTCAGGCAGCGGTATCCGGGCAGGCCGGGGACGACTTTGCGCCACACCGAGCCGTCCATGGTCAGCCCGTGCATGAAGACCAGCACCGGGCCGTCTCCGCCGGTGTCCCCGTACTCGATCGGACCGACGGAAAGTTCTATCTCGGACATGCTCGCCCCCGATTTGATAGATCGCTCTAGCGACAAAGTAGCCTACACTCGGACGCAGACGCAACACTGACGCGAGGAGCACGGGTGGCAGGCACGAAGGACCGCATCATGGAAGCCAGCGCGGAACTGTTTCGCCGCAACGGTTACACCGGCACGGGCCTCAAGCAGATCGTGACCGCGGCCGGCGCGCCCTTCGGGTCGCTGTACCACTTCTTCCCCGGCGGCAAGGAGCAGCTCGGCGTCGAGGTCATCCACGCCTCCGGGATGATGTACCTCCAGCTGTTCGACATCTTCTTCGACAACGAGACCGACCTCGTCCACGGCGTCGAAGCCGCCTTCGCCGGCGCCGCGGTCACGCTGCGCGAAACCGACTACGCCGACGCCTGCCCGATAGCGACCGTCGCCCTGGAAGTCGCCAGCACCAACGAACCCCTGCGCAAGGCCACCGCGGAGGTCTTCACTGCCTGGATCGACTACGGCACAGCCAAGTTCCAGCCTTTCGGCCTGCCAGAAGCCACCGCGCGCAAGCTCACCATCTCGCTGGTGAACAGCCTCGAAGGCGCCTTCGTCCTGAGCCGCGCCCTCCGCGACACCGAACCCCTCGCCGTCGCCGGTGCCACCACGGCGCTCGCTGCGAAAGCCGCATTGGCCGAAGGCTCGGGCTAGAACGGCCTATCGTGAGTTGATGCTCGATCCTCACTCCCGCCCGAAGCTCCAGCTACCCGCGCTCCTCGAGGTACTGCGGCGAATACCGGAGAAACCTCGCGCGAAGGACCTGGAACGGGCAGAAACGTACAACGCCTTCCGCGAACGACTCCGCCACGACCGGACGGCGCTTGGCGTCGCCCAGGTCGACCGCACCTTCGACGCCGGGGCCCGCCGATGACGTTCAAGGCGGACCAGATCGCGTTCCTGGCGAAGTCGGGGTGGGCACGACGTCCCGTCGCCGACCTCCCGTCGGTGACGAGCGGATACCTGGGCAAGGCGTTCACGGCTGAGCAGTGGCGCAAGGCGGAGGCGGCAGTCACGGGGCTGCGGGAGCGGTTCGCCGGCGCGCGGTTCGCCGAGGAAACGACGTACGGCGTCCTCCTCGTGCCCGACCCGGCGAAGCTGGACACGCGCCGGCCGGTGGCGCGGCAGCAACTCGGCGACGACTTCTTCGACGAACGCCTGCCCGCCGGGACGCTGGGTGCCCGAAGTGGGACGCCGTGGACGATGGTCGCCACCGTGACGGGCCGGTACGGCCCCTCGCTCGGCAGCTATACGCAAGTGAAGGCCGCACCGGAGTCGATGTTCACCGTCGGCGGCATCGACACCCGCCGCATGATGACCCGCCAAGTCTGGGGCGCGCGGGTGCTGCAGGGCGGAAACGTGTTCCCGGACTGCGAGAGCAACGAGCACTGGACGTTCACCCTGTTCCCCGGAGAGGAGCTCGTCGACGGCTTCGCGGAGTCCGGAACCGTACTGAAGGGCAAAGTCCGGTTCCGCCTTGGCAAGCCCGATCGCGGCATCGTCTCCGCGCGGGTCGCCCCGGGAATCCTTATCCGGTAACGGGTGCCACTGGCACCTCGCTCAGTCTCCGCGGTAGACCCGCCAATCACCGACGGCGGTGATGTCGATCAGCTCAGGAGAGTCCACAGCGGACTCCCGGAGGACTGTGGCGAGGCAGGCACCACCGTCCTCCAGCTCGATGAGGCCCAGTTCGAGTTCCGGTGGCTCAGCCGGAACCAAGTGGTCGCGCAGCACGTCGAGGGGCAGGTCGTAGACCTCGCCCGCCACGCTCGCGCCACCCGACGCAACCTGGTACATCGCCGGGAACCGGTCCCCCACCGAGAAATAACGGTACTTCGGCGCCGAACGCGCGGTGCACAGCAGTGGCGCTCCTTGGAGCTGGGCGTGCAGCGGACCGCCACGCATACCGCCGCCGTTGAGGAACATCAGAACCACGACGTCACCCCTTCGATCGCGAAGTACGCCGTGAACACCACGGCCAGGATGCCCAGCAGCCAGCCAACCTCGCGCACCTTTCCCTTGCACACCCGGATCAGCACATACGCGACGAGCCCGGCGCCGATACCGTTCGTGATCGAGTAGGTGAAGGGGATCAACGCGATCGTGAGGAACACCGGGATCGCGAAATCCAAGTCCTCCCAAGGAATCCGACGGCACTGCGCCATCATCATCCCGCCGATCACCACCAGTGCCGGGGCGGCGGCCTGTGCCGGCACGACCGCCGCGAGAGGCGTGAAGAACAGCGTCGCGGTGAACAACGCGCCGGTCACCACACTCGCGAGGCCCGTACGCGCTCCTTCGCCGACGCCGGCCGCGGATTCGAGGAACACGGTGTTCGGCGCCGAACCGGTGAAACCGCCGGCGAACGCGCCGATGCCGTCAACGAGCAGGATACGGCCCATCCCCTCGACACGGCCGTCCTTGACCAGGCCCGCTTCCGCCGAAACGCTCGTGATCGTGCCCATGGCGTCGAAGAAACCCGACAGCACCAAGGTGAACAGGAAGACGATCGCGGTAGTGACGCCCGCCGAGCCGAAGCCGCCGAACAGGTCGATGTGCCCGAGCAGGCTGAAATCCGGGCTCGCGACGATGTGCTCCGGCAGGTTCGGGGAGACCAGTCCCCAGCCCTGCACGTGGAACACGCTGTTGACGATGACCGCGAGTACGGTCGCGACCAGGATGCTGATCAGCACCGCGCCCGGGACAGCCCGGCTGATCAGCACGATCATCAGCAGCAGCCCGACGCAGAAGATCGCGATCGGCCAGCCGACCAGGTGCCCGCCGATACCCATCCGCACCGGGACCGTCGAATGCGCGGCGTCCGGGGTCCTGGTCACGAAACCGGAGCTGACCAGGCCCACGAGCGCGATGTAGAGCCCGATCCCGACGGTGATCGCGATCTTCAGCGGGGTCGGGATCGCATTGATGATCCGTTCCCGGACCCCGGAAACGGCCATCAGAACGATGCAGACGCCTTCGAGGACAACAAGTCCGAACGCCTGCGCCCAGGTCATCGTCGGAGCCATCTGGAACGCGACGACGCCGTTGACGCCGAGCCCGGCGGCCAGCGCGAGCGGCGCGTTGCCGACCAGGCCCATCAGGATCGTGGTGATGCCGGCCGCCAGCGCCGTGGCGGTGGTGACCTGTTGGGTGCTCAGGTGCGCGCCGGTGATGTCGGCGGACGCCCCGAGGATGAGCGGGTTGAGCAGCACGATGTAGCACATCGCGACGAAGGTGGTGACTCCACCGCGGACCTCACGGCCGAAAGTGCTGCCACGAAAGGAGATCTTGAAGAACTTGTCCACTACGGACACTTTGTGGGGAACGGGTTCGGGGGAGGTGTGGGGACGGTCGGTGCGTAATTGGGTCATGAGTCTCTCCACGACAATGTGGGCGTGCTCGACCTGGGGACAAAGAGCTCGTGAGTGTTCCGGCTCGTTAGAACGAGCCGGAACACTCACGAGTCCTAGTAGGCGCGCTTATCGGGTTTCGACACCCACGCCTGAAAAGGCTCGAAGTACTGCTCGATCCCGACCTGGTCGATACCGATCGGCCAGCTCTCGCGGGGTTTACCAAAGAGCTCGTAGAACTCGCGATCGTCGAAACCCGCTTTGGCGGCGTCATCACGATCGGCGGCATAGATCACCTTGTCGACCCGCGCCCACAGGGCCGCGGACAGACACAAAGGGCAAGGCTCGCAAGAGGAAACAAGCACACACCCGGTGAGTTTGAAATCACCGATCAGCTGGCACGCGGCGCGAATGGCGACGACTTCCGCGTGCGCTGTCGGGTCGAGGTTCGGGGTCACCTGGTTGGTTCCCGTCGCGAGAAGTTCGCCATCGCGCACAATGAGCGCGCCGAACGGACCACCGCCCGCCGTCACGTTGTCGGTGGCGAGCCGGACGGCCTCTTCCAGCCATTTCTGCTCGTCGGAATTCACGAATACGCTCCTAGGTTCCGGTGAGGTGTTCGGGGCGGACCGGGACGCGGGTCAGCGCGAGGCCAGTGGCGGCGCGGATGGCCGCGACGATCGCCGGGGTGGACGAGATGGTCGGGGGTTCCCCGACACCTCGCAGTCCGTAGGGGGCGTGCGGGTCGGCGAGCTCGAGGACGTCGATGCTCATCGGCGGCATGTCCAGCACGGTCGGGATCAGGTAGTCGGTGAACGACGGGTTGCGAATCTTGCCGCCGACGGTCTGGATCTCCTCCATGACGGCGAGTCCGAGGCCCTGCGCCGAGCCGCCCTGGATCTGCCCGAGTACGGCCTGCGGGTTCATCGCCTTGCCGACGTCCTGCGCGCAGTCGAGCGAGATCACCTTCACCAGCCCGAGTTCGGTGTCGACGTCGACGACCGCGCGATGCGCCGCAAAGCCGTACTGCACGTGAGCGTTGCCCTGCCCGCTTTCCGGGTCTAGGCCCTCGGTGGGCCGGTGGCGCCATTCGACAGTCTTGTCGAACACCTCGGTGTCCAGCACGTCGACGAGGTCCGCGAGCACGCCGTCGGCCGACGAGACGAGCTTGCCGCCGGAGACGCTCAGTTCACTGGCCCGCGCGCCGAGCTTCCCCTCCGCGTGCGCGAAAAGTTCCGCGCGCACGGCCAGGCACGCGGCCTGCACCGCTCCCCCGGTGACGTAGGTCTGCCGCGACGCCGACGTCGAGCCGCCGTTGCCGATGGTGGTGTCCATCGGCAGGATGGTGACCTGCTCGATGCCCAGTTCGGTCCGGACGATCTGCTGCATGATCGTCACCAGGCCCTGGCCGACCTCGCACGCGGCCGTGTGCACCATCGCGGCCGGCTCACCGCCGACGATCTGGAGCCGCACGCGGGCCGTCGAATAGTCGTCGAAACCTTCGGAGAAGCAGACGTTCTTGATGCCGACGGCGTAACCGACACCGCGGACGACGCCTTCACCGTGGGTCGTGTTGGACACACCGCCGGGCATCCGGCGCAGGTCGAGTTTGCCTTCGGCGGCCGGCAGCGGCTTGTTCTGCAAGCGCAGCAACAGTTCCTCGACCGGCGCGGCCGAGTCGAGCACCTGCCCGGTTGGCATCACACTGCCTTCGGACATCGCGTTGCGCACACGCACCTCGACGGGGTCGAGTCCGCACGCCTCGGCGAGTTTGTCCATTTGCGACTCGTAGGCGAACCCGGCCTGGACCGCGCCGAAGCCCCGCATCGCGCCGCAGGGCGGGTTGTTGCTGTAGGTGCCCCAGCAGTCGATGGACACGTTGTCGACATTGTACGGGCCGACCCCCAAGGTCGCCGCGTTGGCGACCACGGCCCCGGTCGACGACGCGTAGGCACCGCCGTCCAGGTACAGGCGTGCCTTGACGTAGAGCAGCTTGCCGTCGACGTCCGCGCCGTGCTCGTAGTACATCCGCGCGGGATGCCGATGAACATGGCCGTAGAAGGACTCTTCGCGGTTGTAGACCATCTTCACGGGCTTGCCGGTGTGCAGCGCGAGGAGGCACGCGTGCACCTGGATCGACAGGTCCTCGCGGCCGCCGAACGCGCCGCCGACACCGCCGAGCGTCAGCCTCACCTTGTCCTTCGGCAGGCCCAGCGCGGCGATGATCTGCTGCTGGTCGACGTGCAACCATTGCGTGGCAACAAAAAGGTCGATGCCACCGTCTTCGGCCGGTACCGCGAGACCGGACTCCGGACCGAGGAACGCCTGGTCCTGCATGCCGACCTCGTAAGTCCCGCTGACGACCACGGCGGCTTCGACGTCGACGTTTCCGCGCCGGATGGGGACATGCCGGACGACGTTGCCACCGGGATGCAGCTTCGCACCCTCGCCGGCCACTGCCGCTTCGACGTCGATGACAGGCTCGAGGACCTCGTAGTCGACGACGATCCGCTTCATCGCGCGACGCGCCGTTTCCGGGTGGTCCGCGGCGATGATCGCGACCGGCTCACCCTGATATCGGACGACATCGACGGCCAGCACGGGCTGGTCCTGATGCTCCAGCCCGTAGCGGTTGACGCCGGGCACGTCGGAATGGGTGAGAACCGCTGACACCCCAGGGAGTTTGAGCGCTTCGGTGATATCGATGCCGAGGATGCGGGCGTACGGATGCGGGCTCCGCAGCGTCACACCCCACACCATGTCCTCATGCCACAGGTCCGAGGAATACGCGAACTCGCCGCGCACCTTGATCGTGCCGTCCGGGCGCAGCGGGCTCGCGCCGACGCCGTTCGTCGTGCCGGTAACCGTCTCTGTCGCGGTACTCATCGGGTCTCCCGCAGTTTCGCGCTCGCCACGGTGAGTTCCCGGGCGATCGAGTCCTCGTCGGCGTTCTGGAGTTCCGCGTTGGACACCACGGTCCGGCCGCCGACCAGCAACCGGTGTATGGGCGGGACCGAGCCGAGGACCAGCGCGGCGACCGGATCGGTGATACCCGCGTAGCGCAGGCCGCCGAGGTCCCAGATCGCCAAATCTGCGAGCTTGCCCGGCTCGATGGAACCGATTTCGCCTTCACGGCCAAGGCAGCGCGCCCCACCCATCGTGCCCATCCACAGCGCCTCGCGGGTAGTCAGCCCGCGGGGTCCGCCGCGCTGACGCGCCTGCAGCAACGCCTCGTGCAACTCCTCGCCGAGCCCGCCGGACTCGTTGGACGCCGCGCCGTCGGCCCCGAGACCGACCGGCACACCGGCGTCGAGCAGGTCGCGGACCGGCGCGATCCCGGCACCGATGCGACCGTTCGACGTCGGGCAGTGCGCGGAGCCGGTGCGGGTCGCGCCCATCCGGCGGATCGCGTCGGGGGCGAGGTGGATCGTGTGAGCCAACCAGACGTCGTCACCGAGCCAGCCGAGCTTGTCCGCGTACTCCGCAGGTGTGCAGCCGACTTCGGCGAGGCACTGCTGCTCCTCGTCGATCGTCTCGGCGAGATGGGTATGGAGTCGGACGCCCTTGCGCCGGGCCAGCTCCGCGGCGCCGGTCATCAGGCGCTCGCTGACGGAGAACGGCGAGCACGGTCCAGCGGCGATCTGGACGCGGGCGTTCGCGGACCGGTCGTGGAACCGGTCGATCGCCTGCTCGGTGCCGAGCAGCGCGGCCTCGGTGTCCTCGACGAGGTTGTCCGGCGGCAGCCCGCCCTGGGACTCGCCGCGGTCCATCGAGCCGCGCACGACGTGGATGCGCGTGCCGATCCGGTCGTTGGCGGCGACCAACGCTTCGACCTGGTCACCGGCGTCGCGCGGGAAGACGTAGTGGTGGTCGGCGATGGTCGTGCAGCCGGTCAGCGCGAGCCGAGCGAGGCCGGCCGTCGCGGCGGCGTGCGTGATCCCGGCGTCGAGCCTGCCCCAGATCGGGTACAGCTCGACCAGCCACTCGAAGAGCGTGTGGTCGGCGGCGAGCCCGCGCGTGGCCCACTGGTAAAGGTGGTGGTGGGTGTTGATCAAACCGGGGGTCACCAGCTTGCCGCGTCCGTCGATCCGCTCGCCGGCTTCTCCGGCTGGGGCGGAGCCCTCGCCGACGGCGACGATCACCTCGTTGTCGACGACGACGTGTCCGCTGTGGATCTCGGTTCCCGCGGCGTCGACCGTCGCGATGGCCGCGTTCTCGATCACGGTCCTCATACCGCACCCCCCTTGACCGTCGACGCGAGCCGCACGGCGTCGAGGATCTTCTCGTATCCGGTGCAGCGGCAGAGGTTCCCGGCGAGGGCCTCGCGGATTTCCTCGTCATTCGGGTTGGGCACGCGGTTCAGCAGGTCGTGCGCCGCGACGACGAGACCAGGTGTGCAGAAACCGCATTGCACGGCCCCGGCATCCACAAAGGACTGCTGGATCGGGTCGAGCGTGTCGCCGTCGGCGAGTCCCTCGACCGTGCGGACCTCGCGGCCCTCGACCTGCCCGGCCGCGACCAGGCACGAGCACACCGGCACCTGGTCGAGGTACACCGTGCACGACCCGCATTCGCCCTGCTCGCAGGCATTCTTGGAACCGGGGAGGCCGAGCCGCTCACGCAGCACGTAGAGCAGGCTCTCGCCCTCCCACACGTCGTCGGCCTGGCGTGGCTCGCCATTGATCGTCACGTTCACGCGCACGCGCTGTCACTCCCCTGATAGTCGTTCCATGCCCAGGTCAGCGTCCGCCTGGCCAGCACCGAGAGGGCGTGCCGGCGATAGTCGGCGCTGCCGCGGACGTCGTCGATGGGCGCGCTCGCCGAAGCCACCAACTCGCCGAACCGGCGGCGCACGGAGTCCGCGATCGGTGCCCGTGAGCCCCACAGCTTCTTGTCTGTCAACTCGCCGGCCAGGAACGCTTCGGCCTTGAGCGCGCGACGCGGCGTCGGTGCGGCGGACCCGACCGCTGCCCCGATCGCTTCCCGTTCGGGATGCAGGGCGATCGCGAAAGAGCAGACCGCGATGACCATCGCGTTGCGCGTCCCGACCTTGGAAAACTGCTGCGGCGCGGCCGTGACCGGCACGTTGACCGCCGTGATGAGCTCGTCGGGTTCCACCGCGTTGCGCTTGACCCCCAGGTAGAACTCGTCGGCCGGGATGGTGCGCACGCCACGCACGGACGCGACCTCGACGCTGGCACCCACCGCAAGCAGCACCGGATGGGTGTCCCCGGCGGGCGACGCGGCGCCGAGGTTGCCGCCGACGGTCCCGCGGTTGCGGATCTGCGGCGACCCGACCGTCCTCGACGCCATCGCCAGACCAGGGAGTTTGTCACCCAGTTCAGCGATCACCCGGACGTAGGGCACGCCGGCGCCGAGCCGCACGGTGTCAGCAGCCGACGACACTGAGGACACTGAGGACCAATCGGCCAGCTCCGGAACCCCGGTCAGGTCGAGGAGCGCCGCGGGCCGCCGGTGGTCGAAGTTGAGCTCGACCATGACATCGGTGCCGCCGGCGATGGGCACGGCGTCCGGCCGCTCGGCTTTGAGGGCGAGCGCGTCGGCCAGCGTGGTGGGACGCAGGAAATCCATGTGGGTCAGTACACAGTGACGGCGGTCATGCCCGCAACGGCGCCGAAGTATGAACCGGGGGCAGCGCGGAGCCGGGTCTTTGTGCTTTCCTACAAGTCCGATGACAGTGCTGAAAACTCTTCTGGACCTGCCCGGCCTCGGCTTGCGACTGCGCACCGGGGCCGAGCTGCTCGACCGCGAGGTCACCAGGATCTACGGAACGGAACTGCCCGACCCCGGCCGGTACCTGTCATCCGGTGAGCTGGTGCTGAGCGGGTTGCTGTGGTGGCGCCGGCCGGGTGACGCGGAACCGTTCGTGGCCGCGCTAGTCCAGGCGGGCGCGGCGGCACTGGCAGCGTCCGGCGCGGACTCCGGCGGCATCCCCGACGACGTCGTCGAGGCGTGCGCCCGCCACCGCATCCCGCTGCTCGAAGTGCCGGTCGACGTGTCGTTTTCGCTGGTCACCGAGCGGGTTGTGCTCGCGCTGACCGGGGACTCCGGCGCCCGGCGGCGGCTGCTGTCGATCGCGACCGAGAACGCGTCCGTCCCCACGCTGCTCGCCTACGGGAGCGCCGAGCTCCGGGCGGCGTGCTGGGTGGTGTCGGGCACGGGACGGCTGGTGGCCGGGACTCCGCCGGTCGCCGGGCGAACGAAGCTGCCGATCACCGGTCGCAACCCGGTGCCGTGGCTGCTGGTGGTCGACGCCGAACTCGAACCGGCCGCCGCCGAGATCGCGGAGGAACTCGCCGGGCTGATCGGCCTGGCCAGGTCGCGTGACGAGCAGATCCAGCGAGCCGACAACTCCGCCGAAACGCTCCTCCGACTGCTCGGTGACGGTACGGCGACCGGGTCCGACCTGGCGGCAGCCTTCAGCGCGAGCGGTTTTCGCGCGCAGGCTTCCGTCCGGGTGCTGCTCATCCGCACGCCCGGTGCCAACGTCGGGCGCGAGCTGCTCGCGGAACTGCTTGCCGACCATCCACTCAGGACAGTGTTCGGGACGATCGGCGAGGAAACCTGCGCGCTCGCCGAAACGGACGAAAGCTGGCCGTCGGGCTGGACGTCGACCGCGTCCACCGCGCTGTCCACAGTGGATCAGCTGCTCGGCACGTCGAGAATCCTGCTCGGACTGGGCGGCCCGACAGGCGTCCCTGGCCTGCGTGGGGCGTGCGAGGAGGCCAGGCACGCACTGGTCGCGGCCACCAACCACGCCGCACGTGTCGCGGTGGTGTCCGGCGAGGAGGTCGGCGTCCATCGACTTCTGCTGGCCGGCGCCCCCGACGAACTACGCGCGGCGCTGCGTGAGCGGGTGCTCGGGCCGCTGCTGGCCTACGACGTCGAGCAGCACGGTGACCTCGTGCGGTCCGTGCGCGTATTCCTCGAATGCTCGGGCTCGCCGGCCAGGGCGGCGAAGGCGCTGCACGTGCACGTCAACACGTTGCGTTACCGGATCACGAGGGCGAGTGAGATCCTCGGCGTCGACCTGACCGAGTTCACCACGCAGGTCGACGTCTATCTGGCCTTGATGGTCGAGGGCTGACGGTCGGGTGTTCGGGGGCTTCGGGGATACTCGGAGTCATGGGCAAGCAGAACCGTCAGCGACGGGCGGCGAAAGCGAAGCAGCGAGCTGCCCAGGCACGTACCTCATCCTCCGGTGGCGCGGCGTTCTGGTCGGCGCAGCAAACGCAGTTCTCCGCCGCCGACATCGCCAACGCCATCGGCGCCGCGGCCCGGGCGAACATGCAGGGGTATCCCGTCGCGGTGAAGGAATGCGTGGCCGAGCTGACCTCGGGAACGCTGCCGCTCCGGCTCGTCGAACAGGGCGTGGACCTGGCCGGCGCCGAGATCGTGAAACGGGTTTTCGAGTACGGCTGGCTGCCCGAGGACCTCTACCAGGTGACCCGGCGCAAGCTCGACGAGTTCGCCGTCGCCTACGTCGTCGACCGGATCGCGGCGTTCATGCGCCCGTATGCCCCGGCGACCGTGCACCCGGCCTGGCTGGACCAGGTCAGCGAGCTCGGCGCCGACGTCTGGTGGTCGTCCGAGCAGCCGCACATGGGCCAGTGGGCCGCCAAGCACATCCTCGTCACCGACGAAGCCCTCACGACGGTGATCGAGACGTTCTCGAACCTCATGACGCTCCCGAACCAGGAGCGGATCCTGCCGCTGCCCGGCACGGTGCGGGCGAACGCGCCGGTCGCGCACCATTCCGTCAACGAAAAGATGCTGAGCCGCGTCCGCGCGCTGCTCGCCAAGGCCGAGTCGAGTGCCTTCCCCGAGGAGGCGGAGGCACTGTCGGCGAAAGCGCAGGAGCTGATGACCCGGCACGCGCTCGACCGGGTCCTGGTCGAGGCGGACGCGTCGATCATCAGCATCGTGTCGGCCCGGCGGCTCTGGCTCGAAACGCCGTACCTGGACGCGAAGTCGTTGCTGGTGAACGTGGTCGCGTCGGCGAACCGCTGCCGTGCGATCTTCCATCCCGCACACGGGTTCGTCAGCATCCTCGGCGACGAGAACGACCTGGACTCCGTCGAGATACTCACCACGTCGCTGCTGCTGCAGGCGACCCGCGCGATGATCGCCAGCGGCGGTCACACTTCGAAAACCGGCCAATCCCGCACTCGCTCGTTCCGGCAGTCATTCCTCGTCGCCTACGCGACCCGGATCGGCGAACGCCTCGAACACGCCGCTGAAGCCACCCTCGAAGAAACACACGACGCCGCCCGCCTCCTCCCCGTGCTGGCTTCCCAGCAGAAGAAGGTCGACCAGGCCTTCGAAACGATGTTCCCCTCCACCGTAGGAAAGCGCGTCTCGGTGAGTAACGAAGCCGGCTGGGGCGCCGGCCGCGCCGCCGCCGACCGCGCCGCCCTCTCCCCCCGCCGCGAGGAAGTCGAAGGCTGAGCGTTTGGCCTGTCTTTGCCTGCGGCGCGTTCGCAACTCGACGGCGAGTTGCGGTAAAGGCACGTACGGAGTGGGGTCAGGCTGTGGTATCGAGCGCGCCTAGCTTCCGTTTACTGAAGCAAGGACCGGGGCGGCGAGGGACTGCGGTGCGGATCCGAGCGCCGCATCCGTCACGCGGTGGTACCACCGGTGTCGATGTGATCACTGAGGCTGCCGCGGGCTCGCCGCGCCCGCTTCCATTCGTATCGGGGGATCCCTGGTACGAATGATTCGTACCAGGGATCCCCCGATTCAGTACTGCCGCAGTGCTTTCGCAAGTCGACGGCGAGTTGCTGTTGTGCCGGGAACGCAGTCAGGGCTCGTCAGTGTCGCGGCCGGATGATCCGGTCGCGGCACTCACGAGCCCTGGTACGGGTTGTCCTTGTTACCCGTGCATGGTGTTTCGCCTGGGGTTTCGAAGCGGATCAAGATAGTCGGGTGGGATGAAGTCCGGTCTCCCGTCACCGCCCATCCGCACTTCCCAACCACCACAGTGAATTAATCGGTGGTGGCGTCCGCATAGCAGGGTGAGGTTCTCATAGTTTGTTTTGCCACCGTCTGCCCAGAAAACAATGTGGTGACCCTCAGTGTGTTTGGCGTGCTTGTTGCAACCGGGAAAAGCGCAGCCGCGGTCTCGCATCACGAGACGGCAGCGTTGCCCGGGGG
>NZ_JAODNM010000120.1 GCF_025464955.1 Amycolatopsis sp. | reverse complement strand
TCAGCGGCATCACCGTCTTGTGCATTGTGGTGGTTGGGAAGTGCGGATGGGTGGTGACGGGAGACCGGACTTCATCCCGCCCGCTTATCTCGATCCGCTTCGAAGACCCAGGCGCAACACCATGCACGTGTAACAGAATATCCCGTACCAGGGCTCGTGAGTGCCGCGACCGGATCATCCGGCCGCGACACTGACGAGCCCTGACTGCATTCCCGGCTTTCGCAACTCGCCGTCGACTTGCGAAAGCCCGCAGCGGTACTGAATCGGGGGACCCCTGGTACGAATTCGTACCAGGGACCCCCCGATACGAATGGCAGTGGACGCGACGAGCCCCAGCAGCCTCAAGTGGTCACATCAGCGCCGGTGCTACTAACGCTTCACGGATGTGGCCCTCGGGTTCGTACCGAGCATCCCTCGCCGCCCCGGTCCTCGCCTCGGTAAACAAAAGCGCTCGAACCCGCGGCGCTAACCGCACTCCACCCAACAGCAACTCGCCGTCGACTTGCGTAGGACTCGGTCTTAAGATCCATTCAGTGTCTACTGTGGAACGACGCTGGCGAGGGCCCCAACAGTGGCGATCACGCCGATCACAGCCAGGCTTTCCCGTCGAGGTTGGAACCTGCGTGTCGCTTCCGCCGTCGAATCAAGGGAAGCGGTGTTGGTGACGACCGCCGTACTAGTCCGGCGGCTAAATGCGGCTAGGCGCTCATTCGGCCTGGGCTTGGGCGATGCCGCCAGAGCGTGGCCACCAGGGGACTACGGGCGAGGTGCGGCGCTGGTAGTCGGCGTACTCCGGGTACCGGCCGATGGTGATGCTTTCGGTGAACTTGGTCGAGCCGACGAACAGCAGCGTCAGGAGGAAGGCGCCGAGCACGGTCCACTGCCATAGCGAGCCTGCCGCGATCGCGCCGAAGACGAACACCATCCACCACTGTGCCTGCTCGAAGAAGAAATTGGGGTGTCGCGAGAAGCGGAACAGGCCGCTCTGGAGGAAGCGTCGTTCGGGCTCGCGGCCGGCGTCGACTTCGCCGCGCTTCCAGCCGTGGAAGTTCCACTGCTGCTGGTCCGCGACTGTCTCACCGACCAGGAACGCGAGGAAGACCACGGTGATGACGACGTCGAGCGGGCCATACGCCGATCGGTGCTGTAGCGCCGTGTACGCGGGCAAGGTGATCAGCAGCAGGATCGCGTTCTGGTAGATCGTGATGAAGAACAGGTTGAACACCTGGAACTGCCAGGGTGCCATTTTGGCCCGCAGTACTGCCCAGCGGTAATCCTCGCCGCCTCGCGCGTATCCGCCTTTGCGGGCGAAGTTGAACGTCAACCGCAGGCCCCACAGCGCGCCCAGGACGAAAATCGTGTCGAGCCGAGCGTCAGCGAACCCGGCCCCGCCGGCGAAGATCCCCAGGTACGCCACCGGCACGAGCGACCAGATCCGGTCGACCCAGGAGTACTCCCTCGTCACCAGCGACAGCAGCCACACGACCAGGCAGACACCGGCGAAGACCCACAAACTGACGTGCAACGCGTTCATGACCGCACTCTACTAATGGGTCTAGCGCTGATGCCCGGTCCTGCTAATAAGATCACTCACCATGGCTACTCCGGTCGCGAACCTGGAACTGCGCCGCCGCAAGGTCGACATCTTCTTCGCCATCATGTTCACGGTGTTCGCTGTCACCTCGATCATCAGCGATCTGTTGCCGACCGTCGGCGTGGACTTCTCGCACCCGTCCGACAACTTCTTCGTCCAGTCGAACTACTGGTACGCCCACGACACCGACGTGCTGTTCATGCACCCGCCGGACTGGATGCGGATCGTCACCGGGCTGTCCGCGTTCGTCTATCTGCCGTTCTATGTCGTGCTGGTGTTCGCGCTGGTCACCGGGCGCAACTGGATCCAGCTGCCGTCGGTGATCTACGCGACGATGATCGTCGTGCTCACCGGCATCGTCGTGTTCGGTGTCGAGTTCTTCGGCGACCCAGCGATGCGCACCGGCAACCCGGTCAAGTTCCTCCTGTTCAACCTGCCGTACGTGCTCGTGCCGCTGGCCTTACTGATCCGCATGCGCAAGCCACAGCCGTTCGCCCGCCGCTTCTGACCGGTCACCGACGTCGTTAAACACCGTTCTTGTACTCTCGGGTAACTGTTCTACACTGACGGTGAATTGCCATCAGTGCTTCGAGCGGAGGCAGATGTCCGGCGATGACCTGGAGCGCTCGTTCGCGGTGACCGACAAACGGCGCACCAACGGCTCCCACAGTTCCCCAGTCACCGAAGTCCAGGTGCGTGCCGCGGCGCCCGCGCCACCCGAAGCCAGCAGGGTCGACGCGGTCCAGCTGGCGCATGCCGGGATAGCCGCGCTCAACCGGCGCGACCCGGTGTTCGCCGTCCGCGCCGCTTCCATCCTGGGCGAAGACCGGCGGACCATGGTCGACGCGGTCACGACGCTGACGGACATCCTGCTCAGCGGTGTCCCGCGCGGCGCACTCAAGCCCGGCACCCGCATCGACGTCGGTTTCCGGCCGACTCCGGGCGATCCGGACTGCCCCAAAGCGCGTGACCGGGCCTGTGACCTGCTGACCGCGCTCGCGGCGGAAGATCAGAAGGCGGCCGAGGAGGTCCTGGGTGACCTGACCGAGCAGACCGCCGCGGACGTGCTGGTCGTGCTGCTGTTCAGCGCCGCCGCCCGGCTCGAGCACTTCGTCGGGCTCGACGGCGACACCGCGGACGCCTACTACGCGACGAACGCGGCCGCCAGCAGCGTCTGACACCGGTATGTCGAGATGGGCCGGCTTACTTCTACGTCCTTGGTGAAGGGTGCGATTCGCGCCTGTGGACGTGGGAGATGCTGATGATCGACGTGAACTACTGGGCCGTTGTGGTGGCCACCGTGGTGGCGTTCGTGGTGAGTTCGGTGTGGTACGTCGTGTTCGGCGGCCTGCGCGCGAAACTTCTCGGCGCGGACACCGCCGAGATGACACGGCCTGTCCCGTGGAAGATGCTCGTCGAGATCCTGCGGAGCCTGGTCGTCGTGGCCGTGTTCGCCGGATTCGCCGCGAAGCTGGGGATCACGGCGCTCCCGGGCGCATTGCTGCTCGCGGGGTCGCTCTGGATCGCCTTCCCCACGGTGATCCTCTCCGGCTCGGTGCTCTGGGAAAACGTGCCGATGAAGCTCGCCGCCATCCATGTCGGCGACTGGCTGGTCAAACTCCTCGTCATCGCGGTGGTCATCGGCCTGTGGCACTAACTCGTGAGTGTTCAGGCACGATGTGCATCGCCGCGCTGTCCGATCGGGCACTGCCGTCGCTGGGCAGCGTCACGTACTGCAGCGTCTTCCCGGCCTGAAGCGTGATCGCGCTGGAGTAGATGCCGAACGCCTTGCGACTCGGGTCGAGCGGGTGGTGGATGTAGGTCGTGGTGGCGACCAGGTCCCCGCCGGGCGGCGGGGTGTTGCCGTACCAGTCGGCCGTCGTGGCGGTGTACTGCTGGGTCGTCCCGTCGGTGTAGGTGATAGTGCCGGTGCCGCCGGCCGGGCCGTAGTGCGTGCCGAGGTAGATCGGCTTGGCGTGGCGGCCGAGGCGGCGGCGGGGCTCACGGCCGCCACCCCCGCGAGTCCCAGTGCATCGGCACGGTGGCCAGCAGCACGGCCAGCCGGCGGGGCCTTCTCGATTTCGGGCCTGACATCGCGCCTCCGTTGGAAGCCCCCGGCTACGCCGCCGGAGGAGGTTTCGCCCCGAGCTGGATCCCCATCGATCCGACTCGTGCCGGTGCGCCCCTCAGATACGTTGAAAGACAGACAAACTTGGGGGGCCGTCCGATGTAGGGCTGATTCTGTCCTCGACATTCTGCGTAAAGCACTGATCGATAGGGAGATTTGGCCACATATATTGCTCAAAGCTGGATAAACTTGCGACAGCGGACCAGCTTTGCAACCTGATGGCCGAATGGGTGCCGAGGGCCGGTACACGGCCCGTCGGGGAGACTGGCCAGTCGAGAGGGAGGTGCCCGCGATGACCGTTCCGCTGAACCTGCGCGGAGAGGGCCGTGCCAGGATCCTGCGCGCGCTGCATGGCAAGGGGCCGGCGAGCCGTCCGCAACTGGTGACGTTGACCGGCCTTTCGCGAGCCACGGTCGCTTCGCTGGTCGCCGACCTGATCGACGAAGGCGTGGTGCGCGAGGACGACACACCGTCCCCCGAGTCAGGCAGCCGCCCGAACGGACGGCCTGCGGTGACGGTGTCCGTGGTGCCGCAAGCCGCGTACGCGGCAGGTGCGGACATCGGACACACGCACGTCCACGTCATCCTGTGTGACCTCGCGGGCCAGCCGGTGTGGGACCGGCGGGTCGCCCACGACACCGACCTCGAACCTGTCCGGACCTTGCGGACGGTCGCGGACTTCGTCGCTGAGGCATTGGCGGAAACCGGCGTCAGCGCGCGTCAGGTGCTCGGGCTCGGTGTCGACATCGCGTGTCCGGTGGACAGCGGCGGCGACGGGCTCGACGCGGCGAGCATCATGCCCGGCTGGCTCGGCGTCCGGCCGGCCAGCGAGCTCACGAGGTTGACGGGACTGACGACGAGCCTGACGAACGACGCCAATGCGGGCGCGCTCGGCGAGCGGCTCTACGGCGCCGGGCGGGGCGTCGACGACCTCATCTACGTCCGGCTGTCCGCGGGCATCGGTGCCGGCGTGATCTCCGGCGGGCGGCTCATCACCGGTTCCGGCGGCTTGGCCGGCGAGGTCGGGCACCTCCCCGTCGCGCCGGGCGGGCTGGTGTGCCGCTGCGGCAACCGCGGCTGCCTCGAGACCGTCGCCAGCCCGGCCGCGTTGGCGGACCTGCTGTCCCGCAGTTGGCGGCAGCCGATCGAACCCGCCGATCTCCCCGAACTCTTCCGCGACGCCCGCGTCGGTGTCCGTGTCGCGCTGCAGGAAGCGGGGGAGGCTGTCGGGCGGGCGATCGCGACCATGGTGACCCTGCTGGACCCGCGGCTCGTGATCGTCGGCGGCGACCTCGCGTGCGCCGGGGAAGCACTGCTCGACCCCATCCGCCGCACCGTCGAGCGCTACGCCATGCCGACGGAACACCGCAAGCTCGACGTCGTCGCCGGTGAACTCTCCACCTGGGCCGAAGTCCGCGGCGCGGCCGGCGTGATCATCAACGACGCCCCCGACACCCTCGCCGTCAACTTCGGGAACCGCTGAGGAGGCTGTCCGTCAGCTGTCGGTCCGCTAGAAGTTGTCGCCTCCGATGAACTGCTGTTCGAGGCTGTCCGCGGCGGCGGCGACCAGCTGCAGCGGGTCGTCCAGCTCGTTGTACTGCAGGTTGCGCAGCGGCAGGGAGTGCCGCAGCACCAGCCATTCGCCCATGATCACTGCGCCGCCGACCACCGTGGTCAGGCCCATCTCCTCCAGCGTCACCTTGAGGTCGACGTCGGCGACCCTGGCGAACGGCGTGGCGAGCTGGACCCAGTCCTCTTTCTTGTCGAGCACCTCGCGGGCCAGGATCATCATCTGGGTGCGGCCCTGGGAGAGCTGGTCCTCGTCGTACTCGTCCGCGCCGAACCGGTAGAGGATCCTGATCTCGTCCTGATCCTCCCGGACCACCTCGTATCGGACCCTGACGTAACGCACCAGGTCGTTCCACGTAGCCACGGGGGATTCCCTCCAGGTTGTCCGCTCCACCGCCGCCGGTCAGGGGCGATGAACCGAAGATACCGCGCCGCGTGCGAGGTCCCGGCTCAGAACGGCCAGTGGGAGGTGAAACGCGCGGAAAGAACGCGGTCGAACCCGGCGACCCGGCCGGTCGGGACGATCGCGAGCAGCACGAGCGGCAGGACGTCCAGGGGGTACGTCCACAGGTACTGGTTCGTCCCGAGCAGCATCAGCCAGATCGGCGCCAGCAGCAGCACGCCGCCGACCGCGGCGAGCCTCGACGCGATGCCGAACAGCAGGCCCAGCCCGATCGCCAGTTCGGTGAACGTGAGGAACCACTGGAAGAACCCCCAGTTCGTCAGCACGACGTTCGAGTAGAAACCGCGCAGGGGCGCTATCCCGGTGCTGCTGACCGACTGCTGCAGAATTCCGTGCGCGACACCCCGGTCGACCAGGTTGAACGAAAACCAGCCGCCGCCGAAGTTCGTCTTCCCGATTATCTTGGCGATCGCGTTGCTGAGCCAGTTCACCCCGAACCCGATCCGCAGGGCCACCAGGGCACCGTTCAGCATTCGGGGCGAGACCAGGGAAGTGGTCGTCGAAGGGGACAGTTCGGCAGTCTCGGACATGGTCGCTCTTTCCCGGATTGTTTCGTTGTCGTCTCCGCAGAAACTAGCGAACGAACGCGGGAAAAATAACTACCGGAAGCCGCCCGTAGGCGGATGGTAATAATTGCCGAAAGGCAATCATTACCATCCGCTGAATAATGTCAGCGCGACTTGCCCGTCCAGTCGCCGTCCCGGCTGATGTGCGGGTCCAGACGGCTGGCGCGGAGGTTCTGCTGGTTCTCCTTCATGAGCTTCCAAGCGCCGCGACCCTGCAGCCTGTAGCCCTTCCGGCGGGCGTTGACGTCGAGCACGGCGGCGATGACGAGCACGACCCCGATCAATCCGACGAGCACACCCAACATCGTTCTCACCTTCCTCCGTTTCCCAGCCACGCTACCCCCTTTCCTGCAGGTCGGCGGTGGCTGTTGCGGCGTTCCCTCAGGGCCACCTTAGGTGCGTTGAACGCATTGCGAGGGTCGCCATCAGGATGGCCTTGAGGGGTACCAGGGGCTAGTAGTCGGGGGTCCAGCGGGTCGCCTTGATGACTTCGGTCATCTCCGCCTCGGTGCGCTTGGGTGCTACGCCGTCGGTGATCGCCTGCATGGCGACGGCGTGGGCGATGGACGTCGCGATTTCCGGGACGTCCTCCCAGCGCGGCAGCAGCGGCTCGTCCGGGTTCTTCAACGCGGGGGATGCCTCGCCGAGGGTCAGGGCCGCGACGCGCATCATCTCGTCGGTGACCCGGGTGGCGCCCGAGGCGGTGACGGCGAGGCCGATCGCGGGGAAGATGTAGACGTTGTTGCATTGTGCGACGCGGTGCTCGACGCCGTCGCGGTGCACCGGCGCGAAGGGCGAGCCGGTGGCGACCAGCGCGCGCCCGTCTGTCCACTCGTCGAGTTCCATCGGATGCGCTTCGGCTTTGCTGGTCGGGTTCGACAGCGGGAAGATGATCGGCCGATCGGTCTTGCCGGCCAGCTCGCGCACGATGGGCTCGGTGAACGCACCGGCCGCTGTGGACAGTCCAAGAAGGATTCCCACGTCGACGTTGTGCACCACGTCGGCGAGCTGTGCCCGGCCGGACAGGTTCCAGCCTTCGACCCGTTTCGCGGACTGGGCGAAGAAGCGCTGGCCGTCGGTGAGGTCGGTGCGGTCGTCGGTCAGCAGGCCCTCGATGTCGACGACCCAGATCCGTTCGGTGGCCTCGGTTTCGGACAGCCCCTGCGCCTGCATCTCCCGCCGGATCATGTCGAGCACTCCGATCCCGGCGGACCCCGCGCCGAGCATGACAACCTGCTGCTCGGCCAGCGGGCGGCCCGCGACCTTCGCGGCGCCGTGCAGCGCGCCGAGTGCGACCGCGGCCGTGCCCTGGATGTCGTCGTTGAACGTCAGCATCTTGTCGCGGTAGGTGTCCAGAATGGGCAGTGCGTGCGCGGTGGCGAAATCCTCCCACTGCAGCAGGACGTCCGGCATCTCCTCACGCACGGCGGCTACGAACTCGTCGACGAACTCGTAGTAGTCCTCGTCGCTGATCCGCCGATGCCGCCAGCCGAGGTACTGCGGGTCTTCGAGGCACTGCGCGTTGTCGGTGCCGACGTCGAGCACGATCGGCAGCGTCCTGGCCGGGTCGATCCCGCCGATCAGCGTGTACAGCGACAGCTTGCCGATCGGGATGCCCATCCCGCCGATGCCCTGGTCGCCTAGCCCGAGGATGCGCTGGCCGTCGGTCACCACGATCACGTCGACCTCGTTCCGCGGCCGGTTTCGCAGGATCTCCCGCAGGTCGGCGCGTTCGGGGTAGGAAACGAACAGTCCGCGCGGCCGTCGGTAGATCTCACTGAACCGCTGGCACGCCTCGCCCACGGTCGGGGTATAGATGATCGGCATGGCCGCTTCGATGTGCTCGCTGAGCACCCGGTAGAACAGCGTTTCGTTGCGGTCCTGGAGCGCGCGCAGGTAGATGTGCTTGTCGAGGTCGTTGTGGCGCGTGCCGAACTCGTCCCAGCAGTGTTCGACCTGTTGGTCGAGCGTCTTCTCCGCGATGGGCAACAGACCGAGCAGGCCGAGCGACCGGCGCTCGTCGTGGGTGTACGCGGTCCCTTTGGTGTGCAATGCGTCGAACAGGGTCGACTGTCCGGTCCTGCGCTCCGCCTTGTCCATACTGTGCCCCGTTTCGTCGAGTCCGGAGCTTCAGACTGACACGGCCCGGCGCTGGCCGCCCGTTGTAGTGATTCAGTCCATGCCCTTTTTTCCGGGGGGCCAGAACGGTTTCGTGATGACCGACCGCCGCGGTCGGCCGCGCTCGCCGGCCAGGCCGGTAAACCCAGCCGACGGATTCGGACGTGGGCACGCATCGTGCAGGCCGAAAACCCTAGTCAGGCAGCGGCGCGGTGCCACGTCGGCGGCGTCACGCCCGCGGCTGCCGGGAGCGCCACGCAGATCGCCAGTCCGCCGGCCACCATCAACGGCGTGATGCCGGTGGCGATGCAGAGGCTGCCGATCAGGAAGGTGAGCGCGGGCCACGCGGAGATCCGGCGCCGGACGGCGAGCGCCACCAGCAGGAATGCGGGCGCGGCCAGCGAAAGTGCGGGAATCAGGCCGTAGAAGAAGACACCGAAGCCCGGAATGGCGTGGATGGAGTCCGAAATCCCGCTCATCGCGGCCCGGCTACCGGCGCGGAAGCCGACGATCAGGTCGAGCACCATCTGCCCGGTCATCGCGACGAGCCCGATGGTCCCCACTACGGCGAGGACGTCGCCGAACACGCGCTCGACCCGGCCGCGGGCGACCTCATGCAGCCATGACCACAGTGTCGCCAGAACGACCCCGAGGCCCAGGTAACCGAGGATGTAGGCGAGATGCGCGCTGGTCCAGAGCGGCAGTGCCACGCCCCAGGTGAGGTCGGGCGAGGTCTTCCACCCGAATTTCATCGCGAGCACCCCGACCAGGAGCAGCGCCGGAGCTGCCACGAAAATCCTTCTGACCACTACAGGCCCCATGATTCGTCCCCATCTCGTCCGGTCCGCCAGGTAGAACGGGACAACCGTGTCAGGACCGGGCGCCGGAGACATCGGGGAAGTCCCCGCTCTTCCCCTTAAGGGGGGTCGCAACGCGAGGAGCACTCATGTTGATAATTCATCGACATCGCTCTGGTTTGCTGAACCGGCACCTGGGGGTGGACGAATAAACAGGTGGTGACAGGGATGCTCAGTATTGGCGAGGCCGTTTCGGTGGTGGCTCCGGCTATGCCCGAGGTGCGGACGGCCGAGGTTGCGGTATGGGTGCTGGCGGACGATCCGGTGTTGACCGGCGAGGTGATTCCGCGCCTGCGGGTGTCCTCCGAGCTGAGATTGGTGTCGGCCGGCCGACGTGAGGACGCCGATGTGGTTCTGGTCCTGACCTCCGTCGTCACCGATTCGCTGCTCGCGGTGATGGCCGAGATCGCCGAAAGCGCGGTGAACCGGGAGCAGTGCATGGTATTGGTGGCCGGGCCGATGCGCGAGCGGCAGCTGGCGAGGGCGGTCGGCTGCGGGGTGGTGAGCATCCTGCCCCGCCGCGACGCGACTCCGCGGTTGATCACCCGGGCGGTGGTCGCGAGCCACTGCGGCGGGGCGATGCTGCCGGAGACAGTCACCCGCTGGCTGGTCGACGAGTCCCGGATGCTCCGGCAGAACCTGCTGACCACGCAGGGGCTCAAGCCGGGCGGGCTGACGCTGCGGGAGGTCGACGTCCTCAAGCTGCTCGCCGAGGGGGAGGACACCGCGCGCATCGCCGAGCGGCTCCGTTATTCGGAACGGACTATCAAAAAGATCATCCAGGACCTGTTGACCCGGCTCAATCTGCGCAATCGCGCCCACGCTGTTTCCTACGCGCTGCGAGTAGGCGCCTTCTGACGGTCGCCACCGGCCCTCAGATGTCCCGGTGACCGGGAAAGACTCCCTGAGTTCGGAAGGTTCCTGTGCAAATGGAGATGCAACCGACAGGTTGGCTTGGGTGACGTAGACGACTTCTGGTGGGAAGCTGGTGGGAAAGCAACCACCGGACGGAAAACGTGAAAGCTATTCGTGGCAGGATCGGGTAATGGTCCCCGGGTTGAGGTTCGCCATGCTCGGCCCGATCCGTGCCTGGCGTGATGGCGCCGAACTGGATCTCGGTTCACCCCAGCAGCGCGCGCTGCTGGCTCTGTTGCTGCTGCGCCCGGGCGGGCTCGTAACCGTCGACGACATCGTGGAAGCGGTGTGGGGTGACGCCGCTCCCCGGACGGCCCGCGGCACGATCCGCACGTACGTCCACCGCCTGCGCCGGGTACTCGGCGCGACGGACCACGATCAGGTGATCAGGTCGTCCTCCGGGGGCTACCAGCTCCTGGTCGACGCCGAAGCTGTCGACCTCGGGCGGTTTCGCCTCGGCCTTGCCCTCGCGGACGCCGCCCGAGCCCGCGCGCAGTTCGTCGAAGCGGTCGCCCTCCTGCGTGACGCGTTGGCGTTGTGGGAGGACACCCCGCTCGCCGGGGTCCACGGGGCCTATTTGGACACTCAGCGGGATCTGTTGCGACAGAAGTGGATCGCGACCTGCGAACAGCTGTGGACCTGGGAACTCGAGATCGACGAGCCCGTCGGTGTGGTGGATGGCATCGCCCGGCTCCTCGACACCGAGCCGCTGCGGGAGCGACTGCACGAGTTGCTGATCCTCGCGCTCTACCAGGCGGGCCGCCGGGCTGACGCACTCGCGGCGTACGACAGCGTCCGGCGGCTGCTCGCCGAGGAACTCGGTGTCGACCCGGGGCCGCGGCTGCGTCGGCTGCAGCAATGCATCCTGGAGTCCGACGCCGGTCTGCTCGCGAAGCCGCGCGAGCCGCAACCGGCCGTGCCGCTCGTCCCTGCGCAGCTCCCCGCGGACCTGCCGGCCTACGTCGGGCGTGTCCAGGGCAAGGATTCGATGCTCGCGCTGCTGCCGGGCGGGCCGCGGTACCAGCCGGACCAGGTCGCGGTCACGCTGATCAAGGGCATGGCCGCGGTCGGCAAGACGACCTTCGCCGTCCACTGTGCACACGAGGTCGCCGACCGGTTCCCCGATGGCCAGCTCTACGTCAACCTGCGCGGCTTCGACGCCGAGATCGCGCCGCTCGAGCCCGCGGAGGTCATCCGCGCGTTCCTGGACGCGCTCGGGACCCCGCTGAAGGACATTCCGCCCGAATTGGACGCGTGCACCGCGCTGTACCGCAGCCTGCTGGCCGAACGGCGCTGCCTGATCCTGCTCGACAACGCCCGCGACACCAAGCAGGTGCTGCCGCTGCTGCCTGGGAAACCGGGTTGCCTGGTGCTGGTCACCAGCCGGCATGCCCTGCCTGGGCTGGTCGCGGCCACCGGGGCGAACACTGTCACGCTCGACCTGATGGAACCCGCGGAGGCCGAGGAGTTCCTGGTCAAACGGCTCGGTGCGGAGCGAGTGGCGGCCGAGCCCGACGCGGCGGCCGACATCATCGCCCGGTGCGACAGGTTGCCGCTGGCGCTCGCGGTGACCGCGGCCCGTGCGTTGTCGCAGCCGACGTTCCCGCTCGCCGCCATCGCGGCGGAGTTGTCCGAGGCGAAGGAAAGCCTCGATGCCTTCGCTGAAACCGACGGCGCTCCCGACCTGCGAGCAGTCCTTTCGTGGTCGTACCGCGCGCTCAGCTGTCAGGCGGCGCGGTTGTTCCGGCTGCTGTCCGTGCACCAGGGGACCGACGTCTCCGTCGCCACCGCGGCGAGCCTGGCCGCGCTGCCCGTGCGTGCGACCCGCACACTGCTGCGCGAGTTGTCCGACGCTCACCTGGTTTCCGAACACTTTCCCGGTTGGTACACCCGGCACGATCTGTTGCGCGCCTATTCGACGGAGTTGTTCCTCGAAGTGGAGTCGGCCGTGGAGCGACGGGCGGCGACCCGCCGCATGTTCGACCACTACCTGGCGACGGCGCACGCGGCGGACCAGCTCCTGTCCACCCACCAAGACCTGTTGGCGTTGCCGGTGCTGGCCGACGGGGTCACTCCGCAGCCACTGGCGGACTACCAGGCCGCCACGAAGTGGTTCGCGGACGAGTACCCGGTGCTGGTCGATCTCGCCGCGCGCGCGGTCGCGGTCTGGCTGCCCGGGCACACGCTGCATTTCGCCTGGGCCCTGCGGCATTACCAGGACCGGCACCGCCACTGGCGCGACATGGCCATCATCCAGCAAGCGGCGCTCGCGGTCGCGGAGGAGCTCGATGATCCGGTCGGGCTGGCGTACGCGCACCGCGGCGTTTCCCGGGTGTACTGCCAGCAGGGTCGAATAGGCGGTTCCGACCACGACTTCGACCTTGCCGAGCACCATCTCGAGCAGGCACTCGCGCTTTTCGAGCAGCTCGGTGACGACGTCGGCATGGCGTACACCTTGCGGCAGACCAACTGGGTGGCCGAACTGAAAGGGCAGTACGACAAGGCGCTGGCCTACGCCGAACAGGCGCTGCGGCTGTTCCGCTCCGCCAACTGGCGCCGGGGCGAAGCCGCCGCGCTGGAACTCATCGCCACCAGCCATGTCCGGCTCGGCCGAGCCGAGACGAGCCTTGTCTACTATCGCCAGGCATTGCTGATCTACCAGGAGCACGGCGAACAGTTCGGCCTGGCCAACGCCTTGCGCGACCTCGGCCGCGCTTATCACGACCTCGGCCGGTTCGACGACGCCACCTGTATCTACCAGCGGTCCGTCGCGATGTTCCGCGACCTCGGCAACGACTTCGACGCGGCCGATTCCCTTCTTCAGCTCAGCGAGACACATCAAGCGGCCGGGCGGGAAGAAGAGGCTCGTGTCGCGATGAAGGAAAGTCTCGAAATCGAAGAGCACGCCGAAACGCTGGGCTTCACCCACGCATCCTGAGTATTCCGGTATCGCTTCACTTGCTTAGCGTAACCGGCGCTTTCCTTGCTGTCGCGCGAAAATCCCGATGCAGCACGAACGGACACCCATTCCTGCCCCGGTCCGGACGGGCAGCCGATCGGGCGAACCTTGCCGCTCGCGGAATCCGGGCGTCGGCAGGCGGGTTGGACCGGGTGATCATCCACCGGTCCAAGGAGAAGGCGATGACGACGGCGAGCAACAAGGGACTGCTGGAATACGTCTATACCGAGGCTTCACGCGGCAACGCCGAACCGCTGATCAGTGCGCTGGCCGACGACATCCGCTGGACGATCATCGGGACGACTCCGTTGTCGGGCACGTTCGAAGGCAAACAGGACGTGATCGCCAAGCTGCTGGTGCCGTTGCGGGCGCGGTTGGAAAGTTCGGTCTCGTTTACCTTCGAGCGGTTCATCGCCGAGGGAGACCACGTGGTGATGCTCGCGAAAGGCAGTGCGACAGCCAAAACCGGCCGACCGTACGAGAATGTCTATGCCATTGTCGCGAAAATCGTGGACGGCCGCATCCAGGAGATGACCGACTACGTGGACACCGAACTCATCACGTCGGCGCTTTTCAGTTAGTACGCGTTCCGTCCGGGGCGTTGTGAAGGCCTAGTTGAGTGCCCCTTACGCCGTGAAGGTGGCCTTCACGACAGGTCACAACGCATCTCAGCCGCACCAGTCGCACCCTGCTCAGGAGTTGTCGAGCCGGGGGTAGAGGACTTCCTCCGCGAGTAGCAGGATCGCGGCGGCGATGGGGATCGCGACCAGCGCGCCGACGATGCCGAGCAGGGCACCGCCCAGCAGCACGGCCACCACGGTGACCATGGCCGGAACCTTCACCGCGCTGCCGATGATCCGCGGCACCAGCAGGTAGTCCTCGACGAAGCGGTAGACCAGGAAGAACCCGAGAGTGAGCAGGCAGACCGGGAGCGACACGGTCAGCGCGACCAGGCTCACGATGACCCCGCCAGAGATGGAGCCGATCACTGGGATCAGGTCGAGTACGGCGACGGTGATCGCCAGCAGTGCCGCGTACGGCACGCCGAAGCTCAGCAGCCAGATCAGCGTGAGCAACCCGGCGACGACCGAGATCAGCAGGTTGCCCAGCACGTACCCGCCGACCTTGACCGAGATCTGGTCGCCGATCAGGATCGCGCGTGGCCGGCGCGACCGGGGGACCAGCCGGTAGCCGGCGGCGCGGATCCGGGGCAGGTCGGCGACGAAGTACATGGTCAGCACGATCACGATCAGGAAGTTGGTCACCGCGCTGAACACCGCCTGGCCGGCGCCGAGCAGACCGCTGGTCAGCCCGGAACTCGAACTGGTCAGCGTTTTCTGGATCAGCGACTCGATGTGGAACCGGTCGTTGAGCTTGCCCAGCGTCGAACTGTGGTCCTGGATCTCGCCCAGATAGGTGGGCAGTTTCGCGACGAACTGGGTCGCCTGGTCGACGATGACCGGGATCGCGGCGGTGAGGAACCCGCTGATCGCGGCCAGCGCGACCACGAACACGGTGAGGACCGCGAGCCACCGTGGGAACCGGCGCTTCACCAGCCACATGACCGCGGGCTCGAGCCCGATGGCGAGGAACAGCGCCAGCCCGATCAGGATCAGGATGTCCTGCACGCCGATGACGACCTGCAACGCGCCGTAGGTCACCGCGACCCCGGCCGCCGCGGCCATTCCGATCAGGAAGGGGGAGCGGCGGTTGAGCGGTTTGCCCATCCTCCCCAGCGGCTGTTCCGGCGTGCTGATCTCCGCAGCCTCGGCTTCGGACTCGGCGATCGAGTCCTCCCCCTCGATGTGATGGGGATCGATCGGGCCATCGTCAGGACGCATGGTCATGAAGTGCCCAGCGCTTCGTCGAGTGAAGTGAAAAGCGTGAGTTGGCGGTCGAGCCCGGTGAGTTCGATCGGTCGCCGGGTCGGCCTGGTCGCCGACACGATCCGGAGTTCGCAGTGTGGGGCGGCCCGCTGGTGCGCCGTGAGCAGCACCGACAGCCCGGCCGAGCCGAGGAACAGGACCTGCGTCAGATCGAGGACCAGCACCGGGGGTTTGTCAGCCAGCGCAACCCGGACGGCCTCGTCGACAGCCGGCGCGGTCAGGATGTCCAGCTCGCCGACAACGGTCAGGATCAGCGTGTCCGTGTCGCAGCGTACCGAAACCGTCACCCCGCCGGTGGCGGGTTCCGTGTGTTCGCTCATCGGGCGTTCCTCCGGTTGGGCAGCACAACAACGTTCAGGCTGTGGACTCAACCGCCGTCATCGTAACGGGCCTAGTCCCGTCTCACGGCGACGGCTTGGGTGAACACCATGCTGACGACGAGCGCGGCGACCCCCACGCCGGTGTCCATCGCGGCGGGAGCGAGTCCACGCGCCGCGGCCGAAGTGCGGGACATTTTTGCACCTTTGTGCCCTCGTTGAGCGTTCAAGCAGGGCACTCTTGTCCAAAAGTGCCCGCTTGTGCCGTATCCGTGAGTGGTCGAATGGACCGTTCCACGGCAAGTCGCCGTCGAGTTGCGATGGTTGCGGATGCTAAGTACCGCAACTCGCCGTCGAGTTGCGATAGGCAACCATCCACACCTACGACCGAAGAGTCACCGAGGTGCCGCTGCCGCACGTCGCGAGCAGTGTCCTAAAAGGTCACCACTGGTTCTTGCGTTCCCCGTGCCCAAGTCCCCCACTGGCACCTTCGCCGCAGTTACGTACCGCACAATGGTGACCCCCCGTGCCACGGAGCCCACGCCGTAGGCACCTGCCCGAGAACGTCGCCGGCCGTCAACAGTTACGTACCGCACCGTGGGGGCTCGGCCCCAGAAACCAAAAATGCCCCACCTTGGGAAAGTTTGCCGCGAGGCAAACAACCAAGGTGGGGCCAGTGGGGTGAGCGACGGGGCTCGAACCCGCGACCTCCGGGACCACAACCAGGTGCTCTACCAGCTGAGCTACGCCCACCATGCGAGGAGATCGTTTCCGATCACCTCGGCTGACATACTGTAGCGTGCCGCTAATCGGTCATGCACGCGGGTTACCTGTGTTGTCAGGTGCTGTGTTTCTCCAGGACCTCGGCGGCTGCGGCTTTGGCTTCGTCCGAGGTGGGGCCGGGTTGGGGGACGAAGGCGATGCGGCGGTAGTAGTCGAGTTCGCCGATGGATTCCTTGATATCGGCGAGTGCGCGGTGGGCCAGTCCCTTCTCGGGTTTGGCGTAGTAGATGCGCGGATACCAGCGGCGGACGAGTTCCTTGATGGAGGAGACGTCGACCATGCGGTAGTGGAGGTGGTCGTCGAGTTCGTGCATGTCGCGGGTGATGAAGCCCCGGTCGGTGGCGATGGAGTTGCCTGCCAGTGGGGCGGTGTTGGGGTCGGGGACGTGCTCTCGGATGTAGGCGAGGACGCGTTGTTCGGCTTCGGCGAGCGTGGTTGTCGAAGCGCGCACTTCTTCGGTGAGTCCGGAGTGGGCGTGCATCTTCTGCACCACTTCGGGCATGTTGGCCAGCGCGTCTTCGTCGGCGTGGATGACGATGTCGACACCTTCGCCCAGTACGTTGAGCTCGGCGTCGGTCACCAGTGCGGCTATCTCGATCAGCGCGTCCTTGGCGAGGTCGAGCCCCGTCATCTCGCAGTCGATCCATACTAGGCGGTCAGTCACCCGGTAGACCCTAACCCGACCGGGGGAAGTGAGTCGCGCGACCTGCACATCCGGTCGGGTTACGCTCGATCGCGTCAAGGGATGTGATCGAGCTAACTACGGTGGGAGTGTCCTGTGACCCAGCAGACCTCGGGTGCGGCCGGTGAGATCGCGGCCGGTTATGTCAGTGAAGGTGCCGCGATCGAGCTGGGTGCGGTGGTGATCGACGGGCAGGTCGAAGCGGGTGCGGCGGTGCGGCTTCCGTTGGCGACGCTCAACCGGCACGGCCTGGTCGCCGGTGCGACGGGGACAGGTAAGACGAAGACGTTGCAGTTGATCGCCGAGCAGTTGTCGGCCGCGGGGGTGCCGGTGGTGCTCGCGGACGTCAAGGGTGACCTTTCCGGGCTGGCCGAGCAGGGCGCGGCGAACGACAAGGTGACCAAACGCGCGGCGGAGCTCGGTGACGACTGGCGGCCGGCGGGGTTCCCGGTGCAGTTCCTCTCGATCGGCACCGGTGGGACGGGCTCACCGATCCGTGCGACGATCACCAGCTTCGGGCCGATCCTGCTGTCGAAGGTGCTGGGGCTCAACGACACGCAGGAATCGACGCTGGGGCTGATCTTCCACTGGGCCGACCAGCGCGGTCTGGCGTTGCTGGACACGAAGGACCTCCGCTCGGTGATCACGCATCTCACCGGCGACGAGGGCAAGGAGGACCTCAAGGGCATCGGCGGGGTGTCGGCCGCGACGGCCGGGGTCATCCTGCGTGCGCTGTCCAACTTGGAGGCGCAGGGCGGGGAGGACTTCTTCGGTGAGCCGGAGCTGGACGTCAAGGATCTGATGCGCGAGGTCGACGGGAAAGCCGTCGTGACGTTACTGGAGCTGGACAACCTGCAGTCCAAGCCGGCGCTGTTCTCGACGTTCCTGATGTGGCTGCTGGCGGAGCTTTTCGAGGTGCTGCCTGAGGAGGGTGACCTCGACAAGCCGAAGCTGGTCTTCTTCTTCGACGAGGCGCACCTGCTGTTCAACGACGCGTCGAAGGCGTTCCTCGAGCGTATCGAGCAGACGGTGAAGCTCATCCGGTCCAAGGGCGTCGGCGTCTTCTTCTGCACGCAGCTGCCGACCGACATCCCGAACAACGTGCTCTCGCAGCTCGGCGCGCGGGTTCAGCATGCGTTGCGCGCGTTCACCCCGGAGGACCAGAAGGCGCTCGCGCGGACGGTCAAGACGTATCCGACGACGAAGAACTACAAACTGGACGAGGCGCTGACCTCGCTCGGTATCGGCGAGGCGATCGTCACCGTCCTTTCCGAACGCGGCGCGCCGACTCCGGTGGCGTGGACCAGATTGCGGGCTCCGCGCTCGAAGATGGGGTCGATCGGGCCGGCCGCGATCGCGGCCGCGACCACCGCGTCGGACCTGCATGCGAAGTACTCCGAAACCATCGACCGCGAGTCCGCGTACGAGAAGCTGATGGCCAAGGCCGCTCCCACTGCCCCCGATGCGCCCGCTGCTTCCGAAGCGCCGGCTGCTGAGGCTCCCGCGCCGAAGCAGGAGAAGGAAGAGCCCGGTTTCCTGCAGAAGGCGATGAAGGACCCGGCGGTGAAGTCATTCCTGCGCTCGACGGCGAGCAGCTTGGGCCGAGAGCTCACTCGCGGGCTCTTCGGCAACCGCAAACGCTAAGGCGTGCCGTGAACGGAATTTTCCTGGCGCCTTCCACCAGGAAAGTTCCGTTCACGACACGTCATTCACGGCCGGTCCCGAACCGGCCGACAGGATTGGGCTGCCCCGACCGCGACCCAATCCCGGGCTTCATCCCGCGACGATCTTGCTGACGATCGTCTTCGCGTCGTTGATCGGGATCGCGAACCCGATGCCGACGCTGCCTGCGGCACCGTTCGCCGACTGGGTGGGCGAGTAGATCGCGGAGTTGATACCGATGACCTGGCCTGCCGAGTTCACCAGTGCGCCACCGGAGTTGCCCTGGTTGATCGAGGCGTCGGTCTGGATCGCCTGGTAGCTCGGACTGGCGGCCTGGCTGTTGCTGGTGCTGTTGAACGGCGACTGCTGTTGCTGGCCGCCACCGACGTCGGACAGCGGGCGGTTGAGCGCGCTGACGATGCCGGACGTGACGGTGTTCTGCAGGCCACCCGGCGAGCCGATCGCCACGACCTGGTCGCCGACGGCCAGCTTGCTGGAGTCGCCGAGCGTGGCGGGGCTGAGGTTCTTGGCGTTCTTCGCCTGGATGACGGCGATGTCGCCCTTCGTGTCCGCGCCGACGACGCTGGCCTGGTACTTCGTGCCGTCCGACAGCGTCACCGTGACGTCGCCGACGGCGCCGTCCACGACGTGCGCGTTGGTCAGGATCCGGCCGGTGGAGTTCAGGATCACGCCGGAGCCGATCGCCTCACCCTGCTGGGTGGTCACGTTGATCTGCACGACGCTCGGCAGCACCTTCGCGGCGACCGTGCTGACGTCGGTCGGGCTGGAGTTCAGCGCCTGCTGGCCGGTGACCGCGCTCGCGGTGTTGGTGGAGGACGCGCTGGTGGGCGAGTCCACTCCGACGATCACGGCGCCGCTGACACCGCCGATGAGCGCCGCGGCGAGCGCGGTCGTCCCGACCAGCAGCCCGAGGCGGTTCTTCTTCGGCTTCGGCGCCGGTGGCTGCTGCTGGAACAGCGGGTTGACCGGTGGCGGGGGCGGTTGCTGCTGCTGGTACCCGTAGTACGGCGCGTAGGCCGCGTGAGGCTGCTGGTGTGGGGGCTGCTGCGGCTGGTGCCCACCGGTAGAGGCGGGGCCGGGCCGACTCTCGTTCTCGGTCATGAACAAAGCTTCGCGCCCGTAGTTATGAGCAGCCTGTGTATTGGCCTGGGCATTACCTGAGAAGAATTAGCTGAGAGAACTCAGTCGAAGAAGGACGGGACGTCGAGTGCTCCGCCCGCGGCCGCGAACTCCTCGTGCACCGCCTCCCGCAGTTTCGCGTCGCCGAGGTAGTCGGTGGCCGTGAGCGCAAGCCCGAGCGCACCGTCGAGGACCGCTCGGTCACCTGCCGCCGAGCCCGCCGCGGCGGCGAACTCCTTGGTGTGTAAGGCAACCGTGGCTTCGGACACGGCGATCATCGGGTGGATCGCGGGCAGGCGGTAACTCAGGTTCCCGAGGTCGGTCGAGCCGGTGAGGAACTCCGGGACGATGCCGGGCGGCAGCGGTTTGCGGCCGGTGGTGCGCTGGTTGACCGCCCAGCGTCCGGCCAACGTCGTGTTGAACCGGATCGGGAGGTACGGCGGCAGCTCGTCCCAAAGCAGTTCGACGCCGCAGTCGGTCAGCTCGGCGGCGCCGTGCGCGATCCGAGTGACCCTGGCGGCGAGGTCGCGCAGCGTTTCCGGATGCGCCGACCGCAGGTAGAACAGCAGCGCGGCGCGCTCGGGGATGACGTTCGGCCGCGCGCCGCCGTCGGTGAAGATCCCGTGCACCCGGTCGCTGGACGGCATCTGCTGGCGCAGCGCGGCAACGCCTTGGTACGCCGCGACGGCCGCGTCGAGCGCGTTGCGGCCCATGAACGGCTGAGCCGAGGCATGCGCGCCGACGCCGTGGAAGACCATCTCCAGCTGACGTCGGCCGAGGAATGGGTGCATCGCGATGTCGTGGCTGAACGGGTGCAGCATCACCACCGCGTCGACGTCGTCGAAAACCCCGGCCCGTGCCAGGGTTTCCTTGCCGCCACCGCCTTCTTCGGCCGGCGTGCCGATCAACGACACGCGCCCGCCGAGCTCCTCGGCGACCGCGGCGGCACCGAGGAAACCACCGGCGGCGCTGGTGCAGATGATGTTGTGCCCGCACGCGTGCCCGATACCCGGCAACGCGTCGTACTCGGCGAGCACCGCGATGTGTGGGCCGCTGGTGCCCGCGGTCGCGAGCAGCGCGGTGTCCAGGCCGCCGAGACCGACGCGGGCGTCGTGGCCGTGCCGCTTGAGCAGCTCCGCGAGTACCTGGACGGACCGGTGCTCCGCGAAGCCTTCCTCGGGGTGGGCGTGCAGGTCGCGGCTCAGCGCGACGAGGTCGTCCGCCCGTTCGTCCACAGTCGACGCGACCCGTTGCCGCGCCTGCTCGGGTGCGCCGTCGTGCGGCGACGTCATCGGTTCGGCTTGTTCGACGGCTTCCGCGGTGTCCTCGGTGAGGGCGCGCAGGAAGCTGTCGTCGGGCGGGACGGGCGAAGAACTAGTGGTCACTGCGCGATGGTAGCGCCGCGGGTGCCCCCGACGATCTGTGTCACGCCCGCGTACCGCTCACTGATCTCGGTGAATCCGCGGTCGCGGAGCTTGTCGGCGATCTCGCCGCGGTCGAACATCCGCTGTCCGCTGAAGGCTCCGCCGAACGTGTCCACTGTGTGCGCCGGCTGCCAGGTGCGCCGGGCGCTGGTGAGCAGCGCGACGCGTCCGCCGGGTTTGAGGACGGAGGTGAACGAGTCGAGGGCGGCGTCGGGGTCGGCGAACATGTGCAGCGCGGCGAAGCAGCACACGGCGTCCATCGTGGACGTCCGGAACGGCAGCGAAACGGCGTCGGCCCGCAGGTAGGCGACCGAGACGGGGCCGGTGGTGGCGACCGCTTTGGTCAGCATCGTGCGTGAGCCGTCGAGCCCGGCGGAGAGGCCGTCCGGGCCGACGACCTCGCCGAACGCGCGGGTGAACCGGCCGGTGCCGCAGGCGACGTCGAGCGAGGAACCGCCGGGCTTGAGACCGAGCAGGTTCACGGCGATGTCGACCTCGCCGGCCATGCTCGGCCCGCTGAGGCCCTTGGCGATGCGGCCGAGGGCCGGCCGCCAGTAGTGCTCGTAGATCGTCGGCACCACCGAGGTGCGCATGAGCCGCTGTGCCAGGCCGGTCGGCGGCCCGGCCTGGGCGGACTCGCCGAGCAGGTCGACGAAGTCACGGCTCTGACCTGGCTCTTTGCCGGCCTCGAGCAGGTCGAGAAGGCGGTCCTGGGCGGTCGGGCGGCTCGTCGACATGGACAGCTCCCTCGGTCAGGTTCAGATACCGGCAGTATGCCGCAGGAACCCAGAGTCGCGGAAACTGTCGGTGCTCCGGTTTAGTGTCGTTCGCGTCACATCATTTGGGGAGGAGTGCCATGAGCGCGACAACGGGCGCGGTTTCGCGGATTCCGGTGCTGGGCCGGTTCGATCTCGACGAGTCGATCAGGTTCCTGGAGGGGTTCACCCCGGCGGCTCGCAGCGATGCGGCGGAGGAGACAGGGGTGCTGCGCCTCGCGTTCCCGGTCGAGGGCACCTGGGACCACGTCGGCGTCCTGATCCGACAGCGCGCGCCAGCGGTTGTCGAGGCGGAGGTCTTCGCTGCCGAAGATGTGGTGCCCGCTGTGGTCGCGCAGGTCGGCCGGATTCTCTCGCTCGATGTCGACGGCACCGGGTTCGGCGGGATCGGCGCGTCGGACGAGGTCGCCGGGCGGCTGATCGGCCGGTACCCGGGACTGCGCCCGGTGCTGTTCCATTCACCCTATGAAGCCGCTTGCTGGGCGGTGATCGGGCACCGGATCAGGATTCCGCAGGCGGCAGGCATCAAGCAGCGGACCGCCGAGCGGTTCGGGCGGGCCGTGCCAGTAGGCGGGCGTTCGCTGGTCTCGTTCCCCGGCCCGGAGGAGCTGCTCATCGCCGGTGACGAGCTGGGCGTCCCCGAGGTCAAGATCGACCGGTTGCGAGGCCTCGCCGAAGCCGCCCGTGATGGCCTTCTCGACGCGAACCTGTTGCGCGGCATGGAAGCCGACGAGGCACTGGCCCACCTGCAGACGCTGCGCGGCATCGGCCCGTTCTCCGCGCAGCTGATCCTGATCAGAGGAGCCGGCCACCCGGACGTCTTCCCGCGCGACGAGCGCCGCCTGCACGCCGAGATCGAGCACGCCTACGGCCTGAAGGACGCCACCCCCGCCCAACTCGAGCAAATAGCCGAGGGCTGGCGCCCCTTCCGCAGCTGGATGGCCCTACTGCTCCGCAGCGACCGAGAGCGCCGCACCCACGAGATCTCCGGCTGAACGCGCGTGCATTTCACGACCGTCCGTCTGCACCCGGCGACCGCCCGCGGCCGGACAATGCTGCCCAGCTCAGCGTCGGCGGCCGCAGCCGCTTGCGGAATTCCGCCGCGCGCACCGCAGCCGGCTCGTCGGCTCCTTCGTCGTCGAACCACGTGCTCAGTCGTTCCCACAGTTCCGCGCGTGCCTGGCAGAACCGAGCCTGGTCCTTCAGGCTCCTCCCCGGTAGGTGCAGGAGCGGGGTCAACGACATCTGGGCCACGGCCGAAGACGCGTTGCGGCAGTCATCGGCCGGGTCGCGGTCGTCGCTGAGCCGGTGGAGCTCGGCAGCCAACTCGCGCATCCGGTGTTCGCAGCGGTCGAGGTAGCGCTTGGCGGTGTCGTTGATGTCCCCGATCTTTCGCGCGCCGCGGATCACGGTCTTGTTGCCCTCCTCCTCGGGGCCGAGGAGCCGGGCGTGCCGCACGTAGAGCGCCTCTTCGGAGTACTCGGTCGGCAGCAGGTGGTCCTCGTTTCGGCCGCTCTCATCCCACCAGCGCCGCAGCTCCTTGATCACGCGACGCCGGATGTGCCAATCGCGATGACCGACCGCGAGCAGGGTGACCTGACGCCAGGCCTGCTCCTCTCGGGCATGCCAGCCGCGGAGGCGGGACGGGTCGGCCTCGGCCGTCAGTTCGGCACCGTGGGCGCGCCACACCCCGGCCATCAGCTCGCCCAGCGCGGCAACCAGCTTGGCCTGGTAGAACACCAGCTCCAACGACGTCGAACCAGCGGGCCGCAACGAGGCGGGCCGCTCCGGCGCGAAGACCAGGGTTTCGAAGTTGCGAAACGCGTCGGTGCCGCGAAGCGAGGCGAGGTCGGGGTCTTCGTACATCAGCCAGCGACGGCGCTCCGCGAGATACCCGCTGTGACTGGCGGCCGCCGCCTTGTGCAGCTGCAGGATGGCGAGCCGGGCGAGTGTCCGCTCCTGGTCGGCGTCCGGGCGGGCTGTGTCAGCGGCCGCGCTGAGCAGAGCGACGGCGAAGATGCAGGTGGCGCTGTAATGCTCGTGCCACCCCGCTTTCTTCGGGAGCAGTGCCTCGATGACCTCCTGCAGCCGGCTGGGCTCAGGTGGCCAAGAGTCCGACCCGAACAGCTTCCTCAGCCCGGGGCTCAGCGTCACGTTCCGGTAGACCGTGCTGCTCTGTTCCTCGGCACCGGGAAGCGCGGCCTGGGACATCGTCCGGCGCAAGGTCGTCCATACCAGTCCCAGCCGGACTGAAGCAGGCGAGAGGAGTTCCCGCATTTCCCGCGTGCGGTAGACCGACCCGCGCCGCGTGGTGTCCTCGACGAGGCGTTCGAACTCGTACTGCGCCACGGTGCAGAGGTAGTGCCGAAGCAGGGCCGCGCGCTCCTGGCGATCGGCCGCGTGGAGACCGGCCGGCAGTTCGTCGGACAGGATCTTGCCGAGCGTGAGCCGCTTCTCACCGGGTGGAAGCCAAGCGGTGTCCGGGATGTCGTCGTACCGGTCGAACCGGTGTGCCAACATCGCCCGCACGGCGGAGCGCTGTCCGCGGCGAGGGTCCCAGTGGTCCTCGTGCGGGCATTCCCAGTCCGGTAGCCACCATTGTCCGGCGATTCGGTCGCCCAGCCCCATCAGGAGGGCGTGGCGATACCTGGCCAGCAGTAGCGCGCCGCCGCGACTTCTGAGCCGACGTCCCTTCTCGAGCGCGAATTCGGTCGAGTTCCACCATCTCGCCAACCGCTCGTCCTCTCGGTTGCAGATGACGATCACGTCGTCGTAGATGGCGAGCGCTTCGAGGAACAGTTCCAGGCGTTCCAGCAGCTGTGCGGTTTCCAGCCGGATGTAGACGTTGCCGGGGTCGTGGCTGAGCGCCCGGTAGAACTCGTGGAGCGCCTCGTCGTACCGGCGGGCGAGCTGGAACTGGTGCGCGCGCTGGTAGGCGTCGAACAGCTCGGTCGGCATCGCGCAGTTGCGCCACGCGACCCACTGGGGGTGCTTGCAGTGCCGCGTCACCGGGAACATCAGGGCGGCGACCGAATTCGCCGCCTGTTCCACCAGCCTGTCCTCGTCGACGTCGGAGATGATCAGCGGTGCGGCCAGGAACCGCGGCAACCGGATCAGTTCCACGACGATCTTGTGCTCACCCGGCGTCGAGCCGTCCAGCAGGGTGGCCGAAACCCGGAACGCCGACGGCGGCCTGACCAGCCGCATCAGTCGCGACACGGCCTTCCACCAGCCTTGAGGCGCGGCGTCGGCGGCGTTTTCGACGATCTGGATGAAGTCGTTGATCCGCCCGGTGTCCGGCACCGCCGCCGTCCGGTAGATGCGCGACTCGGTGAGCTTGCGCTCGAACCGCGCGGTCAACTCGACCGAGGCCATCGTCCCCGGTCCGGTATCGCTGCGTCGATCGACGAACTCGGCGACATCGAACTGGCTGGCGTGCCAGGCGTTCCACTCGAGTCTCGCGCGGCCGACCGCGTACAGACACGCGACACCCAGCACCGCAGGGCCGGTCACCTGCAGAAAGGTCCACATCACCTTGATCGACACCGGCGAGTTCTGCGCGGGGAACGCGAGCACGCTCGGAATGATGATCAGCGCCAGCGCGGCCGCGAGCATCGTGACGGCCATGGCCCAATACTGGACGCGGCGTGGTCTGGGCAGGTCGGCTGGCAAGGCGGACGCGGACCCGCGGATCTTGCGCACAGGAGTCCCCTTTCCGACGCTGACGGCCAACCCATGAGGTCGTCCGCCGGACGATGCACGTTACGGGGTGTGGGGGGTCGTGTTCATCCGGCAACCGGGTGTTCGGGTCCTAACCGGGACCCGACCGGGCGTGTGGTGAGCTGACCGGGTGAACGCGGCTGACCCAAGCGGGCTATCAGGACTGTTCGACTCCCAGCCGAATCCGGCGGGCTCGGTGGCGCTGATCACCGGCGGGGTGGCGCTGCTGCTGGTGCTGTCCGGCTCGCCGTGGCGCCTGGCACGCAACGTCATCACCATCGTGCACGAGGCCGGACACGCGCTGGTCGCGGTGCTCGTCGGCCGCCGGTTGCAGGGTATCCAGCTGCACTCGGACACCTCGGGTGTCACGTTGTCGCGTGGGAAGCCGCACGGACCAGGCATGGTGCTGACGTCGTTGGCGGGCTACTCCGCCGCGTCGATTCTCGGGTTCGCGTTCGCCGGGCTGCTCGCGGCGAACCGGATCACGGCGTTGCTCGTCGTGGCCGCCGTGCTGCTGCTCGCGGTGCTGGTCATGGTTCGCAACGCCTACGGCGTGTTCGCCGTGGTGGTGACGGCGGCCGTGCTGGCGGCGGTCGCGTTCCTCGCGCCGCCCGGGGTGCAGTCGGTGTTCGTCTACCTGATGACGTGGTTCCTGCTGTTCGGCGGTGTGCGCCCGGTGATCGAGCTGCAGGTGAAACGCCGTCGCGGTTCGGCTCGTGATTCCGACGCCGATCAGTTGGCCCGGCTCACCGGGTTGCCCGGGGTGCTGTGGGTGCTGATCTTCGGGGTCATCGCGGTGAGTTGCCTGATCGCCGGTGGCGCGCTCGTACTCGAGCCCGCGCTCAAGTAGCTCTCCGGCAGTGCGGCACACTGGTCACCAGGGTGTTTCGCTTAAGGAGCTGACGATGGACGAGGTCGCCAAGGCTGTCGAGGAATGCGCGCGGGCGGCGAAGCGCGCCGCGCCGTCGTTGGCCACCGCGTCCGAGGCGGCCATCGACGCTGCGCTCAGCTCGATGGCGCAGCGGCTGCTCGACCACCGCGAGGAAGTGCTCGACGCCAACCGCGCGGACGTCGCGAAGTCCCGTGAAGAGGGGATGAGCGCCGGCCTGCTCGACAGGCTGACCATCACCGAGGAGCGGCTGACCGGCATGTCCGAGCAGCTGAGGCTGCTCGCCGGCGTCCCGCACCCGGAGCGTTCCCGCGAAGTGTCCAAGTTGGACGGTGGGCTGCGGCTGGTCGAACGCCATCGGCCGGTCGGGGTCATCGGTGCCAACTACGAGGCACGGCCGAACGTCACCGTCGACATCGCGTCGCAGCTGGTGAAGTCGCGCAACGGTGGCGTGCTGCGCACCGGCTCGGCCGCGCTCGGTTCCGCGCAACGCCTGCTGGACACCGTGGTCGCACCCGCGCTGGCCGAGGCGGGTATCGACCCGGACGTCATCCAGCTCGTTCCGCGCGTCGAGCGGGAGGCCGCGAGCGCCCTGGTCAGTTTCCCCGACCTCGTGCCGCTGGTGATCCTGCGCGGCAGCGGCGACAGCACCCGCGCACTCGCGCGTGAGGCGGCGCTGCACGGCGTCGGCACGCTCGCGCACGCTGACGGCGGTGGCGTGCTGTACGTCGACGCGGCCGCGGAGCCCGCGAAGGTGCGCACGCTCGTCTCGGACAGCCTCGACCGTCTCGGCGTCTGCAACCGGCTGAACCTGTTGCTGATCAACGACGACGTCCACGACGCAGTCTGGCCGTTCATCCAGGAAGCACTGGCCGAGCGCGGTGTCGAACCTTCGCTGGCTCCGCACGAGCACGCGATCGGCTACGAGTGGGCCCTGGACTCGGCGCACGAAGCAACTGTGACCGTCGCGAAGGTCGCGTCGCTCCTCGAAGCCGTCTCGATCGCCAACGACCAGACCTCAGGCCTCGCCGCCGGCATCGCCACCGAAGACCCCGACGCCGCCGAAGCCTTCTTCGACGCCTACACCGGCACAGGCGTCTTCTGGAACGCCCCCACCCGCCTTCTCGACGGCTTCAAGCTCCTCGCCGTCCCCGAAACCGGCATCAACCTCGACCGCACCCCCGGCCCCCGCGGCCCGGTCACCTACACCGACCTCTACCTGCGGCAGTACGCCGTGCTACCTGACCTGGGCTGAGCTGGAGGAACGTAGATCGGGGCGTGTGGGACTCGGTGGGTGTTTCTAGGGTTGTTATCGCAGGTCACCCGCGTTTGTTTCATCCTCGTTGGTAACGGTTGAGGGCGGCTGGTTGGTCGAGTCCGTCCCACGTTGTCCCACGCTCTCGTCTACGGCGGCCAACTGGGGCCGCTCACCGAGCGAGGCAAGCATCCGGGCGCGGGCGGCCGGCGTCTCCTGGACGTAGCCCTCTAGCTCTTCGAGGTCGCTGTGGCCCATGATCCGCTTCGCCGAGAAGCTGTCCATGCCGCCCTCGATCGCGCGCGTCGCGAAGCCACGGCGCAACGCGTAGCCGCTCTTCGGCGTGAGGTTGGCGGCGATGCCGCTCTGCCGGATGTGGCTGCTGAGGAGATCTTGGTGAAGCACACCGCCCCACACGTTGCGGAAGATCAGCTCGTTGGTGCACACAGTGCCGTCGGTGTGCACCACGCCACAGCCCTTCGTCATGTCCCTACCCTCGATCCGGCGCTTGATGATCTCGATGGCCTTCGAGCTGAGCGGAATCACCCGCTCGTCGCCGTCCTTCGGGTGGGCGCGGATCGTCCCCTTACGCCGGACGTACGTCTCGGCCACCGTCAACCATCCGCGCTTGAGGTCTGCCCGGTGGATGTGGAGCGCGGCCAGCTCGCCCGGACGGATGCCGACTTCGAGCCCGAAGTCGATCGCGTCCGCGTAGATGGGGTTGAGGTGTTCGCGGAGCTTGGGTGCTTCCTCGATCGGGCGGCCGGCGCCGAGATGGGCGTCAGCCACACCACGATCCAGAACTGGACCAAGCAGGAAGCCGACGAGCGGGTGCTGCCGCTCGCCGACGAGCTGCGCAAGGTCACGCTCGAACGCCTCGGCGAGATGCGGCAGTCCGCCCTCGAGGTGCTCGAACGGATCCACCTGACTGTGAGCCAGGGCAAGGTCATCAAGCACGACTTCGGCATCCCGCTGGAAGACTCCGCGCCCCGGCTCGCCGCCATTGACCGGCTGCTCCGCGTCGAGGAACGCATCGCGAAGCTGATGGGCCTCGACGCCCCGACCCGCTCGGAGATCGAAGCCCGCGTCGAGCAGAAGCCGGCCGAACTGCTGGCTCTGATCGCCAAGGCGCGCGCCGAGCAGGACGCCACCGAAGCTGAGCTGACCGGGGGCGCCAGCGGATGAGCCTCTGCAGTACGGCGGGCCTCATCGTGGATCTGCCGGAACAAGTTCGCCTCCAGGCAGACGGGTCCAGCGCTTCCCGTTTCCGTCAGTAAAGTTCAGCTCTATTTCCGCTAAATGGATATACGACCGCTCCTTATGGTCCTGACTCTCGCCGGTCCTCTTGGCCTCAGCGGTCATAAGCGTTCTCAACGCTCCGTTGAATGCGCCAGGGTACTTCCCGAAGACGCGGGCTCCCGTTGTTGGCCCTAGTTGCGGTTCAGTGTCCGTAAATTTTGACTCAAAGTCCTTTCTGGCTGCAAAGAAGCGAATGACAAGCACGACGCGGTACACGGGTTGACTGCCGCTGTTGCTGTACATGACGCGGTACTCTTCAGGGCTTGTCTCGACGCCAACGAAATTCTTAGCGACCGTGTCGAGTTCAACGGTTTGCTTGTCGATCCACACGCCGAACTTCGACGCCAGTTCTCGCGACTCCTGGTCGTCGAGGCGTGCAGCTTGCTCGCGGGCCAATCGGTCGGACCTTCGCCAGCCCTCGACAGCAACCCAGACGGCGGTGACTGCCGCCGCGGTGCTGCCGAGACCGCCGATCCACCCACCCCACGCTGCCCACCAGCCTGAGTCCGCGTGGTCAGCGAGGCCGAAGGTGAGCAGCACCAGGAAACCCATGGTCAGCAGGAACGACCAAAACATCACGCGGTCCTTGCGAATCATGCCCGGATAGTCGCGCTTTGCAGCCCGATCGTTTCCAGGGCGTGGGGCGGCAACAGCTGCGACTTTCCGACGATGCCTCTGCGTCGGAGTGGCCGGCGGACACACGGTTGACCAGGGGCCGGTAGGCGAGGGACGCCTACCGGCTCCTGAACTTGTCCCGCGGCCGGTGACCTGCAGGCGGGAGCGCTGCCGGCCGCGAGGTGGAAGTGCGCCGCGGGGGGATTCGGCGCACCGTTTGAGGGAAGCGCACGGGGCCCGGGTGCGTGCAGCACAACCGGGCCCCGCTCCTCCGCGCCGCTTAAAGGCCAGTGCGGAGGCCTCCCCGTGCCCACCGATACAGCGTTCGGGCACGGAGCCAAGGCCCAACCGGTCCGGGCTCTGTCGGGGGATGAGAGCCGCCCGGAACGGTTGGGGGTTGGGGGCCCAGTCGGTGCGGCGCACATTGCGGGAACGGGCGCACCGACCGGGCAGATCAGGGGCGGTCGCCGCGGGCTCGACGGTCCGCGTTGGCGCACCCGACACAGGCCCGGACGTGCGCGGCCACCGGGTCAGCGTTGACCTCGACCTTGGGGTGCCGCGCCGGGTACATGTCGTCGGCCTGGCACCACGGCACGAGCCACTGGATCGTGGGGTCGGCGAGCTCGGACTTGTTGTAGAAGTGCAGCCGGTTGCCCTCGATGTACTCACGGATCACCCAGTCCACGTACGGCTTCACCGACGGCCCGATGGCGATGCGGGCGATCACTGGTCACTCTCCGAAGTACTCACAATCTGGGTACCCTTCTCGGCCTCTTCCGCCTCGACCTCGACCTTGACCCGCTCGGCTGGGTCGACGGGATCACCGGCCGACCCAGAACCCGAGTTGCTGAAGAAGCTCACGGCTGTTCACCTGCGTCCTAGTCGGAACTGGTCAAGATGTCATTACCACTCTACGATGACACGACCCAGGCAACTGGTCAAGACGAGAGAATGTGAGGGAGGATGACCCGATGGTGGATCGAACGAGCGGCGTACCAGCCTTCCGTCAGGTGGCCGCCGACCTGCGAGAAAAGATCTCCGCCGGCCACTACCCGGCAGGAGAACGGCTCCCAAGCGAACGCGAACTAGTCGAGTCCTACGGTGTGTCGAGACCGACCATCCGCGAAGCCGTGAACGTCCTTCGCACCGAGGGCATAGTCACGGCCGAACACGGTCGAGGCATCTTTGTGCGGCCGCCGTCGGCGATCCATCGCCTGTCGCGGTCCCGCCTGTCGAGGGAAGCGCGAGGCCGCAACCAGGGCGCGTTCCTGGCTGACGCAGCGGCGCGTGGATTCGCCCCGTCGTCCTCAGTGAAGATCCGTTTCGAGGAGGCTGACCAGCGCGTCGCCGACTACCTCAGGATCGACCCCGGCGCCGAAGTCACCGTGAGGGACCGGGTGATGCGAGCCAACGGGCTGGTAGTCCAACTCGCGGTGTCGCAGCTCCCGCGCGCCTTCACGCGTGACACCGCGATCGAACAGGTCGATACCGGGCCTGGTGGCGCGTACGCACGCCTTGAGGACGCCGGTCACCCCATCGGCTCGTTCGTCGAGCATGTCGGCGCGCGGATGCCGACCCCCGACGAAGCGACCGCGCTGCAACTCACCGGCGGTACCCCGGTCGTCACCATCACCCGCGTGGCCTACCAGGACGACGGCACCCCGCTCGAGGTCAACGACATGGTGCTGCCCGCCGACCGATACGAGGTCAGCTACGAGTGGGCAGCTGACTGACGACGCAAGAACCTCGAAGCCCCGGTGCCCACGAGAGCACCGGGGCTTCGTCGCGTCACCGGTAGGTGAGCAGGTGCTCGACCTCGTCCGCGTCTGCCTGTGTGACGATCGGCGCCGAGCAGTTGCCGATCAGTTGCCGGACAGCCCGGACCGCCTGCACAGGTCCACGTGGTAGCCAGCGTCCCGGCCCAGCATGATCGCGGTGGTGTCGGCGACAAGATTGCCGAGCTCACCGGATTCGACGCCACCGATAAACCATGGCTGGACCTGCCCCCGACGCTGTGATCACACATGTCCCCACCAGTTGAACACCAACGCGACAACGCGAACACCACCGCCCCGCCGGCGTTGCCGGCGGGGCCTCCTTATGCCCGAGAACATCGTCACGATTAACGACGCCGTCGTCCTCATCTCCAGCGGGTCGGTCAACAGCTCGCGCGGAACGCAAGGAAGGGGCCGGGGAAGGCTTCCTCGTAGCCGAGTGTCACGGTGAGCATGCCGGGAAGGATTTCGACCTGGCCTCACGAGCCGAGCATTTGGCCCGTGCTCACCGCTTCATTTCGTATCGGGTCAGCACCACGCCGCCGGGAAACGTCCGCGTCTCCACGAGGTTCAGGTTCACCCAGCTGTCCAGCGCCGTGAAGAACGGTGTGCCGCTGCCCACCAGGACCGGGTAGGTGGCCAGGGCGTACTCGTCGATCAGCCCGGCTCGCATGGCAGCCCCGGCGAGCGTTGCGCCGCCGATGCCCATCGGGCCGCCGTCCTCGGCCTTGAGCCGGGTGATCTCGGCGACCGCGTCGCCGGTGACCAGGCGGGTGTTCCAGTCGACCTTGTCGATCGTCGAGGAGAACACCACCTTCGGCGTATCCCGCCAGTTCCGCGCGAACTCGATCTCCGCCCGGGTAGCGTTGGGCTGCTGGTCGCCGGTCGGCCAGTGGGAGCTCATCGTCTCCCACAGGTTGCGCCCGTACAGCGACAGTTCGCTCGCCCGCTCCTGGTCGAGCCACCACTGGAACAGCTCGTCGCTCGGCGGCCCGCTCCAGCCGATGTCGAGGCCGGTCGCGGCGATGTAGCCGTCGAGGGTCACGTTCATGCCGAAGATCAGTTTCCGCGTCATGCCAGCCTCCCGTGAGTCGATCTCAGAAGTACAGACGGGCGCGGCGCGAAAACCCAATCTGTGCATCGAGACGCCAGTCATCCCCATGCACGGCTTCTGGATCATGGACGACACGTCAGTGGTCGTCGAGACGATCGATTCCGAGAGCACCGCCGAGAACCCGGCCGACATCGCGCTCTACCAGCGCGTGATGGACGAACTTTGGACTGTCGCAGTGGAGGGCGACGACGCTCGCGCGATGGTCGCCCGCCTAGCTACCGAGACCGCCGCCAGCCGCTGAGCGACGAGGACTCCTCGTTCCAGGGGTCGTAGGTCACGGTTCGTCCGGGTCTGACCTGCCGGACGTCGGTGCCTAGCGATTCGTTGTGAAAACGCAGAATGCCCCGGCGCCGGTGCCAGGGCATTCTGGGCTTTGAGCTTCTGTGTGGAGAGTGCTGGCTAGCCGCACGCTCCGCAGCAGCCGCAGCCCTTACCTGTGCAGGCCGAGCAGCAGCCGTGACGAAGGACAACGCTGAGCAGACGCTTGATCATGAAGCCTCCCGAGTTGGACCGCACACATGCGCATATAACGCTAGGTGCGCGGTGACCAGCGAGGACACCGCTGTCCGCGTGCGACTGCTCGCACTATCGGCTGAACCTAGGGCAGCTTGAGGGTTTCCCGGGCGAGTTCGTTGGTTTCGGCGCCGTTGGTGACGGAGTGCAGGATCCCGTTGTCCCCTGCTGTCAGCCGCGACTCAACTCGACAAGAGTGCCACTGAAGTGCAAGCAGGTGGTCGTGAAGTGCACTTAGCGGCGTCGGCGGGGGCGGGGGTCGTCGAGGCCCAGCATTTCGGCGGCGAGTTGCTGGGAGTTGGCGAACATGCCGGTGGGCTGGTCGCGGGCGCGGCGGAGGGCGGAGGGGCGTAGGCGGTTGTAGCCGCGGACGGAGACCGGGCGCCGGGTGCGAAGTTCGAACGCGGGCTCGTTTTCGAGGTCGGCGGCTAGCTCCTTGTCGACGAGGATGGTGCCGGGGCGGGCGACGGACGTGAGCCGGCTTGCGAGGTTGACCACCGAGCCGTAGACGTCGCCGAATCGGCTGAGGATCCGGCCTGACGCCATCCCGGCGCGGACGGCGGGAAGGCGCTCGTCGGCATTCGTCCGCTCGGTCAGGGTGAGCGCGATTTCCGCCGCGTCGACAGCCGAGTCGGCGACGAACAGGACCTCGTCACCGATCATCTTCACCACCCGGCCTCGGTGCTCGGCGATGACGTCGGTGGTCAGCGCCTCGAACCGGTCGAGCACGTCGCTCAGTTCGCCCTCGTCGACGCGCCTGGTCAGCCGCGTGTAGCCGACCATGTCGACAAACCCGACAACCTGGGTGAGCGTCTCGAGATCTTCCTCGGGGCTGGCCAGCGCGCGCCCCGCGTACGCGGCCAGATGCCGACGCCAGACAAAGTTCTGCACGCGTTCGAGCTCCGGCAGCAGGCGGTCGACCACGCGGGCGATCTGCCGCTCGTTCTTGCCCAGCTCCTGGTTTTCGGTGATCAGCGTCCACAGCATGTGGACCTGCCACTCCGCCAGCCGCGACAGGTGCAGCCCCAGCGCGCGGGTGACCGAAACCTCGATGCTCGGGTCGACCAACCCGGACCGCACCAGACCGTCAGTGATCCGGAGCGCTTCGACGTCGGCGTCGGTGAAGACAACCTCGTCGTCCTCGACGGTGGCGAAGCCGAGCGCGCGCCATAGCCTGCTAACGCGCTCGGGCTCAACCCCGGCCTTCTCGAAGACGTCGAGCCGGGTGTACTTGCGTTTGCCGCCGAGCAGGATGCGCTCGAGCCGTTGCTGCAGGTCTTCGCTCGACGCCGAATCGCCGGGATCCTGGCTCATCCGCTCAGGTGGTGTGCACGATCAGGACGTCGACCCCGGACTTGCGCGCGACCTCCGAGGGCACTGAGCCCAGAATCCGGCCGGTGAGCGTGTTCAGCCCCCGGTTTCCGACGACGAGCAGGTCCGCGGAGTGGTCGTCGACGACCTTGCGCAGCGATTCGACCGGGTCGCCCACCACAGGCACGGTCTCGATCTTCGACGCGCCGAGCTTGACGGCCCGGTCACGGGCGCTCTGCAGCGTGTCCTCCGCCGGTGCCGAGCCGACGACCTGGTACGACTCGTCGCGCAGCGCGTCCTGCGCCTTGTCGACGTCGTGCTTGCTGGCGGGGTAGTAGGCGCAGGCGATCACCAGGGTGGCGCCGGAGTCCGCGGCGACGCTCGCCGCCCGGTCCACCGCGGCGAACGACGATTCCGAGCCATCGGTACCTACGACCACGGTTTGATAGGCGGCCATTCACATCCTCCAGCGACAGACGAGTTATGCAGCTCGACCAGGCATCGAGGGCCCGGCGAACGCCGTTCGACGCCGCTGGATCCTCGGTTGCCTGAAGAGGCTACTCGCCAGTCGGTTTGCGCGCGCCCGCTGGTGGGCCGGTCGGTCTGGGGGCGGGTTTGGCCAGCGGGTTGGGCCGGGCGACCAGCGGGTTCGCGGGCCGCTGACCCGGCTGAACCGCCTGCGCACGCACGGGCTGCGCAGGCTGGGCCTTGGGCGCGGCTTGCGGCGCGGTCTTCGGCACGGACGACGCCTTGATCTGCACGGTGGTCTCTACGTCGTCAGCGGCACTGCCGCCGCCACTGCTACTACCGCCACCGTTGTCCGCCGGCTTGGGCGCGGCCTTCGCTTCGGGCTTCTGCTCCGACTCGCCCAGGACCTTGCTCGCCTCGGCGAGCACGCTCCGGGCCGAGTGGACCTGGTCGAGCAGCGACCCTCGCACCTTGCGCAGCTCTTCGACCTGGGCGGCGGCCTGCGAGATCCGCCGGTTCGAGTCGTCGGTGGCCGCGCGGACCCGGCGGTGCGCCTCGTCGGACGCCTCCGCGAGGCGAGCGTTCGCCTCGGTCGTCGAATCCTGCTTGCGCTTGTTGGCATCCGCGACGGACTCGCGCTGGCGGCGCTCGATCTCGGCCGTGGCGGCCGTCTCCTCCTCGAGGACCTTCGCGCGGATGGTCGCGGCGTCCTCGGTGGCCTCGCGGACCCGGCGCGCGGCCTCGGCCTTGCTGGCCGCTTCCTGCTCGGCCAGTACTCGCATCGCCTCGTTGCGGCGGGCGGCCATCGCGATCTCGAAGTCCTCTTCGACCTGCGTCCGGTGCTGCTCGGACTCGGCGTCGAGGCGGTCCCGCTCGGCCTTGGCCTCGTCGGTGATGGTGTCGGCTTCCGCGCGTGCGGTGACCAGCACACCACGGTGCTCGGCTTCCATCTCCTTGCGACGCTCGTCGAGCTCGTTGAGGAGCTGCTCGTAGCGCGCACGCATGGCGCTCGCGTCTGTTTCCGCCTTGGCCCGGATATGCCCGGCCTCGGCCTCCGCGCGTGCCTTCGTGTCCGCGGACTCGTCTTGCGCGAGCCGCAACATCCGTTGCAGCCGCTCGGAAAGTCCCTCGATGCTCGTCGGCGGCTGGGCCAGGCGCTCGACCTGTCCACGCAGATCCCCGATGTCGTTCCGCGCGCCTTCGAGCTGCCGGGCCAAGTCGCCCGCCTGCGAGATCGCCGCATCGCGATCCGAGGTCAGCATCTTCAGATCGGCGTCCAGCCGCTCGAGATGTTCGTCGACCTGGCCCCGGTTATAACCGCGCTTCATGACATCGAAGCCAGCTCCCAGCGGCACAAGCTCCCGTTCTTCGCCAAGGCTCATAGCCCTACCGTAGTCGGTTGTCGTCTTACTCCGGTGTGGTGGATGCGGTGAACGGGAGCTTTGTCTCGCCGAGCGTACTCAGAGCAACCTTTTCAGGCGCCGCGGAACGCATTGATCGCGTCGAGATGCTTTTCGCGGAGTTCGGTGTCATGCACGCCGAGTCCTTCTTCCGGCGCGAGTGCGAGCACCCCGACCTTTCCCTGGTGCGCGTTGCGATGCACGTCCAGCGCGGCCTGCCCGGTGTCCGCCAACGCGTAGGTCCTGGACAGGGTCGGGTGGATCAAACCTTTGGCGATCAAACGGTTCGCCTCCCACGACTCTCGGTAGTTGGCGAAATGCGAGCCGACGATCCGCTTGAGGTTCATCCACAGGTACCGGTTGTCGTACTGGTGCATGTAACCGGACGTCGATGCGCACGTGACGATCGTGCCGCCGCGCCGGGCGGCGTAGACGGAAGCGCCGAACGTCTCGCGCCCCGGATGTTCGAACACGATGTCCGGGTCCTCATTGCCGGTGAGTTCGCGGATCTTCGAACCGAAGCGCTGCCATTCCTTCGGGTCCTGTTCGTGCTCGTCCTTCCAGAACCGATAGCCCTCGGCACTGCGGTCGATCACCAGCTCCGCGCCCAGTTTGCGGCAGATCTCCGCCTTCTCCGGGCTGGACACCACGCACACCGGGATCGCGCCGCCGTTGAGCGCGTACTGCGTCGCGTACGAGCCGAGCCCGCCCGACGCGCCCCAGATCAACACGACGTCGCCCTGCTTCATGTCGGCGCCGTTGCGGGAGACGAGCTGCCGGTACGCGGTGGAGTTCACCAGCCCGGGCGAGGCGGCTTCCTCCCAGGTGAGGTGCTTGGACTTCGGCATCAGCTGGTTGGCCTTGACCAGCGCGATCTCGGCCAGCCCGCCGAAGTTCGTCTCGAAGCCCCAGATGCGCTGCTCGGTGTCGAGCATCGTGTCGTTGTGGCCTTCCGGGCCTTCGAGCTCGACGTTGAGGCAGTGCGCGACGACCTCGTCGCCCGGCTTCCAGTTGTGCACGCCGACGCCGGTGCGCAGCACGACGCCGGACAGGTCGGAGCCGACCACGTGGTACGGCAGGTCGTGGCGCTTCGACAGCGGCGACATCTTGCCGTAGCGCTTGAGGAACTTGAAGGTGGACACCGGCTCGAAGATCGAGGTCCACACGGTGTTGTAGTTGATCGCGCTCGCCATCACCGCGACCAGAGCCTCCCCAGGGCCGAGCTCGGGCGTCGGCACCTCGTCGAGGTGCAGCGACTTGCGCGGGTCCTTGTCCTTGCTCTCGAGGCCGTCGAACATCTCGACCTCGTCGGCCCGCACGGTGATCCCGCGGTAGCTCTCCGGGACCGGCAGCGAGCCGAGGGCGTCGAGGTTGCCGGACAGGATGGCTTGCTGGATCTCGCTCAACTGCGTCGTCGGGGCCATGAGTTGATCCTCCGCGGGAGTGGGGCTGCGTGGCCAACAAATTACTCATGAGTAACTCGTCGACACAACCGTACGAGAGCAGCGGCACTTTCTCATCTCGAACCGGCACCGGTTTCTTGACCGGCTGGCCAACCAAGAGGAAGATCGACCTCAGGAGATCGCGACCGGCGGCCTCCGCAGCAGTTTTCGGAGGTGATCACGATGGTCGAATCCGCGGTACGTCCCTGGACCCGTCCCTACGATTGGGCAGAGGTCGTGTTGGGCGCGGTCGCGCTGCTCTCGCCTTTCTGGACGGACACGAGCAACACGTCGAAGTGGTCGGTCATGGTGCTGGGCGCGTTGGTCCTGCTCGACGGCCTGGCTTCGCTCGCCCGGCCGGGCATGGTCTACGGCGAGGGCGTGCAGATCGTCCTCGGCGTGCTGCTCGTCATCGCGCCTTGGGTGATGGGCTACACCGCGTTGACCGGGGCAAGCTGGGCGTCGTGGATCGTCGGCGTGCTGACCGTCCTCGCGGGCGCGGCGGCGCTTCCTGTCGCCAATGCCGCACACGGCCGCATGGCCGGGTCACACTAGAAGTTCACCCGTACGCGCAAGGTGGGAGTGGTTGTGGGCGTCGCATCGGACGAGGACTCGGCGCGCGAGCGGATCCTGCTCGCGGCTGAAGAGCTGTTCGCCGAGTCGGGTTTCGACGCGACCCCCACCTCGCGGATCGCCGAGCGCGCCGGGGTCCCGAAAGGGTTGGTCCACTATTACTTCCGGCGTAAGCCAGACCTGCTGGAGGCGCTCGTCGAGCGGTTGCCCGACGAGCGCGTCGAGCCGGGCCGGGTCGTGGTGCCCGGCGACATCGCCGGCAGCCTGCGCCGCCTGGTGGCGGAGCTGGACATAAGGCTGAGCGCGTCGAGGATGCTTTCGCACCTGCTCTGGCGTGAGGCCGACACCCACCACGCGGTGCGTGACGCGCTGCACGAGCGGTTCCGCTCGCTGGTTCGGCAGGTGCGGGCCGTCATCGTCGCGGCGGGCGGGCCGCTGCTTGCCACCGCCGACGTCGACAGCGCGTCCGGCCTGCTCGCGCGCTCGATGAGCTACCGGCACTCGGTCGCGCGCCACGGCGGCCCCGAGGCGATCGCCGCCGACGGTGAGCTGGAGCGAGAACTGACGTTCATCGCGGCCGCGCTCACTACGCGAAGTTAGCTCGCGGGCTCGACGAGTTCGACGAGAACGCCGCCGGCGTCCTTCGGGTGCACGAAGTTGACGCGGCTGTTCGACGTCCCGCGCTTGGCCTTCTCGTACAGCAGCCGGAGGCCCTTGGCCCGCAGGATCTCCGCCGCGGCGTCCACATCGGACACCCGGTAGGCCAGCTGCTGCAGGCCGGCGCCGCTCTTGTCGAGGAACTTGCCGATCGCCGAGTCCGGGCGGAGCGGAGCGAGGAGCTGGATCGCGGTACCGGTGCCACCGTCGTTCTTGGCGTGGAGCATCGCTTCGCGGACGCCCTGCTCCTCGTTCTCCTCGGTGTGGGTCACCTCGAGGCCGAAGTGCTCGACGTAGAACTCGATCGCCACGTCCAGATCGGGCACCGCGATGCCGACGTGGTCGATGGCCGTTACGAGCAGCTTCAAGTCCTCGTCCATGAACGAAGAATAGGGCGTCCGGCAAGACGGGCGGGGTGCGACGGCTCACACTGTCTCAATCCAGCAGACGGTACTGGCGGTAAGGTCGGAGTACTGCCTGCATCGACGCTTGGAGGACGCTGTGTCCGGTTCTGTGATCCTGGGGGCCGCTCGGACCCCGATCGGGCGACTGCTCGGCTCGCTCAAGGACTTCTCGGGAGCGCAGCTCGGCGGAGTGGCCATCAAGGCCGCGCTCGAGCGTGCCGGGGTCGCGCCCGAAGCGGTGCAGTACACGATCATGGGCCAGGTGCTCACCGCCGGCGCCGGGCAGATCCCCGCGCGCCAGGCCGCTGTGGCCGGCGGCATCCCGATGTCCGTGCCCGCGCTGACGATCAACAAGGTCTGCCTGTCCGGCCTCGACGCCATCGCGCTGGCCGACCAGCTGATCCGGGCGGGCGAGTTCGACATCATCGTGGCCGGCGGCCAGGAGTCGATGACCCAGGCCCCGCACCTGCTGCCGAAGTCCCGTGCCGGGTTCAAGTACGGCGACACGACGTTGGTCGACCACATGGCCTACGACGGCCTGTTCTGCGCGTTCGACCAGGTCGCGATGGGCGCGTCGACCGAGAAGCACAACTCGCGCTACGGCGTCACGCGTGAGCAGCAGGACGAGTTCTCCGCCCGGTCGCACCAGCGCGCCGCCGCCGCGATCGCCGCCGGCAGGTTCGCCGACGAGATCACCCCGGTCGCGATCCCGCAGCGCAAGGGCGATCCGGTGGTCTTCGACACCGACGAGGGTGTCCGCGCGGACACCACGGCCGCCGGGCTCTCGAAGCTGAGGCCGGCCTTCGCCTCCGACGGCACGATCACCGCCGGGTCGTCCTCGCAGATTTCCGACGGCGCCGCGGCGGTTGTCGTCTGCAGTAAGGCCAAGGCCGAGGAGCTGGGCCTGTCCTGGATCGCCGAGATCGGCGCGCACGGCGTGGTCGCCGGGCCGGACGCGAGCCTGCACGAGCAGCCGTCGAACGCCATCCGCGCTGCGCTCGCCAAGGCGAAGCTGGACGTCGGCGACCTTGACCTCGTCGAGATCAACGAGGCGTTCGCCGCGGTCGGCGTCGTCTCCAGCGACAAGCTCGGCCTCGACCCGGAGAAGGTCAACGTCAATGGCGGGGCCATCGCGCTCGGTCACCCGATCGGCGCGTCCGGCGCCCGGCTCGCCGTCCACCTCATCTACGAGCTCGCCCGCCGGGGTGGTGGCCTCGGTGCCGCCGCGCTGTGCGGTGGCGGCGGGCAGGGCGACGCGTTGCTGATCAAGGTGCCGAAGGCCTAGTGCCGGTCACCACCGACGTCGGCGAGCTGGTCGATCGCGCGCGGGACGGGCAGCCGCGCGCGATCGCCCGGCTGATTTCGCTGGTCGAGGACGCGCATCCGCAGCTGCGCGAAGTCGCCCGCGCGCTGACGCCGTACACCGGGAACGCCCAGATCATCGGGCTGACCGGGCCGCCGGGCGCGGGCAAGTCGACGTCCACTTCGGCGCTGCTGTCCGTGCTGCGCGAGCAGGGCAAACGTGTCGGGGTACTGGCCATCGACCCGTCGTCGCCGTTCTCCGGCGGCGCGCTGCTCGGCGATCGGATCAGGATGTCCGAGCACGCCACGGACACCGGGGTGTTCATTCGCTCGATGGCGACCCGCGGGCATCTCGGCGGCCTCGCGTGGGCGACGCCGCAGGCAGTGCGGGTGCTCGACGCGTCCGGGTTCGACGTGGTGCTGATCGAAACCGTCGGCGTCGGGCAGTCCGAAGTGGACGTCGTGACGCTCGCCGACACGACGGTCGTCCTGCTCGCGCCGGGGATGGGCGACGGCGTCCAGGCGGCCAAGGCTGGGGTGCTGGAGATCGCCGACGTGTTCGTGGTCAACAAGGCCGACCGCGAGGGCGCCGACACCACCATCCACGACCTCAAGCAGATGATTTCGTTCGGCCGCAAGGAACTGCGCGGGCCGAGCTGGCGTCAGCCCATCGTGCGCACGGTCGCGTCCAAGGGCGAGGGCGCCGCCGACGTCGCGCAGGCGCTCGAGGACCACCGAAGGTGGCTGGCCGCCAGCGGGGAGTTGACGCGGCGGCGGGTGGCTCGCGCGGTCAGCGAGGTCGAGGCGATCGCGCTGCGCCGGCTGCGGGCCGAGATCGGAGACCTGCGCGGCGGCGAGGAGCTGTCGGCGCTGGCCCGCCAGGTCGTCGACCGTGAACTCGATCCCTACGCCGCGGCGGACAAACTGATCCACGACCTCACCCGCTGACCCCATCCGCCAGGTCGCACGCAACTCGCCGTCGAGTTGCGATACTTAGCGTCCGCAACGATCGCAACTCGACGGCGAGTTTGCGGTTGTTGCGGACGCTGGTAGGCCGCGTGTGTAAGGAGGGCACTCTTGTACAAAAGTGCCTCTTGTGTCGTGTGTGTGGGTCCGCGACGCCTCAGTGGGTGCCGGGTGATGTGGACTGGCTCCGTTTTACCGCGGCAGGGACGGGTGGTGTGGGGGAAGGGATTCTGAAGGCCGGTTGGGGTGGCTGGGTGGTGTCGGTGTGGCTGG
>NZ_JAODNM010000080.1 GCF_025464955.1 Amycolatopsis sp. | reverse complement strand
CACCTCGAGGAACAACCGGCCGTTCCGGAGAAGGTCGACAGCCTGCGGTGAGCTGAGAAACCGACGTGGTCCATCGCGCCGCCGAGCTCATGTTCGCTGGGCGGCGCGATGACCTCACCACACAGACCACAGACCAACTCTGAGTAACTGCCAAGATTTTGTCAGGCGAATTATTGTAGGGTGCGTGCGGCTCTCGCGGGACAGTGTTCGAACGCCTCGCCGAAACCGGCCATCACACGATCCTCCGCAACCGCCCGATTGCACACCCCAAACATGATGATCGAATACGAGCACACCACGCACTCACGCGGCCACAAGTCACACAACCGAGTGTCTACACAATCGGGACACTCCGATCTCCAAGGGAACAATATACCCAGGTATCCATCACTGCGCCTGATTAGCACATGGCTCAGGCGCGAAAATTTTCGAGAGAGCGATCATGACCAATCCAAGCGTGGCGAAACGCGAAATAATGTCCAGGTCGGAAATCGTCGTCGCTAGCACGAGACCCGGCCAGGTTGGCCCCTCTGTCACACGTCGGGGTCGGCGGGGTGCCGACGAGATCGAAGGATCGACAACGCCGACAGTGATTCGCAGCGTTGACATCGCGGCCGCGGGACTTCAGCGTCGGCCCGAAGAATGGATCATGGTCGATCCTAACCGTACGGCCCAGGCACATGAATGACTTCCTATCCGCGACCAAATGTGTCCGAGTCGCTGTCCAAACGACGGACCCTATAGCCGCCGCGGGATTGGCTGCCTATCTGCAGCACCATCCGGGAGTCGTCGCGCTTCCCCCGGCGCAACGCACCGACGCCGACATATTGGTCGTGGTCACCGACCTGCTGACGAACACCGTCACTGCTGAGCTACGCCGGTCGGCGGCCAAGACTGACACACCCGTGGTGCTCATCTGCGAGCAGTTCACTGACCCTGCAGTAGATCCGATGACGGCGGCCGCCTGCCGGATCGTCATCGCTCTTCCGCGACGCAAGGCAACCCGCGAACGCCTGCTCAGCAGCATAATGATAGCCGCCGAAGGCGGTGCGCTCATGTCTCCGAGACTCCTCGGAGAACTCCTGCGTCAGGTCGAAGAGCTACGTCGCAGCGACAACCCGCAGGGACTGACCGCACACATACTGACCCCTCGCGAAGTCGAAGTCCTACGCCTGACCGCCGACGGCCTTGTCATCCCAGAAATCGCCCGGCGGCTCGACTACTCCGAACGCACAATCAGGAACATCATCCAGGGCATACTACGACGACTGAAACTGCGGAACCGTACACATGCCGTCGCATACGCACTACGATCCGGCTTCATCTGACACCCGACCTCCACGACGACATCGGCCCCATCAACGGGGGCCGAGGGCTTTTTTTCGGAGGCAGCGCCTGCGATCTGCTTGAAGGCGTTCTGCAACTGATCGTTTTTGACAAGTGAGCGTTGCGGCATGGACGCTGGTCTTGTGATATATAGGGGACTTGTCTCCAGAGCTTCCGTTGATACTGCTCCGCAGCAAAAATACAGCTCTCTAAGAAGGGGTAGTAATCGATGAGTGCGAAACGTCTACTTGCCGTCGTTACCGTCGCGTGCTTGGCGGTAGTGGGTCTCGCTGGCTGCAGTGCGTCCAAGGTTTCGCCGTTGGTGGTCGCAACACTTTCCGATTCGCCCCCATCGGCCTATATTGCGCAAGGCGTATACACCGGGTTCGACAACGAACTGCTCAGGGTTGCCGCACGATACGAGAATATTGATCTCAGCTTTGTCGGGACTGATTTCGCTGGATTGCTTTCGGGGATCGCCGTGGGCAGGTTCGACATCGGCAGCGCTACGATCTCCTCTACCGAAGCTCGAAAGAAGACGGTGTCGTTCACCAACGGCTACCATGTCGGGATCACAGTCGTGGTCACAGCCAAGGGGGCCAGACTGACGACACCCAATGCACTGTCTGGAAAGCGGCTTGGCGTCGTCCAGGGAACTCTGCAAGAGGAGTATGCCCAGAAAATACCTGGCGCGAAGGTGGTCCGCTTCCCGGACTCCAATTCTGCGGCAGCCCAGCTGAAGAGTGGCGCGCTGGACGGGTGGGTCGCGACGCAGGCGGTGGGAACTAAGTACGTTAAGCAGGCTGCGCCGAGCGCGCTGGAGATTGGCTATAGCGTTGCTGCAAAGGAAGCTCCGTCCGCCTTCGCGGTGCGAATAGGTGACAAGACTTTGGTTAGCGAGTTGAATGACGGCATCTCCAGGTCGATCAATGATGGTACGGTCGTCCGTCTGTACAAACGTTTCTTCCCAGCTGAAGTGATTCCCCCGGAGCTTGAGCCGGGGGGTGGCGGGTACTCAGTTTCTCCTTGATTCGCGGACGTCGATTAGGCTGCCCCGAGGATTCCCAGACGTAAGCATTCGGAGATCGCGTGCGTGGTTTTCTAATGTTGATCTTGTATTGCGGTCATTGGGATACGGGCGTTTTTCTGGACGGCTGGGTTGCGCCCGGCGTGCCGCGACACGCCGCGCGGAGGTTCATTCGGGGCAGCCCTGCGGTGTGATGGTGTTTCCCGATGAGCCTGAGCGCGGTAGCCCAGGAACGGCCTGTGGCAGATGATGCGGCGTCCAGGCAGGCGCGAGCCGAGTGGCACGAAGCCCGACTCAGAGAAGTCGTGGCGGCCAACGTCGAGTTGAGTGCGGCGTTGGAGAAAGCCGAGGCCGACAATCGAGAGTTGCGGGTGCTGCTGGAGCAGGTGACCGGTGAACTGGCGACGGTGAAACAGATGGTGTTCGGAGACTCCTCGGAGAAAAGTTTGCGCGGTGGCATGCCAGACGCCGGGCCGGACAGCGGTTATGAGTCCCGTCACGGTGAGAAACGGCGCGGGCAGCGGGCGGGAGCGCCGGGTCCACGGCGCAGGGATTTTCTCATCTACCGACCATCGACATCATCTACGACCTCGGCGAGGACGAGCGCCGCTGCGCCGGCTGCGGCAGCGGGTTCGCCTCGTTCGGGGAGCAGGTTGTCAACGGCCAGGCTGTGGTGGTTCTGGCACAAAGTCCGTGATTTGTTGGGGGTCAGAAGCTCAGTAGTACCCGCCGCCGGAGGAGGTCGAAGTTGGCTCGGCCGTACATCTGCAGCTTGATCGATTTCAGTCGTCCGACTGCTCCCTCGACCGCGCCACTGCTCCAGATGAGGGTCAGTCCGTTGCGGACCGCGTCGTAGTCCTTGAGCAAGCCGGCGGCGAAGCCTTGCAATTGCTGGACACCACTGGCCTGCGCGCGGCCGATCCAGCCATCGAGATGCTGACCTTGGCGTTGGCGAAGCATCCCAGCGAAGTCGCTGACGAGGTCATCGACGGTGCGCAGCGTCTCGCAGCGTTCCAGGATTTCTTTCAGACAGGTCTGCTCTCGTTCGGTGCGTTTGACGGCAGGGCGGATGATCCACCCGGTGACTTGCCGGGCCTTGAACGTCGACGTCGGCGTCGTGGCCAGCGGGGTCGCTCCGGCACGCCAGGTCTGCAGGAGCCGCCGAACGTTCCGGCCGGCGCCGCGATAGCCGCGGGCCCGCAGTTCGGTGGCCAGCCGGGCGACGTTGGTACAGCCTTCCTGCCAGCGCTGGGCCAGATACTCCGTGTGGACGTCCAGTTCGCTGCCTCGCCGGTCCACCTCGGTGAGCAAGTCCTCGGCGCTCGCGGCCTGGGTGTTGCGGCGCACGGTCTTGCCGTCCAAGTTCAGCGCCTTACTGATCGCGGTGGCGCCGACACCTCGGTCGCAGAGGGCATGGACCTCGGTCCACCGCTGCCGGGTCAGTTCAGCCCTGCGTCCCTCAGCAGCAGCGGTAGCGGATGGGGCTGGCTGTGCCACAGCGTCCTGCGCAGGCCGGTCCCGCAGGCATTTACGGTGTGTCGTTTGCCGCGTGCATGGGACCGCTTGAGCGCCTGTTCTGCCACGAGCATGGGGCTCTGTCCCTCTTTGCGTGATCAAGGTCGGCGGCGGAGGTGACGGCCCGTATGTGATCATGTACCAAATGTGATGATCATGGTCTCGACGTGCTTCTTCCTCATCTGGCAGCCGTGGCGATCGAGCGGGTCGAGCAGGCGGCCGGTGCCGTGCTGGTGTGGGCACATGCGAGGGTGCGTGAGGTGGCCTGCTATACGTGCGGTCACGCGGCCAGCCGGGTGCACAGTCGCTATGACCGGCGACTGGCCGATGCCGCGATCAGCGGCCAGATGGTGGTGCTCAGGCTGCGGGTACGACGATTCTTCTGTGACACCACCGAGTGTGGGGTCCATACCTTCGCCGAGCAGCCCGTTGGCGTGGCGACACCACGTGCCCGCAGGACACCGCGCTCCCGGGAGATGCTGGAGTCGATTGGCCTGGCGTTGGCCGGGCGTGCCGGTGCGCGGTTGGCTACGGGGCTGGGGATGCCGGCCGGTCGGAACACATTGTTGCGGCTGGTGCGGGCTCTGCCCGACGCCCCCGTGGGCGAGGTCACCGTGCTGGGCGTCGACGATTTCGCGATCAAGAAAGGGTAGGTGTACGCCACGATCTTGATCAATATGGCCACGCACCGTCCCATCGACGTGCTACCAGACTGCGAGGCGGCCACCCTCGCTGAGTGGCTGAAGGGCCATCCCGAGATCGAGATAATCACCCGGGATCGGGCCGGCGCCTGCGCTTTGGCCGCCTCGAGAGGCGCGCCGCAGGCCACACAGTGCGCCGACCGATGGCATGTATGGAAGAACCTCGGCGAGGCGGTGGAAAAGACCGTGATCGCGCACCGCGGCTGTCTGCGGAAACCCTTGGTTGCCGGCGATGGCGCACCGGAGGGGTACCGACGTGGAGGTGGAGGTCACGGCCGATGAAACGGCCACCAGTGAACCACCTGGTGCCGACGCTCGGCCCGATCAGGCGGCACAGACCGAATTCGCGGTGCGCTTGAAGGAGCGGTACGCGGCGATCCGGGCTCTGCGTGCGCAAGGCAAGGGCCTGCGCACAATCGGGCATGAACTGGGGGTGGACCGCAAGACGGTGCGCAGAATCCTCAACGCTGAGAGTGTGGAGGAGCTACTGGCCATGACCACCTCCCGCGTCACGCTGCTCGATGAGTACAAATCCCATCTGTACCAGCGGTGGCACCAGGGTTGCACCGATGTCTCCCATCTATACGGTGAGATCCGTGAGCAGGGCTACCGGGGCAGTGCGCGGACCGTCTACCGCTACCTTCAGGGGTTGCGTACCGACCGGCCAACGCCGGAAACGACAAAGCCAATACCGCCACCGAAGATCCGCCACGTGGTGGGGTGGATGATGCGCGATCCGCAGAACCTGTCTGAACGGGACTGTCTGCAGCTCAAGGGGATCCTGGCTCGTTGCCCGGAACTCGAGACAACCCGACGGCACGTCGGCGCGTTCGCCACCATGATCCGCGATCTGCGTGGCGACCTGCTGCCGGTGTGGATGGACTGCGTTCGTTCTGATGATCTTCCCGCGCTGCATTCCTTCGTTACTGGCCTGCGGCACGACTTGACCGCCGTGACCGCCGGACTCACGCTGCTCTGGAGCAATGGTCCCACGGAGGGGGCTGTCAACAGAATCAAAATGCTCAAGCGGCAAACGTACGGGCTGGCCAGTTTTTCCCTGCTACGCAAGAGAATTCTACACACGACATGATGATTGCTCGCCAGCCCGAGCCTGCTTGATCACGCAAAGAGGGACAGAGCCCATACTCGTGGCAGGCGACACCATCACGGACTTTGTGCCAGAACCACTTTCTCATGGCCACGGACACAGGTCGACTGGCAGGTCGTCGTAGTGCGGCTGGCGCGCCGCCAGCCGCAGCATACCCGGCGTGTCGCTGCGCCGGGCCGAGGGTCATCACCGCACCCGGGCCGGTCAAGGCAATCGGCAAAGGCCGGTTTACCAATGGTTTCATAGCACGGCTACTGGTGGGCAAATACGTAGCCGGTAAACGACTGTCGTTTGCCGGCATGGTCTTGGCAGGTTGGTGATGGAAGGGGGTACCTTGGCGGTTCTACCGGGCAGATTGAGCCTTTCCGAGCAACCAGTTACTCGGAAAGGCTCACTGGATTCTCCAGGTCGATGCGCTGAATGAGCGATGACTGCGTCTGGTGGATCCGGCCCGGCGTCCAATCGCCGCTCACGACTACGACTAACGGACGGTTAGTCGACAACCAATACTGGCGCCGGACTGAAAGACGACCTGACGGCCAGCGAGAAAAAGCGCACACTGGATTTCCCGCCAGGGCGCACCCGAAGCCCACGAACCGGAGCGGGTCGGCACGGTAGCCGCGATCCGCTGGGGACACGCCCGTACCTCGGGCTCGACGAGAACGTGTCGCTTCGGCAGGCTGGCGACGCCATCATCGGGCGGTGGCCCACTGAACTTTCTGAAGCCGCCGAGATCCTGAGTGGATTCCCCGACGCATCTGGCCCCGGACAACCCCGCCCTCGTAGGTCGATGCTCGTCGTCGAGTGGTGGACGCCTGCGCGCGGGCTGCGAACGATCGAGCGTGAGTGACCACCATCGCGCGGTGGCCTCGTCTGGACGAGGCCGCTGCGCGTCCTGCGGGTTGACGGTCAGTTGTTGCTGATGAACTGCGTGGCGAAGGTGTGCCCTTGGGACACCGCGCTGTTGTGGTCTTCGATGGTGGACAGCTGGGAATTCTTGAACACGATGTAGGTCACCGGGCCCGCGGTGCCACCGGTCTTCGGGTCGGGGTCGATGCCCAGGGACTGTGCTGTCGCGTAGGACGCTTCCCCGATGCTGTCGCTTGGGCCCTCATCGCCGAAGACCGCGTACTCCACGTGCCCGTTGTAGATCACCGCGAGCACGTCGCCGCCGTGGATACCGGCATCTTGGTAGCTCCACACGCTGCTCGGCAGCGGGATCACCACGTACGGCAGTTGTGCCGCGTTCAGTGGTTGTCTGTCAGACTGATGGAAAGAGGTGTCATTGTAGAAACAGCAGTCGGTGTTTTCGTTGCACTGGCTGGTCCGCTGGCCGTCGCAGTCGACGGCCATGCCGGAGGTCCAGAAGTAGGCGCCGTTGGCGCCGCAGATCGCCGCCTGCCCGCCGTTCTTGTCCGAATAGGTACCGTTGGACACCTGGTTGCACTGCGCGGTCTTCGCCAGCAGTTCGGCAGCCGACGGCGACCCGTCATCGGCGAGCGGCCTGACCTGGGCAGCGTGGTGTACCAGCGTCATGGCTGACGCCGGGGCGGCAATGAACAATGCCGCGAAAACCGCCAGTGCGGCCGCAGCCAGATTCAACTTCTTTATATTCTTCATCGCGCTACCTCCGAGCTGACGAGGACGCACCGTTGCCGGTGATCTGGTTGAAGATCTGCGAGTAGGCGTAGCCCAAGGGCTGGTCGTAGTGGCTGACCTCCCAGAAGGCCAGTGATTGGACGCCGTTGGACGCGGCGAAATTCTCCAGGGTGGACGCGTCGGATTGGCTGAAGTACTCGTTGTCGTCGTTCTGCCCGGCGATCGGTGTGATGCCGATCTTTCCGTAGGCCTGCGCGCCGGAGACGCCGTAGAGCCCGGCGAGTTGGTTGCTGGTCGCCTGGGTCGCGGAAATCGCGTCGTCGAGGGCGTTCTGGCCGTCACCGAAATCCATTGTCATGATGTTGACGGCATTGACGTTCACCCCTTGCGACTGGGCGTCCTGCAGCACTCCCATTTCCTGGCCGGGCAGGCCGTCCGGCCCCACCGCGAGGGTGTAGTCCACCTGCACCGCGGGGTTCTGCTGCTGCAGCGCGGCGAGAGCCTGGTTGCGGCGCTGGTTGGCGGCGGTGTCGTCGAGGGTGCCGCCTTCGATGTCGAAGTCCAGCCGGGTGACACCGTACGTGCTGACTATGCCGGCGTACGCGGCGGTCAGGTCGGACACCGAAGTGCAGGTCTGGGCCAGTTCCCCGCCTGCGGCCCCGCCAAAGGAAATGGTCACGTCCCCTCCGGCGGACTGCAGGGCGCTGATCTGCGAGGCGTAGGCCCCGACCGGAGATCCGCCGCTTTCCCACTGCGTGGTGCAGCCATTCTGAGGGATCAGGAACGCCAGGGTGTAGAACTTCGTTCCAGTCGCCTGCAGGTCCGCAGCCATGGTGTCCACAGTGGAATCGCTGAGTTCCAGATAGGGCGCGAAGTAGTGCGCGGGGAATCCGCTGGCGGGCGCCGCGCTCGCCACCGGCGTGGTGGCGAACAAAGCGGTGCCAAGCGCAAGCGCGAGACAAGTCGCGGATCGCAAGCGATGCATAGGTTTCTCCTCAGACACGAAGGCGGTCAGGGGTAGTTGGTGAGGTCGGCGACGGCATTGCCGGAACCGGCGGAGCCGCCGGTGGAGTTGATGATGTTGGTGATCGTCCCGGTGCCACCCAGCGAGACCGTGACGAGGTCGTGGAAACCGACCCCGGGCGTGTCGGGCACTTCGAAGGCGTGGTCGGCCACCACGCTGGGATTGGTACTGAAGTAGCAGTAGCTGCCGACACCCCACGCTTGGTGGTCGGTGACGGTGTCAGCGACCTTGTAGGCGGCGTACCCGTTCGCGTCGCCCCGCCAGGTGCCTTGGTCAGGGACGTCGTATCGCATCTCGTTCTGGAAGAAGTACGTGCGTCCGCCGTTGCCGTTCCAGATCACCTGGTACTGCTGGAAATGCTCGACGAACAGTCCGTACGCGGTCACGTTGTCGCCGTTGACGACCAGCCCATTGGCAGCGGTGTTGTCGTACCAGCCGACTCCGTCACCGTGGTCAGCCCGCCAGATCCACATATCGTCGGTGATCACGTTGTTGCTGTTGATAACGAGGCTCTGGCTCGCTTTGCCGACCCCCGCGCCGCCGATGCGGAAGAACACGTCCGACAGCAGGGCCGGGTCCGCGCTGTGGTCGGAATTGGAGCCGTTCTGGCCGAATTGCATGAGAACCGGCGAGTTGGTCGGTCCGGCGTCGATGAGGAGCCCGGCGATCGTCACCCCGCTCACGTCGTCGACGGTCATCGCGGCGTTGCCGTTGACCGGTGACAAGGTGGCCAGACCGAGGCCGAGGACCATGGTGTCGGGGCGGGTCACGTGGACATCGGCACCCAGTGGATAGATGCCGGAGGTGAACAGCAGGTTCTGGCCCGCCGTGAGGGCGGCGTTGATCGTGTCGGCGCTGTCGCCCGGTTTGGCGATGTAGAACTGGCTGATCGGCAGCGATGTTCCCGGTGGGGCTCCGTTGCCCCAGCTGGTGCCGGCGGAGTTGATGCGCACCGCGGGGACGAACACCTGGTAGTTGCCCGAGTCGTCGAGGTACAGGAACGGCTTCTCACGCACGATCGGTGCCTGGTCCACGACGGTGTCGGGCGGGTTGGGGAAGCTCTGCGCCGGGGCGTTCTGGGAGCCGACGAAGGCCATGTTCCAGTTCGACCCGCTCCAGCTGCCCCAGGAGGTGTCCCGGGACAGCCACTGCTGCTGTGAGCCTGAGCGGACCTGCCCGCTCACGTTCGCGTCGGCGAGGAATCCTCCGCTGGACCAGCCGCCGTTGTCGAGTTGGAGGTCGCCGTGGATGTCCACCCGGCGCAGTGGTGACGCCTGGGACGCAGCCCAGGTGTCCGTGCCGCCTGGCGGGTTGACGGCGAGGTTTTCGGCGCCGCGCCAGAAGTTGAGGGTGGCGTTGCCGCCCTGCCAGTCGGCCTGGACGTGCACGCCGCCGTTGATGGTGACGTCGTCGGGGTTGAGCCCCAGGCCGAGTGCCTGGGTGTAGAAGCCGATGTTCACGTCGTTGCTGTAGGTGCCGGGTTTGAACAGTACCGCGTAGCGTTGCGAGCCGAATTGGTTGTGTACGTCCTGACCAGCGGGTGTGCGTGGCGTGATCTGCCGCCGTCGTTCGGGGTGCCGTTCCAGACCGCGCATCGACGCTTCGCTCAGTGGACCAGAGCTGGGGTGTTTCGCGAACTCCATCACGTTGTCCTCGACGAACTCGGCAGCCGGGGTGCGCTCGACTGGTCCCGCGCGATCATCGACGGCGCCAGTGTCCGGGCCAAAAAAGGGGGATCTCTGACCGGCCCGAGCCCGGTGGACCGGGGCAAGACCGGCTCGAAGATCCACGTCTTGTCCGAATGCGCCGGGCTGCCACTGGTCGTGAGGGTTTCCGCGGCCAACACCAACGACGCTGACGCGCTCAAGCCTCTCGTCATGGCCCTGCCCGCGGTCAAGTCCCGCCGTGGCCCGCGTCGGCGCACGCCGGGCAAGCTGCACGCCGACAAAGCCTACTACCACGCAGCACTCCGCAGATGGGTCCGCGACCGGGGCATGAGCGTCCGCATTACTCACAAAGGTGTCGAGAGCAATCAGAGGCTGGGCAGGCACCGCTGGGTCATTGAGCGAACAATGGCCTGGTTGACCGGGTACCGCCGCTTGACCTTGCGTTATGAACGCCATGCCCGCCATTTCCTCGGCTTCCTCACACTCGGAGCAGCCATCACCTGCTACAAGAAACTCGCCAAACTCACCACGTAAGACAACCTCTTAGCCGTACCGAGACCGGCGGTTCTCGACGAAAGTGCAGACAAAGCGACTGCAGCGGCGAGATACAGTTCGCGGAAACCCAGTCGGGCACAGGCGGATTCGTTCTGGGGTTGCCGGGGCAGGATCAGCATGCCCCCGGCGGCCGCGGCGTGGTTCGGTTACTGTTCTTGAAGTCGGCCGCGTCAGTGTCTGACGACCGTCGAAAGACAGTGACCTGCGCGACGGGTCAACCGTCTACTTTGGACAGACGACGTCGATGAGATCACTACGGTGTAGACGTTCCCGCCTTGCGCGCGTGGGATGCAGAAACAGCGAGACTGCCGCCATCACTGGTGGTGACGTGCATGTAGTCGACGACGAGCTGCTGGGGGAATGACGTGCTGTCGTTCGGGTCGCCTGGCCAGTCGCCGCCGACGGCGAGGTTGAGGATGATGTAGAAGGGATGGTCGAACACCCACTGGTTGCCGTTGACGTCGGCCGGGGTGCGGGTCTCGTAGACGTTCCCGTCGACCGACCAGCTGATCGAGTCCGGCGCCCAGTCCACCGCGTAGGTGTGGAAGTCGTCGGCGAAGGTGGGCCCGTTATAGGCAGCGCCGATGCCGTTGGCCCCGGAGTAGCCGGGGCCGTGAATGGTGCCGTGCACAGTGTTCGGCTCGTTGCCGACGTTCTCCATGATGTCGACCTCGCCGCTGCCCGGCCAGCCAACGTCCCCGATGTTGTCACCGAGCAGCCAGAAAGCCGGCCACATGCCCTGTCCGCGGGGGATTTTCATGCGGGCCTCGAAGTGCCCGTAGGCCTGGGTGAACTGGCCGGCTGTGGACAGTCGGGCCGAGGTGTATGCACAAGGGCCGTACCAGCAATTGTAGTTTCCGGGATTCTCTTTCTTGGCGGTGATGACGAGGTTGCCCTGCCCGTCGAGCGCGGCGTTGTCGGTACCGGACGTGTACCACTCGCGCTCGTGGTTGTTCGCGTTATCCCCGGTTTCGAAATGCCACTTGCTCAGGTCAACGCCGCTACCGGCCGGGCCGTCGAAGTCCTCAGTGAACGTCGCCTGTGCGGACGGTAGCAATCTCGCGGGCGACGCGGCCGCGGAACCACCACCGGCCGTGGCGACCGCGACGACCACAACGACGGCGAGGCAAGCAGGGACGCGAAGTTTTCTGGCGCGGTTAGAACGCCGTACCGGCTGGGGCAACATCGTTTTCACCTCTCACTTCAGGTCATTCAGCGGGCTGACAGAAATCAAGTATGCAGGGTCTAGACCACCATGACAAGAGTCTTAGTTAAAGACTCTTGCAAAGGTAGTCAATCACTGGGGTGAGGGCCGGCGATAGCCATGCGCCGGTCGTGAAGAGTCTCCAATCACACGGCCGTACGACAGGAGACTGCGGCGAGATCAATGTGGACGCCATCGGGGCCGTCCTTCAGATCACGAAGACCACATCGGACGGTGCTCGGCACAGTGCGTTGAATGCTGATCTCGGCGCCAGAATTCTGGGTACCACCAGGACCTTGCCGAAACCGGGTGGTCGGTTCGGCATCGAACAGACCAGATCGTTGCCCACGATGGCCGCAGACAGATTCCCGGCCACCTTCGCGACGCCCTCGAGGCCACCCAAGATTTCAACCGCGGTCGACAAGTGCCCCGACCGATTCCACGTCCGCGAGGTCGAAGAAGACGGCGGTTGCTTCGCCGCCAGCGTCGTTGACCTGCTGCGCGACCGCTTCGGCTCCGCCAGATTGGTATCACCCGAAACCAGGCGCACACCCTCCTCGATCAGCCGAACCCGCCGTCGCAGCGCCGACGCCACTCCCATTACCGGCAACCAAAATCCGCTGGCCGTTCAGTCCCCGCATGTCATGCCTATTTCCGTTCAATCACGGTTTCGAGGGGGCAGAGGCTCGAAGGCGGACTGTTGGGAGTCGGGGCTACAGCTGTTGCCGTTGATCGTGCCTTGTCCACCGAACAGCGGCAGTCGTGCGACGGGCGTGGCCTACGATTGTTGCTGGATACTGGAAGTACACGGCGAAATGCCCGTTGGGTGCCAGTTGAGGGAACCAGTCGACGGTGTCGGTCGAGATCAGTCGCTCGATCTTGTTGGCTGTGGGGTTTTCACTGGGCACTCTGGCGAGTTGGGCGTGTCCGGGTTTCGACGCCCAGCGCTCGGCGTCCTCGTGGCCGCCGCCGCGTGTGTCATCGCCGCGATCGTGGCGGCCATCCTCATTCGAAAAGGACAGCAAGTTCAGACACAGATCGCAGCATAACCCGCGTCCACTAAACCGCGAACACTTCGGGCAGGTGCAGTTCGAGCAGGCAGGAGGCGAGGCTCTTTCCGTGGATGTCGACATCGAGAGTTCGGGTAACACCGCCAATCGTGTGGTGAAGGACGAACTTCAGCGCCGACAACTGCGGTAACTCATAGCGTTCGATAGTGCCCATGACGAGGTCGGAGAAGTGCTCACGCACACGGCGCGAGGTCACGTGTCGTTCGAGGAACGCGTAGTCGTTCTGCCGGTAGGCGATCACAGAGATGTCCGAGGTGGTGCCCTTGTCCCCCGCGCGGGCATGCGCCAAGTCGTAGAGCCGCATCGGTCAGACCTCCAGGAAGGTGACAACGGTGGTGACCAGGTCCCGGGGAACGAAGGCCGAGGCGATCGCCACGACCTCCTCCACCTGACGGGTCGCCCCCGCGCCACCGGCCGGGCCGTTGAGCCACAACGAGCTGACCTCACGACCGATACGACGAGCGTCGGCGAGGCCACGGGTACGACCGGCGACCCGGGCACGCACCTCGTTCGGTTCAGCAGCCGACGCCCCCGCACCCCGGTGCACGGCGTCGACGCCGATGAGTTCGAACTGGAGCTCGGTCGTGGCCACCCGGGTAAGGGCCAGCCGCTCCCGCACGATGTCGAGCGCCAGCCGTCCACGAGCCACGGCGTTGGGGCCGGCATAGGAGATCTGGCCCTCTCCCCGATACCCGTCGAGGTAACCGACAGAGACCTTCAGCGTCTCCGGACGAGCGTGCCCCGACACCCCGCTGACGCGGACCCGGTCCTCGCCGGTCTGGACCAGTTCGGCGCCGGAGAAATCAGCCACGACGTCGGCGGAGACATAAGCGGCCGGGTCATGCACCTCGTAGAGCAACTGCTCGACGCAGGTCGCGACCGTGACCCGCCCACCGGACCCCGGGACCTTCGTCACCGTGAACACCCCGTCCTCGGTGACCTCCGCGATCGGGAAGCCCAACCGCGCCAACCCCGGCACCTCCTTGCGCCCCGGATCGGCGAAGTAGCCACCGGTGACCTGCCCCGCGCATTCGAGCAGATGCCCCGCACACAGGCCCCGGCCGAGACGATCCCAGTCATCAGGCGCCCAGCCGAACTCGTGGATGAGCGGGGCGAGATACAGCGAGGGATCCGCGATCCGGCCGGTGAGCACGACGTCGGCGCCGTCCGCCAGCGCCTCGGCCACCCCGGCGGCGCCGAGATAGGCGTTCGCCGACACCAGGTCCTCGCCCAGGGAGCCGACCGTTCCGCCCAGCTCCGGCAGGCGCGAGTCGGCGCGCTCGACCAGGTCCAGGACGTCGTCCCCGGTCACCGCCGCGATCCTCAAACCGGTCAACCCCGCATCGCGAGCGACACCGGTCACGACCTCGGCCGCGGCCAGTGGGTTCGCGGCCCCCATGTTCGTCACGATCCTGACTCCGCGGCGGGCGCACACCGGGAGCACCGCCTGCATCCGCTCGGCGAGCCATTCGTTGTAACCGGACCGCGGATCGCGACGCCGTTGGAGCTGGGCAAGCGCGATCGTGCGTTCGGCCAGGCACTCGAACACGAGGTAATCGAGCTCCCCGTGCTCGGCGAGCTCCACCGCGGGCTCCACCCGGTCATCGGCGAACCCCGCCCCCGAACCGATCCTCACCGTTCCCCACGAGCCCGCCGTCACGGCAGCGCCTGGTAGCGAAGGGTGGAGCCGCCCTCGCCCAGCCATACGGTCACCGTGCCGTCCGGGGCGTCATTCTCGATGAGCGGGTAGTCGCGGCTGGACACCGTGGCCTTGAGCCGGTGACCGGCGCGTACGCGGTGATGGATGGGCCACAACATGATCACCAGCGGATAGTCGGCATAGGGGGCCACCGCGGCGAGTTCTTCGCTGCCGCGGCGGTGGCTCGCCCGCAGCCAGCCATTGGCGACACGTTCGGCGGTGCCGTCCGGCGCGACGTCCTCCAGCACCACCGCGATCGCGCCATCGGCCGCGGTGAACGACGCCCGCACGGTCGCCTCGATCCCGCCCGTGATCACCTCGTCGGTGTCCAGCGGACGGGTTTCGAAGCCCAGCTGGCCGGTCCCGACGTCGAATGTGCTCGTGCCGGCCGGTGTCGCCGGCTCGGTGCTGGACAGGAGTTCACCCGCCGCGCTCAGGCTGAAGCTTGTCGTCCGCGACTCGGCGGGCGGCCAGATGGAGTACAGCCGCCAGCCCTCCGCCGGCATCTCGTAGGAGGTGACCTTCGCTTCGGGCAGCGCGCCGGGCAGGTCGGAGAGCCAGTGGTCCCACCAGGCGAGGTAGGCGGCCGAGCCGATGTCCTCGAGCCGGCCGGGCACCATACCGTGCGCCCACGGTCCGGCGACCATCCAGACGCTGTCCTGGCGCGCGCGGAAGTTCTCGACCATGGCCGCTCGGTAAGGATCGAGCCAGCCGCCGACGTCGAGCACCGGGACCTGAAGCTGGTCCCAGCGGGCCTTGACGCTGCGCTCGCGCCAGTAGTCGTCGTAGAGCGGATGGCGAGGGTAGGTCTCCAGTGTGTCGGGCGCGGTCGACCGCTGCCATTCGTGGATCTTCGCGTTGGGGATCCCGCCGCGGTAGATGGTGTTTTCGTACCAGTCGCTGATCGCTTGAACGGCGATCACCGCGGTCAGGTGCGGTGGCCGGTTGACCGCGGCCAGCAACGTGGTGTGGCCGCCGTAGCTCACCCCCATCTGGCCGATCTTCCCGGTGGAGTACGGCTGTTCGGCCAGCCATTCGATGAGGTCGACGTTGTCGCGTTGCTCTTGTGGGCCGAACGGGTCGATGACGCCCGGTGACCCGCCGGTCCCCCGTACGTTGCAGACCAGCGCAACGTATCCCCGGGTCACGAAAGGCTTCACCCCGGCGGCGAAGAGCGGCACGGCGTCGTATCCGTTGAACTCGTAGACGATGCCCGGGAAACGGCCGGCCGCGGGCGTGCCGTCGGCGTTGGCCGGCCGGTGCAGCTCACCACTGAGATGACTGCCGTCTCGCAAGGGAACGAGGACCTGCTCGACGTGTACCCCGTGTGCCTCCGGGCGATCGTAGGAGAAGAACGGATCGGTGGCCGAAATGGACGGCCCGGGCGAAACGAAGCCGATCCGCTCCGCCGACTCCAACGACAGGGAACCGTCCGGCCCCCTCAATCGCTCCATCAGCTCGGCCGCGGTCAACGGTTGTTCCATGGGTTCTCCAGTCAAACGGCCGCACGTCAGGCGACCGAGATGAGATCGATGTGGACGCCACGATCAGGTCCTTCAGGCTACCGAGTTCAGCGGCCGTGGAATACCGGTGTCCGCTTTTCGGCAAAGGCCCTCGGGCCTTCCTGCGCGTCTTCCGAACCGAAGACCGCGGCGATGTGGGGCTGTTCGAAAGCGAAAGCCTCTTCCTCGGACATCGCCGCGGTTTCCCGGAGGGTACGCACGACCGCCTCGACCGCCAGCGGGCCGTTGGCCGCGATCGTGGCGGCAATCTGTCGTGCGGTCTCCAGCGACTTCCCGTCGGGGACGATGTGGCCGATGAGACCCAGCTGGGCGGCTTCCGTCGTGTCGATATGCCGACCGGTCAGCATGATGTCGACCGCGACCGGGTAAGGGATCTGACGGGAGAGCCGGACGACACCACCACCCGCCGGATAGAGCGCCCAACGAACCTCCGACAGCCCGAACCGTGCGCCTTCGCCGGCAACTCGGATGTCCGTACCGAGCAGCAGTTCCATGCCCCCGGCGATCGCGTTTCCTTCGACGGCCGCGATGACCGGCTTGTTCATCCGGCCGGTCTTGAGAAGACCGCGGTTGGCGAACCCCCGGTCGGTCTTCGCCCGTTCGGCAGCTGCGGCGTCCTCATCGCCGTCCTCCCCCGCCATACCGCGCAGATCCATTCCGGCGCAGAACGAACCCTCCGCTCCGGTGAGCACGACAACCCGGACGCTGGTGTCGGCAGCGGCCTCGCTCCAGATGTCCGCCAGCCGGGACAGACTGGATATCGTCAGCGCGTTGCGTCGCGCAGGGCGGTTGAGGGTGACGGTCAGCACGTGTCCGTCCTGTTCGGTCAGTACCTGTGGCATAAGTGGATCTCCCGTTATCTGGCCAACATTTCGGAGCTGCTACTTCGGTTGCAGCCGGGCACCGCCGTCGATGCGAATGACCTCGCCGTTGAGGTAGCTGTTGCCGAGCACTTCGACGGCCAGGGTGGCGAACTCGTCGGCGGTGCCAAGCCGATGGGGAAAGAGGACATCGCGTTTGAGCTTGTCCTTCAACTGCCCGGATGCCGGACCTTCGCCATAGATCGGTGTGTCGATCAGGCCGGGAGCGATGGTACACACACGGACGCCGATCGCAGCGAGGTCACGCGCAATCGGCAACGTCATGGCGACAATGCCACCCTTCGACGCAGCGTAAGCGGCCTGGCCGATCTGGCCGTCGAACGCGGCAACCGAGGCGGTATTGACGATGGCCCCACGCTCCCCGTCGGCCAACGGCTCGGTCCGGGCCATCGCGGTGGCCGCGATCCGAATGCAGTCGAACATGCCGATGGTGTTGATCTCGATGATATGGCGGAACATATCGAGGTCGTGAGCCGACTCGTAACCACCACGCCCGACTGTCCGGCCGGCAAATCCCAGACCGGCGCAGTTCACCAACACCCGGAGCGGGCCGAGTGTCGTGGCGAGCTCGGTGGCGGCGATGATGTCCTCGGTGGAGGTGACATCGACTCGCGCGTAGACGCCACCGATACTCGCCGCCGTCTCTTTGCCCTTGTCCTCCGAGATGTCGGCGATGACAACGGTCGCTCCCCGGTCGGCGAGCCGGTGGGCGGTAGCGGCCCCGAGACCGGAGGCGCCGCCCGTCACGATTGCCGAAACTCCATGAAAGTCCATCAGACTTCTCGTCTCTGTTGATTCGGTAGCTTTGTTCGGTGTTCGGATGCTCAGTGGCCGTTGACCGAACCTCCGTTGACGTGGATGGTCTGCCCAGTCACCCAGGAACCCGGTTCGGAGCACAGCCAGAGCACCGCGCCGCCGACGTCCGACGGCTTGCCGAGGCGGCCGACCGGAATGCCGGCGAGGAGCGCCTTCATCGTCGGGATGTCGGTTCCGACGTTGTCCATCAATCCGAGTGCCAGCGAGTTCACTGTCACCCCCGATGGCCCCACCTCCTGCGAGAGGTGCCGGAGGAAACCTTCGATCCCCGCCTTGCTGCCGCCGTAGAGCGAGACGCCGATGTTCCGACCCACCGAGCCGGCGCCGGAGGAGATCTGGATGACACGTCCCCACCCTCGTTCGACCATCCCCGGCAGGGCGGCGTGCAGGACGTTCGTCGATCCGATCATGTTGATGCCGATGTAGGTGTGCCAGTCAGACGGAGTGCTGTTGAGGAACGAGCCTGTCTTGCCGCCCTCCGGGACGCCCGCATTGTTCACCACGACGTCGATCGGGCCCAGCTCCGCCTGGAGCTGGGCGACGGCCGACGCCACCTCATCCGGGTCAGTCACGTCGAAGGGCGCCGAGACCGCAGTGCCGCCGCTGCCGGTGATCAGCTCCACGGTCTGTTTGGTGCGCTGGTCATCGAGGTCGTTCACGGCAACCCGGTAGCCGGCTTCGGCGAGCGCGACAGCAATCCCTTGCCCGACGTTTCGGCCCGCGCCTGTCACGAGAGCGACTCGACTGGTCATAACTGTGCTCCTGTCGGTTCCAGAGGACTTCGATGTCTTGGCTCGCAAATGGTCACCGGGGTAGGCCGAGGATGCGCTCGGCGATGACGTTGTATTGGATTTCGACGGTTCCACCGCCGAGCAGGAAAGTAGGCACGTTCAAGTAGTTCCAAGTGGCTTCGGAACTGCGTGGATCGACGTGGGCGGCCAGCGGACCGAGGATGTCGGCTATCGCGTCGGCGGCCGCCCGGCAGTGCAGCGCGCCGGCCACTTTGGACACGCTGCCCGCCGCGCCCGGTTCGAGGCCCGACAGCCGGGCCAGCACCGACCGTAGGTTGAGCGCCGCCAACGCGTTCTCCTGTGCGGTCAGCCCGCCGAGCACTCGTGCTGTGTCCGGACCGTTGACCGGCACCGTGCCGTCGCGAACGAGCCGCCGCAGCACACCGAGCCCGGAGCTCGACATACCGCCGCCAATGGCGATCCGTTCGTTGGACAGCGTGGTGCGAGCGAGAACCCAGCCCTGGCCGGGTTCCCCGACCACACAGTCGTCCGGCACGAACACGTCGTTGAGGAAGACCTCGTTGAATTCCGCAGCCCCGGTGGACTGCCTCAGTGGCCGGACCTCCACGCCCTCGGCGTGCATGTCGACGAGGAAATACGACAAGCCTTTGTGCTTGGCGACAGTGTTGTCACTATGGGCAAGGCAGGCACCCCAGTCCGCTTCGTGGGCCAGCGAGATCCAGACCTTCTGGCCACTCAGCCGCCAACCGCCGTCGACGCGGGTCGCCTTGGTCATCAGGGAAGCGAGGTCCGAGCCGGCTCCTGGCTCACTGAACAGCTGGCACCAGGCGATCTCTCCCCGCAGCGACGGGACCACGAAACGTTCCCGCTGACCGTCGTCGCCATGCGCGATGAGGGTCGGAACCACCCATTCTCCGATGGCCATGGACGGCTGGTCGATCCCCAGTCTGGTGAGCTCCTGGGTGATCATGAGCTGTTCGGCGGGGGTCGCGGCGCGTCCGTGAGGGCGAGGATAGTGCGGCGCGGCGTAGCCGAGGTCGGCGAGCGCACCGCGACGTCGCGCTACCGGGAGCCCTGCCACCCGTGCGAGATCGGAGGCGATCTCGACCCGGACGGCATCGTCGACTTCGACGTCGCGTACCTCGAAGTCGCGGCCGCTTTCGACCGCGAGCTTGCCCAGGGAACGTGCCCACCGATCGGTCGGGCCCAGCAGCGCGCGCAGGCTCTGCGCACGCCGCCAGTACAGGTGCACATCGTGCTCCCAGGTGAATCCGACGCCGCCGAACAAGGTGATCGCGTCCAGCGCGGCGTTGACCGCGGTGGGCAGGCAGACGACGGCCGCAGCGGCGGCCGCGACGCGGCGTTGGTACTCGTCCTCGTCCACGGCACGCAGGGCGTCCCACGCCGCGGCCGCCGCGGTCTCCGCGCTGACGAACAGTCGGGCGCAGCGATGCTTGACCGCCTGGAACGAGCCGATCGGCCGGCCGAACTGCTCACGCACCTTGACGTAGTCGAGCGCCGACTCAAGGCACCACCTGGCGATGCCGACTACTTCGGCTGCGGCGAGGGCGGCCGCCGCGGCACCGATACACGCCGAATCAATCCGGGACAGCACCTGATCGGCCGCCACCGCGAGCCCGGCGAGCGAGAGGGTGCCGATGTCGCGGGTCAGGTCGATGGCCCGCCCTGCGCTCACGGTGACGGCACTGGCCGGGACGGTGAACCAGATCTCTTCGCCTGCCAGCTCGACGTCTCCCTCCAGCCGCGCCCCGAGTACCAGGTGCTCGGCCGACACCGCACCGAGTACCGGCGACACCGAACCGGTGATCTGGTAGCCGCTTTCGGCACGCCGGGCGACCAGCTCGCCGGTGCCGATTGCGACGGCCGCGGTGGCACCGGCGACCAGCGCAGACAGCACTGCGGAGCGGGCGGGGCCGCAACCACTGTCCGCGACAACGGCGCCGGTCAGGACCGTCGGCAAGTACGGCCCGGGCAACAGGCCGTGTCCGGCGGCCTCGAGGACCACACCAAGATCGCGCACGCCGAAACCGCCGCCGCCATGGTCCTCGGGAAGGTGGATGGCGAGCAGGCCCTGCTGGTGGAACACCTCCCAGTACGGCTGGCGTAGGCCGGCAGCGAGGGCATCGAACCGATCACGGGTGTCGGAACGGGCGGCATGACGCGCGACCAGACCGGATACCGACGCGGTGAGCTCGTCGTGTTCGACGGTGAAACCGATGGACATCTTGCCTCTCCCGGTCGCCAACGGCGAGGACGGCGGCACGGGATCGAACCCGTGTGGCTTCCTTGCCGCGGAGTGTTCTTGCTGGATTAGGTGGCGATCAGCCGAGTTTGAGGATTCGGCGGGCGTTCTCGTGGAGGAACTTGGGCCATACATGGTCGCGGAATCCGACCTTCGGCAGTTCGCCCATGATTCGCTCGAGGCTGAGCCCCATCGGAAAATACCCGGCGTAGACGATCTTGTCGGCACCGCGGGTGTTGGCGTAGTCGACGATGGCCTTCGGGTAGTACTTCGGCGAGAAGGCCGACGTGCAGTAGTGCAGACCGGGCCACTTCAGCATGAGCTTGACGGCCAACTCCTCCCACGGCTCACAACCGTGGCGGGCGACGAAAACGAGCCCCGGGAAGTCGTACATGACCTCGTCGATCAAGCCGACATGCTGTGGCGCGAAAGGGAGTCGCGGACCCGGCACGCCCGCGTTCACGAAGATCGGGAGGTCCAGCTCGACACATTTGGCGTAGAAGGGGTACATCTTCTTGTCGTTGATGGGAACCTGGGGCGCCATGCCGCACGGGAACGCACCCACCGCACGGACGTCGTACTCCTCGTAGCACCGAACGAGGTCCTTGATGCCGTCCATGCCGCGGTTCGCGTCGATCTCCACCTGCGCAACGAACCGGTCCGGGTACCGGCGCAGCGCGTCCGCGCCGGTCGAGCCCACTCCGATGAGGCCCCGCTCCACCCCGAAACGGTCCATTTCGGCCAGTGTCACCGCGACCGGGTCCTCGATGGAAAGGCCCTCGGGCACGTTCTTGAACATGTACTCGACCGGGAACTCGTACTCCGCCTTGGTCTGCTCGTCCTTGGCCTGGTTCCTGATGAACTCGTACTGCCCGGGGCCTTCGGCGGGGAAGCCGATCATCGTGTCGATGATGGGGTACCCCAGCGGGGTGCTCACAGGACCTCGGCGGCCGGCCGGACGAGGCTGGCCCCGTTGTGCCGCAAGATCTTGTCGCGCTCCACCTCGGACAGCCCGGCGCGCTCGATGTCCTTGACATAGGCGAGCGGTTCGGAGAGCCCTTCGGTGTGCGGCCAGTCGGAGCCGAAGAGGATTCGGTCGATGCCCACCAGGTCCTTGAGCTCGTTGAGGTCGTCCTCGTAGAACGGGGCCACCCAAAAGTGCCGTCGGAATGTCTCGATCGGATCGGACGTCCACGCCTTCGGCTGCTGTCCATAGGACTTCTTGAGGCCCTTGAACAGCGGGCCGACCCAGCCGGCGCCGGTCTCGATGACCGCGACCCGCACGTTCGGGTAGCGGTCGAAGATCCCCCCGCTGAGCAGCGCGGCCATCATGTCCGGCACCGCGTTGGCCGACAGCAGGCCGCGTAGCAGCGCACTGCGGTGTGCCTCCAGCTCGGCCTTCTCGCCCCACAGCGGCAGCAGGTCGGCGTACGCGTTGTCCGCGGCGTGGTAGGCCAAGGTGATCTGCGACTCGTTGAGCAGCGACCAGAACTGGTCGAACATCGGGTCGCCCGGCGCTTTCCAGCCGCGCTCGGTGAGGATCGGCCCCGCCTGCATGTCGATCACGCGCACACCGTTCTCCAGTGCCAGGCGCAACTCCGCCACGGCGTTGTCCGGGTCGGCGAGCGTGATGTAGGGGGCGGCGAAGATGCGGTCCCGGTAGGCGTGCCCCCAGTCGTCCCGCAGCCACTGGTTGAAGGCGCGGAACGCCGCCGTCAGTGCGGGGATGTCCGCGCGCAGCGCCTGCTCCATCCCCACCCCGAGAGTCGGGAAGAGCAGGACCCCGTCGAGACGCTGTTCGTCCATGGTCGCCAACCGGGCATCGCGGTCGCTGTAGGCCGGGCTCGGCGGCTTCAGCTCACCGAAGAGTTCCACTGTGGACTGGCCGCCTTCGTTCTTTCCGCGGAAGAAGTCCTCCAAGGAACCCGGGGCGGCGAGCTTGTCGAACGTCGGGTTGGGGATGAATCGGTTGATCTTGCCACCCACCAGAAGCCGGGACTTGCCGTCGATGTTCGCCCACTGCATACACCGCTTCGCGTACTCCGGCTCGATGTGCCTGGTGAACGCGTCCATGGCCTCGTAGTAGTGATTGTCCGCGTCAAATCCCCGGATGCCGTCGCTGGTCACGTCGCGTCCTTTCAGTGGACTGCAAGTCGACAAAAATAGAACCTGGTTTCACCTCTGACGTTAGAACGACGTTTCACCGGTGTCAAGGATGCCATTTTGTGGCTCTCCGGTCGCATCCGTGGGTCTTCGGTGACACGCAAGGCAGCGGGCGGGTTGTGCACGCCGTACCCAGAGCGCGGACACGCGGTAGCAAGCGGCGGACACGCTCGGCCGGGCGAAAGGGACGTTCCTTGCAGTCACCGCGACGAAAGCGCCTTTCCTAGCAAGGCCCACGGCTAAGATCAGAGAGCGCCGTTCTAACAATTCCAGGTATGACCTCACGGCCCCGTTCTGAACACACCCGCAGCCGCTGACGGATCTCCGGACCAGGACGCTGCCTCGACCGGCACGGTGGTGAGATGGTCGATCGTGAAGCCGTCGTGCGCCCAGCGTTGCAGCGGCCGGGTGGTGCAGTCCACAGTCACGGTCCGGCTCTCGTCGGACGCTACGTCGGGTACAGCCTGGAAACCGATCAGCGCCCGCACAATCCGTTCCTGCTCGGGCAGGTGGGCGTAGATCTGGACGACGTGGCGGCCGGTGCGCGGACCCGTGTTGGTCACCGACACGGTCGCGGTGAACCGTTCGCCCTCGACCGGCCCGACGCGCAGATCCGCGAGCGTGAACGTGGTGTAGCCCAAGCCGAAGCCGAACGGGTACGCCGCGGTCGTGCCGTCCCGGTCGAGCTTGCGCTGCCCCCACCAGCGCCCGTAGGCCACCGTGCGGGCGCTCCAGTCCACGACTGGGAGATCTTCGCGACGACGGGGGATGGCGACCGGCAGTCGCCCACCGGGTTCGGCTTCACCGAGCAGCAGGTCGGCGATCGCCCGCCCACCTTCCATGCCGGGATACCAGGCCAGCAGGATCCCGGCGACCTCGTCCTCCCACGGATCCAGCACGACGGCGCCGCCGGCGATCACCACGACGACGGTTCGCGGGTTGACCGCGGCCACGGCCTGGACCAGTGCGACATCATCGGCGTGCAGGCGCAGGTCGCGCCGGTCCCCGCCGGTCTTCTTGCTGCGGTCACCGGCAGCCACGACTTTGCTCAGCAGCCAGGCGACGCCGGGGACCCGGGTGATCCCACCCAGCCTCCGGAGCACCTGGGGGTCGACCTCGGCCATGGCCTCGCCCTCGTCGACCGACGAGAGGCCGACAACGACCACCGCGGCATCGGCGGTACGGGCAGCCGCCGTGGCGGCGGCGAGGTCCCGGCCGTGCACGACGCGGTTCCCGAGACGTTCGCGGAGACCGGCCAGGACACTGCTGGTGGACGGTGGGCGGACCTTCGAAGACCCCGCATCCCCGAGATTGGGCTGCTCGGCCAGCCGCCCGACGACGGCGAGGCGCCCCAGAGTCTCGACGGAGAACGGCAGGACAGCGGCTCCGTCCGCCTGCTCGTTGCGCAGCAGCACCACCCCTCGGCGGGCGGCGTCACGAGCCAGCTCGCGGTGCGCGGCGGAAGCCACGACGTCCGCGGCGGGCGTGGGCCGGGCGCGAAGGGCGAGGCGGACTTGGGCGGTGAGGATCCGGGTGGCGGCGGTCCGCACATCGGCGCGGGCCAGGCGGCCGTCGGCCAGTGCGGCGGGAAGGACGCGGGCGCGCTGCTGGCGCAGCGGCATCTCCAGGTCCTGGCCCGCGGCGACGGACTCGATCGGGCTACGCAGGCCGAACAGGAAGTCAGACATCACGAACCCGCCGAAGCCCCAGTCGTCGCGTAGCACCTCGGTGAGCAGGTGGCGGTTCTCCCCTGCCCAGACCCCGTTGACGGAGTTGTACGCGCTCATCACGCAGTCCGCGCCGGCCGCCACGACCGTGCGGAAGTGGGGCAGGTAGACCTCGTGCAGTACGTCGTCGGCGACCTGGACGTCGACGGAGAAACGGGCCTCCTCCATGGAGTTCAGCGCGAAGTGCTTCACACACGACATCACCCAGGGGTTGACTCCCTCGGTCATGGCGGCGCCCATGGCGCCGATCAGGACCGGGTCCTCCCCGTAGGACTCCTGGCTGCGACCCCAGCCAGGGGCGTAGGCGAGGTTGACGCAGATACCGGCGAACAGGTTGGCGCCCAGGGCACGGGCCTCGGTCCCGATGGCGTCGCCGATGGCGCGTTCGAGGCCGGTGTCCCACGCGGCGGCGCGGGCGATCGAGGCGGGGAACGAGGTCGAGCTGCCCATGACCACCCCCCGTGGTCCGTCGGTGAACCGGATCCCGGGGATCCCGAGGCGGTCGACCCGGCCCGCCTCGACGGCCACCATGTTGTACCCCGAGGTGATCCCGCGGAGCCCGGCAAGCACAGTGCGATCCCCGTCGAGCAGCCACAGCAGCTCGTCGTCGGTCAGGCGATTGACCAGGCGCGCCACGGCGGTCGCGATGTCGCCGCCGACACGGACAGCGTCGACGACGTAGGCGAAGGCGGTGCCGGGAGGGCAGACAGGGTCAGTCATGGTGGCTCCAGCGTCATCGGTGGCTGTCATGGTCAGGACGGGTTGCGTGGGGGTCCGGCGATGACTTGGATATCGGTGTACGACGCGAGGCCCCACGGGCCGTTCTCGACGCCGATGCCGCTGTCCTTGTGGCCGCCGAAAGGCAAGGTGGGCATGATCCCGCCACCGTGGACGTTGACGCTGACCTGGCCGCTGTCGACTTCGGCCGCGAGGGCGTAGGCGCGTTCGGGGTCCGCCGACCACACTGACGCCGTAAGGCCGTACGCGCTGGCGTTGGCGCGCCGCACTACGTCGGCTTCGTCGTCGAAGGCGACGATGGGCATGACCGGACCGAACTGTTCCTCGTCCACGACGCGAATGCCGTCAGTCACGGCGGACAGCACGGTGGGTGGGTAGAAGTACCCGTCGCGGTCGAGCGGTGCGCCGCCGGCCGCGACCGCCGCCCCGTGGTGGACCGCGTCGCCGACCAACTCCTTGACCCGCTCGAACTGGGGAAGGTTGTTCAGTGGACCGAACTGGGCGCCGGGCATCGCGCCGTCGCCCACCACGACCGTGCCGGCGAGTGCCGCCATCGCTTCGACCACCCTGGCATGGATCGAGTGGTGGACGTAGATGCGCTTGGCGCCGAGGCATACCTGGCCGCTGTTCACGAACGCGCTCCAGAACAGGGATGGTGCGATTCGGTCGACGTCGACGTCGTCGAGGAGGATCGCCGGGTCGTTGCCGCCGAGCTCCAGCGTGACGCGCTTGAAGTCGGCGGCCGCGGCGATTCCGACCTGGCGGCCGACGACGGTGGAGCCCGTGAAGCTCACCTTGCGGGGGATGCGGTGTGCCACCGCCGCCGCGCCGAGGGGCTCCGGGCCGCTGATCACGCTCAGGACCCCCGCCGGCAGCACCTCGCGGAGCAGCTTGCCCACGGCGAGCATGGTGAGCGGCGTATAGGGCGAAGGCTTGACCACCACGGTGTTGCCCGCGCGCAGTGCCGGGGCGATCTTCCAGAAGGCGAGCATGATCGGGAAGTTCCACGGGGTGATCGCGACGACCACACCGAGCGGCCTGCGGACGACCTCCTGGTACGCCTCGGCGTCGTCGCGGACGATTTCCCGAGGCACCTCGAGGTCGGCGAAGTACCGTAACCACAGCGCGGATCTCGTGATCTCGTCTCGCGCGTGGAGGAGCGGTTTACCCTGTTCGGCAGTGAGCAGGGGGGCAAGTTCGTCGGCAGCCGAGTCGAGACGGTCCGCGGCGGCGCGTAGCGCTGCGCGCCGCGCGGGTTCGTCGTCCTGCCAACTGTCGTAAGCGCGTTGCGCGGTGCTGAACACGTGGTCGAGCTGGTCGACCCCGACCGCCGGCGCGTGCGCGAACACCCGGCCGGTGGCAGGATTCACGATTCCGAACTTGTCCGCTGTAGACAGGTCGACGCCGTCGGCCGTCGCGGGTGTCGGCTCAGTGCCCTGCCTGGTCGTACTCTGCCTGGTCATCAGCTGCCTTCCAATCGTCGCGGCACGACAGTCAGACGCTTTCCGGGATCAGGACGGGTTTGATCGTCACTCCGGACAGCGAATCGGCTTCGGCCTGATTGATCTCCGAGAGCGGGTACGTGCGGATAAGCCGGTCGAACGGGAACCTGCCGTCCCGCCAATGCCCGAGCAGGATCGGAATGAACTCCTGCGGGACCGCACTTCCTTCCAGCACGTAGGTGAGGCGCCGCCCGGCGAGCTGGGGTGGACGGATCGTCAACGCCCCCGCTCCCCCACCCACCAGGACCGCGCCGCCGCGGGGGGCGAGAACCTGAACCGCCGCAGCCATGACCGCGGGCACGGAGGTGGTGTCCAAGGTGTGGTCCACGCCGGGTTCACCACCCAGGATCCGGGTGACGAGCTCCAGGCTGCCCGGATAGACGCGGGTCGCGCCGAGCTCCACCGCCATCTCCAGACGGCCCGGATGTGTGTCGACCACGACGATGTCCGTCGCGCCCGCGATCTTCGCGGCCATCACGGCCGCAAGCCCCACGGTGCCCGCACCGAACACGGCGACGCTCTGGCCCGGCCGCAGGTTCATCTCGTTGAACACGACACCGGCACCGGTCTGCAAGCCGCACCCGAGCGGCCCCAGCAGCTCCAACGGCAGGGCCGGATCGACCTTGACGGCGTTGCGCCGGGTCGCGACGGCGAACCCCGCGTACGACGACTGGGCGAACCACCGGCTGTTGACAGTAGCACCGTCGCTTCCCGTCGCCCCGGGGCGACCGTCCCGCCGCCGGCCGGAGAGATTGCTCGCCAGGAAATTCTCGCAATAGGCGGGGTCACCGCCTCGACACAACCCGCAGCCGCCGCACGAGTCGAACGACATCACCACGTGATCGCCGACTTCGAAGTCCGTGACCTCGCCTCCCACCGCCGTCACGACGCCGGAGCCTTCGTGGCCGAGTACGGCGGGCAGCAGAGCGGCCGCAAAGGCAGGGTCGCGGGCCACCAGGTCGGTGTGGCACATGCCCGTCCCCGCGATGCGCACGAGCAGGTCCTCAGGCCCCAGCGGGTCGAGGACTACGTCCTCGATGACGAACGGGCCATCGGCGGCGCGCAGGACTGCGGCCTTGGTGGTCAGGGGCATGATTGGGCTCTTCCTGCTGCAGGTTCCGGTACTCCGGCGGTGGGCGACCGCTCAAGCAGCTGGACGGCGTCATCGACGCTTGATCGTCGCTCGATCAACCGACGCAGCTTCATGATCTTCGCCGGCCGGTTGAGCGTTGCCGCGCCGACAACGCGGCCACCCGTGCTGTAGAGGGCGACGAACTGGGCGTGCTCGACATCACCGGTCACGATCTCCGCCCGCTCGGCGAGTGCGGTGCCCGCGAACTGGATGCGGCTGCCATACCAGTCGCTCCAGAAGTACGGAACCGTCTCGAAAGCCTTGGCACGGTCGGGGAACAGCGCGTTGATCGCCGCCCGCGCCCCCTGTTCGGCGGCGCCGGTCCAGTTCTCCATCCGCATCCGCCGGTCCATGATCGCGTTCGGCCAGGACGCCACGTCACCGGCGGCGTAGACGCCCGCGACCGACGTGCGCAGGAACTCGTCGCAGACGATCCCGCCGCCGACGGGATCGAGCACGACGCCTGACCCGCTCAGCCACTCGGTAGCCGGAACCGCGCCGATGCCGGCGACCACTACGTCGGCCGGGACGCCTTGCCCGTCGGCGAGGCGGACCCCGGTGACGCGTGTCGTCCCCAGCAGCTCGGTGATGCGCGCGCCGAGCACCACACGGACACCAGCCAGGTCGTGCAACCTGGCCAGTTCGGTCCCCACGACTTCACCCACGGCCCGCACCAGTGGTGCCAGCGCGGCCTCCACGATGGTCACCGTCGCGCCGACGGACACCGCCGACGATGCGATCTCCGCGCCGATGAATCCCGCACCGACGACTACGACTCGCGCCCCCAGAGTCAGCGCCTCGCGGATGGTCGAAGCGTCCTCCACCGTGCGCAGGGTGTGCACGCCGGCCAACCCACCCGACCCGTTCAGCCCTCGTGCCTTCGCGCCGGTCGCGATGACCGCACGGTGGTAAGGCACCCGGTACCCGTCATCGAGCCGCACGAGGCGCGAGTCCGGATCCAGTCCGGCCGCCTTGTAGCCCAACAGGAGTCGCACGCCGAGTCGTTCGCGGAGTTCCCCTTCGGTACACAGCGGTACCGGGTTTCGCTTGTCCACCAGAAACTGTTTGGACAACGGCGGGCGGTCGTAAGGGGCGTGCACCTCTTCTCCGATCAGCGTGATCGGACCGCGATAACCCACGCGTCGCGCCGACTCCACCGCCCGCAGGCCCGCGAGTGACGCCCCGACGACGACCAGTCCCGCCTTCGATCCGTCCACTTAGACCTCATGCCCGCTCTCCAGCGACAGCGCGCCCGCCGGACACGCCCGCACGGCGTCCTCGATCAGCGCGACGTCCTGCTCGGGCACGTCGACGCGATGCAGGACAAGGGTCCCGTCGTCAAACACTTCGAAGTAGTCGGGAGTGACGGACTCGCACATCCCGATGCCTGTGCACCGCGCACGGTCGACGTGAATCTCCATGATCTGTCCTGTCAGTAGAGCTGCTAATACGGTGGCGCTCGATCTGGGAGCGGGCGTCCAGGTGCGTGAGATGCAAAGCGGAGGAGTTCCCGGTACCTCTGTTGTACCGGGGACGACGACAACACCGCAGATTGCGTGTTGCGAGCCGAGCAGTTGTAGTGTTAGCGGCTCTTAGTCAGCTGACCGTTACCGGCAGGCGCTTGATGCCGTTCATGCCCCCGCCGCTCAGTAGCTCCGGCTCGCCGACATCGAGGTGGGGAAGCTTGGTGAGGATCTGGCGGAACAGCGCGCGCAGCTGCGCCTTCGCCACACCGTTGCCCAGGCAGAAGTGCACGCCACCGCCACCGAACCCGACGTGCCCGAACGCCCGCCGGGTCAGGTCGAAGGTCTCCGGGTCGGGAAACACCGTCGGGTCCCGGTTGCCCGAGCAGTAGAGCAGCGCGACCTTGTCCCCCGCGGTGATCTCGGTCCCCCGGATCTCGGTGTCCCGGGTGGCGGTCCGCGCGAACATCATGACCGGCGTCGCGTGCCGCACGAACTCCTCGATCGACCCCATGATCCGGCCGCCGAAGTCCTCGATCAGCCACTCCCGCTGCGCGGGATGCCGAGCCAGGTTGACCACGGTATGGCTGGTTGTCTGCTTGGTCGTGTCGTTTCCGGCGACGCTCAACAGGATCATCATGGTGCCGATGTCCTCGTTGCCGAGCTTGCGCCCGCCGACGTCCGCCGTGACCAGCCTGGTGACGATGTCGTCCTCGGGGTGCGCCCGCCGGGCCTCGGCAAGCTCGATCCCCGTTTCCATCAGGTACGCGACCTGCTGGTTCGCCCACTCGTGCGGCGTCACGCCGGCGGGCAGTTTGCTCAGGGTTTCGGGATCCTCGAGCGCGGCGAGATTGTTGCCCGCCTCCGCGAACGACGTGACCTTGTCCGCCGGAACGCCGACGAGGTCCGCGACGGTCAGCATCGGGAGTTTCGAGGACACTTCGGCGACGAAATCGAACGCGCCCCCTCCCACGACACGGTCGACGATCTGCTCGGCGCGCTGCTCGATCTTCTCCGTGAGCAGCCCCACCGCCTTCGGTGTGAACGCCGAGCTAAGCACCTTCCGGTACTCGGTGTGCCGCGGCGGGTCCAGCTCCAGAATCGACGGAGCCATCAGCGGTGCCCCCGCGGCACGAGGCGGCAGATACGGCAGACCGAGTTCGGAGCTGAACTGCTCGTGGTTGCGGCTGGCGAAGGTGATGTCCTCGGCCAGCGTCAACGCCCAGAAGCCCGCCTCTCCATGGACGGACGCCGGCAAGGCCGGATCCTCGAGTGACGGGTGCCAGCTCACCGGCGCGTTCTCGCGAAGCCACCGGAACGTCTCGTCGCGTTCGTCGAACGGCTTGGCCCAGAACTCCTTGCTGGAGATGTCCTTGTCGCAAGTGGACGGATGCGGCGTGCGATGCAGTTTCATACTTGCTCTTTCGGCTACAGCGGACGAGCCACTCGATCCCGGATCGGGCATGACGGCCGAGGCGCTCGTCCGGATCACTCGGCTCACCTTCGGCGACTCTTCGCGAGCGCCGGCCGGATCGTGCCCGCCGGAGTTAACCTGACAGTATCAATATAGAACACGGTTTCAGCTTTGGCAACAGTAATTTCCGCGCCACAAGGGTAGCCTTGGTACTCAACACGCAGCAGCGAAACGCAATTCTATGGCTTCGGCCTCATCCACGAGTGGCGTCGCCGAGTGCGCATTGCGGCCGCTTCTCAGCGACTGCAACGCTCACGAGCGCACGGCCGCAATCAAGCCGAAGCGCGTGCTGAGGGATCCTTACGCGAAGAACCGGAACGCCGGGCACGCGTGCTCAAGAGGATGTCGGCGACACCGTCGACCTGGCCCCGCACTTCCTGGAAAGTGGCCCGTCCATTGGACATACGGTTGACCGCATCGACCAGAACACAGCCGATCGCGAGTCGAATGTAGGAGACGTCATCGCGAGGCCCCGCTGCGAGCAGGTGATCGAACGCGGCGTCAAAGCCGCTGCCGCTCTGATCGGTGAGCTGCTGCACATCCGGATCCGACGATGCCGTCATCTGCATCATGAGCACGGCCATCCCGGGGGCACGATCGAAGGCCTGCAGGACGCGGCGCAGAAAATCCTTCACCAGCGGCAGCGAATCCTCGTTCTCATCACGGTTCGAGGAGAGGACTCGGCGGGTGAGTTTGCCCTGCCACTCGGTCAGCGCGGCGGCCAGGAGGTGGTCCTTCGACCGGAAGTACCGGTAAACAGTGCCCAGTGCCACCCCGGACCGGTCGGTCACGTCACGCATCTGGATGGCAGTAGTGCCGGATTTGGCGACCAGCTGAATCACGGTTTCGATGAGCCTGGCCCGGCGGGCGAGCTGACTACTCGTCATCAACCCGACGGGCAGCGGGGCCTGCGAATCAGCGTCTGCCACGTCGACAGTTATACCACGCACTGTCGATCCCGCGGTTGAGGTCAGCCGTGGTTCGCGGGCATGGCGCGGGAAGGGTCCGGTCGGTCGTTCGGCGATCGGACGGTGTCACGGACGACGCGGCGAAGCAGCTTCCCGGTTTCCGTACGTGGCAGTGTATCGACGAACTCGTAACGGCGTGGACACTTGGCCCGGGTCAGCGACGCGCGGCAGTAGGCGTCGAGTTCGCCGGACACCTGCTCGTGGCCGTGTTCCCCGTCGGCGAGCTTGACCACGGCGACGACCTGCTGCCCCCATTCGGCGTCGGGCAGTCCGACTACGGCCACGTCCTCGACCATCGGGTGTTCGACAAGGCGCTGTTCGATCTCCGCCGGGTAGACATTGACCCCGCCGGTGATGATGAGATCGACACGCCGGTCGAGCAGGTACAGATATCCACCCTCACCGATACGGCCGAGATCGCCGGCCGTGGCGTACCCGTCGGCACGGACGGTGGCAGCGGTCTTGCCGGGGTCATTGTGATAGGCGAACGGCGGCTGTCCGGCCGGAAAGTAGATCAGGCCCTCGTCGCCGGGCACGACCGGATCGCCCTCGTCATCGAGAATCCTGACGTCGGTGGGCCGTCCGACCGAACCGGGGTGCGCCAAGGCCTCCGTGGGGGAAATGACACTCACGAGTCCTTCGGTCGAAGCGAGGTACTCCCAGATCACCGGCCCGAGCCAGCCGAGTGCTCGTGCCTTCATCTTCGGCGGGAACGGCGCGCCGGCGGCCACCACGATCTCCAGGCTGCTCAGGTCGGCTGCGGCACGCACTTCCTTCGGCAGTTCGAGGAGACGGTGGAAGTGGGTCGGCACCAGGTGAGTGCTGGTGACCTGGCGCTCCGCCACCGTGGTCAAGAACGCTTCGGCGTCGAAGCGGGGTTGGACGACCACGGTGTGGCCGAGGTGCAGCGCGCCGACCGCGAAGGTGTTGGGCGCGGCGTGATACAGCGGTGCGACGACCAGGTGGACGCCGTCGAGCGGACGGAAGCCGAACGGGCTCAGCACGACGTCCAGCATCACCGACAGCAGCCCCTCCGGCGGGATTCCCGCCAGCGGGCGGCGAACGCCCTTGGGCCGTCCGGTGGTGCCGGAGGTGTAGCCCATGGCCGCGCCCGCCCTGCGGTCCGCTGGAACCCCGGCATCGGCCGCGGCGAGCCAGGCGTCGTAGTCGTGCCAGCCCGCTACCGCTCCGCCGATCGCGATCCGGTGCGCGCCGAGGTCGTCGAGCACCGGACCGAGGACCGCCGCGAGATCGTGCGACGCGACGAGCACGCGCGCGCCCGAGTCCCGCACGATGTAGGCGACCTCGGCTGGGGTCGAGTGGGTGTTGATCGGCACCCGATACATCCCGACCTGCTCCACGCCGAGCGCGACCTCGAAGAACGACGGTTCGTTCCCCAACAGGAACGCCACGACGTCCCCGTCACCCAGCCCCAGTGCGCGCAGCGCGTTCGACAGCCTGTTGCCGCGCTCGAGAAGCTGTCCGAACGACGTCGTCCCACCGTCGGGGGCGACAATCGCGATCCGGTCCGGGTACCTCGCGCCGACCGCGTAGGCACCGACCGGCGAAGTGACATCGGCAGACAATGTGGTTCTCCTCATGCTTTCCGGACGGTGGTTCAGCCGGCGGACTTCTCCAGGATGTGCACCGCGGACGCCTGGCCGATCCCGACGACATGGGCCAGCCCCACCCTGGCTCCCTCGATCTGCCGGGGACCGGCTTCGCCCCGCAGGTGGGTCGCCACTTCCCAGATATTGGCGATGCCGGTCGCCGAGACCGGGTGCCCCTTGGACTCGAGCCCACCCGAGACGTTCACCGGGATGCGGCCGTCGCGCCAGGTCTCGCCCGACTCGAACAGGTCGACGGCCCCTCCCGGCTCACAGAGAGACAGATTCTCGTAGTGCACCAGCTCCGCCGTCGCGAAGCAGTCGTGCAGTTCGACCAGATCGAGGTCGTCGGGCGACACACCGGCACGTTCGTAGGCCTGGTCGGCCGCGAGCCGGGTGAGCGTGCTGACGTCCGGCAGGACCTGGCATCCTTCCTGCCAAGGATCGCTGGTCAGCACCGAGGCACTGATCTTGACCGCACGACGCCGTTGTTCCGGCGAGAGCGTCCGGAGCTTGCTCTCACTCACGACCACCGCCGCGGCAGCACCGTCGCAGTTGGCCGAGCACATCGGCCGGGTGTTCGGGTAGGCGATCATGATATCGTTCATGATCTCGTCGAGCGAGAACCGCTTCTGATAGGCGGCCAGCGGGTTCAACGTCGAGTGAGCATGGTTCTTCTCCGCGATACGGGCGAACAGTTCGAAGTCGACGCCGTCATAGCGGCTCGCGTACTCCATGCCGATCTGCGCGAACACCCCCGGCATGGTGTCCGTCCTGACGCGGCCTTCCAGAGACGTGATGGCTCCGAAGCGACCCTGCGGACGCCACTGCTGTTCGGTCTGCGTTGCCACATCGCCGGTGAGCAACCCCATCCCCGACAGCTTCTCCACGCCGACCGCGAGCCCCATGTCCGTCTCGCCGGCCTTGACGGCCATGATCGCGACGCGCAGGGCCGTCGCGCCGGTCGCACACGCGTTGGCCACGTTGTACACCGGAACACCGGTCTGCCCGATCTGCTTCTGCAGGTTCTGCCCGAACGGCGTGGGGCCGCCGAGGAGATTGCCGGCTCCCAGGACGCCGATGTCGTCGATGCCGACGCCGCCGTCGGCCAAAGCCCCGAACACGGCTTCGGAGGCCAGGTCGATGGTGTCCTTGTCGCGGTGCTTGCCGAACTTCGTCATGTGGATTCCGAGAATCCAGACATCCTCGGTCATCGCTCCCCCTCCGCTGCCGGTTCGAAGCCGTAGTTGACGGCGTCCACACCGGACGCGTCGGCGCCGATCGAAAAGGTGGTGAGCCGGAGCTTCATCCCGAGACGTACGTGGACGGGATCAGGCGGCGTGTTGACGAGCAGCCCCGGGACAGTGGTCCCGGCACAGTCCACGATCGCGGCGACGTAGGGCACCGGGACACCTTCGGCCGCGACGTTGACGATCGTGAAGGAACGCAGCGTCGCGTCGCGTTCGACATCGGCTCGGGTGAACTCCGTCCCGCCGCAGGCGGCGCAGGCGTTGCGCCGATCGAAGTACCGGGCCTGACAGGCCATGCACTCGTGCGCTACCAGGCGCGGAGGCTCGTCCAGGACGAGATAGTCGACAATCGGCATTCGATCCACGCTGTGCTCCAAGGATGACAACCGCGGTCCGCGGCGGAGTGATTCAGTGCCCGGGGTGGCGGATGACGGTCGGCTCGCCCGGGTCGTGACCCTGTCCCGAATTAGAATAGCGTTTCATGTTGCTGCCGTCCACCGGCAGGCATCCAGGACTCGATCCCGACTGGCACGCCCATATGGCGACCAACTCATGAAACTGTGTTCTAATCGGTGCATGTCTTCCCGGACGACAGCAGTCGGGTTCGCGCTACTTGGCGGTCAGGACGGCTTCCCAGGCATGGAGTTCAGCGGCGATGAGGCGCCCGGTCAGACCCTTGTTCTTCGCGGTCGTGGAGGCGTTGAGGCACCTCTGCGCAAGCCCGAAGACAGCATTCGTGGACGCGAGTACGGTCTCGGTCGCGGGCAGACCGGGATCGATGGAGCCGTCTCGCTGCCCCTGCGCGAAGGCCGACAGGGACTCCTCGGCCAGACGCACCGTGAACGCCTCGTAGGTCTCGCGATCAGCGGCGGGGATACTTCCCTTGACTGCGAAGTCGAAGAAGCCGAGGAAGATCATCCGATCGGGACGCTCCAGCGCGAGGTCCGCGATCCCGCGAAGCTGGCCCAGGAAATGACTCAAGCCCGACTTGTGTCGCAACGCCGGCTCGGTTCGCATTCCGGTCAGGACCATCTTCTGCGTGTAGACCAGCGCGGCCTCGATCGACGGGAAGTACTTGTAGAACGTCTTCCGGCTCATGTCGACGACGCGCACCAGGTCGCTCACGTTCACCGCGGCGAACCCGCTGGTGCCGACCAGTTCGATGAGAGCGTCGGCGACGGCCGCGCGCTGTTGCTCGCGGAAGGCCTCGAAATTCTCGACGTCGGAGCCCGCGGCGACGAGATCTTTGGGCGCCCCTGTGGCCACGTACCCCTCCTTGACAGATCGAACTGTCCGAACCTAGCATCCAAAGCAGGGGGTAACAAGCTGTTACCCCCATCTCCACCTCGAAAAAGGCGGGCCTGTACCGATGACGCTACAAAGCGATCGCTCCTACCCCACCACCTCCCGGCTACTCGCCGGGTTGACGATCGAGGAGAAGATCGCGCTACTCTCGGGCGCGTCCTCCTGGCAGACCGTCGGCTATCCGGATCGCGGCATCAACCCGATGACGCTGTCCGACGGCCCGCACGGAATCGGCTGGGGTGCCGCGGGCGACCAGGCCGGCACCCCGCAAGCCCCCACCGCCATCTGCTTCCCTACCGCGTCCGCGCTGTCCTGCAGCTGGGACACCGCCCTCGCTCGGACGCAGGGCGCCGCGCTCGCCACCGAGGCCCGCCGGACCGGCGTGGAGGTTGTGCTCGGGCCGGGTATGAACATCAGACGCACGCCCCTGGGTGGCCGGAACTTCGAGTACTTCTCCGAGGACCCCTACTTGAGTGGCCGTCTCGCCGCCGCGGTCATCGCGGGCACCGAGTCTGGCGGTGTCGGCACGTCCGTCAAACACTTCGCGGTGAACAACCAGGAATACGACCGGTTCACGGTCAGCGCCGAGGTCGACGAGCGTGCCCTCCGCGAAATCTACCTGCGCGGGTTCGAGATCGCGGTGACCGAGGGACGACCGGCGACGGTGATGGCCGCCTACAACGCGGTCAACGGCATCCCCTGCACCGAGAACCACCGGCTGCTGACCGAGATTCTCCGTGACGAGTGGGGCTTCGACGGCGTGGTCGTCAGCGATTGGGGTGCGGTGAGCAACCAGGTCGCCGCACTCAAGGCCGGCATCGACCTGGAGATGCCGGCGTCGAACGGGATGGGCGCCGCCGCGATCCGCGACGCGCTGAAGTCGGGCGAGCTGAGCGAGGCGGACATCGACCGCGCCGCTGCCCGGATCATCGACCTGAGTTCGCGCTTCGCGGCCCGTGATCGGCCTGACGCGGTGGCCAGCAGCGAAGCCGAACTGGTCGAGCTGGCCCGCACCGTGGCCCAGCAGTCGATCGTCCTGCTGCGCAACGAACGCACCACGCTTCCGCTGGCGCGTACCGGCACTGTCGCGCTTATCGGCGAGTTCGCCGAGAAGCCCCGGTTCCAAGGCGGTGGCAGCTCGGGCGTCAATGTCGCCTCGTTCGCGACCGCGCGCGACGAGATCAGTCGTTTCCTTTCGCCTGAGCTGGTTCGCTACGCCCGGGGATACGATGGCGAGCAGGTCGACAAGGCGCTGCTCGACGAGGCGGTGACCGTGGCGTCGGACGCCGATGTCACGCTGCTGTTCGTCGGACTGACCGAGCTGACGGAGTCGGAGGGCTACGACCGGGAAACGCTGTCACTGCCCGCATCCCATCTCGCGCTGATCGACGCGGCCTGCGCGGTGAGCCCGCGTACGGTTGTCATGTTGCACAAGGGATCGGTCGTCGACGTGGCGTCGTGGCACGAGAAGGTGGACGCGATTCTGGACCTCAACCTCGGCGGCCAGCAAGTCGCCTCGGCCGCTCTGGACATCGTCTTCGGCGAGGTGAACCCCTCGGGCCGTACCAGCGAGACCGTTCCGCTGCGGCTGGAGGACACACCAGCCTATGTGGACTATCCGGGAGCGCAGCGCCGCGTGCACTACCGAGAAAGCATCTGGGTCGGCTACCGCTACTACGATCGTCGGAAGATGCCGGTGGTCTACCCGTTCGGGCATGGCCTGAGCTACACCGAGTTCGAATATTCGGACCCGCGCGCCACGGTACACGACGACGAGCAGGTCACCGTGGAGGTGGCGGTCCGCAACGTCGGCGAGCGTGACGGGTTCGAGGTCGTCCAGGTGTATGTACACGACGACATCAGTACCGTCCCACGACCGGAGCGGGAGCTTCGGGGATTCAGCAAGGTCTGGATTCCGGCAGGCGAAACCGTTACGACCCGCGTCGAACTGGATCGGCGCGACTTCTCGTTCTGGGACGAGCACCGCGACCGCTGGGTGATCGAGAGCGGCACCTTCACGATCGAGATCGGACACTCCTCGCGCGACATCCGGGCCGGCGTCGGTGTCGAGTTGGCCGGGGACACCCGCTCGGTGGAGGTCGTCGATCGGCGCACCCCACTGGGCCACTTCCTCGGTGACCCCGAGTTCGCCGCCACGGTCGCACGGTTCGCGGCTGCCTCTCCGATGCTCGGGGGCGGCGCCGAGATGCCCCCCGAGATGCAGCGCATCGTGACCGAGGTGATCAACGGTATGCCGCTGGAGAAGCTCCGTATCGTCTCCGCGGGCGCCTTCTCCAACGACGACATCGACGAGCTGCTCGCGCGTCTGTCGCAGTGACACTACTTGGTGAGATCACGTCATTGTCGTCGATCGCAACCGCTGAAATTGTGCTGCTCGAAACCGAGAATCACCTCGCGTACGACGGCTCATCCCGATTACCCGCTCCGCCACCGAACGGCCAGGTGCACAGCAGATGTGCTGTGGACCTGGCTGTTCGCGTCTGGAGCTCACATCACCCGTCGTGCCACTTCCGTGCCCGATGGCGGCCACGCTCCGCCCAGTCGAGTGAGCGGTGACAGTCACCGGCCCACCAGGGTCGCTCACATTGTCGCCCTCGGTCGCTGGTCGGCGCAGGCTGAGTTGCCGCTGCGTCAACGCGATCCGGCGCCGATCACAGCGGGGGCGTTGGCCCGGAGGAATGCGGCGAAATCGGCCCGGCCGAACCCGGGGTCCCAGGTTCCCGGCGGCGTCAGCAGCAGCCGATCGACGCCGAGCCGCGCGTACTCGCGCACGACGTCCGGGGTGATGGCCTCGGCCGGAGTGATCGTGATGTTCAACTCGGCGAAGTCGCGACCGGCCGCGTCGGTCTCGGTGCGGAGCTCGGACAGTCGCTGCTCGGTCCCGGCCACGTCGAGAGCCCAGCCGTACCAGTCGGTGCCGACCCGCGCGGCGCGCCGTAGCGCAGCGGTGCTGTTCCCGCGCGGACACCCCAACCGCGCGCATCTCCTCCTCCATCCACCCGACGCCGAAACCGAACACGAGCCGGCCGTCGCTCACCACGTCGAGGCTGGCCAGCTGTTTGGCCAGCACGACCGGATTGCGTTGCGGCAAAACGATGATCCCGGTCCCCAGCAGCACCTCACTGGTCACGCCGGCCAGCAGGGCGAGGCCACAATGGGATCGAGCATGGGAAATTCGGGGTCCACGGGGGACGGTGGCACTTGCGGGCTCGGCGCGACGATGTGCTCGCCGAGCCAGATGGAGTCGTAGCCGAGTTCCTCCGCGAGCACGCCGAGTTCGCGGACGCCTGCGGCCGTCGCGGAGTCTCCCGTGTTGATTCCGGAGATGCCGATCGTCGGAAGTTCACCAGCAGTCATAATTGAAGCCTATGCGCTCCAGCCTTATGGTCGCAAACATTCAGGTGGTGCGCCGCTGTCGCAACTATCACAGCGTGTCCTCTCGAACAGCGTGACAAGTTGCGTCGATGGATGCATCTGAAACGCCGCAACGAAATCAGGTCTCTGCTTTGCCATCCGATACCGGCAACCCGAGCAAGGATCCGAGGCCGGACGAGGCCGAGGACAACGCGTTCTTTCCGTCGCCGTATTCACTGAGTCTGTACATATCGCCGAAGACCAACTTCGACGGAGTGCGGCACAAGGATGAATACAAGGGCGGTAAGTGGAGGGTCCTGGTGATCGCCACCGAGGAGCGCTACGTCCTGCTGAAGAACGGCAGGATGTTCTCCACCGGCAATCACCCGGTCGAGATGCTGCTTCCCTTGCACCATCTCATGGAGGCCGGCTTCGAGGTCGATATCGCGACCATTGGCGGTAACCCGGCCAAGCTCGAATTGTGGGCCATGCCGAGCGAGGATGAGGCTGTCCTGGCCACCTACGCCGCGCTGAAGCCAAAGCTGAAGCAACCGCAGAAGCTCACCGACGTGGTCGCCAACCAGCTCGGGGCCGATTCCGACTACCTCGCCGTGTTCATCCCCGGCGGACACGGTGCGTCGCCGGCCTGCTGGCGAGCGAGGCAGTGGGACAGACGCTGGACTGGGCCTTGTCGAACGACAAGTTCATCATCACGCTGTGCCACGGCCCTGCCGCGCTGCTTGCCGCCACACTGGGTAAAGCGGAGTCGCCGTTCGCAAACTACTCGATCTGCGTGTTCCCCGACGCACTCGACCAAGGCCCGAACCAGGACGTCGGCTACCTGCCCGGTCCCCTACCGTGGCTGGCGGCCGAGCGGTTGGCCGAGCAGGGACTGACCATCCTCAACGACGACGTCACAGGCAAGACTCACCGAGACCGCACGGTGCTGACCGGCGACAGCCCGCTCGCCTCGAACGGTCTCGGCCTGCTCGCCGCCGACGCTCTCACCCAGGCCGTTCGGGAAACGGCGGACCAGGAGCTGAAGCCGACGACTGCAGCGGGCCGGCGATCGCGTACCCCTCCAGCACGAGTCGTCGAGCAGCCTGGCACTGCCGGTGCGTTCGAGCCACACCTGACCGGCGACGTCCCCGCCGAGATCCGTCACGGCACACCCGGCGGGCACCGTCGCGACGGCCCCGGCGGGTGTGCCAGCCGGGCCGAATCGCAGCGTCGACCGGTCTCGGTACCGCAGCCCTGGCTTCGGAAGCGACCTCGGACAGCCGCAGCAGCAAACCCTCTATCCCGCCAGCCTATCGCGGGTGGCCGACCGGTGTCGCATGTGGACGGTTGATGCTTCGGAACGAGGTCGGCACCGGATTGGTCTACTCGCCGGTTTCGAGTGGATAGGTGACGAAGGCGAATCGCTGGGAGTCGGGGCTCCAGCTGTTGACGTTGATCGTGCCTTGGCCACCGAACAAGGGCCGCCGCGCGACGGGTGCGGACCAGTCGGCGGTGTCGACGACGACGAGTTCGACATCGAGGTTCTCGGGGTGGCCTTCGGTTCCGGCCGGATATTGGAGATACACAGCGTAACGTCCGTCGGGAGCGAAGTGCGGGAACCAGTCGACGGTGTCGGTCGAGATCAGTCGCTCGATCTTGTCCACTACGGGCTCTTTGCTGGGTACCCTGGCAAGTTGAGCGTGTCCGGGTTGCGAGGCCCAGCGCTCGGTGTTGAAGTAGATCCACTCACCGTCGGGGGTCCACTCGATACCGTCGGCGTGACCTTCACCCGTCTCCATCGGCGTGATCCGACCGCCTTCGGAGGCGATGAAGGCGAGCTTGCCCGGACCGCCCATCGCCGAGATTCGAATGAAGCCGAGCGTGTTGCCATCGGGTGAGACGCCGTGCAGGAAATGCCACACCTTGTCCTCGTCGGTGATCCGGCGGGTGCTGCCGCCGTCCAGTGCCCCGTGGTAGATGTGGCCGTCCATCGCGGAGAGGAAGATGGCTTTGCCTCGGGGATCGAGAACGTGGTCGTTGTTGAGGGCCGCGGATATCCCTTCGTACTCGATCCGGCGAGGTTCGGACGGGGAGTCGAGCGGGAATGCCCACAATCCGCCTTTCCCGTTGAGATACAGCATGTCACCGTCCGGCCCCCAGTTGGGCGCCTCGAAGAGCACGTCGTCGAACTCGGCGATGATCGTGTCGGATCTGGTCGCCATGTCGAACACGTGGATTCGGCACTTCTGACCTTCACCAAGTTCTCGGTAGAGGTTCGACAGGTCCCGCCCAAGAGCACGCGCGAAGTCACTCGGCGACATTTCCTGCCCTTCGAGTCCTGCGATCCCTTCGAGTTTTGCGAGGTTTTCGGCACTGAACAACCCCGGTTCGGGGCGTTCTGGGAGGCGATCTTCGGGTGCCGAGGGTGTGGTCATTTCGGTTTCTCCTTAGGTTGTGCGCGGTGACAGCGGGTGGGAAGACAGTCAGCACGGTTGCCGGACCGGCAAGCCGGCCGAGGTGTAGATCGAGTCGATGACCGCCATGTTGGCGATTGAGTCGGCAGGCGGGGTGAGGACGGGTTCGCCGCGCAGCACCGCTGCGGCGAACGCATCCAGCTGATACGCGTAGGTGGCACGTTCGCTGACGCGCTCGACCCGCTTGCCTTCCCCGCTACGCACCGAAATCCGGCTCCCGGTGAGGGGATTGAAAACCGACAGTTCGCCACGCTCGCCGACAGCGCGCGCTGATCTTGAACACGTCCAACGACCACATCGAGCAGAGAAGGCGTCCGGTGTGTCCGGCGGGGAAGCGCAGGTCCGCTCGCATGGCCCGGTCGATGTTCGCGCCACGCAATTTCGCGTCAGCCCGTACGACCTCCGGCTCGCCGTCGGCTTGGGCGCCGCCCAGCAGTCGGATCATGTGCACCGCGTAGCAGCCCGCGTCCATCAGGGCGCCGCCGGCAAGGTCGAAGTTGTAGCGGATGTCGCTGAACTTGGGCAGGGGGAAGCAGAAGCTCGCCTCGACCAGTTGAAGCTTGCCCAACTCGCCGGACTCGACTGAGGTGGTGGTCGCCCGAGGCAAGCGTTCCTGAAATCCTCAGCTGGGTGGGCCGTCAACGGCATGCTGTGGGGCTGCGAACGGTGCGATGAGTGGTTCGAGGACTTCTACCCAGGCTCGGTAGCCCAACCCGTTGAGGTGCAGGCGGTCACGGGTGAATTCCGGGTTGAGCACGCCATCGGCGGTGGCGAGAGCGGGCCACAGGTCGACGTAGCGGACGTGCTCCGGCTGATGAGCGACGAGATCGGCGTAGCGGCGGTTGAGCGCACGCATCTCCTCCCGGTACGCCGCGCCGCGTGGCATGACACTCTGCACGACGACGGGAGTGCCGGGTGCGCGTTGCTCGATGCCGGCCAGGATCGCTGCCACATTCCATGCGATCTCGTCGAGCGGCTTGAGCGCCATCACATCGTTCGTCCCGATGAGCAGGAAGACCGCCTTGGGCTCGTTGACGGCGGTGTCGAGGCGGCGCAGCACGTCAGCGCTGCGCTCACCGCCGATACCCCGGTTGAGCACGTCAACGTTCGGGAGCCACTCGTCCCACAGGCCGCCCTCCGTAATGCTGTCTCCGAGGAAGACGACTCGGCCACCGGGAGCACCGAGCACAGCGAACTGAGACGCCCGATTCTGTTGAGCCGCCACGATCAGGCGATGGATGACTGCGAGCAACGGCGGCGTGAATAGGCGTCGCCCCAGGGAGGGTTTCGGCTGGTCACGGTGCGATTGGTCCACTGCGTATTCCCTTTGTTCAGGAGGCTCGCCGACCGTAGCCACTTCGATGTAGGCCGCGTAGGTCAGGAATCCGAAGTCTTTCGCGAACCTGCGGACTCGAGAATGGCTTCGATGATGCGCAGAGTCGCGACGGTGTCGCCTGGGCTCATGACATCGCTGTCGACCTCGCCTTGGGCGATTCGCTCGGCGACATGGATGGCTTGGTAGGCGAGCGGGCTGATAGCCGGTTCGGCGTCGACCAGCTCGACCGAGAAGGGATGGGCGGCGTCGCCGTCCAGGGTGTGGATTTCAAAGCGGCGAGCCGCATGGAAGAACGCTGGCACATGGATGATTCCAAAACTGCCGCTGATAGTTGCCGAGCTCGGCAGCATCTGCGTGATGGACGACTGCAAGGACGCGATTTTGTCACCGAAGGTCAGGGCTGCCGCGACGCTGAGGTCGACTCCCGTCTCGGACTCGATGACGGCGGCTTCGACCCGGGTTGGCGTTCCGAAATAGTCCTGGAGCAGCTGGACAGGGTAGACACCGATCTCCAGGAGACTTCCGCCACCCTTCGCCGGATCGAGGAGAAAGTCGTCACGCGCTCCCCCGAGTAGCGGGAAACCGAAGTTGGCCGAGGCAGCGCGGACCTCGCCGATTCGACCTCCGTCGACCAAGCCCCGGATCTGTTGCCAGGCGGGGAGGAACCGGGTCCACATCGCTTCCATGAGGAAGACGTTGTGCCGTTTCGCGGTCGCGAACATCGCCGCGGCGGCCGCTGCGGAGGTCGCGAACGGCTTCTCGATGAGAATCGCTTTCCCCGCTGCGGCAATGACGTCGACCGCGGCGGCGTGCGCATACACGGGTGAACAGACGTACACGCCGTCAACGTCGGGCGACGCGGCCAGGTCCTCCAGCGAACCGAAAGCCGAGCCGATGCCATGCTCGTCGGCGAACACCTTTGCGCGGCCGAGGTCACGGGAGCCCACAGCGACTACCTCGGCCAAGGGCGCGGTGCGAATCGAGCGGGCGAACTCCACGGCGATGGCGCCGGGGCTGGAGATTCCCCACCGGAATACCTGGTCGCTCATCGATTGAGCCTCTCGACGGTTGCGCGGACATCGTCATGGGGGAAGACGTTCATGATTTCCTCTCGCCATTCCGGATCGTGGCTGCGTTCACGTGGATGCGTGACTGACGAAGCTGATGTCCCCGGCCGGCGTTAACGCCCAGAAGCACGCCTCCCCGTGGACGTTCGATACCGGATCGGGCGTTTGTAGCACAGGCTCCGATTGGCAGTGACTGTACCAGTCTAGAACGCGGTTTCACAATTCGCAACAGTAACATCAGCGCGACATGGGTATGCGGGGCGCGCTCGAGCGCAAGGAGAAACAGGCTTCTACCGACAGTGGGGCTCGGCCCGGATCAGGCCGGAGTCCGCTGCGAGCGACTCTTGCGCGACGAAGCGGACCGCCGGCCACGCGTGCTCAACAGGATGTCGGCGACGCCTTCGACCTGGGGCAGCGTTTCCTGGAAGGTGGCCCGTCCATTGGACATACGGTTGACCGCGTCCACCAGAACACAACCGATCGCGAGTCGGATGTAGGAGACGTCATCGCGGGGTTCCGCCGCGAGCAAGTGATCGAACGCGACGTCAAAGCCGCTGCTACCCTGCTCGATGAGCTGCTGCACATCCGGATCGGACGAAGCCGTCATCTGCATCATGAGCACGGCCATGCCGGGAGCACGATCGAATGCCTGCAGGACGCGGCGCAGAAAGTCCCTCACCAACGGCAGCGAATCCTCGTTCTCATCGCGCCGCGAAGACACGATTCGGCGCGTGAGTTTGCCCTGCCACTCAGCGAACGCGGCGGCCAGAAGATGGTCCTTCGACCGGAAGTACCGGTAAACGGTGCCCAGCGCCACCCCGGACCGATCAGTCACGTCACGCATCTGAATCGAGGTCGTACCGGATTCGGCGACAAGCGCGATCACGGTCTCGATGAGCCGTGCCCGACGGGCGAGCTGACGACTCGTCATCATCCCGACAGGCAGCGGGACCTGCGAATCAGCGTCTGTCACGGGAGCGATCATATCAGGCGACACCGACTCGGAGTGTGTCGTGGACGACGCGGCTGAGGACCGTCCCGCTGCAGGCGGTGCGCCGGTCGAAGTACCAGGCCCGGCAGTCCGCACGCTCGTCAAGGACGAGGTAGTCGACAATCGGCATTCGACCCACGCTGTGCTCCAAGGATGACAACCGCGGTCCACGCCAGACTCGCCGGTCCTGCTCATGCCGCGGCAGAGTGAGCCCGTGCCCGAGGTGGCGGACGAAGACCGGCTTGACCCGTGTCGCAGCTTACTCAACTAGAATAAGGTTTCAGAAGTTTTTGTCCACTGCTGGCGACGCCCGTGTTAGCCTGCTGGAAACGTGCTCTTGACGGACTCGCCATGAAACGGAGTTCCATCTGATGCCACATCTGTCGCCCGCCCTGCTCGACACGATGGGGGCCTGGATCGATGACTTCGACGTCGACAGTGTGATCGCACGACTGTCCCACTAGGACGAATTCACCAGGACCAGGCCGAAGCTCACCTCCCCAACGAAGGGGTCCCCATGTCGACTGCACCGTCTGCGGCCCGATGACTACCGACACGCCGTCGGCCGACGCGGCCAAGCAAACCGGCTCGACGGTGGCCGTGCGCTACCAGCCGAAGACTCGAGCCTTCCGCCGGTACACATACTTCTACGCTCTTGCCTGCCTCGGGCTCGTCCTGCTGTTCGGGTCGATGTCCAGCATTCTGGTGCCGCTTCACGTTCAGCAGCTAGAGTTCGCGCACATCTTCGCCGGGGCCGACGCGCACGTGAACCTGCAAGCCCTCAACACGCTGAAGGCGCAGGTCGATGCGGGCACGCTGACACCGACGGCGGATCAGCACCGGCTACTGGGGCTCCTGGCCCAGTTCAACTCCTCACGAGCGACGAGCCTGTCGCTCGTGACGACGGTCGGGGCGCTCATCTCGATGCTGATCCAGCCGGTCGTCGGCCTGCTGTCGGACCGGACTCGATCGAAGTGGGGTCGCCGGGCACCCTGGATTGCCGCCGGGGGTGTCGCGGGCGCGGCGCTGGTCGCGCTGTTTCCGATTGTGCCGACCATCGCCATCCTGGTGATCGTCTTCTCCCTCACCACGGTGGTGCTGGGCGCCGCCCAGGGACCGCTCATGGCCACGGTCGTCGACCGCGTTCCGGAGAATCGCGTCGGCGCTCTCTCGACGGTCACCGGCCTGGTCATCTATCTCGCCGGGATCGGCGGATCAGTGGTCGCCGGGTCCCTGTTCGCCGCGATCGGGCTCGCGGCGTACTTCCCGCTCGCCGTGGCCCTCATGCTCACGACGGCCTGCTTCGTACTGTTCGCCCGGGACCGATCGTCTCAGCGGTTGGCCGTCGAACCATTGCGGACCCGCGCCTTTCTCGCCTCGTACGTGCGGGCGCTCGGCGACCGGGATTACCGGTGGGCGTGGATCGCGAAGGTACTGTTGTTCATCGGCTTCGGCATCGCGAACGTCTACGGGCTCTACATGCTGCAGAGCTACGTGAAGCCCGCGCTGTCGGCGACCCAGGCGGCACAGACCATTCCACTGATCCAACTCGCCGGCCTCCCCGCCGCGCTGATCGGTATGGTGATCTCGGGAAGATGGTCCGACAAGATCGGCAGGCGTAAGCCTTTCGTGGTCGCCGCATCGATCATCGCGGCCGTGTCCTTCCTCGTCCCGTTCGGGTGGCCGACGGTCCCGGCGATGTTCGTCGAGTCGGTCGTGGGCAGCTTCGGCCTTGGCGTGTACATCGTCGTCGACCAGGCACTGTTCATCGATTTGCTGCCAGACCGTGAGTCGGCGGGCCGTGACCTCGGCGTGGCGAACCTGGGCACGAACGTGGGCCAGGCCCTCGGCCCCATCCTCGCCGGCGTGGTCGTCGCCGCGTTCGGCGGTTCCTACGGTCCTGTGTGGCCTGTCGCGTTCGGCCTCGTCCTCCTGGCCTCGATCGTCGTTCTCCCGATCAAACGCGTTCGCTGAAGTTGCCGAGCGGGCTTGGAGAAAGGACCATCCTTCGTGACCGACACCGCACCCGATCCAACCGGAGCGCTCCATGACGAGCATTGACCCCACTGGCCAGCGACACCGCGTCAGGATCGGGCGGACCTCGAAACCGATCAGCCCTCGCCGTTACGCGGCGCACCCGAGCGGCCGTCCGGTGCTCGTCTGCGCGGGCGACAGCATTACCCAAGGCATGATCAGCGCGAACTGGGTCCGCCAGGTCGCCGCGGCAGTGGCCCCCACGATGGACACCGTCAATGCCGGAATCAGCGGGGACCTCGCTTGGAACCTGTTGACCCGCCTGGACGAGGTCATCGCCTGCCAACCCGCGATCGTGACGGTGCTCATCGGCACGAACGACGTGGCCGCGCAGATTTCAGCCAAATGGTCGGACGGATACATGAAGTCCAAGCGTCTCCCGCAGCGCCCGACCCCGGAGTGGTACCGGGACAACCTACACCGTATCGTCGTCCGACTGAAGTCCGAGACGTCCGCCAGAATCGCTCTCATGTCGCTTCCGCCGCTCGGCGACACAGCCAGCGGGCGATGGGCGGAACTCATCGCGCCCTATAACGCGATCATCCACAAGGTCGCGGCGCAGGCCGCGGCGCCGGTCCTGCCGGCACACGAGCGGATTGCCGACCTGGTCGCGACAGACCAGACACCGACCCAGTGGGACGGAACCAAGAAGCTCATGGGCGCGGCGGCGATGCGCCGAGTCTTCCTTCGGCAAACCTGGGTCGCCATCGCGCGCCGCCACGGTTTCACCACGACCACGGACGGGGTACATCTGAACGAGCCCGCGGCCGCACAGATCTCCACGCTGGTCGAACAGTTCGTGGCCGCATCAATAGGGACCGAATGAAGGACGCCACATCAGCCAAGATATTCCTTTGCAGCCAGCGACCTAAGTCACAATGGGCGCATCGACTCCACCGCGACGGCTCGCTACCCACCCAGGGCGTAGCGCACTTTTAAGTGCCTACTTACGAATTGATCCTGATTCGCCTAGAGTTCATAGCACTCACAGCGTTCCCATAGACAAAAGGAAAGAAAGCAAATCATGCGCGCAGCAGTCGTCAGGAAGTCCGGTGGACCCGAAGCCGTCGAGATCCTGGAGGTCCCCCTTCCGGAACCAGGCCCGCTGGAGGTACGCATCAAAGTCGCGGCCGCCGCGCTCAATCCCGCCGACGCCGGTGTGTGGTCCGGGCTCTTCACACCGCCGGAGGGGGTCGAATACTCCGGTCTCGGCCTGGACGCCGCCGGAACGATCGACGCGGTCGGCATGGCAGTCTCCTTGAAAGTCGGAACCCCGGTAATCGTGTTCGATGCGCCGGTGTTGCGCCCGACGAAGGCCCAGGCCGAATATCTGGTGACCGACCTCAACTCCATCGCCCTCGCCCCGGAGGGCATGGACCTGACACTCGCGGCAACGATCCCCATGAACGCGATGACCGCCTCACTCGCCCTCGATAATTTCGCGCTACGCCCCCGCAGCACCCTGCTCGTCACAGGCGCAGCCGGGGCCGTTGGCGGCTACGCCGTCGAATTGGCCCGGACACGAGGAGTGCGGATCGTCGCACAGGGGCGGCCCGAGGACGAAGAGTTCCTCCGCGATCATGGCGCCACCTGGTTCGTGCCACGCGAGGAGGACCTGAGTGCGGCGGTGCGCCGCTTTGTGCCCGACGGCGTGGACGGCGTGCTCGACGCGGCGGCAGTAGGCGCTCCCGCACTCGCGTCCGTCCGCGACGGCGGCACCTTCGTGAGCGTGCGAGGTGATGTACTGCCGGCGCCGGAGCGGGGCGTGACAGTACTGCTCACCGTCGCCGGTGTCGAAGGGACCCGCCTGTCGTATCTCGCCGCGCTCGCCGAGGTGGGTTTGCTGACACCGCGGGTCGCTGAGACCTACCCGCTGTCGAAGGCCGCCGAAGCCCACGCCCAACTCGCCCGCGGCGGCCAACGTGGCCGGATCATCCTCGTGCCGTGAATCCCGAGGACAGCAGAGAGAACCGGCCGTGACGGAGATCCCCGTCGTCACCGCGGTCACCAGAATCTCCGCTTCGGTGGAGGACATGTGGCGCGTGCTGGTGGCATTCGACCAGTACGCGCAGTGGCACCCGGTCCTCTCCCCCGACGCGACGCCCGAACAGGCCGTGACCGGGCGGAGATTCAGGGCCGACGCTCGAACGGCGACGTCACTGACCAGGACGCCACGCTGAGAATCGTCGATGTGGAGGCACCCTATCGGCTGGTCTGGGAGGGCGGATCGCTCGACGCCATCCTCAGCAGGCACTCGTCGTCCTCAACCCCCGGCCGGACGGCACCACCGAGTTCACCGACTCCGAAGAGTTCTTCGGTCCCGTCGCCGCCGAACTCATCCCGATACTCGGCCGAGTTAGGACGGAATCCTCCCAATACGGTGCCGCACTGCAAGCACGCGTGGAGGCTCTATCCGGCCGACGAAGCCAAGCGTGCCGAGATTGACCACCGTTGCCCTCACAAGCCTGTCAAGTATGGAGAATTGGCAATAATCTGTCGAGGGGTTACCTGATGACCACAAGCCAGCTCACCGCGGCCAACCTGTCCATCAACGCGGCCGACGGCGTCCGCTACGCCTACCGCCGCTTCGGCAACGCCACCACGGACGCCGTGCCCCTGCTCTTCCTTCAACACTTCCGCGGGAACCTCGACAACTGGGATCCCCACCTTGTCGACGCAATCGCCGACCAGCGGGAAGTAATCCTTGTCGATTACGCGGGCGTCGGCGGATCGAACGGTCATCCGCGTACCGACGTCACCGCGAGCGCGCAGGACATCCTCGCGTTCACCGACGCACTGGGCTTACGGCGCATCGACCTGCTCGGCTTCTCACTGGGCGGGTTCGTCGCCCAAGAAGTCACACTGATCCGACCCCAGCTCGCGCGACGACTCATCTTGGCAGGCACGGGTCCCCAAGGCTGCGAGGACATGCACGGATTCACACCCCAGGTCTCCGCCGCGGCCACGGTCGACGAGCCCGGCGGCGACGACCTGGTGACGCTCTTCTTCCCACCCACCGAGACCAGCACGGCGAAGGGCTGGGAATTCATTCAGCGGATCTTCACCCGCCAGGAGGACCGCGACGAACCGACAGACCTTCGCACTCGCGACGCGGAGCTGGACGCCATCACCAAGTGGGGTGTGCCGGATCCCACGCGCTTGAGCCGCCTGGCCGCCATCAAGCAGCCAGTGCTGGTGGCCAACGGCGACAACGACATCATGATACCGACCAAGAACACCGAGCTGCTCGGCAAGTACCTCCCCAATGCCACGATGAAGATCTACCCGGACTCCGGACACGGTTTCCTGTTCCAGTATCCGGTCGAGTTCGCCGCCGAGGTCAACACGTTCCTCCAGTGAAACCGGACTCGGGTGCCGTGCGCCGGTAGGCGGTCATCGTGCGCACGGCGCCCGAGTCAACGGTGGAGGCGCATTCCGGGACTGACGATCACCTCGCCGAGCAGCTGGAGTCGACCTTCGCTGGGTCGAAATACCGGCTGCCCATTCAGAGATGTAACGCACTTTTGAATGCCTACTCACGAATTTAGGCCTTGGTTTCAAGGACTAACCCGCCTATCGTTCACAGAGTTCATCGAGTTCGAATAGACAACGGGAATAAAGAGAAACATGCGCGCAGCAGTCGTCAGGAAATCCGGTGGACCCGAGGCCGTCGAGATCCTGGAGGTCCCCCTTCCGGAACCGGGCCCGCTGGAGGTCCGCGTCAAAGTCGCGGCAGCCGCGCTCAATCCAGCCGACGCCGGTGTGTGGTCCGGGGTCTTCAAGCCGCAGGAGGGAGCCGAATACTCCGGTCTCGGCCTGGACGCCGCCGGAACGATCGACGCGGTCGGCGTGGCAGTCTCCCTGAAGGTCGGAACCCCGGTGATCGTGTTCGACTCCGCGGTACTGCGCCCAACGAAGGCCCAGGCCGAGTACCTGGTGGCCGATCTCAACTCCATCGCTCCCGCCCCCGACGGCATGGACCTGACGCTCGCCGCGACGATCCCCCTCAACGCGACGACCGCCTCACTCGCCCTCGACAATTTCCCGCTACGCCCCCGCAGCACTCTGCTCGTCACGGGCGCCGCCGGGGCCGTTGGCGGCTACGCCGTCGAATTAGCCCGGACGCCGGGCATGCCCCAAGGTCTTCCAGTGCAGCCTCGAACACCTTCGCGAAGCCACTGAGAGCGAGCATCTCTTTCGTCGGATAGTGGCGATACACCGTGCGTGCGCCCACCTCGGCCGCCGCGGCGATCTCCTCGACGGTCGTCGCTTCGAACCCCTTCTCACGAAAGAGCGTGAACGCCACCTTGCCGATCAGGTCGCGGGTCTGCTCCATCTTCATCTGCATCTCGCGACGTGTCACGGCGCTCTCCCGTTATCTCATGACTCAAGGCCGATATTGTCTTCTGACAGTGACTGCCACCCGGTAGTGTCCCATTCGAGATCGCCCGCCAGATCATCTGGAGGATCGACGCCTCCCTTGCACGTTGACATGAAGGTGTTGCGAACGATCACTGTGAACTGAGCTGAATGCTGTGACGTCGCGACGTGAGACGGGAAGCCGGGTCACTCCTGACTCCCGCATCGCCTGCGTGGCGCGCGGGCCGATCGGCACAGTGCCGATCCGCGCAACCCAAGATCGCTACTCAACCTCGTGCCGGTCATTGCACTCGTGCACTGTGAAGCGTCGCAGAGCCAGCTCACCCCGCGCTTCGACCTCTGCACGAACAATCTTCACCAACCGTCGCGCCTTGAGCAGCACCAATGCCACATCGACCGCCACCTTACCGAACTCACCGGCCACGAGAGGATCGGCCGATTGATGCTCGAAGGCACTATCAGGCGTGAGCGTCGGCTGGCCGATTGTCGGTCGCCCTGGTCTGAAGGGGGCACGTCGCCCAAGTCCGACTTTCAGCATCGGCGAGCCGCGCCGCATCACCGCATCGTCCTTGTCACCCCTTCGAGCGACCGCCGTGTTCACCATCTCGGGCCGGCATTCGAAAATCCACGCCCTGGCCGAACACAACGACCGGACTCGCCGATACCGGGAGCCGGCAACTGGCGCAACAGCGCCGTCGAAGCGGACTCACATTGGTTTTCTCGAACGTCCGGACTGTCTCACCTGTTGACGAGTCCGTCACGGTTTCACCACGACCACGGACGGGGTACATCTGAACGAGCCCGCGGCCACACAGATCTCCACGCTGGTCGAAGACTTTGTGACCGCATCAACAAAGATCGAATGAAGGCCGCCGGGGCCGAAGCCGCCCCATCAGCCGATGCCACCGCAGCATTCCACCTACACCGTCGACCGGTTCAAGCACCCCTCGCCCGGCTGCCGCTGTTCGGCGGCCAAGGCACCATCAACGCCAACAGCTGGAGCCCTGGCTCCACCCGCTTCGCCTTCGACTCAGACACCGCTGCCCCGACACTTCCGCGGACATCGTCTGGGCGCAACCGCTTCGGAATGCGCTGCCCAGGAAAGCCTCCTACGGCTTGCGGTTGGTGCGGACGGCGGTGATGACAGCGACGAGGGTCCCGACGGAGAGCACCGCCGCGAAGCCGATCATCGTCGCCTTCAGCGGGATGTGCTGGATCAGCAGGCTGAAAGCCACCGACGGCAGGCCCATACCGAGGTAGGCGATCACGAAGAAAACAGCCAAGACGCCCGCGCGGGAGGCAGGGACGGCGGCGATGGCGCTCTGCGTGACCGAGCCCTTGAACAGCAGGCCCGCGCCCGAGCCGGACAGGCCGGCAGCGACCAGCGCAAGCCACAAGGCCGGCTGGTAGAGCGACAGCGCCGTCAACGCCAGCCCCACCGGGAACAGGACGGTGCCGGTCACCAGTTGCTTGGGCAGCGGGAGCCGGCCGAGCACAAGCTGTGCCACGGCAGACGCGGCGAACGCGGTGAACGGGATGAGGCCGATGGTGAACTGCGAGGCGATGTCCAGTTCACCGCGCACGATGATCGCCCCGAGTGACGAGAACAGACCCATCAGTGCGAAGGCGAAGAACCCGACCACTGCTGCGGCGCCGAACGTCGCACGGTTGCCGGGGCGCAGCGCGAAGCGGACCGGGCGGGTCTCCTTGGTGGCGTGGGAGGTCACCGTCTCCGGACTCAGCATGACCAGCAGACCGGCGATGCCCATGATGACGGCGATCACGACGTAGGAGGTCGCCAGCGGAAAGGGCACCCATTCGGCCAGGGCCCCAGCGACCAGCGGACCGAGCGCGAGGCCCCCGAGGTTGGCAGCGGTGGAGATCAGCCCGGGGTCGGCTGAACCGGGCCGGTCCGGATGGGCGGCGCGGTACAGATCGGCGATGTAGGCGGTGGCGGTCGGCGCCATCAGGCCGACGCCGACGCCGGTGAGGAAGCGGCCGGTGATGAGCCCGGCCAGACTCGGCCACACCGACATGACGACCGCGGCCACGATGCCGAGCACCAGCGCGGGCACGACGACCTTGCGGCGTCCGATGTGGTCGGACAGGTGTCCCAGCGTTGGGAACGTCACGGCGGCGCCAGCCACCATCGCGGCGAAGGCGATGGTGACGCTGGTCGGACCGAAGTGATCGCGGACCTGGTAGAGCGGCCACAGCGGCGTGGGCACGGTGCCGAAGGCCATCAACGTGGTGAAGGCGGCGGTCACCACCCACAGCCCGCTGGAGGGCGACAGGACGGCCCGACGTCCGGCGTGCCGGTGGGTCTCCGGGGTGCGCGTGGCGGGCGGATGCGTGGTCACGGGTCCATGCCTTTCTGCGGGTCAGGCGCGGTCGGGGAACGGGCCCCGGCGTACGCCCTCCTGACTTTGCGGAATGATCGGGAGGAGCAGGTAGGAAGGCTCCTCGCCGCCGGAGACCAGGGTCGTCACGCCGCCGAAGACCTTCGTCGGGCGGTCGTCGGTGTCGTTGTGCAGAAAGACGGCGTGCCCCTTCATCTCCACGCCGAACGACGTGGGCCACGGGCCGTCGCCGGGGAACTCGAAGTCGCGGCCCTGGATCGTCACCGCGAGGCGGTAGCCGGCCGGGACGACGACCGAGGTCGGCCAGATCTCGACATCCAGCAGAACGGCTTCTCCCGGGACCAGCGGATCGAGGTGGTCATGCGGGTGCCAGGGCCGGTAGGGCAGGGTCCGCTCGGCGTCGACCGCTCGGTGCGAGGCACGCAGCCAGCCGTGGGCGACCACGCCGGCCGGGTCGAGCGCGCTCACGAAACGGATGTCGCGGCCCTGCGGGTCGAGCACGCGCAGGGTGAGGAAGAGGTCGGCGTCGGTGGTGCTGGAGGCTGCCACGAGCCGTGCAGCCGCCGGGCCGGTGATCTCGGTCGGCGCGGTGAAGGGCTCGGTGGTGAAGGTCAGCCCCTCCCCTAAAGCCTTGAAGCCGGCCGTGTTCCGGTCGGCGGGGGCCTCAGTGGACAGCGAACCGTCACCGGTGTGCAGGTAGAACTTCGTCCATTCGGTGCGTGCCAGCGGCCATTCTTGCTCGCCACGAAGTTCGAAACCGCCGTCGACGTGGCGGATGTTGAGCTCGACGGGCGACTGCCGGTCCCAGCCGGTGTCCTCACCCTTCAGGAAGTGGCCGAAGAACCGCTTCTGCAGATCCATGCCGTGCGCGGTGTAGAACTCCGTGACGTGGCCAAGGCCGTGCACCTCGAGCCACTTGTGTTCCGAGGACGCCTGCGCCCAGCCCTCGAAGCCGCCGCGGCTGTGCAGGCCGTGCGCCCAGTTGGCGGCCGACAGCAGCGGGACGGTGATCTTCGGCAGGTCCGCCGAACGCTCGGCGTAAAACTCGTCGTTGAGCGGGTGGGCCAGGAGGTCAGCGATGGCGTCCCGACGGTTGGCGGCCAGTTTCTCGTCGCTCAAGGTCTCGGGGCCGGCGATCGTCTCGCCGGTGTTCGGGCTGCGCGGGCCGCGATCGCCGACGCCGTGCTGTGCGACGCGCACCTGGCCGGGGTACCACTTGGACACGAACTCGTTGAGCAGACCCGCGTGGTGGGTGAACTCGCGGTAGTAGTCGGTCGCACCCTCCCATGGGATGATCGCGGCGAGGTGCGGCGGGCGCTGGGCCGCGACGAGCCACTGGCTGACCGCGTAGTAAGAGACTCCGAGCAGGCCGACCTTGCCGTTGCTCCATGACTCCGTACCAGCCCACTCGACACAGGCCGCGTAGTCACGGGTCTCGCGCGGCGAGAAGATGTCCATGAACCCGGGTGAGCGACCCGCGCCGCGCGAATCGACCCGGACCACCACATAGCCGTCTGGCACCCAGCGCTCGGGGTCGACGGTCTCCCAGTTCTGGTACGCGTTCGTGGAGCCTTCCAGGACCTCCGGGTACTCCTCGACAAGCGGCTCCCAGAACATCGAGAAGCTTTCCTGGAACGCGATGCCCTTGGCGTAGGGACCGTGGTTCATGATCACCGGGTACTGCCCCTCGGCGACCGGCCGGAAGACGTCGGCACGCAGCACCACGCCGTCCTCCATGGTGATCGGTACGTCCCACTCGACGTGCATACCGTCCCGGATTTCGGTCTTGTGCTGGGCCATGCCGGCCACCTTCGTTCCTGCGTTCAGGGCCCGGTCGACGGGCCACCCGTGTTTGAAGTGGTCCCCTGATGATGCACACTCAAAAATGGAATTTCAACTACAAAACTGAGGCCATCGACACAGGCGAGTACCGATGAACAGGCGCCCAAGAGACTGATTCACCGCGCCGAACTGCAGTTACAGACCTCATGCGCACGCCGGACGCGTCGGCGAACCGATTCTCCGGGAGCCACCCGGAAGAAGGTGTGCCTCACGACCCGACATTCACGGGCGACCACGGAAACGGTGAAACTCAGGGAAGTCCACAGTGCACCAAGACATCAGAGAGCAACAACCTTGAGAGCCAAGCCACAGACATCTTTGTAGTTTTCATTCCACAATGTGCTACCTTGGCTCCATGGCACCAGTACCCGTCGGGACAGCGGCAAGCGGTCAACGCCTCACCCGCAAGGGTCAGGAAACGCACCGGCGCATCGTCTCCGAGGCGGCCGCGCTGATGTACGAACACGGCGTCGGACGCACGAGTATCGAGGACGTGCAGGCCGCCGCCGGGGTGAGCGCCTCGCAGATCTACCACTACTTCGGCGACAAGGAAGGCCTTGTCCACGCGGTCATCAACCACCAGCGCGACAGCGTGCTCGGAGTACAGAAACCGCTGCTCGCCAACCTCGACAGCATCGAGGCGTTGGAGGCATGGCGCGACGTCATCGTGAGCATCCACCGGGATGGGCGCAACCAACAGGGCTGCCCGATGGGCAGCCTGAGCAGCGAGCTGTCCAGGTCCGCCCCGGAGGCGCGGACCGACCTACTGGCCGGCTTCAACCGATGGGAGGAAGACCTACGGTCTGGCCTGCTCGCGATGCGGGAACGCGGCAAACTTCCCGACCGGGTCGACCCGGAACGCTTCGCCCTCGCCCTGCTCGCCGCCGTTCAGGGCGGCTTGGTGCTCACCCAGGCCCGCCGTGACACCGTCGCCCTTGAAGCGTCCCTCGACACCCTGATCGACTGCCTGCGCGACCACACCGACCACTGACCATTGGCATACCGGACGCGGGCGCTTTTCCACTTTTGCGCCCTGCTTGCGCACAATCGCCTGGCCACAACTCGGGCTAAGGCCACCAACTGCCCGGCTCGGAGTGGTCAGCGCCGATCGAGGCTGCGGCGCACCTCGCGCAGAATCCGGTCGGACACCTCGTCGCCGGCCGCGGCCCGGGCCAGCACCATCGCTCCGACCAAGGTCGAGAGTTCCACCAGCGCCTCCCCCTCCTCGCCCGCTCCGACCTTGCCGATCGCAGACACCATCTGATGCAGGCCGGCTGTGAAGGCGGTGCGGATGTCGCTGTCGTCAGGTAGCCGCGCGACCTCGGTCGCCAAGCCGGCGTTCGGGCAGCCGTCACCCGCGCTGTCGCGATGCTCCACGCTCAGGTAGTCGTCGAGGAAAATCCGGCGCGCCGACTCGATATCGTCCCGGTTGTCGACGACAACCTGTTCGATCTGCGTGACCTGGGAGGCGAAGGCTGCCGTAACCGCGATAGCCGCCAGGGCGTCCTTCGACTCGAAATGACGGTAGAAGCCACCGTGTGTCAGTCCGGCTGCGGCCATCAATTCGGGCACGCTGACTGCGACTATGCCCCGTTCTCGGAACAGATGCGACGCTGCCTCGACAACCTCGTCACGATGCTGTGCTGCATCCGCTTGCGATGCTCGTCCCACGACGACTCCTCTCGAACTACCGCCACTATAGATGAAGCCCGACATCTATCGGTTGCCATCCGGGGCCGCCATGGATAGAGTATGGACATAATCTATCAAGGAGTTCACGATGACCACGAGCCAGCTCACCGCGCCCAACCTGTCCATCAACGCGGCCGATGGCATCCGCTATGCCTACCGCCGCTTCGGCAACGCCACCACGGACGGCGTGCCACTGCTCTTCCTTCAGCACTTCCGCGGCAACCTCGACAACTGGGACCCCAGCCTGGTCGACGCGATCGCCGAACAGCGGGAAGTAATCCTCGTTGACTATGCGGGCGTAGGCGGATCGAACGGTCGTCCGCGTACCGATGTCACCGCGAGCGCGCAGGACATCCTCGCGTTCACCGACGCCCTGGACTTGCGGCGCATCGATCTGCTCGGCTTCTCACTGGGCGGGTTCGTTGCCCAAGAAGTCACACTGATCCGGCCCCAGCTCGCGCGGCGGCTCATCTTGGCAGGCACCGGTCCCCAAGGCGGCGAGGACATGCACGGATTCACACCACAGGTCCTCGCCGCGGCCATGGCCGACGAGCCCAGCGGCGACGACCTGGTGTCACTCTTCTTCCCGCCCACCGAGACCAGCACCGCGAAGGGCTGGGAATTCATTCAGCGGATCTTCACTCGCCAGGAGGGCCGCGACGAACCGACAGACCTTCGCGCTCGCGACGCCCAGCTCGACGCCATCACCCAGTGGGGCGCGCCAGATCCCACGTGTTTGAGCCGTCTGGCCGCCATCAAGCAACCTGCGCTGGTAGCCAACGGCGACAACGACATCATGGTGCCGACCAAGAACACGGAGCTACTGGGCAAGCATCTGCCCAACGCTACGGTGAAGATCTACCCGGACTCCGGACACGGTTTCCTGTTCCAGTATCCGGCCGAGTTCGCCGCCGAGGTCACCACATTCCTTCAATGAACTGCGACTCGTGCGCACGGCACGCAAGCCCAGAGCTCACTCCAATACTCTGAGGACAACGAGGAACAACATACGAGGACTGAACGGTAAACGGATTCTGGTCGCCGGGAGCGCCAGCGGTGTCGGCGCGGCGACAGCCATCCGGCTGAGCGAGGAAGGAGCACGCCTGGTCCTGGGCGAACCTGCCGGGAGCCGAAACGATCGCTCGGCAGGTTAACGACGCCGGCGGCGAAGCAACCGCTGTCGCCTTCGACCTGGCCGACGCGAACTCGTGCCCCCAGAGCGCGATGTCCATGTCCAAGAGCGCCACGTCGCGGACGCTCTTCAGGCGAACCTCATCGGTACGCGCTGATCAGCAAGCACGCGCTCCCCACCTGATCGAACGCGGCGGCGGCGCCATCGTCAATACCTCCTCCGGAGCCTCGTGGGTCGGGGAGCCGGTTCCGGCCCGCCTACGCCGCGTCGAAGGCCGGTATCAACGCGCTCACCCGGCAATCGCGTCCGCCTACGGAAAAGACGGCATCCGGGCGAACGTTGTCAGCCCCGGCGCAGTACTCAGCGAGACCGCCATCAGGAACACGAGCGAAGAATTCCAGGCCCGGATGCTCACCGCCTGCACCCTCGAGCGGCTCGGCAAGCCCGAAGACCTCGCCAACACGATCTGCTTCCTCCTCAGCGACGACGCCGACTGGGTCAGCGGTCAAGTGTGGAGCGTCAACGGCGGAGCCGGGTTCCGGGACTGACGATCACCTCGCCGAGTAGTTTGAGTCGACATCGCCGACCTTCACTGGGCTCGGCGACCGTCACCTTCAGAACGCGAGCGGTCACGGAAGCGGTGGGACACCGGCAGCAAGGGCGTTCGCCGCGCGGTTCACCGACGCCTGGGTCACGTCCGGTGCCGTGCCCTGCCGAGCAGGCGAGACCGGCGCGAGATGGGCGCAGGCCGACGGGTAAGTGTCGCAGTAACCCTTGATCCCTCCAGCGGTCACTGCTCCCAGGAGCGCGTGGCCGATAGCCCGGGACAAGGTGACTTCGGCCGCCGCGAAGATGCCAGTGAGCTGCGCGGTTTCGTCGGGATTATTGACTCGCAGTGCGTCTCTGGAACCGGTGGACATCGCGAAGACCGTGTCACCGTCATAGAGCGTGTGAATCGGGTCGATGGCACGCGCCATTCCGTCATGCGAGTTCTCGGCCATCCTGGCCGCCGCCGCTTTCTCCAGCGGAGCGTTCGTCGCAACGACCGCGATCGTCGTGTTCAGCGCGGCCTGGGGACTTGCCGCACTGGTGTGCTTGCAGTCCGCCGCTGCCGGAGTGGTCAGTCCGCGGAACTCGCCGGCGAGTTCGAACCGCTGTGCGTACAGCGAGCAGTCCCGGGGATCGACCGCCGAGCCTGCGGAGTTGACCACAACGATCGCCCCGACGACGATGCCGTTGCCGAGGTCGACGCTGGCTGTCCCGACTCCACTCTTCAGGCCGCCGGAGACCGCGCCCGCGCCGCCTCCCACGCTTCCTTCCCGCACCGGCCCGGTCTTGGCGGCCTCGGCCGCGAGATAACCCCATGCGGGCTTGGTCGTCGCCTCGAAGTTCCCACCTCGGCCGAGGTCATAGATGTCCGCGGCCGGGACGATGGGTGCCACGCCCGGGCCGGTGGTGATCCCTTCGCCGCGGTCCTCGAGCCAGCGGATCACTCCGTCGGTCGCGCCGAGGCCGTACATGCTGCTTCCACCGAGCATCACCGCGTTCACCCCGGGGTTCGCGTTCTCCGGGTTCAGCAGGTCGGTCTCTTTGGTGGCCGGTGCGCCGCCGCGCTGGTCGACCCCGGTTACCGCCAGCTTGGTGGCGTGGACGACGGTGGTGCCCGTCAGGTAGGGAGCGTGGATCGACTGGACCTGACCGACGTCGATACCGGGCACGTCCGTAATGGCATTGAACGCGCCGGGCAGACCCACGACCGCGGACGTCGTGGTCGCGGCAGGGACGGCGTCCGCGACAGCCCACAGCGACAAGCTCGAGAGCATGGCCCCCGACACAAGAACGGCGAGAGGTGCCTTCATGGATGTCTCCTGGAATGTGAAGTATGGCGCTTAAGCGGGCGAGGACAGGCCGAAGGTCGTGTTCTCACCAAGTCTTCCCTTCGCCTGAAGTGTGACTTGAGCCGAAATACCCATCGGCAGGCCCGGCCCGCTCGCTCATACCCGGGCGGTCCCAATACACCATCAACCGAGACGGAAGATTTCGATCACGCTGCTCCATCACCCCCGTCCCCACAACCGCCGCGTCCACCAACTCCGGCGGAAACATCTGCGTCACCACACCGATAGCCACACGATCGGCCACCCGATCCCGAGCCGCCCTCGTCTCACGCGTCGCCCATGCCACAACACAAGATCATGCACACCGCCACATTAACGAAGCGGTGTTGGCGGTGACCCCTGCGGCACCACCGCGCGCGTCTTGCCGTCCTGGTGCACTTCGGCGATCCCGCCGCTAGCGAAGCTGGACACGAACATCCGGTTCTCGCCGTCGAAGGCCGCGTTGTCCAGCCCCACGGTGCCGGTGACGACCACCGACCGGGCACCGCCGCCGAAGAGGTCGATGCGGGTCACGATCCCCGCCACACCGCGGGACATGACCGTCAGCATGCCCGCCTTGTCGAACCGGACCGCGACCGGCTCGTGCATGTCCTCGGCGACACTTCGGACCCACCGCCACCGAGCTGATTCCGGCAGATCCGACCGGTGAGCATGTGCGGGTAGTAGAGACAGCCGTCTGGCCGAGTTGCATCGCGTTGGCCATGGCCAGCCCGCCGGTCAGCACCCTCTGCTCACGGCCGTCGGTGAACAGCTCCAGCAGACGGTCGTCCGGCCGCATCTCGCTGACGAACAGCCGGTCACCCACACAGGTGATCCCGTTGGGTACGGCGACCTCGTCGGACACCAGCGTGTACTCGCCGGCCAGGTCGCGTCGCCACCCCCGGCCGGGCACCAGGTCGGTGATGTACATGGCACGAGGTCGTCGGGCGACGGCACCGGCCCGCCGATGGGCACGATGGTCTCGATGTCTCCCGACACCAGGTCCACAGCGCTGAGCCGACCGGCAGGAACTCCGCCACGTACAGCCGGCCGTCCGGACCGAACGCGACGCCGTTGGAGCTCCACAGTCTGTTCAGCGGGACGAGCCGTTCGATGTCCCATCTGGTGTTCACCGGGTGGGACGCTCCCGAGTCGTCGACGCGGCTCGGGAGCGTCCTGCCGGTCAACGCGCCTACACCATGGACTCGGCGAAGCCGTCATCCGATCGCCACCGCCGCAACAGCTGATGGAAGGCGATCGGCCCGCCGTCGAACCCCTCGCTCTCTTCCCGCGGGGTGCCTTCGCTGTTGTAGTAGCCCGGCGTGCACTCGAGCAGAAAGCGGTAGCGGTCCGGCGATTTCCTCCGAATCCTGTCCATCCATGCCTGCTCGGCCGCGGCGGTCGGTTCGACCCAGCGGGCACCGCGCTTGCGGGCCTCGGCGACGACCTCGGCGAGATGCGTCGCATGCTCGTCGAGGCCGTGCACGTAGTTGATCGCGCCGGCGTTCTGGAGAAGTCCGAGGTGGAACAGATTCGGGAAACCGTGACTGGTGGAGCCGTGCAGTGTCCGCAGGCCGGTGTCCCAGTGCTCCAGGAGGGAGAGTCCGTCGCGGCCGTACACCGGGAGCCGGCCGCTCAGCACATCCGACTTGCCGAGCTCGAACCCGGTCGCGAAGACGATGCAGTCGACTTCGTACTCCTGCCCGCCGACCACGACCGCCGTCGCGGTGACCTGCTCAACCCCGCCTTGATCAGCGGTGTCGATCACTTCCACGTTGGGACGATTGAACGTCTGCAGATAGCTGTCGCTGAACGCCGGCCGTTTGCACATGTAGCGATACCAGGGCTTCAGGATCTCGGCCGTGACTGGATCCTCGATCTCACCAGCCACCCGGGCACGCAATTCGTTCATCTTCTGGAAGTCGGCGAGTTCGGCGACTCTCCCTTGTTCTTCCGCCGAGAGATCGGCGTGTGTGCTTGTCGCTATGAGGCTCTGGAGCAGACGCGCGCTGCTGGTCCAACCGTCCGCCACCAAGTCTTCCTCGACCTGGCCACCAGTGACCGCGGTAAGGAAGTTGTCCCGTCGCCGCTGCTGCCAACCCGGGGTCAGCGACCCGGCCCAGCTCGGGTCGGTACGGCGATTGCCCCGCACGTCGACCGTGGACGGCGTGCGCTGGAAGACGTAGAGCTGCTTTGCGTCACGCCCGAGGTGCGGCACGACCTGGATGGCCGAGGCACCCGTACCGATGATGGCGACCCGCTTGTCGGCCAGCCCTGTGAGGCCACCGTCGGCGTCGCCGCCGGTGTAGCAGTAATCCCACCTGCTCGTGTGAAACGTGTGTCCCCGGAAGGTCTCGATACCCGGAATACCGGGGAGCTTCGGCTGGTCCAGCGTTCCGTTCGAGATGACCACGTACTGCGCACGCATCCGGTCACCGCGGTCGGTGCGGACGATCCATTCCACTTCGTCTTCGTCCCAGCGGAGCTCCTCGACCGCGGTGTTGAAGCACGCGTCCTGGTAGAGGTCGAAAGTCCGGCCGATCGCCTGGGCGTGCCGGAGAATCTCCGCACCGGGCGAGTACTTCCACTCCGGCAGGTAGCCGACCTCTTCCAGCAGCGGCAAGTACACATACGACTCGACGTCGCAATGGATGCCGGGATAGCGATTCCAGTACCATGTCCCGCCGAAATCACCGGCTTTCTCGATCATCCGGATACTCCCGACGCCGGCTTGCCGCAGTCGCGCGGCGGCCAGCAGACCGCCGAAACCGCCGCCGATGACCACCGCCTCGACCTTGTCATGCAACGGTGGCCTGGTGCGCCCGGAATCCGCGTAGGGATCGGTGGCGTAGTAGCCGAAATCGCCCTCGGCTGGCTGGTACTGTGCACTGCCGTCGGGGCGGAGACGGCGATCGCGCTCGGCGCGGTACTTCACGCGCAGGGCGTCGGGATCGAAACCCAGGTCGGTCGGCGTCACCGGCGCCAGCGGGGGACGTGTAGGCCTGTCTCGGCCAGTGATCTTCATCTCTCCAGACAACAGACCGTCGAACCAGAAGTCAAGCAGGTGATTTAAACACGGGTGGACTGCGTCTTACCGAGCCGTGACCCCCAGCACGTTCGCGACCAGCGCCGGAGCTGCGCACCGAGATGCGCCTGATACAGCTCGCGGGTTCTAATTCACCAGGACATTCCGACCACGGCACGGGCGCACGTGGTCCCGCACGTAAAATCCCCGGCAACAGAGGTGGTGGTCATGAATCGGAGAGACGTCCGGGTGGACAGAGCGAACGTCACCCGAGACGCCATACTCTGCACAGCCGAACGGCTGTTCGCCGAGCACGGGGTCCAAGCAGTGTCCAACCGGCAGATCAGCGAGACCGCGGGACAGGGCAACAACGCCGCGGTGAACTACCACTTCGGCACGAAGGCCGACCTGGTCCGCGCCATCACCCACAAGCACCTCGCCCACCTCGAGCGGTTGCGTGCCGAGATGGTCGAGGAGATCACGGGTACCGGCAACCTGCGGCAGTGGGTGGCCTGCCTGGTGCAGCCGACCACCGCATACCTCCAGGAGCTCGGCGCACCGACCTGGTTCGCCCGCTTCAACGCACAGATCATGACCGATCCCGCACTGCGCGGGATCTTCGAGGAGGAGTCGCGCACGTCATCCACACTCGCCCAGACCGTCGACGGGTTCCGCCGCTGTATGCCCGACCTCCCGGCCGAAGTTCGCGCCGAACGTATCGACATGGCCCGCCACTTGATGGTCCACATGGCCGCGGAACGCGAACAGGCCATCGCCGAGGACCTCCCCACCCCGAGGGACAACTGGCAGGACGCCGCGAACGGCCTGATCGACGGAATCACCGGGCTTTGGCTGGCTCCGGTGACACCGGCCCGCTGACTCGCCGCCCTCTTCCGCTCAGTTCGCTGTGTCCTTCCAACGGGCAACTGACAACAACGTTGCACTCCGCGCCCTGGATTCGCAGTGCCTGGTGGATTTCCCTGGCCTGAGCCGACGGGGCAGACGGTCAGATCCGGCTGCCGCTCAGGCAGCGGGGAACACGGAGGGCGCGGTGGTGACCCAGCCGCCGTCGACAGCCAGTGTCTGGCCCGTAATGTAGGCACTTGCCGGGGAGCTCAGGAAGAGCACCGTGGCGGCGACGTCGTCCGGCTCGCCGATCCGGCCCAGCGGTACCTTCTCCAGATATTTGCTCTGCGCCTTCTCGTCCGCGGCAATCCAGGCGCCGAGCTCGGTGCGAGTGATTCCCGGGCTCACCACGTTGAACCGGACCGACGCGGACCCCCACTCAGCGGCCAGCGAGCGGGTTGCCGCGTCCAAGCCACCCTTGACCGCGCTGTACAGGCTGACATCCGGCATCCCCTGCTGGCCGAGTCCAGAGGACATGTTCACCACGCTGCCACCACCCGTCTCTGCCATCTTCGCGGCAACGAGCCCACCGAGCAGGACAGGCGCCCGCAGGTTGAGTGCCCACAACGCATCCGCCTGGTCCACGCTGAGAGTGTTCGCAGGACCGACGGCGTCCCCGCCACCGGCGTTGCTCACCAGCACGTCGAACTGGCCTACGGCCGCCTCGGCCTGCTCGACGATCGACTGGGGGGCCTCCGGATGCGCAACATCGGCGACCACGACGACCGGATCGTTCGGCAATCGGCGGGCGACTGCTTCCAAGGTTTCCCGCACACGTCCGACCAAGACAACTCGAGCGCCCGCACCGGCGAGCGCGATTGACACCGCGGCTCCGATCCCCCTGCTCGCCCCGGTGACGATCGCGTTCATCCCAGATAGGTCAATCCGGTGATGGGGCGTGGTGAGCGACACAGATACTCCCGACTTCGTGGTTGAGCGATGAGAAAGTGCACTATCTTGCACACCACTTATTTCACCCGCGCGCCCGGCTATCGGCAATGCCGGACTAAGTATCGATTGATTTCCTGCGGGTATCAATGGTCAAAGGAGTTCGAGAATGGTGGCGTTGGCCTGCCCGCCGGCCTCGCACATGGTCTGCAAGCCGTAGCGGATCCGCCGGCTCCGCATGTGGTGGACGAGCCTGGTCATCAGAATCGCGCCGGACCCGCCGAGCGGGTGACCCACCGCGATCGCACCGCCGAGCGGGTTGAGCACGTCACCGGTCGTTCCCGTTTCGGCCTGCCACGCCAGCGGCACGGAAGCGAATGCCTCGTTCACCTCGAAGGCGCCGATGTCATCGATGCTCAACCCGGATCGCTTAAGCACCTTCGCCGTCGCGCCGATCGGCGCCGTGAGCATGATGACCGGGTCGTCGGCCGCGATCGCGGCCGAATGAATCCGCGCCATCGGCGTCATGCCGTGAGCCAGGGCGGTCTCCGAAGTCGTGATGAGCAGCGCGCCGGCACCGTCCGAGATCTGGGAAGCGTTGCCCGCGGTAATCACACCGTCTTCCCGGAATGCGGTCTTCAGCCCGGCCAGCGTCTCCACGGTCGTACCGCGGCGAAGGCCCTCGTCGACGGCCAGCATGCCTGGAAGCGGGGCGAGCTGCCCGGCCAGCGCGCCCGAGTCGATCGCGGCCGCTGCGCGCTCGTGTGAGCGCGCCGAATACTCGTCAAGCTGCGTGCGCGACAAGCGCCACTTGGCTGCCACCATCTCGGCGCCGACCCCCTGGTCGAACCGCTCAACCCCGAACCGCTCGAGCACACCGTCCGGGTAGGGCTTGGCGCCCTGGACGTTCGAGCCCATCGGCACCCGGCTCATCGACTCGGCTCCGCCCGCGATCGCGAAGTCGTAGTGGCCCGCGATCACGCCCGCGGCGGCGAAGCTCACCGCCTGCTGGCTCGAACCGCACTTGCGATCGACGGTCGTGCCGGGCACCGACACAGGCCACCCCGCGGCCAGCACGCCGACCCGACCGAGATTGGCCGACTGTTCGCCCACCTGTGAAACGCAGCCCCAGATCACGTCGTCGACATCGCCCGGCGCCAGCCCGGTCCGCTCGACGAGTGCGGTGAGGACATGTGCGGTGAGCTCAGCGGGGTGAACGCCGGCCAGCGCCCCGTTGCGTCTGCCGATCGGTGTCCGGACCGCATCGACGATGACCGCGTCGCGCATGAGCGTCTCCTTCGCTGGGTCACTTTATTTAATACAGATTAGATATCGTGGGCAAGTCGACATCCACTGGGAGTGCGCGATCCCACACCCCAGGCTGCGACAGGCTCTAGCCCCAAGGCCGTTCAGTTAGCCCGGTTGGTGGGGTGTCAAGTACCGGCGGTGGTGAGGATGTTGATGCTGATCATGGCCGTGCGGCTGGGTCCGCGATGACGTCGTTTCGTCGCGGAGGCGACGAACTTGGAGATGGCCCGTTTGACCACACGCGGGTTGGTCCGGGTCCGGCGAGTGGGCATGAGGTGATCGAGGACACTGCTGCCGATCTTCCCGACAAGATCGATAACGGTGTCGGCGATGACGCCCGCGGCCAGGACAAGCTGCTCACGGGCGGCGTTGAGAGCAACGGTGAAGCTCCCGCGGTCCGGATCGAGATCACGGTGAGCGAGACCGGCGTCCACAATCGCGATCCGCAGCGCCTGGTAGGCGATCAACAGGGAATACATCTCCTGCTCGATCCCTTGCGGGGTGCGAGCGCGCAGCACGCGTCCGCCCAGGATCGTGGACTTCATCTCCAGGAACGCGGTCTCGATCTCCCAGCGTTCGTGGTAAAGCTCGACGATGCGGGCCGCCGGGATGCCTGGGTCGAGGATCGTGGTGATCAGCCGATAGGCCTCGCTTCGTGACCCGGCACTGGTGGTGATCGTGATCTGCGCGGTGATGACCCGCACCCGCACCGGCCCGATCATGGACAGATACGAGCCGTCCCGTAGCCGTCCCACGACCGGGAGCTTGCGGTTGCTTTTGACCCTGATCAGCATGTCCGCGCCGGTGTCGGCCACCGCGGTGATCCAGGCCGCGACGGCGAAGTTGCGGTCGACGAGCACGATCATCCCCGCACGCAACACCGCGAGCAGGTCGTGGGCGTAGCGGGTCTCCCCGACCCGGTCGGTGCCGAACGTGGCGTCGATGATGGTGCGGGTGCCACAGGCCACCAGTGCCAGCATCCGCAGCATCGGATAGCCGGTCCCGCCGTGGTTCCCGCCGCCACGGCGGAACACGGCCAGGTTCGCGATGCTCTCGGGGCAGCACATCGACGTGCCGTCGACCGCGGTCACCAACCGGCCGTGCCAGTACACCCCGGCCGTGGCCACCCCTGCCGCCGGGCCACGCACCAGGTCGAACAACGCCCGCAACGGTGCGACACCGATCCGGCGCCGCGCCCCAGCCAGTGCGCTCGCGCAGGGAAACCCGATCCGCAGCCCGTCCAGGCCGCTGATCATCCGTGACCACACCTGCCCATAGCCCAGATCAGCGAACAACGCCGCAGCCAGGAGCAGGTAGACCACCACCCGGGAGGGCAGCAACCGGACCCGGGACTCGACAGTGCCGGTGTCGGCCAGGACCGCATCGACCATTTCGAACGGCACGATCCGGGTCAACTCACCGACATGACCTGGCGCGAACCGTCGACCAGCCACCCTAACGACGCGCGTGATGACAGAATCCGTACTCAGCGAAGCTCCCGGGGCAGTGAGGATGTCTTTGGCGGACGCCCTCTCCTACCTCGGAGCTTCGCTACCTCACGTCACGACACGCCGAAACGCGACGATCTTGACAACCACCGCCACCAGCTAACTGAACGGCTTTGGCTCTAGCCCCGGCCGCGCAGAGCATGCGAGAGCGCGCTGATGCTGATGTCGACGATCGCGCGGAGCTGCTTCTGACTCGCCCGGGCCCTGCTCATCACGGCCAGCGACTGGTTGACCGCCACGATGTGAGTGGCGTAGTTCTCGGCGTCGCCCTCGGCCAACGCCGCGGTGTTCAAGGCGGTCCGCAGCCGTGCGCGCTGAAGCCCCACGGCTTCGATCGCCCGCGCGGCGATAGCGGGGCTGAGTACCGGTGCCGCCATCGCGGTCTGAGCGACCAGACATCCGTCCGGCACCTCGGGGTCGGCGATACGTTGGAGGGTGACCTCGAAAAACGCCCGTATCGCCCGCAACGGTTCCCCAGACGCACCGACGGAAAGCGCCTGCTCGTACCTGCCCCCGTACCGGACGGCGTAGCGATCCAGGCAGCGCAGGTAGAGCGAGTCTTTGTCGCGAAACGAGGAGTAGAGGGAACTCCGGTTCAATCCGGTCGCCCTGGAGAGGTCGTCGAGCGAGGTGTTGGCGTACCCGGCCCGCCAGAACCGGACCATCGCCGCGTCGAGCGCGACGTCCACGTCGAACTGCTTCTTCCCGGCCATCGGCGTATACACCCCGTTCTCCAGCCGGCCCTTCGTGTCCTCGAGCCTAGCGCATCGTGAACCGTTCAGTTCATGATGCGCTAGGCTCGAGATATGACCGACACCGCCATCGCCCCGAACCGCTCGCCCGACCAGAACCACGTCCCCGGGCTGCCGCTGCGCGACCTCGTGGGCTTCACCCACCGCTGGGTCGACGCGGAAGGAATCCAGCTTCACGCCGTAGAAGGCGGTCCGTCGAGCGGCACCACCGTCGTCCTGCTCGCCGGATTCCCGCAGACCTGGTGGGCTTGGCACCAGGTGATGCCGCGGCTTGCCGAGCGCTTCCACGTGATCGCGATCGACCTGCCGGGACAGGGCCACTCCGACCGTCCTCAAGGGAGCTACGACAGTCATACCGTCGCTTCGCGCGTCCAGGCGGCGCTGACCGCGCTCAACGTGCCGAAGTACTGGCTCGTCGCCCACGACATCGGAGCCTGCGTCGCCTTCTCGCTCGCCCTGAGCTACCAAGACCGCCTGCACGGCGTCGCCCTGCTCGACGCCGGCATTCCCGGAATCACCCTCCCGGACACCATCCCCACCGATCCCGAACGGGCCTGGAAGACCTGGCACCTGGCATTCCACATGGTGCCCGAACTGCCCGAGACGCTGATCACCGGCCGCGAGCGTGACTACGTCGGCTGGTTCTTGAGGGCCAAGACCCTGTCCCCGAACACGTTCGACAGCGCCGACATCGACCACTACGCCGCCTCCATCGCCGCCGAGGGAGGGCTCCGAGCATTTCTCGCCTACTTCCGCGACGGCGAGGAATCAGCGCGTAAAAACCGAGAGACGCTCGAACGAGGGCACTTGACCGTCCCGGTCCTGGGAATCTCCAGCTCCCACGGCTCGATCCCCGACATGGCCGCCTCCCTCAGCCCCTGGGCGGAGAACGTGACCGGCGTCGTCATCGCGAAAGCCGGGCACTTCATTCCCGACGAGCAGCCCGACGCGACAGTGGACGCGGTGACCGCGTTCATCGACCACGCGCGCGTCGGGTAGCTCAGGCCACGGTCGGCAGCACGAGCTCGGAAACCACAAGGACTTTGGCGAGCGCGGGATCGGAGTCGTCCCGACGCCACAGGAGATAGCCGGAGATCGGCGTGGTCTCCTCCGCGAAGGGAACCACTTGCACGCTGTCGAGGGCCATGTGTTCCACCGCCGAGTCCGTGGTGACGTGCAGCCCCACTCCCGCGGCCACCAGCGCGACACAGGTCCACGAGTCCGGTGCCGTCTGCACTAGGTTCGGCGCGAACCCGGCCGCGTGGCACCCGGCGACGAACATCGCCCGCACCGCGGAGCCGGCGGCCTCCGGCAGCGCGATGAACGACTCACCCCGAAGGTCGGCGAAGGAGACCGCGGCCGCGCCGGCAAGTGGGTGGGCCGAGGGAACCGCCAGCACTCCACGTTCGCGGGCCACGAGCCTGCTCGCGACGCCCACTGGCGCGTGCTCGAACCGCGCGATGGCCAGGTCGGTGCTTTTTTCCAGCAGTTCGCGCACCACGACCGGGCCGTACCGACCGGGCCGGAAGACCAAATTGATGCGGCCGAACCGCTCGCGCACCGTCCGAGCCAGTAGGCCGACCATGGACTGCGAGGACGGGCCCGCGAAGCTGAACCGCACGCGCCCGCTGTCCCCCCGGTACGCCGCCTCGACCTCGGCTCGGGCCTGTTCGCTCAAGGCGAGAATCTCGGCCGCGGGGTTCATCAACGCGCGTCCGGCGGGGGTCAGCTCCACTCTCCGTGTCGTGCGGTCGAACAGCGGCGCCCCGAGATCGGCTTCGAGCGCCCGGATCGTCCGGCTCAGGTAGGGCTGAGCCAGGCGGAGGCGCTCGGCGGCACGGCCGAAGTGCAACTCCTGCGCGACCGCCCGGAACACCTCGAGCTGGATGAAGTCCATCCAGCGATTATATCGCTGAGAGAAACAATACAGCAGCTATTGGTATTGGACTTGCATCAGATTTTGCTCGACGATCAGTGGTCATGAGCGACACAGTCAGCGCCGACGAATTCGCGGACATCCTCGCCCTGGTTCGGCGCTTCATCCGCGACGACGTCATCCCGCGCGAGAACGAGATCATGGATGCCGACCGGATGCCCGACGACCTGCGGGCCGTGGCGGCGGACATGGGCCTGTTCGGCTACGCGATCCCCGGGCAGTGGGGCGGCCTCGGGCTGAACCTCCGTCAGGACGTCGAGCTGGCCATGGAGTTCGGCTACACCACCCTTGCCCTGCGTTCGATGTTCGGCACCAACAACGGCATCGCGGGGCAGATACTCGTCAACTTCGGCACCGACGTCCAGAAAAAGCAGTGGCTGGAGCGGATCGCTTCGGGTGAAGTCGTCGCCTCCTTCGCCCTCACCGAGCCCGGCGCCGGCTCGAACCCGGCCGGCCTGCGCACCCGGGCTCGCCGCGACGGCGACAGCTGGGTGATCGACGGCCAGAAGCGCTTCATCACCAACGCCCCGCTCGCCGACCTGTTCCTCGTCTTCGCCCGGACCCGTGACGCGGACTCCGACGGTCCCGGAATCGCGGTGTTCCTCGTACCTGCGGATACCCGAGGGGTCGCCGTCGGCCCCAAGGACGCGAAAATGGGCCAGGAGGGCGCCTGGACCGCCGACGTCACGTTCGACTCCGTGCACGTTGCGGGGTCCGCGCTCGTGGGCGCCTCCGAAGAGGTCGGTTACCGGGCGGCCATGACCTCCCTGGCACGCGGCCGGGTGCACATCGCGGCGCTCGCCGTCGGCAGTGCACAGCGGGCGCTGGACGAGTCCGTCGCCTACGCGGCCACCAACACCCAAGGCGACGTCCCGATCGGCACCCATCAGCTGGTCCAGGCGATGCTCGCCGACCAGTTCACCGGCGTCAGCGCGGGCCGCGCCCTTGTCCGGGAGGCCGCGGCGGCCTACGACAGCGGCACCGACCGGCGGATCATGCCTTCGGCGGCCAAGCTCTTCTGCACTGAGATGGCCGGCCGCGTCGCGGACCTCGCGGTGCAGGTGCACGGCGGCACCGGCTACATGCGGGGCGTCCCGGTGGAGCGGATCTACCGGGAGGTCCGCCTGCTCAGGCTGTACGAGGGCACCAGCGAGATCCAGCGGCTTATCATCGGCGGCACGCTCGTGCGACGCCAAGTGTCGTGACCCTCACCGCACCGACTCCTTCTCCCGAAAGGCAAACGCCATGCGCGAGGTCGTGATCTGCGAACCGGTCCGCACCCCCATCGGCCGGTACGGCGGCGCCCTCAAAAGCCTCAGCGCCGCCGAGCTCGGCGAGAACGTCCTGCGCGGCCTGCTTGAGCGCACCGGGCTCGACCCCGCCGGGATCGACGACGTCGTCCTCGGGCACTGCTACCCGACCAGTGAGGCCCCGGCGATCGGCCGCGTCGTGGCGTTGAACGCCGGCCTGCCCGTGACGGTGCCTGGTATGCAGGTCGACCGCCGCTGTGGCTCCGGTCTGCAATCAGTGCTGCAGGCCGGCATGCAGGTCGCCACCGGCGTGAGCGAGGTCGTCGTCGCGGGCGGTGTGGAGAGCATGAGCAACGCCCCGTTCTTCTCCACCGAAGTGCGCTGGGGTGCCAGGGGCGCCGGCATGACCCTCCACGACGGGCTCGCGCGCGGGCGGGTGACCGCGGGTGGCCGGGACTACCCGGTGCCCGGTGGCATGCTCGAGACCGCTGAGAACCTCCGCCGCGACTACGGGATTTCCCGCGACGAGCAAGACCGGCTGGCCGTCAGCTCCCACCGGCGCGCCATCGCGGCACAGCGATCCGGGGTGTTCGCCGAGGAGATCATCCCGGTCACCGTGGCAAGCCGCAACGGGACTCTGGTCGTAGACACCGACGAGCACCCACGTTCGGACACCACGCCAGAGACACTCGCCGGCCTGCGGCCGATCCTGGGCAAGCAGGACGCGGAGGCCACCGTGACCGCGGGCAACGCCAGCGGCCAGAACGACGCCGCCGCCCTGTGTGTGGTGACCCACCCGGACCGCGCCGCCGCACTCGGCCTGAGGCCGCTGGTCCGCCTGGTGTCCTGGGGCGTGGCAGGCGTGCAGCCGAAGGTCATGGGAATCGGGCCCGTGCCGGCGACCCAGGCCGCATTGGACCGTGCCGGGCTCAAGCTGTCGGAGATGGACCTGATCGAGCTCAACGAGGCATTCGCTGCCCAGGTGCTGGCTTGCACGCGGGAGTGGGACTTCGCGGAGTCCGACTTCGACCGGCTGAACGTGCACGGCTCCGGGATCTCACTGGGCCACCCGGTCGGCGCGACCGGCACCCGCATCCTGACCACCCTCGCACGCGAACTCGACCGGCGGCAAGCCCGGTACGGTCTCGAAACCATGTGCATCGGCGGCGGCCAGGGACTCGCGGCGATCTTCGAGCGAGTCACCCCATAACGCCGCTGGATGAGCGACACGGCGCGCTCGGCATGATCTCTATCCCCTAGCCCGTGGCTACCAATCGCACAAGAACTGAGTTTCGTCCCCCTGGAGAATCTGATGGCCCGCCTCGCCCAGACCGCCGGCTTGACCGACGTCCAGTCCGAGATCCTGTCCACGGTCCGGTCGTTCGTGGACAAGGAAGTCATCCCGCACGCCCAGGAGCTGGAGCACTCCGACACCTA
>NZ_JAODNM010000073.1 GCF_025464955.1 Amycolatopsis sp. | reverse complement strand
ATCAACTACCGCAACTCGACGGCGAGTTGCGAAAGCCGGGGAATGCAGTCAGGGCTCGTTAGTGTCGCGGCCGGATGATCCGGTCGCGGCACTCACGAGCCCTGGGGCGGGTTGTTCTGTTACAGGTGCATGGTGTTGCGCCTGGGTCTTCGAAGCGGATCGAGATAAGCGGGCGGGATGAAGTCCGGTCTCCCGTCGCCGCCCATCCGTACTTCCCAACCACCACAATGCACCAACCTATGGTGGCGTTCACAAAGGAGGGTCAAGTTGCCCAGATTTGTTGACCCGCCGAGGATCCAATACACGATATGGTGCCCGTCGCAGTGTTTAGCGTGGCTTCTACAACCGGGAAACGCGCAACCGCGGTCCCGCATGACGAGTCTTCGCCGCTGCCCGGTGGTGATGATGCGCTTGGACCGACCCAAATCCATCTGCTCACTCTCGGTCCCGAGAACAGCGGGGATCACCTTGCAGTCACACGCCAACATCCGCGCTTCCGCGGCCGTGATCACACCGCCGTAGTCGAGCATCGCGGTCCCGATCCCGGACTTCAGTGTTTCGTAGTCCACGGTGACCGCCACATGCACCCGGTCACCACCGTGAGTCGGGATCTCGTCGACGGTCATCGCGAGACGGACCAGGTCGACCAGCGCGTCGGCGTGGCGTTCCCATTGGCTGCGGGGGTCGCGGCCTTCCTCTTTCGTCGAGTGCGGCTTCGCCAACGGATCCAACGCGGCCCGCAACTGGGCGTAGGCCACGTTGTCCAACTTGCCTTTCAGTGTCGCGGAGCCGTCGCGGTGTTCCTGGAACGACAGCTCCCGCTCCGGTCTCTCCGGCGGATCCTTCGGCTCCGGCCCATCCGGGTCCACCGTGTCCAGGATCCGGTCACCGGCTTTCTTCACCTCGACCGGGGACGCGTTAACGGCGAGGTTGACGAGGATTTTCTCCGCGGCCGTCCGGTCTTCGTCCGACACGGTTGCGGGCATGGCCGTCATCGTTTTCACGATGACGTCGACATGCGCGGGTGTGAGGACACCGGTTAGTGCCGCGAGACCGGTCAGCGGTGCGACAGCGGGGATCTCTGTCCCGTCGATGGCGTACAAGGAGTTGGTGCCGTGGGCACGGACCACGATCTGGCGCGTGGCAGGCTCGGACAACCCCGTCGTATGCATCAACCACTGCACCGCAGAGGTGTACTGATGGGTGGCCTTGATGCCGTCAGTCTCGGTCTTGGTGACCACCAGACCCAGCAGCGCTGTGTACCGGTTCATCTCCCGAGTGATCGCACGCGCGTACTCGACCAGTGTCGCCGGATCGGCACGCCGGATATCGGCGGGATCAGGGAGGGTGGTCGTTACGCTGGGCACTCCTTTATTCTACTGCAGATCGAACGTACATTCGGAACACGTTCAGGTGATACATATTATCGCTGAACGTGTTCATCGAATATTCAGAAACGCCGCCATAGCAACGAAATACGCCCGTTCGCCTCCTGCAACTGCTTGCCGCGTCACTCACGCATACACCAAACGAACGAGTGCAGTGGCTTACCGTGATGGGCGAAGTGCGAACGGCGTTATCCGTGCGTTGACCGCAGGGAAAGTCCCTTTCAGTCACTCCTGAACGCAGCCGCCAGCACGACGGAACGGGCTGTCGGATCCGATCCCCAACCCCCATCCGCCCCGGTCCTTGCTGCCGTGGGCCAGGCTCCCGCTGCCAGCACTCCACGGCGCCATCTCGTTCGTCACGCCTCCCGCACATCGACAACACGACGATACGGTTGCGTCCTTACGCAACAACGCCTACTGTCGAAGGCGTCGAAACGGTCACGTATCGACGTCGTCAAGGCAAGGAGCCACGATGAAATTCCTGTTCGAGAACGAGTCCTTCTCCTTCGAAACCCTGCGGGCGGCCGGTTTCGCGAACCACGGCGGAGCGGACCTCGGTGAGGTGCTGGTCACCGCGCGGGCGATCCCCGACGGTGATGAAACGGCCTGGCACAGCGCCTGGAAGGCGACCGCGGGGCGGGTGCGCGAGCTGGGGGAGACGTCGCTGGCGGCCGGACACCGGGTCAGCGCGCGAGAAGCCCTGTTGCGCGCGTCGAACTACTACCGCACCTCGGAGTTCTTCCTGCGCGAAGCGCCGGCGGCCGATCCCGAGGTCAAGGCGTTGTCCGCGCTGGCCCGCGACACGTTCGTCCGCGCGGCGGAGCTGTTGGACACTCCGGTCGACAGGGTGTCGATTCCGTACGAGGGCACTACGTTGCCGGGTTACCTGTTCCTGGTGGACGATTCCGGGGCGCCGCGGCCGACCATCGTCTACAACAACGGCTACGACTCAACGGCCGAGGAGTCGTATTTCGTGGTCGCCGCTGCCGCCATTGCCCGCGGTTACAACGTGCTGGCTTTTGACGGACCCGGCCAGGGCATGGCACTGCGCGAGCAGGGGTTGGTCTTCCGCGCCGACTGGGAGGCCGTGATCACCCCCGTTGTCGACTACGCGCTGACCCGGCCGGAAATCGCGCCCGACGGGATCAGCCTGTTCGGCTACAGCCTCGGCGGTTATCTCGTCGCCCGAGCCGCCGCGTTCGAACACCGCCTGGCGGCGATCATCCTCAACGACGGCGTCTACGACTTCTACGGCGCGTTCGACCGGATCATGCCGCCGTTCGTGCTCGACTGGATCAACGAAGGCCGCGACGAACTGGCGGTTCCCGTGCTGAAGCTGGTGATGTCCGCCAGCACCAATGCCCGATGGGCGTTGAACAACGGCAAGTGGGCGTTCGGCGCCGACTCGGTCGCCGACGTCGTCCGCAAGGCCAAGGCGTACACCCTCGACGGGGTGGCGCAGAAGATCGAGTGTCCGGTTCTTGTCCTGGAGGCCGAGAACGACCAGTTCTTCCAGGGGCAGGCAGAGCAGGTGCGCGACGCGCTCACAGCCCCGGCCACGCTCGTCAGCCTCACCGAAGCCGAGGGCGCTGGGGAGCACTGCCACGAAGGCTCGATGGCTCGCTTCCACCAGGTGATCTTCGACTGGCTCGACGAGTCGCGTTCGGGTGCTCAGGAGTCCTGACGCGGGTCGATGTGGATCTTCGGACCGGGGCCGGCATCGGCGACGCGCCGACCCGCGAGGGCTTCGCCGACTCGGTCGAGACTCAGGGTGGCGCCGACCAGCGGCCGCGGGTCGACGGCCCCCGACGCGTAGAGCTCGATCGCACCGGCCAGGCCCGCCGAGCCTGCGAGGATCCCGACGGCCGTGACGTCCTTCAGCACCATCGCTCGCGTGTCGAGGTGGCTCGGCGTCCCGGCGAGTCCGATGTAGACGATCCGCTTCCCGGGTTCGACGAGCTCGACGGCCAACGCGGGAAGCGTGGGGGCGTTGGAGGCATCGATGACCGCATCCCACGGCAGCGATGGCAGGTCCTCGATCAGCCAGACGCCGGAAAAGCCGAGTGTGCGGGCGAAATCGAGGGCAGCGTCCGAGCGGTCCACGAGGTGGACTTCCGCGCCTTGTGCCCGCGCGAACTCCCCGGCGAGCAGGCCGATGGTGCCCAGCCCCAATACCAGAAGCCGGTCGCCGGGGGACAGGTCCGCACTTCGCACCGCGCGCAGCGCGTTCCCGCCAGGCTCGACCAGCGCGCCGGCGACGTCGTCGACGGTGTCGGGTAAGGCGAACAACGCTGTCGCGGGAACGGCGAGCTGTTCGGCGAGCGCGCCGGGGAAACCGCCGCGGATACCGATCTCGAACCGGTCCTCGCAGACGTTGTGGCGACCGGACAGGCATCGGTGGCAGTGCCCGCAACCGAGCATCGTGTCGCCGGTGACCCGGCGGCCCAGCCAGCTTTCGGCCACGCCTTCGCCGACGGCCGACACGGTTCCGCACCATTCGTGGCCGAGCCGGATCGGGTACCGGGCGTGGTCTTCGCGGAGGTAGGCCATTTCTCCGGTGAACAGCTCGACGTCGGTGCCGCACACACCCACCCGGGTGACGTCGACGACGACATCGCCCGGCCCCGCCGCGGGCGGGGGAACGTCCTGGACCGCGCCGGTCCGTTGCCCGGTGACGACGAACGCCTTCACCCGGCCGCCGTGCCGGTACGCTTGATCACGTCGCGAATATAGGTCATGCGAACCCAGTCAGGAAGGCGGCTATGGCCGAGCAGCGCAGCTCCCAGTGGTACGCGGGCACCGATCGCAACGCCTACATCCACCGGGCCTGGATGCGGCGCGGCCTGCCGTCCCACGCCTTCGACGGCCGTCCGCACATCGCCATCGCCAACACCGCCTCGGACCTCACCCCGTGCAACGCGCATTTCACCGAGGTCGCCGAGAGCGTCAAGCAGGGCGTCTACGAAGCCGGCGGGATCCCGCTGAACCTGCCCGTGGTGTCACTGGGCGAGACGCTGGTCCGGCCGACGGCGATGTTGTGGCGCAATATGGCCGCGATGGCCACCGAAGAACTCCTGCGTGCCAACCCCATCGATGGGGTCGTCCTGCTCGGCGGCTGCGACAAGACCATTCCCGCGTTGCTGATGGCCGCCGCGTCCGTCGACCTGCCCGCCGTGGTGCTGCCCGGCGGCCCGATGCTCACCGGCACGTTCCGCGGGCAGGCGCTGGGCTGCGGCACGGACGTGTGGCGGCTGTCGGAGGAGGTCCGGGCGGGGAAGCTGTCCGAAGCGCAGTTCCTCAAGTCCGAGTCGTCGATGATCCGCAGCCGCGGCCACTGCAACACGATGGGTACCGCGTCCACCATGGCGCTGGTCGCCGAGGCGCTCGGCACCACGATGCCCGGCATCGCGGGTACCCCGGCCGCGGACAGCCGCCTGCTGGAGGGCGCGCACGAGACGGGCAGGTTGGCCGTCGAGATGGTTGCCGAAGGCCGCCGGCCCAGCAACCTGCTGACCAGGGGGTCGTTCCTCAACGCGATCGTCGCGCTCGCCGCGGTCGGTGGATCGACCAACGCCGTGGTGCACCTGCTCGCCATCGCCGGGCGACTCGGGGTCGAACTGACCCAGGACGACTTCGACCGCACCGGCTCCGGCATCGGCCTGCTGGTGGACCTGCAGCCCGCCGGCCGGTTCCTGATGGAGGACTTCCACCGCGCCGGCGGCCTGCTCGCGGTGTTGGCCGAGGTCCGCGACCTGCTGGACCCCACCGCGCTGACGGTCACCGGCAAGCCTCTTGTCGACTACCTCGACGACGCGGCGATCTGGGATCGCGAGGTCATCCGGGTCCGCGCCGAACCGCTGCAGGCGAACGCGGGAATCGCCGTCCTGTACGGAAATCTCGCCCCCGGCGGCGCGGTCGTCAAGCCGGCCGCCGCGTCACCGGAACTGCTGAACCACCGGGGCCGGGCGCTCGTGTTCGACTCCATCGAGGACATGCACGCCCGCATCGACGACCCCGAGCTCGACGTCGACGCGGACTCCGTGCTGGTGCTTCGAGGCTGCGGCCCCAAGGGGTACCCGGGGATGCCGGAAGTGGCGAACCTGCCGCTGCCGGCCAAACTGCTTCGCCACGGCGTCCGGGACATGGTCCGCATCTGTGACGGCCGAATGAGCGGAACCGCCTACGGCACAGTCGTTCTGCACGTCTCGCCGGAGGCCGCGGCGGGTGGTCCGCTGGCGTTGGTCCGCACCGGGGACTTCATCATCCTCGACGTAGCGGCCCGCCGGCTGGACATCGACATTCCGGCCGAGGAACTCGCCGCCCGCACGCCGTCCGCCGCGAGTGTCGACGCCTACGCGAACCCGTCGCGCGGTTGGGAACGCCTGTACGTCCAGACCGTGCAACAGGCCAACACCGGCGCGGACCTGGACTTCCTCATGGGCTCGAGCGGACATCAGGTATCGCGGGAGTCGCACTGACCCAGCGTGGCTCGTGAGTGTTCCGGCGCGTTAGAACCACGTTAGAACCGGCCGGAACACTCACGAGCTCTAGACAGCGCGTTCGTCGGCGAGCCGCTCCAGGCCGCTTTGTGTTTTCAGCGGAACCTGCTTCACCAACAGCACGGCCAGTACGACGAGCAGCGCGATCGGCGCGGCGACCAGGAATACGTCGCTGGTCGCGGTTCCGTAGGCCTCCCGGATGACCGCGGCGACCGGCGCGGGGACTTTCGACAGGTCGGGCACGGCGTGGCCGGAGCCGCCGGCCGCCGGGCCGAGGCCGTGGAGGATCAACGTGCTCACGCGGTCGGCCAAGACGGCGCCGAGCGCGCTCACCCCGATCGACCCGCCGAGGCTGCGGAAGAACGACAGCGTCGACGTTGTCGTGCCCAGTTCGTGCGCCGGGACGTCGTTCTGCGCCGCCAGCACCAGGTTCTGCATGAGCATGCCGACCCCGATGCCCAGGATGACCATGTACGCCCCGAGCAGGACCAGGCTGGTATGCGCGTCGATCGTACCCAGTAGAGCCAGTCCGACAGTCATGAGCAGGCCGCCGGCGACGAGGTAGGCCTTCCACTTCCCGGTGCGGCTGATCAGCTGCCCGGAGACCGTCGAGGAGACCAGCAGACCGGCGATCAGCGGCAGGCTCAGCAGACCGGCGACCGTGGGCGACTTGCCCAGTGACAGTTGGAAGTACTGCGATAGGAACACCGTGCCGCCGAACATCGCGATGCCGACGAAGAAGCTGGCGACGGTGGTCAGCGCGACGGTCCGGTTGCGGAAGATGCCGAGCGGCAGGATCGGGTCCGGCACTCGTGACTCGACGACCAGTGCGAGCGCGAGTACGGCGAGGCCGCCCGCGACCAGCCCGGCCGTCCACCAGGAACCCCACGCGAACTGGTTCCCGGCGAGGGACGACCAGATCAGCAGCGTCGAGATCCCGAGCATCAGCAGGAACGCGCCAAGGTAGTCGACTTTCGCCTTCGTCTTGGTGGACGGCAGGTTCAGCGTGCGCTGCAGCAGGGCGATCGCGGCGACCGCCAGCGGGACCCCGATGAAGAAGCACCAGCGCCAGCCCAGCCACGACGTGTCGACGATCGCGCCACCGATCAGCGGGCCGGCGACCGTGCCGACCGCGAACACCGCGCCGAGGTAACCGGAGTACTTGCCCAGGTCCCGCGGCGAGACGATGCTGGCCATGATGATCGGCGCGAGCGCGGTGAGACCGCCGCCGCCGACACCCTGGGCGACCCGGCTGGCGATGAGGATCTCGATGTTGCCCGAGAACCCGGCGACCAGTGAGCCCACCACGAACAGCGCGAGCGACAGCTGCACCAGCAGCTTCTTGTTGTAGAGGTCGGAAAGCTTGCCCCACAACGGAACCGTGGCGGTCATCGCGAGCAGTTCGGTGGTCACGACCCAGGTGTACGACGTCTGGGAACCGCCGAGGTCGGCGATGATGCGCGGGAGCGCGTTGGCGACGACGGTCGAGGCCAGGATGGCGACGAACATGCCCATCATCAGGCCGGACAGCGCTTCCAGGACCCGGCGACGACTCATGGGGCCTGGCGGCGCGGTCTCCTGGCTCGTCGTCGTTTCGGCTGACGCGGTCACAGTTCCTCCTTGTTTGGGGGCAGGGTGAGGGGGCGGTTTTGGGCAGAGCGGTGCTGCGGAACTGGCGAAATGGACTGGTGGGGTCAGCCGGTGAAGGCGTGGGGTGGCAAGGGAAGTCCGTGCGCGACGACGTCGAAAGCGGTATCGAGCAGCTCACCGAGGGGCTGGCGGCCGTCGAGGGAGTACCAGCGGTGCACCGTCGCGCTGACTACGCCGCTGGCCACTGCGCACACCAACCGGGGGTAGGGGTCGTCCTGCGGATCGAGCCCGGTGCGACGGCCCATGGCCTCGATCGCGGTCTGATCGGACTTCATCCCGATGGACACCATGCGGAAAATGAGCTCGGGATATCTTTCGATCAGCGAAATCCGGGTGAGCCAGCTTTCGCGGTCGGCCTCGATCCGGTCGATCTCCGGCTGGAACGCCAGCGCGAGCGCGGCCATCGGGGAGTAGTCCGCCGGTGCGGCCAAGAGCCGTTCGGCCAGCTCCTCGGCGCGCTCGACATGGTCGGGATAGGCGATCACCACAGCGTCCTCTTTGGACGCGAAGTAGTTGAAGAACGTGCGTGACGAGACGCCGACGGCCGCGCTGATGTCGTCGACCGTGACGTGCTCAAGCCCGCGTGCGGCGACCAACTCGACGGCCGCGGACGTCAGCGCGCGATGGGTGTCGAGCTTTTTGCGCTCGCGCAGGCCGAGGGTCGCTCCGGTGGACGGCATGCGACCACTGTACCCAAACTTTCAGATCGTGCAAAAATGCAGGATGTGAAAGTTTGAGAGGTGGATCACCGGCGCGGTTCCGACCCGCCCGGGCATTCGTTGCCCGCGCCGGTTATTGCACGCGCAACGACCCCACAAAAGCGCAAAAGTGCGACCTCGGGAGCGCGCACCGCCAATGCGGCGGCCGCCCTCGGGAGTCGGCCGCCGGCAGGATGGCCCTGAGGGTCCCGCTACAGGCGGTTCCAGGCCTCGGTGAGGGACGAACGGAGGATCTGTTCGATCTCGTCGAACTGCTGCTGGCCGCAGATCAGCGGCGGAGCGAGTTGGACGACCGGCTCCCCGCGGTCGTCGGCTCGGCAGTAGAGGCCGTTCTCGAACAGTGCGGTCGAGAGGTACTTGTGCAGTACGCGTTCGGACTCCGCCGGGGTGAAGGTCTCCTTCGTCGCCTTGTCCTTGACCAGTTCGATGCCGTAGAAGAAGCCCGCGCCGCGGATGTCGCCGACGATCGGGAGGTCGGTGAGCTTGTCCAAAGTGGACCGGAAGGCGACCTCGTTCGCCAGCACGTGGCCGTAGAGGTTTTCGCGCTCGATGATGTCGAGGTTGGTGAGTGCGACGGCGCAGGAAACCGGGTGTCCGCCGTAGGTCGAGCCGTGGGTGAACGTCGTCGTGCCGTGGGTGAACGGTTCCATCAGGCGCTCGCTGGCGATCACCGCGCCGAGCGGGGAGTACCCGGACGTCAGTCCCTTCGCGACGGTGATCATGTCGGGCTGGTAGCCGTAGCGGTTGGCGCCGAACTCGTGGCCGAGCCTGCCGAACGCGCAGATGACCTCGTCGGACACGAGCAGCACGTCGTGCTTGTCGCAGATTTCGCGAACCCGCTGGAAGTATCCCGGCGGTGGCGGGAAGCAGCCGCCGGTGTTCTGCATCGGTTCGAGGAACACCGCGGCGACCGTGTCCGCGCCTTCGAACTCGATGGCCTGCTCGATCCGGTCGGCGGCCCACAGTCCGAATGCCTCGTAGTCGTCGGCGTGCTCGGGCGCTCGGTAGAAGTTGGTATTGGGCACGCGCAGGGTGCTCGGTACGAGCGGTTCGAAGTCCGCCTTCGCGCCGGGCAGGCCGGTGATCGAGAGCGCTCCGGCGGAAGTGCCGTGGTAGGCGAGCGCCCGGCTGACTACCTTGTGCTTGTTCGGTTTCCCGGTCAGCTTGAAGTACTGCTTGGCGAGTTTCCACGCTGTCTCGACGGATTCCCCGCCGCTGACGGTGAAGAACACGCGGTTCAGGTCACCGGGCGCGTCGTCGGCGAGCCGCTCGGCGAGCTGGATGGCGGCGGGATGCGCGTGGCCCCACAAGGGAAAGTAGCCGAGTTCGCGGGTTTGCCGTGCCGCGGTCTCGGCGATCTCTTCGCGCCCGTGGCCGATCCCGACCGCGAACAGGCCGGCGAGCCCGTCGAGGTAGCGCTTGCCGTTCGAGTCCCAGATGTAGGCGCCTTCACCGCGGACGATCACCGGGACCTCGCCGCCCGCGCCGTCGCCCTGGCGGGTGAAGTGCATCCACAGGTGATCCCGGGCCGCCACCGACAGCCGTTGCGGGGTCCAGGTCGTCTCGCTGATCGCGGTCATCGTTCCCTCACAGAGCACCGTCGGCGGCCACCGATTCCGTTTTCGATGACTTATTATACTACGTTTATCGCACATTCGACGTCGATCTGCAACTGATTCCCCCGGCTGTCTCGGTCTAGGTGGTCGCTGACCGGCGCCTGGCAGACTTGCCCCCATGACGGGCACAGTGGTGGTTCTCGGCGGCCGGAGCGAAATCGGGCTGGCAGTCGCTGAGCGCCTGGTCGCGGCCGGAACGCGCAAAGTCGTCCTGGCCGCGCGCCGCAGCGACGACCTCGGCGACGAGGAATCCCGCCTGCGTGAAGCCGGTGCCGTCGAGGTCGTCAGGGTCGAGTTCGACGCCGACGACCTCGCTGCCCATGACTCCGTCTTGGCCGGTCTCGCCGCGGACCACGGGCCGCTGGACGTCGTGGTGACGTCGTTCGGTGTGCTCGGCGAGCAGGAACGCGCCGAACGCGACGCGGAACACGCCATCCAGGTGGTCCATACCGACTACGTCGCCCATGTGAGTGTCCTGACCCACCTCGCGACCCTTTTGCGCGCACAGGGCCACGGACGTCTGGTCGTGTTCTCGTCGGTGGCCGGGGTCCGCGTCCGCCGGGTGAACTACGTGTATGGCTCCGCGAAGGCCGGGCTCGACGGGTTCGCCAGCGGGCTTGCCGACGCCCTCGCCGGCAGCGGGGTCCGTTTGGTGCTGGTTCGGCCCGGGTTTGTCATCGGCCGGATGACCGAAGGAATGAAGCCGGCACCGTTCTCCAGCACGCCCGGCCAAGTGGCGGACGCCACAGTCGCGGCCCTGGCCGGCCGTCGCGACGTCGTCTGGGTCCCCGCTCTGCTACGCCCCGTGTTCGCCGTGATGCGGCTGCTGCCGCGCGCGATCTGGCGCCGGATGCCCCGCTGAGCGAAGGTTTTCGTCACTTTCCGTATCCGATCCGGTGCTTTCTGCGTGAATTTGTCCACTGTGGACATTTTTCTCACAGAATTGAAACAGGTTTCTCAGCATCTTCCTAGAAAGCGGAGCAAAACTGGAATCACTGTCTACTGTTCGGGGAGGAAGGCCACTGTGCTGCTCACACCTCGGGGTTGGCGGCGCAGTGGCCGGGTGGTGCTCGGCCTCGTGTCGCTGCTCGTCCTCGGCGCCACCGGTTACGCGTGGGCCCAGATCAACCGGCTCGACACCGGAATCACCGTCGCCGACGTAATACCACCGGCCGCGCAGGTTCCTACCGGTACGAAGGCCCTCACAGTAGACCAGAACATCCTGCTCGTCGGGCTCGACTCGCGGACGGACGCGCAAGGAAACCCGCTGCCTCAGGATCTGCTGGACACCTTGCACGCCGGGAGCAGCGGCGACGGCGGTGACACCACGGACACGATGATCGTGGTGCATATTCCGGCAGGCGGCGCCGCGGCCACCGCCATTTCGATCCCGCGTGATTCGTACGTGGATATCGCCGGCGGTTACGGAAAACACAAAATCAACGCGGCGTACACCTATGGTCGGACAAATGCCAGCCACTCCTTGAGTGCAAAAGGCGTCACTGGTGCCGACCTTGCTACGCAGAGTGATGCGGCCGGGGCGACGACGGCCATCCAAACGGTCGAGAAGCTGACCGGTCTGACGATCAACCACTACGCGGCGGTGAACCTCGCCGGCTTCTACTCGCTGTCGAACGCCATCGGCGGCGTGCAGGTCTGCCTCAACGCGCCGGTGCACGACACCTACTCCGGGGCGAACTTCCCCGCCGGGAACGTGACGTTGTCCGGGGTGCAGGCGCTGGAGTTTGTCCGGCAGCGCCATGGCTTGCTCAACGGCGACCTCGACCGGATCGCCCGGCAGCAGGCCTTTCTCTCGAGCATGGCGAAAACCGTCCTCGGTGCCGGGACGCTCACGAGTCCGAGCAAGCTCAGCAGCCTGATCGACGCGGTGCAGGGCGCGGTGGTGATCGACAAGGGCTGGGACATCCTCGATTTCGCCCAGCAACTCCAGGGCATGAGCTCCGGCTCGATCGACTTCGTCACCATCCCGATCCAGAGTCTCAGCCTGCTGACGCCGTCCGACGGTGACGCGGTGAAGGTCGACCCGGTCCAGGTCCGCAACTTCGTGCAGAACGTCTTGGCCGGCCCGGCCGGCAGTACCGGAACCAGCGACAGCCCGACGTCGACCACCTCCAGCACGGTCGCTTCCGGCGACGTCAACAAGGTCGCGCAGTCGGTGACCACCACCAACGCTCCCTCGACGCCCACCGCGCCGAAGGTTTCCACCGCCTCCGGCTGCGTGAACTGACCCCCCCAACCCACAGACTCGTGAGTGTTGCGGCCGGTTCTAACCCGGCCGCAACACCCACGAGTCCTTTGCGTGACGCCTCAGACGAAGGCGCTCTCGCCGGTGATCGCCTTGCCGACGATCAGGGTGTTCATCTCGCGGGTGCCCTCGAAGGAGTAGATCGCCTCCGAGTCGGCGAAGAACCGCGCGATGTCGTAGTCGAGGATGATGCCGTTGCCGCCGAAGATCTCGCGGCTCCAGGCGACCACCTCACGCATCCGCGTGGTGACGAACGCCTTGGCGAGCGAGGAGTGCTCGTCCTTGAAGATTCCGGCGTCCTGCAGCTTGGCGAGCTGGATCAGCATGCCCCACGACGCGGTGATGTTGCCGAGGCTCTTCACCAGCAGGTCCTGCACCAGCTGGAAACCGGCGATCGGACGGCCGAACTGCTTGCGCTCCTTGGCGTAGTCCAGCGCGAGCTCGTAGGCGCCGACCATCACGCCGAGCGCCTGCCACGCGACCCCGCCGCGGGTGGCCCGCAGGACTTCGCCGACGTCGCGGAAGGAGTTGATGTTCTGCAGGCGGTTGGCTTCCGGCACGCGGACGTCGGTCAGCGTGATCTCGGCGTTCTCCACGATCCGGAACGCCATCTTGTGCTCGATCTTGACCGGCGAGAACCCCGGGGTTCCCTTCTCCACCACGAAACCCTTGACGTGGTTGTCATCGACGTCGCGTGCCCACACGACCACCAGGTCGGCGAAGGTCGCGTTGCCGATCCACCGCTTCGCACCGTTGAGGACCCAGGTGTCGCCGTCACGCTTGGCGGTGGTGCGCATGCCGCCCGCGACGTCGGAGCCGCCGAGGGGCTCGGTCATCGCGAACGCGCCGATCTTGTCCATCGCGGCCATCGCCGGGAGCCAGCGGTCACGCTGCTCCTGGTCCCCTCCCTTGTAGACGCTGTACATCGCGAGTCCGTTGTGGACACCGAAGAACGTTGCCACCGAAGGGTCGGTGCGGGTGTACTCCATCGCCAGCATGCCGACGAGCAGGTTGCTCCCGGCGGGTTTGTACTCGCCGTAGCCCTCGTAGGGGATGCCTGCCATGTTCAGCTCGCGGAACTTCGGGATCAGTTCGAAGGGGAACTCACCCTTGGACCAGTACTCGTTCACCAGCGGCTTGACCTCGGTGCGCATGAAGTTGCGCGCCTTGAGCAGCTGCTTGCGCTCATCGTTGGAAAGCAGAGCTTCGTAGCTGTAGAAGTCGGCGGTCAGCTGGTCTTCGATGGTGAAGTCGCTCATTTCAGTTCTCCTTGTCAGTGTTGGTGGTGATCTCGTCCAAAACGGACAGGATGGCGAGCTGCTTGCGATCGCGCGTCTCACTGAGTTCGGAGTACGTGGAGGATCCGTAAGCCTTTTCGACGGCTTGGATGAGCATTTCGGTTTCGTCGGCGTCGCCCTTGGGCTGGCCGAGGCCGGCCCACATCTGCTTCATGCCCTTGCCGATGTGCTCGGCCATGTGCCGGTATCCGCCGGGGCCGCCACCGAGGTGGGAACCCAGGAACGGGCCGACCGTCGCCCAGCGCAGGCCGAGCGAGTTGGTGATCACCGCGTCGACGTCCTCGGGCGTCACCACGCCCTGCTCGACGAGGTAGATCGCCTCCCGGTTCAGAGCGTTCTGCAAGCGGTTCCCGACGAAGCCGGGCATCTCCTTGCGCTCCACGACCGGCACGCGGCCGACGAAGCGGTAGAACTCGACGGCTTGGGTGACCGACTCCTCGGACGTGCGCTCGCCGGGGACGACCTCGACCAGCGGCATGATGTGCGGCGGGTTGAACGGGTGTCCGATGAGGACACGGCTCGCGTCTTCGAGGTCGCCGGTGAAGGCGGTGGACGGGATCGCCGAGGACGAGCTCAGCAGCAGCGCGTGGCTCGGTGCCTCGCGGACCAGGGTGGCGAACAGGTCCTTTTTGAATTCGACGTCCTCAGGACCGTTCTCCTGCACGATGTCCGCGTGGCGGACGGCCTCGGCGACGTCGCCGGCTAGGTGCACACGGTCTTCGAGGCCCTCGACGTCGAAGCCCTGCTTCGCCAGGTGCGAGCCGAACTCGGCCAGCGCGGTCTTGACCGCTTCGGCCAGGTCGGGCCGCGGGTCCGACACCCAGACGTCCATGCCGTGTCCGGCGAACAGTGCCGTCCAGGACAGTCCGATAGTGCCGGCGCCGATCACGGCGGCGGTGGAGAATTCCTTGCTCATAACGAATTCCTTCCGGTGACGGAGATCAGCGCGCGAGGTAGTCGTGCACGGGCTTGACCGGAGCCAGGGTGAGGTCGGTCATGATGTGGCTGGCGGAGACAACTTCGAGCACCGGCAGGTCGGCGAGCGGGGCGAGCACGTGCTGGAACAGCTGCAGCCGAGCCGGCCCGGTCCAGGCGCCCTTCACCACGACGTCGGTGATCGCGGTGCGGACCAGTTCCGACACCCGCGGCGAACCGTCGTAACCGGGGATGATCTTCAGCATGAACGTCGGGGTGGTGATCTGCGCTTCTGCTTCCCGGCGATCCAGCTCGTAGTGCTTGTAGCCCATGGTCGCCGTGGCGACCCGGAGCGTGCCGTAGTCGAGGGTCCCGACCAACGCTCCATTATCGACATACAGGTTCGGCTCGCCGATGGTCTTCGGGTAGGCGCTGACCTCGCGGCCGGCGGCGGTGGCCGGGAAGTTGTTGAGATACATGGCGTGCAGGTACTCGCCCTGCTCGCCGTCGAAGCTGACCTCGATCGCCTGACCCGACTCGACGTACGGCCCGTACGCGGTGGCGTCGCCCATCTTCATGACCTCGAAGCGCACCAGCGGCTCATCGATCCGAAGCGGCTCCGGGACGACCGCGCGCAGGGCGTCGGGGTCGGTCCGGTAGGTGATGTTGAGGTACTCCCGGTTGGTGAACTTGGCCGAGACCGGCGCGTAGGCCGGGTTGGCCAGCGGGGTGGTGACGTGGCGGAGGACTTCTTCAGCCTTCATGACAACTTCCTACTTTCCTTGCCAGACCGGGGTGCGGCGCTCGGCGAAAGCCGTCATGCCCTCCCGGACGTCTTCGGATCCCATGAGCTTGGCCATTTCCTTGCGCTGTGCGGTGAACGCCTCGGCGTCGGGGACACCGTCGGCGGCGCGGACGACCGCCTTCACCGCGGCGAGCGCGAGCGGTGCGTTGGCCGCCAGCTGCTCGGCGAGCTGCAACGCCACCGCGGCGGCGTCACCCGCCGGGACGACCCGGTTGACCAGGCCGAGCTCGCCCGCCCGGGTGCCGCTGACCGGTTCGCCGGTGAGCAGGAATTCCATCGCGAGGTGGTGCGGGATCCGCTTCGGCAGCCGGATGACCCCGCCACCGGCGGCGATCAGCCCGCGTTTGATCTCGGGGAGGCCGAACTTCGCGTCCTCGGCGGCGACGATGAGGTCGCAGCCCAGCGCGAGCTCGAACCCGCCGCCCATGGCCCAGCCTTCGACGGCGGCGATCAGCGGTTTGGTGGTCTCGGCCTCGGTGAGGCCGCCGAACCCGCGGCCGGGGATCTCGGGGGATTCGCCGGTCAGTGCGGCCTTCAAGTCCATTCCGGCGCTGAAGGTCCCTTCGGCCCCGGTGAGGACGCCGACCCGCAGGTCAGGGTCGGACTCGAGCTGGTCGACCGCCGCGGCGAGTCCTTTCGCGACAGCCGCGTTGACGGCGTTGCGGGCCTGGGGCCGGTCGATGGTGATGAGCAGGGACGAGCCGATCTTCTCGGTCCGTACTTCGGTGATGGTCATGGTTGCTGTTCCTTAGTACTTCAGCGTGCGGCGAGCTCGTTGAGGACTTCTTCGGTGTGCTCGCCCGGGAGCGGCGCGTGGCGCCGGATCGAGCCGGGTGTGGCCGAGAAGCGCATGGGGATGCCGACCTGGTGGATCGCGCCTTCGCTCGGGTGCTCGACGACGTCGAGCAGGTGTCCGTCCTGGACGTACGGGTCGTCCTGTGCGGAATCGAGCTCGAGGACCGGGGCCATCGGGATGCTGAACTTCGCGCAGACGGCCTCCCACTCGGCGGTGGTCAGTGCGAGGGCGCATTCGTCGATCAGGTCGTTCAGTTCGTCGGCGTCCGCGAGATCGATCGAGGCGCCGTTCACTCGGGGGTCCTCGGCGAGGTCCGGGCGGCCCGCGGCGGCGTAGAAGTCGCGGAAGTTCTGGGGGCCGTAGGGCATGACGCAGGCCATACCGTCCTTGGTGTGCACCGCGTGGTGGCCCTTCAGCATCGACAGACCGAAGCCGGTCGGGCCTTCGGCCGGCTCGAAGACGTGGCCCGCGAGGTGCTCGACGAGGTTGAACGCGAGCAGGGTGTCGGTCATCGGGATCTCGATGTACTGGCCTTCGCCGGTCTTGGTCTGGTGGACCACCGCGGCGAGCACCGAGTACACGATGGTGAGTGAGGACACCTTGTCGCCGAGGATCGTCGGCAGGTAGGCGGGCTCGCCGAAGCGGCGGTTGGCGAGGTCGACCAAACCGGAGGCGGCCTGGATGGTCTCGTCGTAGGCGGCGTTGCCTGCTTTGTCGGAGTCGCTGCGGAAGCCCTGGGCGTGGGCGTAGATGAGCTTCGGGTTCTTCGCGGCGATGGCTTCGTAGTCGAGGCCGAGGCGGGCAAGCGCGCCGGGGCGCATGTTGGTGATCAGCACGTCCGCGGTACCGATGAGCTCGAGGGCCTTCTCGCGCTGCTCTTCGTCCTTGAGGTTCAGGGCGACGCTGCGCTTGTTGCGGTTGACGTTGAGGTTCAGCGGTGTCATGCCCGGGGTGGTGCGGTACTCGCCGACGCGGACGGTGTCGGCGGGGGACTCGATCTTGATCACGTCCGCACCGAGGTCGCCCATGATCTGCGCGGCGTACGGGCCCATCACCACGGTCGACAGGTCGATGACCCGGACGCCGTCCAGTGGGCCGGCTGCGATTGTGGCGTTCATCATAAGTCCTCTTTCGTCGCTCTTCGCTCTGTCTCCGACGTTAATCACGAATAGCGCTCAAGGGAATGATCATGATGCACACAATGGTGTGACCATGGCGGTCATACCATTGATCGGGACATATTCTGCCCGGTTTGCGAAGGTGGTCAGGAATGGAGTGGTTTATTGAAAATGTTTCGGGTCTGCTCGATCAGCTTCTCGAGATCTCCGCCCGGTTCTGCCCGGTCCTTGCGCCACAGCAGGCCGGTGACCAGCTCGGGATCGAAGTCGTCGAACGGGAGAACGCTGACGTTTTCCAGCCGGTAGTGCTGCATCGGGCTTTTCGGGTCGAGCATCGACACGGTAAAGGCGATACCCCCGGAAATCAATTCCGTGACACCTTCGTACCCAGTGGTGTTAACCCGCAGTCTTCTTTTCACCCCGGCCGCGGCGAGTCGCACGTCAATCTGTTCGAAATAGGCGGGGGTGGCGTCGGCGGGGGACGAGACATAGGACAGGTCCGCCAGTTCCCCGACGCCGATCGAGGTCCGCCCGGCGAACCTGTCGGCCGGGACCACCGCGCCGAGCTTCTCCGACATCACCTCGAGGACGTCCAGCGCGGGGTCGGTGACCGGGAGGCGGGCTAGCGTGAGCGCCAGCCTCCCGTCGTTGACGGCGTTGACCAGGCCGGCTGACGTACCGGGCCAGCGTTTCAGCTCGAAGGAGTCGCGGCAGCTCTCCTCGAGGACCCGGACGCGTTCCCGCAGCTCGGGATGGACCGCGGCAGGCATGCCGATGAACAGCGTGCTCCGCCGCTTCGGCGTCGCTTCGCGCACTTTCCACGGGATCGCGTTGACCCGGTCGAGGACGTCGCGCGCGAGCGGCAGGAGCGCTTCTCCCGCCGGTGTCAGCTCGACGCGATGGGTACTGCGCTGGAACAGCTGCTCGCCGAGCTCGTGCTCGAGGTCCTTGATGCGCTGGCTCAACGGGGAAGCCGCCATATGCAGCTTGCGTGCGGCTTGGGAGAAGTTCAGCTCCTCGGCCACGGCTACGAAATACCGCAGGTGCAACATCTCCACGTCACGGACCCTACGTGTTGGTCGGCTCCAGGACCCCTCAGGGCCACCCTGGTGGCGTTCAACGCCACGGGTGTGGCACTTAAGGGTGGGGCGTGGTCGGTCTGTCCAGAGCAGCAAGGACCGGGGCGAGTGGGTGCTGGTAGCGGAGTTGAGGGCCGGTCACGTAGTGCAGGTGGTGCTGGTGGTGGCGATGTGACTGTTGAAGCGACTGAAGGCACTTTCGGCAGGGCAGGGAGGTCGTGAAGGCCTAGTTGAGTGCGCCTTACGCCGTGAAGGTGGCCTTCACGACAGGTCACAGCCCTTGCCCGTGCACCACTCGCCCTGAGATGTCACTCAAACGGGTTGTTGGCAGGGAAGGGGGCTGCGACGATGAGGGCCGTGATCACCTGGCCTTTTCTCGTGACGTGTGTCGTGATGGTGCTGACTCCCGGTCCGTCGCTGGCGGTGATGATCAACCAGTCGCTGCGTTCGGGGCGCGCCGCGGGTCTCGCGACGGTCGCCGGTAACACAAGCGGGCTCGTGTTCTGGGCCACGGCGTCGGCGTTCGGGCTGACCGCGTTGATCCGGACGTCGGAAGTCGCCTTCGTGGTGCTCAAGGTGGCGGGTGCGCTGTACCTGCTCTGGCTGGGTGTGCAGGCGTTGCGCCGCTCGCGAGTGAAGACGGACAAGCCGGTCGTGGACGCTGCCGTGACGAAGGGGCTCGCCGCGTCGTATCGGGCGGGGCTCGTCGCGAACCTGACCAACCCGAAGGCGGCAGTGCTGTACCTCGCGCTCATGCCGCAGTTCCTCGTCCCCGGCGACAACACGCTGCTGAACACCGCCGTGCTGGTCGGGGTCCAGATGTCCATCAGCGCGGCCTGGTACGCCGTGGTCGTGCTCGCCGTCGGCCTGGTGCGTCAGGCGCTCGCCCGGCCGGTGGTCCGCCGCCGGATGGACCGCATCAGCGGGCTCGTGCTGGTCGGCCTCGGCATCCGCATGGCGACCCTCACGAGCGTCGCCGTGACGTGACGCGCACTTGGACGCGCGTGTAGTGCACTCGGGTGTACATGAGCTGCACTTACGGATGCAGCGGTAGTCGGACGTGGAAGGCGGCGCCGCCTTCCGGGGCGGGGCCGGCGTCGAGGGTGCCGCCCATGCGCGTCACCAGGGCATGGGCCAGCGCGAGGCCGATACCGGAGCCGACCGGGCGGCTGCCGCGGTACTTGGCGTTGAGTACGCCGCGTTCGAACGCCACCGGGTAGTCCTCTGGCGCGAGGCCGGGGCCGCCGTCGCGTACTGACACGACGGCTGTCTCTCCGGCCGTGGCCAGTGACAGGACCATCGGCGCCCCGGCCGGGGTGATGCGCAGCGCGTTCTCGGCGAGGCCGTCGAGGACCTGCCGCAGCCGCCGCGGATCGGCCACGACACGGACGGGAAGCGCCGGGACCTCCGACCGCAGGGTCACCCCTTCCCGCGTGCAACGGAGCGCCCACACCTCGGCGCAGTCCCGGACGAGCGCGTTCAGGTCCAGCTCGGCGAAGTCCAGTCGGAACTCGTCCGCGCCGAGCCGTGCCAGCTCTAGCAAGTCGCTGACCAGGCGCTCGAGCCGCAGCGACTCCCGTTGGATGGTCTGTCCTGCCTGGCGCGCGGCGTCGCCGGTGACGACGCCATCGGCCACGGCTTCGGCGAACCCGTTGACGGCGGTGAGCGGGGTACGCAGTTCGTGGGACACCGAGAGCAGGAACTCCCGTTGCCGGGCTTCGCTCTGGTTCAGCGCGTCGGCCAGTTCGTTGACCGAGATCGCGACTTCGGCCACCTCTGCCGGGCCTTCCACCGGGACCCGCAGGTCGCGTCGCCCGGCCCGCATGCTGCTCGCGACCGACGCCGCGCGACGCAGTGGACGCGCGAGCAACCTGCCCAGCACGAACCCGGCGAGTGCCGCGACCAGCAGCCCGATCCCCAAGGCGTACAAGATGTTCCGGACCAGCAGCCGCTGTGTCCCGTTGCCCGTCTGCACCGGCTGGACGAGCGCGAACCCGGCCCCGTCCGTCCCGACCGGCCGGATCTGCACGAGGAACTGCTGGCCGTTCACCTCGACGGTCGACGCGAGGGGCGACAGCCGGACGAGTCCCGCCTTGACCGCGGCTCGGGTCGACACCGCGTCGCCGCCGGTCTGCTTGCCGCCTGCCCGCTCGACGATGACGGAGATTCCCTGCCCCCGCACCACATTCGCCACTTTGGTGAGCCCGAGCCGGGCACCGATACCGGTTTCGTCGAGCTGGCTCGCGAGCACGTCCGCCTGCGACGCGAGCGACTGGCGCAGCACGTCGGTGGCCGTGGTGCGGACGAGCCGCGACGCCACCAGCCCGGCGACGATCACCGCGACACCGGCCACCGCGAGACAGACGAGGGTGATCCGGACGGCGAGCGAACCGCGGCGTTTCATCCGGCGTCCGCCGAGTACCCGATGCCCCGGACTGTCCTGAGTGGACTGTGCTCGCCGAGTTTCGCCCGCAGCTGGGCGACGTGCACGTCGACCGTGCGGGTTCCGGCGGACGCCGCGTACCCCCACACCGAACTGAGCAGCTGCTCGCGGGCGAACACCTGGCCGGGATGGCGCAGCAGGTACGCGAGCAGGTCGAACTCGGTCGAGGTGAGCGAAACCTCGGCCTCCCCGGCCCAGGCCCGCCGCCGGGTCACGTCCACCCGGGTGCCGCCCGCCGAGTACGTCTCGGCGGCCGGCACCCCGCCGGCGGAGCGCCGCAGAACCGTCCGGACCCGCAAGGACAGCTCTCGCGGGCTGAACGGTTTCGTCAGGTAGTCGTCCGCGCCGATCTCCAGGCCGAGCAGCCGGTCGAGTTCGTCGTCCCGCGCGGTGACGAACAGCACCGGCGTCCAGTCACCCGCCGCGCGCAGGGCCTGGCACACCTCGAGACCGTCCATTCCGGACAGTCCGATGTCGAGTACCACCGCGACCGGCTTCAGCTGGCGGATCGCGGCGAACGCGGCGTCCCCGGTCGATTCGAGGTGGACCCCGAAGCCGTCGCGTCTGAGGTACAGCGCCGCCAGCTCGGCGATGGCCGTCTCGTCCTCGGCGACCACCACCAGTCCTCGCCCCGCTGCGGCCCGCATTCCCACACTCCCGTCCGGTCCGGCTTCGACCGGGGTCACCCTAGTGCGCCGAGCTATGGTGACCCCAGCGCCGTGACCAGCGCGTGGACGGCTTGTGCGTGCGCCGCAAGACCGCAGAGCAGAGCGAACGCGACGAAAGCGGCTTTGCGGACCACGCCCAGTGCCCGGCCCTGTCTGGTCCTCGCGGCGGGCATCACGGCGAGCCGTCGCCGGCGATGTCCTTGTCGATGTTGTCGAGGGTGGCCTGGATGTCGCCGAGTTCGCCGGTCGGGTTCGCCGAGTCGGAGCTGGTGCCGGAAACCGGGCCGGACGCGGAGCTGTGGTCACAGGCCGCGCAGCCCAGTGCGACGGTCCCTGCCAGCGCCACCATCACCGCGGCCTTGACCGCCCTCACTTGGCCGCCTTGCAGTGCGCGGCGTTGAACGCGTCAAGCTTCTGCTTCGCGGCGTTGACGTCGGAGATCCGGCCCGCCCGCTTGTCGGCACGCTTCGTCAGCCGGTCCGCGGCCGCGGTGTGCCCCTTCGCCGTCTGGTCAGCGGCTCGCGCCTTGAGATTCGCCACCGAACCCGCGACCTCGGGCCCGCCGTTGATACGCGCCGTGAGCTTCTCGGTCCGGGCGGTCAGCTTCGGGACCCAGTCGCCGCACACCTGCTGCGACTCCTCTGGGCTGAGCGTGATCGGCCCGACCGGCGTCGACGTCGGTGTTGTCGACGTCGTGGGCGGCGCCGGGGTGGCGGTGGTCTGGGCGGACGCGATCGGCGCCAGCGCCAGTACGCTCACCGCCGCGCCGCAGCAGGTGATCGTCAGGCGACGCGTCCAGGTCGACAGTTCCATCAGTGCCATCAGAGGCCTCCTTCGAACCCCGGCCGGTTGCCGGGTGCACCAGTACTGTGTCGGCGCAGTGTTCGAGGGCCATCGGAGATTTGTTCGGGTCGTGTAAGGACTTACCGTGAAACCGCCACGGTGACCGACGTCCGGCGCAGGTCGAAGGTCAGCGTCTGGTCGAGGCTGGCCGCCCACGCGTCCTCGCTGCCGAGCGGGCGCCCTCTAAAGTAAAGGCATGTCAGCCCCGCGCCGAGGATCCACCGGACGCACCCAGGAGGAACGCAGCGCCGCCATGCGCCAGCGGTTGCTCGACGCCACCATCGACTGCCTCGTCGAGTTCGGGTACGCCGGGACGACGACCACTCGCGTCGCCGACCGCGCCGGGGTCACCCGCGGTGCGCAGGTGCACCACTTCCCGGCCAAGGCCGACCTCGTCACCTCTGCCATCCGGCACCTCGCGGCGAAGCGGACCGAGGTGGCGATGGCCGAGATCGACCGGCTCAAGGCGTCGGCCGATCCGGTCGGCGACGCGTTGCAACTGATGTGGGAGATGCACCAGGGGCCGGTGTTCTCCGCGACGGTCGAGCTCTGGGTGGCGTCGCGGACCGACCCGGAGCTGCGGCGGCAGATGGCCATGGTGGAGCCGATCGCCACCAGCAGCCTGGTCGAGTTCGGCAAGGCGCTGATGCCCGAGTACGCCGCGCATCCCGAGTTCCTGCACGCCGTCTACACCGCGATGGACGTCGTCCGCGGCATCCTGATCGCCAGCTGGGCCACCCGTGACCAAGAGGAGCTCGACGCCCGGTGGGCACGGGGACGGGGACACCTCCGGCTGCTCTTCGCCGCACTTCTGGACTCCGTCGCGGCGGCCAGCTGACTCTCATCCGGCGTGTTACTCTCCAAAAGAGAGTAAAGGAGCTGACATGCAGCGCACGCCGTTCGACAAGAACTGCCCGACCCGCCAGCTGCTCGACCGGATCGGCGACCAGTGGACGGTGCTGATCATCGGCGCGGTCAGCGCGGGGCCGCTGCGGTTCACCGAGATCGGCAAACGCGTCGAGGGCATCTCCCAAAAAGTGCTCACCCAGACCCTGCGCAGCCTCGTCCGCGACGGCATGTTGACCCGGACCGCATACGCGACGATCCCGCCGCGGGTGGACTACGAGCTGACCGACCTCGGCCGCGATCTCGTCGCGCCGCTGGCGATGCTGACCACCTGGGCGCAGGACCACATGGACCAGGTCGTTGTCGCCAGGGAAGCCTTCGACAGCGAACAGGCAGCCCTCAGCGTGTAATCCCTTAGCGGGTGACAAGACCAGCTTCGTGAGCCAGTAGCCCGGCCTGCGTGCGGTTGGCGCAGTCGAGCTTCACGAGCATCCGCGACACGTAGCTCTTCACCGTCGCCTCGGACAGGTGCAGCCGCCCCGCGATGTCCGCATTGGACAGTCCTTCGCCAAGGCACGCCAGCACTTCCGTCTCGCGCTCGGTCAGTCCGGAAACCCGCGCTTGGGCGTCCTCACTGCGTTGCGCGCCGTCGGTGGACGCCGCGATGAGCCGCCGCGCGGCTTGCGGCGACAACACGGTGTGGCCCTCGGAGGCGACCCGCACCAGCCCGATCAGCTCCTGTGGCGGCGTCGACTTCACCAGGAACCCCGACGCGCCGGCCCGAAGCGCCCGCATCACGTAGGTGTCGGCGTCGAACGTCGTGAGCGCGACGACGGCGGGCGGATCCGGTAACGCGACGATCCGGCCGATCGCGGTGAGCCCGTCGACCCCGGGCATCCGCAGGTCCATCAGCACGACGCGGGGGCGGTGGCGCACGACGGCCTCGACGGCTTCCGCGCCGTCCAATGCCTCGGCGACCACCTCGATGTCGTCGGCCGACCCGAGGATGGTCCGCAGGTGCGCGCAGACCATCGGCTCGTCATCGACGACCACTACCCGAATCATCACGCGCACTCTCTGCTGTGGGGACGTACGCGGGCAGTATCGCACTGACCTGGTAGCCCCCGGTGGACACCGGCCCGGTCCGCAGCGACCCACCGATCAGCTCGACCCGCTGACGCAGGCCCGGCAGCCCGGCGCCCGAACCGCTCCCGGCGAGGATCGGATCGGCCGCGACGTCCGACGCGGAGTTGCGGACGCCGATCGTCAGCCCGTCCGGCCGGTACTCCAGCACGACGCGGACCACCGACCCGGGCGCGTGCTTGCGGACGTTGGTGAGCGCTTCCTGGACGACGCGGTACGCGGTGCGGGCGACCGTCGGCGACACCTGGGCCGGGTCGCCGGTCACCGTCAGCTCCACCGGTACCCCGACCGACTCCGACTCCGCCGCCAGCTGGGCCAGCCCGTCCGGATCCGGGGTACCGCCGCCATGCCCGGTGTACGGCTTGGACTCGTCTTCGGTGGTTCCCTCGCGTTCGGGGTCGCGCAGCACGCCGACCAGGTCGCGCAGTTCCTCCAGCGCCCGGCTGCCCTCGCCGCGGATGCCCTCGGCCGCGGTCCGCACCGCCGGGTCCGAGCTACTGACGCCGAGGGCGCCGGCGTGCAGCACCATCAGGCTCAGGCGGTGGGTGACCACGTCGTGCATCTCGCCGGCCAGCCGCCGCCGTTCTTCGGCGCGCGCCCGCTCGGCGAGAAGGTGCTGCTCTCGCTCGGCCCTCGCCGCGCGGTCGCGCAATGACTGGAGCAGCTCGCGGCGCGCCTGCGCGTACAGCCCCAAAAGAGCCGGTACGAGGGTGGCGAGTAACCCGTACGGCGTAGTGCTCCACGCCGCGTGCCAGGGACGGGCCGCGAGGACGGACAGCACGGCCGTGATGACGACGACCTGCCGCCGGGTCAGCAGCCGGGGGAGGTTGACCAGGACGACCGGGGTGATCGACGGCACGGTGGTCAGCGTCAGCGTTTTCACCGGGACCAGCAGCCCCGGGGTGAACAGGTCGGACGCCAGCATCAGCAGTGAACCCGCGATCACCAGGCCGGCCACGAGCGCGGGACGGCGGAACGCCAGCAGGATCGACGCGTCCAGTACCAGCTGGAGGACGAGGGTGGCGTTCGACCCCTCCCAGCCCGCGGTGTGCTCGGTGAAGATGTAGAGGTTGATGTCGAGTGACCCGAACAGCAAGGCGGCCACCACCAGCCAATAGCCGGTGGCCCGGTCCGGCCCGATGCTGCGCACCCCGCAACGGTAGCCAGTGCGCGGCCGGCCGGCCCGGTCGCGCAACTTCGGGTCGCGGCGTGTCGACGAAAGTTGCGGCCCGCGCGGTGATCGTCGACTTTCGTCTACCGGCAGCCCTCCTTCTCCGCTTACGCCGAATAGGCCGTTCACGATCGAATCAGCACATGACAACGACGGCGGCCGAAACCGCGGAACCACGGACGAGCGGCGTTCCCGCGTTCGCCGTGCTGCCCGTACTGGTGGTCGCCGGGCTTGCCGGTGTGCTGCTGCTGGTCACCAGCGGCCGTTATGCACACGGGTTCGACGAGCTGTACTTCGTCATGGCTGGTCGAGATCACTTGAACTGGGGGTATTTCGACCAGCCGCCGCTCATTCCGCTGCTGGCGGGCGGGATGGACCGGCTGTTCCCGGGGTCGCTGGTGGCACTGCGGCTGCCGATGACGCTGGCGGCGGCGGGCGGGGTCGTGGTCACCGCGGTGACGGCTCGCGAGCTGGGGGGTGGGCGCGGCGCGCAGGTCATGGCCGCCGGTGCCTATGCGACGTCGGGCGTGATGACGTTGAGCCACTGGATGGGGACGTACGTCCTCGACCCGTTCTGGTGGACGCTGCTGTTCTGGCTGGTGGTGCGGTGGGTGCGGCTGCACCGCGACGGTGTCCGCGACGACCGGCCGTTGTTGTGGGCCGGGCTGGTCACGGCGTTGTCACTGGAGACCAAGTTCCTCGTCCCTGCGTTCTGGGCGCTGATGGCCCTCAGCGCGGCGGTACTGGGACCGAGGGAGTTGCTCCGGCGGCCGAAGCTGTGGATCGGGGCGGCGATAGCCGTGGCGGCGACGGTTCCCACGCTCGTCTGGCAGGCGGCCAACGGATGGCCGTACGCGCGGATGAGCGAGGTCGTCTCCGCGGAGTTCCCCGGCACTTGGTCGTTCCTGGAAGGCGCGGTGCTCAGCGCGGGGACAGGGGTGGGCTGCCTCGCTCTTCTTTACGGCGTCTGGAGGTTGCTGCGGTCGCCGGAGCTGCGGGCGTTCCGGTTTCTCGGCGTGGCTGTCGTCGCGCTGGTCGTCACGTTCCTGCTCGCCCACGGGCGTTCGTACTACGCGCTGAGCGTGTACTCGCTGCCGTTCGCCGCGGCGGCGGTCGAACTGCGGCGGCGGAACCTGGTGCCCTGGTGGAAAGCGGTGGTGTGGCCGGCGTTCGTGGTGTCGGCACTGATCACCGCGGTCGCGCTGCCGATCTATCCGGCGTCGGTCGTGGACAAGGTGCCGACGCGGTGGGGCGTCATCACTTCAGGTGCTGCCTTCGCACAGGGTGAGCTGCCGGCGCAGGAGATGGGGACGGTCGCCGGGTCGGCCTATGCGGCGCTCTCGCCTGAAGAGAAGGCTCACACGGCGGTGTTCTCCGACATCTATCCGTTCGCCGCCGCGGCCGAGTTCTATGGCCGGGCGGACGGGATCGACCGTGTCTACAGTGGACACCGCGGCTACTGGTACTTCGGGCCACCGCCCGAGTCGGCGGACAGTGTCCTGTTCGTCGGCGTCGACCCGGCGGTGCTCAAGCCGTACTTCGCCACGATGACACCCGTGATGGAAGGGCTCGTGTGGCGCTACGACGGGCGGAACCAGCCCTGGGCGGCCTGCTGTCCCGCGCTGAAAAGCCAGTGAGGGGAACGAAATGAGAGAGCTTTCACTGCCGGCCAAGGTGTATTTGCTGGCCTGCGACGTCGAGCGGAGCCGGTTGCGTGACCGCAAGCGCGCCGGCTACCTCGTGCAGGCCGCTGCCCTGACCGAACTGCTGCTTCGCGGCCGCCTCACCGACGACGGGGGAGTCGTCCGAGGCTCGTCGGGGCAGGCCCTGAACGACACCGCGCTCGACGACCTGCTGCTCCGCGTCCGTGAGGGGCGGCCGCGCAAGTGGAAGGCGTGGGTGCGGGAGGATTCGGGGTCCACCCTGAGCGAAGTGGAGCGGCAGCTGGACGCCGCGAGGGTGATCAGCCTATGGGAGACAAGGGTCCTCGGGTTGTTCTCCTCGCGGCGTCCGACGGTCCTGGAAATCGGGGAGGTCGCCCGGCTGAACGCGATGGTCGACCACACGCTTCGCGGGGATCGCCCGGTCTCGCAGATCGACCCGGCCGATGCGGCGGTCACCGCGCTCGTGGCCGCGGTGGAGCTGCGGGGCGTCGTTTCGGGTCGTGACCGCAGGAACTACATTGCGCGTCTCGAGGAGCTGGAGGATCGCGGGGGAGTGGCGATTCCCGCCCTGCGGAGGGTGTTCCGGGCACTGCGTGCCGCACGCGCGGCGTCGGTGGCAGGAGCGAACGGCGGTTGAGGACGTCGCGGACTGCTGACCCGCCGCGTACTTTCGGCGGTATGCGCAGCTTCGAAGCAGACTTCGCCGTCCCCGCGGGCTATCTCAACACCCCGAGCATCGGGATACCCCCGGCGCACGTGGCCGACGTCGTCGAGGAGGCGGTGTCCCGCTGGCGCCGGGGTGGCGATTCCCCGCCGGTCTTCGACGAGTCCGTCGCCGTCGCTCGGGAAGCTTTCGGACGGCTCGTGGGTGTCCCCGGGGACACCGTCGCGATCGGCGCTTCGGTGTCGCAGCTCATCGGGAACGTCGCGATGGGAACGCCGGACGGCACGCGGGTGCTCGCGGCGGCGGGCGAGTTCACCAGCGTGACGTTTCCGTTCGCCGGGCACGCCCACCGCGGCGTGACGGTCACCGAGGTGCCGCTCGACGATCTGCCCGCCCACGTCGACGGCTACGACGTCGTCGCGGTGAGCGTCGTCCAGTCCGCGGACGGGTCGGCGGTCGACATCGAGGCACTGAGAGAGGCCGCCGCGGCTTCGGGGGCGCGGGTGCTGCTCGACGCCACGCAGGCCGCTGGCTGGCAGCCGTTGCGGCTTGCGTGGGCGGACTGGGTGGTCGGGGCGGGATACAAATGGCTGCTGTCGCCGAGAGGAGCCGCCTGGCTGGCTGTGCGGCCGGACGCGCTCGAGCGCACCCTCCCGGCCGGCGCGAACTGGTACGGCGGAGACGACCCGTGGTCGACGGTGTACGGCCTGCCGCTCCGGCTGGCCGGTGGCGCGCGGGGGCTGGACCTGTCCCCGGTCTGGTTCGCCCAGGCCGGTGCGGCCGCGGCGCTGCCCTACCTGGCGTCGCTGGACCTGGCCGCGGTGCGCGCGCACTGCGTCGACCTCGCGGGCAAGGTGCTCGCCGGCCTCGGCCTGCCGCCCCGCGACAGCGCGATCGTCGCACTGGAGGGCGATGACGCCGTGTTTGAGCGGCTCAGGGCGTCCGGCGTGATCGCCGGAAGGCGCGCGGGGAAGATCCGGCTCGGCTTCCACCTGTACAACTCACCGGCCGATGTCGAGCTCGTCCTGGACGCGTTCGAGTGAACCCGAACCGGGTGAACTACCGTATGCGCCCGTGGTTGGTGCGCGATTTTCCCGGAGCTCGGGAGACACAGCCCCGTTACGGCGGGTAGGTCCTGACGGTCTCCCGGCGAGCCCCCAGGCAGGCCCTCCGCCTGCCTCGGCGGCCGGCGGTCCGGGGCGTGCGGTCAAGGGGGCGGGCCTGGTCGCGATCGCCGTCGTCTCCGGGCTGCTGTGGTATCTCATCGTGCACACCGACCCGCCGCCGGTGGCCGACCAGCAGCCGTCGCCGACCGCGGGGTATGACTTCGTGCTGGCCGAAGGCCCGGTCGTGGCGACCGACTGCGTGGCGAAGTCCTACGGCAAGACGAAACAGTTCTTCGACGACACCAACTGCAAGCGGCTTTCCCGCGCGATCTACACCGGGAAGTCCGACGGCCGGCCGGTGCTGGTGTCCGTCGTGCTGGTGACGATGCCGGACGCGGCGAAGGCCGACCAGCTCAAGACGTTGACCGACACGGACGGCACCGGCAACGTCACCGACCTGGTCAAGGACGGCACGTACAAGACCAAGGGCGGCCTGAAACTGAGCGACGAAGCCGGGCAGTACCAGTCGAGCGTCAGCGGTGACAGCATCACCATCGTGCTGGCGAAGTTCCTCGACCAGCACCCCGACAAGGTCGCCCTCGCGAAGGTCACCGCCGCCGCCCTGCACCTGTCCTCCGCGCTGCGCCCCTGACCCTGCGCTTCGCGATCCGACTCGGGGGACCCCTGGTACGAATCATTCGTACCAGGGGTCCCCGAGTCGCTAAGCGGGCATGCCGGGGAGGGCTTCGACGGGGGGCTTCTGGCCGCCTTCCATCCGCCAGGGGGTGGCGCGCCGGACGCAGGCGATGAGCGCCTCGCCTGCCAGCGCGCGGAGCGTGGAGTCGCCCGCGCGGCCGGCCACGCCGAGCCAGGCCGATGCCGCGTCCCCCTCAGCGGTCGCGATCACGGCCATCGCCGACGGGCCGTCGGTGACCGGTTTCGGCGGGACGTACGCGGCTTCGGGGGCGGCCGGGGTGGCCCCCGACGCGGTCAGCGCCCGTTCGCAGAGGTCGCGCCGCTGCTGGTGTTCGGCCGAGCCCGCGGTCAGTGCGTTGCCGTAGTCGCCCGGCAGGTACGCCGTCGCCAGGCCGTAAATCCAGATCGCCGCGTATTCGGCGGCGAGTGCCTGCTGGACGGCGTCGACGGACGCACCGGTGAGTTTGGTGGTGGCCAGCGCGTCGAGGGACCCGGCGTCGTCTCCGGGGCCGAGTGCGGCCGTGACGCGCTGCAGTCCGGCACAGCCGGCGGCGACCGAAGCGACCAGACCGGCGCGGTACGCGCTCTGGCTCGGGAGCAGCGTCGTGGCCTGCTTGCGCAACGCGGCCAGTGATCCCTTGATCCCGCCGGCCGTCGGGGTGGACGGCGTCGCGGCCTTGGGCCGGTTCAAGCGGTCGACCTCGGCCTTCAGCGCCGCGACCTGGCCGGTGAGCGCGGTGGCGGCGGCCGCCTGGCCCGCGGCCGCCCCGGCTGTCGCCTGGGCCTGCGCGAGCAGGGCGGCCAGCGGGTCGGGGTTTTCGTCGACACCCGCGGAGCACGCGGACACCAGGGGAGCGGCCAGCGCCGCCAGTGCTCCCGCGCGCAGTATGCGGCGCCTGCTGAGCTCGTTCGATCTTCCGGTCACGTCGGTCCATCCTGCCAGGCGGGGTGTGAGCGCCGACGCTCGCGCGTTCTTGACGGACCACCAGATAGGCTTGACCACTCATGACCACAGCCCGAACAGGAGAGCTCCAACGTGCCCAACGAACTCGCCACCCGGCTCGAGCCCCTCGTGGCCGAAGCCGTCACGGCCGCGGGTTTCGACCTCGACTCGCTCGAGGTGCAGCAGGCCGGCCGGCGTCAGCTGGTCAAAGTCGTCGTCGACGGTGACGACGGCGTGGGGCTGGACGAGGTGGCCGAGATCAGCCGCGCGGTGTCGGCGGTGCTCGACGAGCACGAAGACGTCCTAGCCGACGCGTACACCCTCGAAGTCACTTCCCCTGGGTTGGACCGCCCGCTCGCCAAGCCCCGGCACTGGCGCCGCGCGAAGCTCCGGTTGGTGCGGGTCACCCCGGTCGCCGGCGCCGAGTTCGTCGGCCGGGTCGGTCGCAGCGGTGACGAAGGCGCGCGGATCCTCGTCGACGGCGAGCTCCGCGACCTCGACTACGCGCAGGTCGCCAAGGCGCTGATCGAAATAGAATTCAAGCCTGCCCCCGCGGGCGATCTGGAACTGCTCGAAGCCGATGAAGCAGCCAACGAAGAAGCCAACGAAAAGACGGAACCGAAGGAGGAGTCGAAGTGAACGTCGACATCGCCGCGTTGCGCGCGATCGAGCGGGACAAGGACATCCCCTTCGAGACCGTGATCGAAGCCATCGAAACCGCGCTGATCACCGCGTACAAGCACACCGAGGGCCACCAGCCGCTCGCGAAGATCGACATCGACCGCAAGAGCGGCCTGGTCCGCGTGCTCGCCCGCACCCTCGACGAGAACGGCGAAACCGCGGAGGAGTGGGACGACACCCCTGAGGGCTTCGGCCGGATCGCGGCCACCACCGCTCGCCAGGTGATCCTGCAGCGGCTGCGTGACGCCGAACACGAGCGCACCTTCGGCGAGTTCTCCGCGAAGGAGGGCGAGATCATCGCCGGTGTCGTCCAGCGCGATGCCCGCGCCAACGCCCGCGGCATGGTCATCATCGAGGTCGGCGACGTCGAAGGCGTGCTGCCGCAAGCGGAGCAGGTACCGGGCGAGAGCTACGAGCACGGCGAGCGCATCAAGGCGTACGTGGTCGGCGTGGCCCGCGGCAACCGCGGTCCGCAGATCACGTTGTCGCGCACGCACCCGAACCTCGTGCGCAAGCTGTTCGCGTTGGAGGTACCCGAGATCGCCGACGGCACGGTCGAAATCGCCGCGGTCGCGCGCGAGGCGGGCCACCGCTCGAAGATCGCGGTGCACTCGAAGGTCGCCGGGGTCAACGCCAAGGGTGCCTGCATCGGCCCGGTCGGCGCCCGCGTCCGCAACGTGATGAGCGAGCTGGCCGGCGAGAAGATCGACATCATCGACTACTCCGAGGACCCGGCCCGCTTCGTCGGGAATGCCCTGTCGCCCGCGAAGGTTATCTCCGTCACGGTGGTCGACGAGCGGGCGAAGGCCGCCCTCGTGGTGGTCCCGGACTTCCAGCTTTCGCTGGCCATCGGCAAAGAAGGCCAGAACGCGCGGCTCGCCGCGCGGCTGACCGGCTGGCGGATCGACATCCGCAGCGACGCGGCGGTGGCCGCCGCGGCGGCGGGTGACGAAGACCACGCGGGCGATTCGAGGCGCGCGGCGACAACCGGTTCGGCTGAGTGAGGGGCGACGGGCTAGACTCGTCAGTGGCCCAGAGCCCGTTGCGGAGTTCCACACCCCCAGCACACCGGGAATTTCCGGTTCGCACATGTGTGGGATGTCGCCAGCGGGTCCGGGCCGCGGAATTGCTGCGCATGGTCGCGGTGGACGGACAGCTGGTCGTCGACGAAGGTCGGCGGCTGCCGGGCAGGGGCGCGTGGTTGCACCCCGAACCCGGATGTCTGGCCAAGGCCGAGCGTCGCCGGGCGTTCCCCCGGGCCCTTCGGGTCACAGGTTCACTCGACGCGCAAGGTGCGCGCCGGTTTTTCGAGCAGCGGGATAGTGCGGACGAGGGATAGCCCCGAGTCCATCAGGAATCAGGAAGCAGGTCGACCCGTCATGAGTCAGCCGTGAAGCTGAGAACATGAACGCGCGACAATAGGACGAGGTCTGCGGGTCTGCCGCCGGCCTCCCCAGATGAGGAGAGCTGTGCCAGGCAAGGCCCGAGTACATGAGCTCGCGAAAGAGCTCGGAGTCACCAGCAAGGATGTTCTCGCCAAGCTCAAAGAGCAGGGCGAATTTGTGAAATCGGCGTCGTCGACCGTCGAGGCCCCCGTGGCCCGCCGGCTGAGGGACGCCTACCCGGGTAAGGGCGGCGCGAAGCCCACCCCGACCCCCGGCCCGTCGGCCCGCCCGGCCGCTCCGGCAAGCAACGGTTCCGCGGCTTCGGCCGCCGCGCCGGCTGCAGCCGGATCAGCCCCGGCACCCGCTTCGCAGGGTCCGCGTCCCGGTGGCATGCGCCCCGGCCCGCGCCCCGGTCCGAAGGCTCCGGCCGCGCCTGCCCCGGCGCCGGCTGCGGCTCCGGTCGAGCAGCCTGCCCCGGTCGCCAAGGCGGAGCCTGTCGCCCCGCCCGCGCCGGTCCAGCAGGAAGCGCCGGCCCAGCCGCCGGCGCAGGAGAAGCCGGCCGCTGCCGCACAGGCACCGGCCACCCCCTCGAGTGGTTCCGTCGTGCCGCCGAGGCCCCAGGGCCCCAAGCCGCTTGGCCCGAAACCCGGCCCGCGTACCCCGCGTGTCGGCAACAACCCCTTCGGCGTCGGTTCGGGTTCGCCCGCGCCGCGTCCCGGCAGCACCCGCCCCGGTGGCGGCGGTGGCGGTCAGCAGCAGGGTGGCGGCGCCGGTGACCGGCCGCCGCGTCCCGGTGGCGGCGCGAACGAGCGTCCCGCCGGGACGCGTCCCGGTGGCGGTGCCGCCGGTGGCAACCGGCCCACGCCGGGCAACATGCCCCCGCGGCCGAACCCGGGCATGATGCCCGGTCGGCCCGCGCCCCGTCCCGGTGGCGGTCCCGCCGGTCGTGGCGGCCCTGGTGGTGCCGGTCGCGGCGCGCCCGGTGGCGGTCCCGCTGGTCGTGGCGGCCCTGGTGGCGGTCCCGCCGGTCGTGGCGGCCCCGGTGGCGGCGGTGGCGGTTTCCGTCCCGGTGCCGGCGGTCCCGGTGGCGGTGCCGGTGGCGGTTTCCGTCCCGGTGGCGGCGGTCCTGGTGGTGGCGGTGGCGCCCCTGCCGGTGGCGGTGGCTTCCGTGGTGGCGGCGGCGGTCGTGGTGGCCCCGGTGGCCGCGGCGGTACCGCTGGTGCCTTCGGTCGTCCGGGCGGTCCCGCTCGCAAGGGCCGCAAGTCCAAGCGCCAGAAGCGCATGGAGTACATGGACAACATGCAGGCGCCCAGCGTCGGCGGCGTTCGCCTGCCCAAGGGCAGCGGCGAGACGATCCGCCTGCCGCGTGGCGCTTCGCTGACCGACTTCGCCGAGAAGATCGACGCCAACCCGGCTTCGCTGGTGCAGGTGCTCTTCCACCTCGGCGAGATGGTCACCGCGACGCAGTCCGTGTCCGACGACATCCTCGAGCTGCTCGGCGGCGAGATGAACTACGTCGTCCAGGTCGTCAGCCCGGAGGAAGAAGACCGCGAGCTGCTGGAGACCTTCGACATCACCTACGGCGACGACGCCGGTGGCGAAGAGGAGCTGCAGGTCAGGCCGCCGGTCGTGACGATCATGGGTCACGTCGACCACGGTAAGACCCGCCTGCTCGACACGATCCGCAAGACGAAGGTGCGCGAGGGCGAAGCCGGTGGCATCACCCAGCACATCGGCGCCTACCAGATCGAGACCGAGCTCGAGGGCAACCCGCGTCTCGTGACGTTCATCGACACCCCGGGTCACGAGGCGTTCACCGCCATGCGTGCTCGTGGTGCGAACGCCACGGACATCGTGGTCATCGTGGTCGCGGCCGACGACGGCGTCATGCCGCAGACGGTCGAGGCGATCAACCACGCCCAGGCGGCGAACGTGCCGGTCGTGGTCGCGGTCAACAAGATCGACAAGGAGGGGGCCAACCCCGCCAAGATCCGCCAGCAGCTCACCGAGTACGGGCTGGTCGCCGAGGAGTACGGCGGCGACACGATGTTCGTGGACATCTCCGCGAAGCAGGGCACGAACATCGAGCAGCTCCTCGAGTCGATCCTGCTCACGGCGGACGCCGCTCTGGACCTCCGGGCCAACCCGGACATGGAGGCCCAGGGTGTCGCGATCGAGGCGCACCTCGACCGCGGCCGCGGCCCGGTGGCCACGGTCCTGGTGCAGCGCGGAACGCTGCACGTCGGCGACTCGATCGTCGCGGGAGACGCCTCCGGGCGTGTCCGGCGGATGTTCGACGAGCACGGCGAGGACATCATCGAGGCCACCCCGTCGCGTCCGGTGCAGGTCATCGGCTTCACGTCGGTGCCCGGTGCGGGTGACACGTTCCTCGTCGTCGACGAGGACCGGGTCGCGCGGCAGATCGCCGACCGGCGGCGCGCTCGTGAGCGCAACGCCGAGCTGGCGAGCCGTCGCAAGCGCGTCAGCCTCGAGGACCTCGATGCGGCGCTCAAGGAGACGAACCAGCTCAACCTGATCATCAAGGGTGACAACTCGGGTACCGTCGAGGCCCTCGAGGACGCCCTGATGAAGCTGGACGTGGGCGAGGACGTCGAACTGCGCGTCATCCACCGCGGCGTCGGTGGCATCACCGAGGGCGACATCAACCTCGCCATCGCGGACAACGTCATCGTCATGGGCTTCAACGTCCGTGCCGAGGGCAAGGCCACGGAGCTGGCCAACCGCGAGGGCGTGGAGATCCGCTACTACTCGGTGATCTACCAGGCGATCGACGAGATCGAGGCGGCCCTGAAGGGCATGCTGAAGCCGGAGTACGAGGAGGTGGAGCTCGGCCGCGCCGAGGTCCGCGACGTCTTCAAGTCCTCCAAGTTCGGCACCATCGCCGGTTGCCTCGTGATGGGCGGGGAGATCCGCCGCAACGCGCGCGGCCGCCTGCTGCGGGACAGCGTCGTGATCTCCGAGAACCTGCCGATCAGCTCGCTGCGGCGGTTCAAGGACGACGTGGTCGAGGTCCGCGAGGGCTACGAGTGCGGTCTCACCCTCGGCACGTACAGCGACATCAAGGTCGGTGACGTGATCGAGACCTTCGAGATGCGCGAGAAGCCCCGCGCCTGATCGCACGTGATGTCGGGTGCGCAGCCCCATCCCGATGGGGCTGCGCACCCGTGTCGCCTACGGTGGCTTCATGTACGTGGGGGCCCTCGAGCTCGACCTTCTCCTCGGGGATGTGCGCTCGTTGAAACAGAAGCGCTCCGTGGTCCGGCCCGTCGTGGCCGAGCTGCGGCGCAAGTACGAGGTGTCGGCCGCCGAGGCCGGGCACCTCGATCTCCATCGCCGCGCCCTGATCGGGGTGTCCTGCGTCGCTGCGGACCCCGGCCACGTCACCGCGGTGCTCAACTCGTGCGAGCGGCTCGTCGCCGCCCGCCCGGAACTCGAACTCCTCTCGGCGCGGCACCGGATGCTGGGCCCCGAGGACGACTGACGAAGGACGACAGGGAGTACGCGCCATGGTGGACCAGAGCCGCGCGCGCCGGCTGGCCAAGCGGATCTCGCAGATCGTCGCGCACGCGATCGAGCACGAGATCAAGGACCCGCGCCTGACGATGGTGACGATCACCGACAGCCGGGTGACCGGTGACCTGCGGGAAGCGACCGTCTACTACACGGTCCTCGGTCCTTCCGTGGACGAGGCGCCGGACCTCGCGGGCGCCGCCGCGGCGCTCGCCAGCGCGACCGGTGTCCTGCGCTCCACGGTGGGGCAGCAGACCGGCATCCGGCATACGCCGAGCCTCGCGTTCGTCGCCGACCAGGTGCCCGACGAGGCCCGGCGGATGGAGGAGCTCCTCGCCCGCACCCGCGAGTCCGACGCCGAGGTGGCCCGGCTCGCCGCGGGCGCCCGCCCGGCCGGGGAGGCCGATCCCTACCGCGCCCCGCGTGAGCGCGGGGACGACGGCGACGAGGTCGAGTGACGGCCACGACCACCACCCGGGTGGTGTCCCCGGTGGGGCAGGGGATCCGCGCCGCGGCCCTCGAGGCTTCGGTCGCCGGCGCCGCGAACGTGCTGCGGGACGCCCGCGAGGTCGTCCTGCTCGCCCACGTGCAGCCGGACGCGGACGCGCTCGGCAGCGCGCTGGCCCTCGGGATCGCGCTGCACCGGCGCGGCGTGCGGGTGACCGTCTCCTTCGGCGCCACGTCCGGAGGTGACGAGCGGGTCCCGGAGTCGCTGCGCTCGCTGGACGAGTACGGCCTGCTCGTGCCCGCCGCCGAGGTCCCCGCGGCCCCCGAGGTCCTCGTCGCCTGCGACACCGCGGACATCGGGCGGCTCGGCTCGCTGGCCGGCCTCCTGGACACCGCGGGCACGTCGATCCTGGTGGACCACCACGCGTCGAATCCGGGGTTCGGGACGGTGCGCGTGCTGGACCCGACCGCCGAGGCCACCGTGATGCTCGTGCGCCGGGTGCTCGCCGCGCTCGGCGAGCCCCTGGACGCCGTCGTCGGCCGCTGCCTCTACGCGGGGCTGGCCACGGACACCGTCGGGTTCCGCACCGCGGGCCCCGGTGCGCACCGCCTCGCCGCCGAGCTGGTGGAGGCCGGGGTGGAGGTCGAGCCGCTGATCCGGCGGATCGTCGACACCCATCCGTTCACCTGGCTGCAGGCCCTGGCCGGCCTCCTCGCGGACGCCCGGCTGGAGCCGGACGCGGCAGGCGGGCGGGGCCTCGTGCACACCTCCGTCCCGGCCGCCGTCGTCTCGGCGTTCGGCCAGGAGGAGGTCGAGAGCGTGGTCGGCCACCTGCGGACCGCCGCGGAGGCGGACGTCGCCGCGGTGTTCAAGCAGGTCGGCCCGCGTCGCTGGGCGCTGTCGCTGCGCGGGAAGGGCACCGTGGACCTGTCCGCCGTGGCCGTCGCGCTGGGCGGGGGCGGGCACCACGACGCCGCCGGCGCCGTGCGGGACGGCGACCTCACGGAGGTCCGGGCGGCGCTGCGGGCGGCGCTCACCGCCGTGACCGGCTGACCCCCGCCTTGCCCGCCGCGCCTCTCTCAGGTGGATCTCACCTGGCGTCGCTACCGTGTGCAGAGCCTAGGAGGACCCTGTGACCCCGGAGCCCGCCCTGACCTGCCCCACGCTGCCCCGACTCCGTTCCCCCCACCACGCGTTTCTGCTCGCGGCCCTCCGCCGCCCCGGTCAGATCGGGGCGGTCGCCCCGAGCTCCCCGCAGCTCGCGGCGCTGCTCGCGTCGGTCGTGCCCACCGAGGGCGCCCCCGTCGTCGTCGAGCTGGGGCCCGGGACCGGCGCCATCAGCGCCGCGATCGAGGAACGGCAGCCGCCGCGCGCACGGCACCTCGCGGTCGAGCTGGACCGGGGGATGGCGGATTATCTGCGCCGCACCCGCCCCGGGCTGGAGGTGGTGCAGGGCAACGCCCTCACGCTGTCCACCCTGCTCGCGGAGCGGACCGTCCCGGCCGCCGACGCGGTGATCAGCGGGCTGCCGTGGTCGCTGTTCGACCGGGCCACGCAGCGCGACATCCTCGACGAGGCCGCCGGCGTCCTCGCGCCGAACGGGGCGTTCGTCACCTTCGCCTACACCTACACGATGGTCCTGCCGCCGGCGCGGCGCTTCCGCCGCCTGCTGTACGAGGTGTTCGACGAGGTCGTGGTCACCCGCACGGTCTGGCGCAACCTGCCGCCCGCCTTCGCCTACATCTGCCGCCGCCCCCGGGTGGCCGGGGGAGTGTCCGCGCCCCGGGCGATCGCCGGGGGATGATCCCGGGGTGACCGACCCGCACCACCGAACCGACCCGCACGACCCGGAGGCCGACGGTCCGCTCCCGGCCCGCAGCGTCCTGCGGCTCGCCCTGCCCGCGCTCCCCGTGCTGGCGGCGGAGCCGCTCTACGTGCTGGTGGACACGGCCGTCGTCGGCCGGCTGGGGGCCGTCCCGCTGGCCGGGCTGGCCGTCGCGGGGGTGCTGTTCACCCAGGTCACGAGCCAGCTGAACTTCCTCTCCTACGGCACGACCGCCCGCGCGGCCCGCCTGCACGGCGCCGGCCGGCGGTCGGCCGCCGTCGGGGAGGGCGTGCAGGCGACGTGGCTCGCGCTGGCCGTCGGGCTCGTCGTGCTCGCGGTCGGGCAGCTCGTCGCCGGGCCGGTCGCGCAGGCCCTCGGCGACGGCGGCGAGATCGCGTCGTCGGCCGTCTCCTGGCTGCGGATCGCGCTGTTCGGCGCACCGCTGGTACTGGTCACGCTCGCCGGCAACGGCTGGATGCGCGGCGTCCAGGACACCGTGCGGCCGATGCGGTACGTGCTGGCCGGTAACGGCCTCTCCGCCCTGATGTGCCCGTTCCTGGTGCACGGCACAGGGTCCTGGCCCGGCTGGGGCCTGGAGGGCTCGGCGGTGGCGAACGTGATGGCCCAGGCCGTCGTCGCAGGTCTGTTCCTGGCCGCCCTCGCGAAGGAGCGGAGGGCCGCCCCCCACGCCGATCCGGTGCCGCTGCGGCCGGTCCCGTCGCTGATCAGGGCCCAGCTCGGGCTCGGCCGGGACCTCATCTTGCGCACCGCCGCGTTCCAGGCCTGCTTCCTCTCCGCGACGGCCGTCGCAGCCCGGTTCGGTGCGCCCTCGGTGGCCGCGCACCAGATCGTCCTGCAGCTGTGGAACTTCCAGGCGCTCGTGCTCGACGCCGTGGCGATCGCCGCGCAGTCCCTGGTCGGGGCGGCTCTGGGGGCGGGCGGGGCGCAGCGGGCGAAGGCGGTGGCGAAGCAGGTCACCCGCTACGGGCTGATCCTGGGGATAGGGTTCGCGGTGGTGTTCGCCGCGCTCTACCCGGTGCTGCCGCGGGTGTTCACCGCCGACCTGGCGACGCTCGCCGCCGTCCCGGTCGCCTGGTGGTTCTTCACCGCGCTGCAGCCGATCGCGGGAGTGGTCTTCGCGATCGACGGCGTGCTGCTCGGCGCCGGGGACGCGGCGTTCCTCCGCACGACGACGCTGCTCGCCGCGGCCGCCGGCTTCCTCCCGCTGATCTGGATCTCGCTCGTGTTCGGCTGGGGCCTCGCCGGGATCTGGACCGGGCTGAGCCTGTTCATGCTGATCAGGCTGGTGGCGGTGGGCCTGCGGACGCGGTCGGGACGCTGGGCGGTGACGGGAGCGGTCCGGGCCTGACCGCCGGGATCCGGACGGTGAACACCGTGCCGGGAGAGCCGGGCCTCAGGTCCACGGTGCCGCCGAGCCGCCGCGCGACCCGGGACACCAGGGCCAGGCCGATCCCGCGCGGCCGGTCGGGCGCTGCGGGCTTGGTGGAGAAGCCGTGCTCGAAGATGTCCTCCCCGGCGTCGGGCGGGACGCCGGGGCCGGTGTCGGCGACCTCGAGGACCAGCCGGTCGTCCTCGGTGGCCAGCTGGACGCGGACCTCGGCGGGGGCGGTGGGGTCCGACTCCCGTCCGGTCGTGACGGCGTCCAGGGCGTTGTCGACGAGGTTGCCCAGGAGCGTGACGAGATCGTCGGGGGACGCGGCCGTCGTCGTCCCGTCCTCCGTGGTGTCGGTGACGGTGAACGCGACGTCGCGCTCCGCGGCGACCCACGCCTTGTCCACCAGCACCGCGGCGAGGACCGGGTCCTGCACCTGGGCGAGGACCGCCTCCGCGGGCCCGCGGGTGCGGTCCAGCGCGGTGGTGCCGGCCCGCAGCGCGTCCGCCGTGTCCCCGAGCTGGACCAGCGTGAGCACGGTCTGCATCCGGTTGGCGAACTCGTGGGCCTGTCCGGCCAGCGCGCGGGCGCGGTCCCGCGCCGCGTCGCGCTGGCGGAGCGCGTCCGCGACCTCGGTGCGGTCCCGGAGCGTGACGACGCGGGTCCCGGCGCCCGCCCGTTCTCCGGCGGCGGTGCGGCTCACGAGCAGGACGCGTTCCCCGGCGAGGGCGAGGGAGTCCCGGACGTCGACGGACCCGTCGGACTCCGGGGGCCGGACGACCGCCCGCAACGCGGGGTCGACGCCCAGCTCGGCCAGCCGCCGGCCCTCGACGCCGGCGCCCTCCCAGCCGAGGAGCCTTCTCGCCTCCGCGTTCGCGACCACCACCCGGCCGTCCGGGTCCAGGACGACGAGGCCCTCCCGGACCGCGTGCAGCACCGCGTCGTGGTGGGCGTAGGCGGCGGCGATCTCCTCCGGCTCGAGGCCCAGCGTCTGTCGCCGAACCCGGCGGGCGAGCAGCCAGGCGAGCACGCCGCCGAGCACCACCGCGGCCGCGGCGACCAGCAGGATCCAGGGCAGCTCCCGCCACACCAGGGCGCTGATCCGGTTCTCCAGCACCCCGACGGACACCAGGCCGACGACCCGGCCGCCGTCGACCACGGGCACGACGGTCCGGATCGACGGCCCGAGGGTGCCGAGGAAGTGCTCGCTGTGGGGTTGCCCGGCCAGCGCCTCGGCCGTCGAGCCCACGTAGACACCGCCAATCCGGTCCGGCTCGGCGTGGCTGTAGCGGATGCCCTGCGGGTTCATCACCACGACGAACGCGGTGCCGGTGGCGATCCGGACGCGTTCGGCCAGCGGCTGCATCGTGCGGGAGACGACGAACGGGTCCCCACCCGCCGCCACGGCCGCGATGACCTGCGGGTCCGTCGCCACGGACGTCGCGGTCGCCCGGGTGAGCCGCTCGGCGGCGTCCGTCTCGACCTCGCGCGCGCCCCACACCCCGAGCGTGGCCATCCCGCCCACGGTGATCAGCACCGTCACCAGTTGCAACGACAACAGCCGGCGGGCGAGGCGCGAGCCCCGCCGCCGGCTGTTCCGACGGATCCCGTTCACACGGCGTGTATACCGGTCAGCGGCCCGTGGAGGTGGCGAGCTCGCGGTCCGCGGGCTCGTCGGTGGTGGCGACCTGGTCCTCGTCGGCGGCCTTGCCGTGCTCGGCGTCCATGTCCGCCGCCACCAGCGTCGGGTCGTCGAGCACCGCGGCGAGCCGCTCGCGGTCGAGCTCGCCGTTCCAGCGGGCGATCACCAGGGTGGCGACGACGTTGCCGATGCAGTTGGTCAGGGCCCGGCCCTCGCTCATCACCCGGTCGATGCCGATGATCACCGCGATGCCGACGGCGATCGCCTCCGGGGTGAAGAACTGCCCGCCGAACGCCGACAGCGACGCCGACAGCGTGATCAGTCCGGCGCCGGTGATGCCCGCAGCCCCCTTGGAGGTCAGCACCATCAGCAGGGCCAGGCCGATCTGCGCACCGATCGGCAGGGTCTCCCCGCCGGCCTGGATGATGAAGAGCGCACCGAGAGTCAGGTAGATGCAGGTGCCGTCGAGGTTGAACGAGTAGCCGGTCGGGATGACCAGGCCGACGGTCTGCTTCGAGGCGCCCGCGGACTCCAGCTTGGTGAGCAGCCGGGGCAGCACGGACTCCGACGAGGAGGTGCCGAGGATGATCAGCAGCTCGTCCTTGATCAGCCGGATGACCTTGAGGACGTTGAACCCGGCCCACGCGGAGACGGCGCCGAGCACCACGACCACGAACACGATGCAGGTGCCCCAGAAGACGAGCATCAGGGCGCCGAGGTTGCCCAGCGACGACGCGCCGAACGCGGAGACCGTGTAGGCCATGCCGCCGAACGCGCCGAGCGGGGCGGCCCACATGATCAGCTTGATGATGCCGAAGATCACCTTCGCGATGCTGTCGATCGCGCCGACGATCCGCGTGCGCATCGGCGCGGCGAGCACGCTGACCGCGCAGGCGGTGAGGATCGCCAGCACCAGGACCTGCAGGACCTTGTTGTCCACGAACGGGCCGAGGAAGCTCTTCGGCAGCAGGTCGTTCGTGATGAACGCGACGATGCCCGAGTCCGTCTGGCCGGCGCCGATCTGCTTCTGCGCCGCGTCGAGCTGGGCCTGTGACGGCGTGCCCTGGAAGCCGGCACCCGGCGCGAACACGTTGGCCGCGGTGAGCCCGAGGGTCAGCGCGACAGCCGTCGCGACGAGGAAGTAGCCGAGCGCGCGGGTGGCGAGCCCGCCGGCGCGGGCCAGGCTGCCGATCGAGGCGATGCCGACGACGACGGTGCAGAAGATCACCGGCCCGACGATCACCTTGATCATCTGGACGAAGGCGTCGGCGAGCCACTTCGTCTCCTTGGCCACGCCCGGGGCGAGCAGGCCGAGAAGGATCCCCCCGACGATGCCCACGATGACCCAGAACCAGAGCTGGGTGAAGAACCGCTTCCGTCGTCTCGGAGCGGTGGTGGTGGTCGTTTCGCTGGCGACCTGAGCCATGATCGTCCTCCTCGACGTCGGTTGACGGAACGGTAGGGACGTGACCGGGGTCATGTCAGTCCTTGGACCCTCATAATTGGGCGGTTGTTGAGGTTCTGCACTACGGAGGTCCGTGGCGGTGCGCGCTCTGCTCGTCGAGGACGACGAGGTGCTCGGCAAGGCACTGCGCCGGGCCCTGTCCGAGGGCGGCTTCCGCGTGCGCCACGTGACGACCGGCGGCGCCGCGCTCACCGCCGTCGCGGCGGACGAGCCGGACGTCGTGCTGCTGGACATGGGCCTGCCGGACCGCGACGGGCTGGCCGTCTGCCGCGGGATCCGCGAGATCTCCCGGGTGCCGATCCTGGCCGTCACCGGGCGGGGCGCGGTGGAGGCGCGGATCCGCGGGCTGCGCAGCGGCGCGGACGACTACATCGTCAAGCCGTTCCTGGTCGAGGAGCTGCTGGCGAGGATCGACGCCGTGCTGCGCCGCACCCGCGGGCTCGGTGTGGCGCCCACGGTCGTCGCCGGGGACGTGGAGGTGGACCTGTCGCGGCGTTCGGTGACCGTCGCGGGGGTGCCGGTCACGCTGGCGCGCAAGGAGTTCGACCTGCTCGCGGCGCTGGCCCGGCGGGAGGGCGCGGTGGTGGCGCGCGACGAGCTGCTCGACGAGGTGTGGGGGAGCGTGGACGCCAGCGCGCGGCGGACCCTGGAGGCGCACGTCGGGCTGGTGCGGTCGAAGCTCGGCCGGCCGGGGGCGATCGTGACGGTGCGCGGCGTCGGCTACCGGCTGGACCGGTAGGTTCGCGCGTCGTGCCCGCATCTCGGCCCTCCGGCCCCGCCGTCCCGCCCGGCCTCGTCGTCGTCGACAAGCCCGGCGGTCTCACCTCGCACGACGTCGTCGCCCGGCTGCGCCGGATCCTGCGCACCCGCAAGGTCGGCCACGCCGGGACGCTGGACCCGATGGCCACCGGTGTGCTGGTCTGCGGGGTCGAGCGCGGCACCAAGCTGCTCGGGCATCTCGCGCTGGACACCAAGGAGTACACGGCGACGATCCGGCTCGGCGCCGCCACCACGACCGACGACGCCGAGGGCGAGGTCCTCTCGACCGCCGACGCGACGGCCGTCACCGAGGAGGCCGTCCGGGCCGGGATGGCGCCGTTGACCGGGGCGATCGAGCAGGTGCCCAGCTCCGTCAGCGCGATCAAGATCGACGGCGAGCGGGCGTACAAGCGGGTCCGGGCAGGCGAGGACGTCGTACTCCCGGCCCGCCCGGTCGTCGTGTCCGCGTTCACGCTGCTCGCGGTGCGCCACGTCGAGGGCTTCCTGGACCTCGACGTCCTGGTGGGCTGCTCGTCCGGCACCTACGTCCGCGCGCTGGCCCGGGACCTCGGGGCGGGCCTGGGCGTCGGCGGGCACCTGACCGCGCTGCGCCGCACACGCGTCGGGCCGTTCGACCTCACCCACGCCCGCACGCTGGAGCAGCTCGAGGCGGACCCGGCGCTGTCCCTGGGCCTCGACGAGGCGGTGGCGACCGCGTTCCCGCGCCGGGACGTCGACACGTCGGGGGCCACGGACGTCTCGTACGGGAAGTCCCTGCCGCCGGCCGGGTTGGACGGGACCTACGGCGTCTTCGACCCGGACGGGCGCGCGTTGGCGCTGATGGCGGACCGGGAGGGCGCCGCGCGCCCGCTGGTCGTGCTCGCTCCGGCCGGGTCTTGAGGTCGCCCCGCACGCGGTCTGCGTAGGCTCACGGGTGTGCAGCGCTGGCGTGGACTCGAGGCCGTCCCGTCCGGGTGGGGCCGCAGCGTCGTCACCGTCGGGGTGTTCGACGGTGTGCACCGCGGTCATCAACAGCTGATCTCGCGGGCGGTCAGCCGGGCGCGGGAGCGGGACCTGCCGAGCGTCGTCGTGACGTTCGACCCGCATCCCGCCGAGCTGGTCCGCCCCGGGTCCCATCCGGCGGCCCTGACCTCGCTCAGCCGCCGGGCCGAGCTGGTGGCCGAGGCGGGCGCGGACGCGTTCTGCGTCATCCCGTTCACCCCCGAGCTCTCCCGCATGCAGCCCGCCGAGTTCGCCCACGAGGTGCTGGTGGACCGGCTGCACGCCGCGGTCGTCGTGGTGGGCAGCAACTTCACCTTCGGCCACCGCGCCGCCGGGGACCTGGACACCCTGCGCAAGCTGGGAGAGCGCTTCGGCTTCGAGGTCGACGGCCTGGACCTGATCATCGACTCGGACCACGGCGGCATCACCTTCTCCTCCACCTACGTCCGGTCCTGCATCGACGCGGGCGACGTCGACGCCGCGGCCGCCGCGCTCGGCCGGCCGCACCGGATCGACGGGGTGGTCGTGCACGGGGACAGGCGGGGTCGCGAGCTGGGCTTCCCGACCGCCAACATCGCGACCACGCCCTACGCCGCGCTGCCCGCGGACGGCGTCTACGCGGGCTGGTTCCTGATCGGCGACCGCCGCCTGCCCTCGGCGATCTCGGTGGGCACGAACCCGACGTTCTCCGGCCGCGTCCGCACCGTCGAGGCCTACGTGCTCGACGTGGACGAGGACTTCTACGGCCACGAGGTCTCCGTCGAGTTCGCCCACCGCCTGCGCGGCCAGGAGCGGTTCGACGGGATCGAGCCGCTGATCGCGCAGATGACGGACGACGTGAAGAACACCCGCACCCTCCTGTACCCGTAGCCCCCCGGCCGTGGGTGCTGCCGCGCGCCCACTGCTGCGCGCACACCTACGCACCCCTCCGGGCTCGCGACGCCCGAGGGACGAGGTGATCATTCGCCCGGCATCTCGCGGTGGGCTCCGTTGTTCTGGGGCAGAGCCCGTCCCCGGCCCGGTGCCCGCAGGCGGCGTGCCGATCATGGAGATCCGGTCGTCATGCGCCGGGGGCGGTGCGTGGGTGTGCGCAGAGCAGAGGTCTCCGGGGAGGGCACGTCAGTTTCCCCGTTCGGCCACGGGACGCGGGGTCCGGCTGCGACGATCCGGGTCGTGACCACCGACCGGCCCGAGCTCGTCGTCAACCGGGAGCGGCAGCGAGCGCTCTACGGTGTGCCCCTGGCCGAGCGCGTCCACCACCTGACCCGGGCGCTCGGGATCAGCCAGGCCCGCCTCGCCGCCACCCTCGGGATCAGCCCCGCCATGCTCAGCCAGCTGATCAGTGCGCGCCGGGTGAAGATCGGCGACCCGGCGGTGCTGAGCCGGATGATGTTGCTCGACGAGAGGTGCGCCGGCGGCCGGGTGGACGTCGGCCCGGAGGGGGTCGACGGGCTGCTGGCCGAGGTGAACGCCGCCGGCCTGCAGTGGCGGGAGCCCCGGTGGGCCCCGAACTCCGACCTCGCGCACGGTGCCGGCGCACCTGCTCCCGGCCCTGCGCGGGCCG
>NZ_JAODNM010000061.1 GCF_025464955.1 Amycolatopsis sp. | reverse complement strand
CGCCTACGCCCAGGCCGGCGCCCCCGTCGTCGTCCGCACCACTACCGGCGCCACCACCGGCCACAAACTCACCGTCCTCCTCAGCGACCCCCTCGGCACCGCCACCACCGCCGTCGAGGAAACCACCGCCCAGCCCATCACCCGCCGCTCCTTCAAGCCCTACGGCGAAACCCGCGGCACCAAACCCACCACCTGGCCCAACCGCCACACCTACCTCGGCGCGGGCATCGACGACACCACCACCGGGCTCACCCACCTCGGCGCCCGCGAATACGACCAGTCCACCGGCCGTTTCATCTCCGCCGACCCCGTCATCGACGTCTCCGACCCGCTCCAGATCAACGGCTACGCGTACAGCAACAACAACCCCATCAGCCGCAGCGACCCCACCGGCCTCGAAAGCTGCGGCCCCAGCAACCCCTCCTGCAGCGCCGACAACATAAAATCCATCAACAGCGGTGGTGGCAGCGGGGGCACGACAGGCAGCACTCCGCCGCCGTTGCCGGGCAAGACCGGAAACAAGACCACTCGGCACGACCAGGCCCGTGATCGTGCCATCATTCAAATCGAGGCCGATCTGGCCAAAATGGGCATCAAGGATTTCGAGATCTACAAGACCGAAAGAATCCATGGAGCCAACAAGAGGTGCATGCGTCCGAGCACCAAGGGCTCGGCAGATTGCACCTACGGAGTTCTGGACATCCTCGGCTACGACCCCCATCACGATGTGTACTACGTGTGGGAGGTCAAGTCCGCCGGCCACGCGGCCAAGGCTGTTCCCGAAGCGCAGTGGTATGTGAACCGGCTGCAGGCGAGGGGCGACAGAGCCGTCTTGGGGTGGACGATTGGCGGCCCTTACGATGTCGGAAACGGTGACAAGGTGATAGGTCCGGCTGAGGGTGCGATTATCTACGGAAGAATGAACAATAAAAAATTCAATAATGTTGTGACTTCCAGTCCGTCGGCTGTCGCCCAACAGCGGCCTGCGCAGCCGGTGCCATCGCCCTCCCCGGGGCCGGGGCCTGGCTATTACCCCGGCACCGTCTACCAGCCCGGCCTGGGGACCGTCCCTCAGGGAACTGATGGAGTAAATCAGGCACCTCTATTGGTGCCGATGATTGTGATCGGTGGTCTTGCTCTGGGTGCCGGGCCTGGTGAAGCTGCAGCCGGGACCGCTGCCGCCGTGAGAGTTGCGGCCGCGATGTTCGACCTCGCGGCCTGACCGGTCGGGTAGCGAAGGCTGACCGGACCGGCAGTGCTAGCATCAGGTAAGAGTCCGAGTGCGGCATTTTCGGTCGGTGTATTGGAAAGCGAATCGTGGTGTCTTGATGAATCCCCTGGATGCATTGATCCGGCAATACGTTGGCCCTGTCGCGAAGGCGTCCGGTTTTTCCAAATCGGGCCGGATATTCCGGCTGGTCGCCGACAACGGGGACCAAGCCTTGCTGGGCTTCTCAACTCACGCCGTGGACCCGTCCATGGTTGTTTTCGATGTCAATTTCTTCATGGTCCCTGTTCCCTACTGGGGGTGGATCACTCGCCAGCACCCCACCGAGACCAGGGCGCCGGACAGCTCCGGAGCCCTGGTCACGTGCCGGGTGATGCCACCCCCGCAAGCTGCACACCGCCCTGACGAGAAAGGGTCTTTCCGCTCGCGGTGGGCATTCGACGCTGAAGGGAGCGGTGAGGTCTGCGGCCGTGCCTTGGGGCAGACGCTGCGGGATGAGACGTTCCCCCGTATGCGGCACTGGCTGGACCGGGCGAATCTACTGGATGCGGTGCGCAGTTCGGATGTGCCGATGATGAGGCGGATGGACCCCCTGATGCGCGAAATTGTCCTGCGGATTGATGACGCCCCAGGCAAGGACGTCAACGAACTCCTAGCGGCAGCTGAGGCCGCAAACGTGCTGAACGCCTTTGTCGTGTGGGCGCGCCAACGGCTTGCCTCGCGGGTCAAGACTGAGGGCTGAGGACGGAGACATGGGCTTTTGGGGAACCTTCGTGACCTGCCGCACCGATAGCGCGCTGACCGATCTGCGGGCCATCGCCATGCGCAGCGAAGGGCTCGATTACCAATGGCGCACGAAGAACGGGTGGCAGGTCGGTCAGTACGATCGTCTTGAACTGGGGGACGACGCCCCTGCGATGCTCGCCGACCTTGCGGCAGAGACGGGCCACCCTACGCTGTGCGCCTTCGTTCTCGACAGTGACGCGATCCAGATCGACGGCTTCTCGGAGAACGGCCACTGGCGGGCCTGTCTCGCACGTGAATCCATGAGGGACTATTGCGAAGACGATGACGAGGACTTCGACTTCGTCTTCTTGCCACCCGAGACAGCGGTCAAGCAGGCGGCCCGATGGTCTGACAATGCCGGGTACGGACCGAACCTCGTCGGCTTGCGGGCGGTTTTCAGCACGGAGGAAGCGGTCTCGGCGGCAGAGGACCTCTTTTTCGAACTGCTCGAACACCTAGGCCCCGGCCAGTTGCGGTAGGTGAACTGTGTAATGGTCGTCTACATCAAGGCCATGTTCGATCCATCGGTGGCCGTCGACCGGGAGTAGCCGCTGGTCCGGTCGTTCCGCGAGGCCCAGTTGCGGCTCTTCTCCATCGTCGCTGAGATGGAGGAGGAAGGGGAGGGCGGCATGTTCTCCTACGTCTTGGTGACCCAGCGGGAGGGCGGCCCGCGCACCCGGATCAAGAACGTCGGCCGGAACTGGGAGCTTGCCTTCCCATATTGGACGGCAGTGCCGCCCAGAAGTGGACCCTCGGAGCAGGCGGCAGCCTGAAGAACGCCGCCGCCGGCCGCTGCCTGGACATTCCCAGCGCCAACGCCGTAGCCGGCGCCGACCTGCAGATCTATACCTGCAACAACACCGGCGCCCAGCACTGGACCCTCACCGACCGCACCGACTACGTCTACGACGCGAACGGCAACCGCCTGCTGGAGCGCACCAAGTCCGGCAGCACCCTCTTCCTCGGCGAAACCGAAGCCACCACCGACACGACCGGCACCATCACCCGCTCGGCGCCCGCGAATACGACCAGACCACCGGCCGCTTCATCTCCGCCGACCCCGTCATCGACGTCTCCGACCCGCTCCAAATCAACGGCTACACCTACAGCAACAACAACCCCGTCACTAAGAGCGATCCTTCAGGTCTCAAGGTTTATGATCCGGACGGGGATGAGGCGCGGCGCAAGCAGAAGTTGATAAACCCGAACCCAGGTCTCAACAAGCCACGCGCCAAACCGCCGGTGGTCGTAAATTCTGATCTGGAAAATATCGTGGAGTCCATCTATATTCGCGGTGTTGCCACAACTTCCGTCGGCAATGGAAAAGTGACCACGGCGCTCATTCAGGAATTCAATACCGGAAAACCAGTCGGTACTTGGCACGTATCCAAAGCCGCCGACCTCATGAGACGACTCTCCGCGCTGCTGGAAAGTAATCGCATCCAGAAGATGAAGACCGGAAAGAATCTTCTCTCCGCCGATGATCTCGGTATCGCTCAGTCCGAGGCCAAGGAGCTGTGGGGTTCTCTGAACTCCAATGATGTCACCGGCAAGGTGTCGAAATATGTGAGCGGGAACGGTCCGGTCAAGAAGGGTTTGGAAGGTGCCCGGAGGAACACCCTCGCGGCGCAGGCCGTGAGCGACATCATGGGGCAGTCGTTCGAGGTCGGCCCCAGGGACCGTTCGCCCAACCCGCGCCCCAGGCAGGCCGGTGAGCCCACTCGCATGAAGGGTTTCATGAAGGGCTTCGGTATCGTAGGCTCCGCAGTGGTCGTGGCTCAGGCCCCGATGGATATCTACAATTACGGATTGGAGGAAGGAGCTAGAGGCACTTTGGAGGGTGTCGTCGACCCGCTGGACGTTGTGCCGGACGGTCAGGGCGTCGGATGTGTATTCTTCGATGATTGTTATGTCGAAGCGCCGCCCATGTCGTAGTTTCGTAAGCGCAGGAACTGTTCGAAGGAGATCGGGTGGCCGGCGATATCACTGCTGATAATTTCTTCCGGGAGATATTGGATCAGGTTCCAGAATTTGAATGGAAGGTCAATGCGGAGAGAAAGTCGATCACCGAGAGGGGCGGGGACCCCGAGGACGTCGACCACTTGAAGTACAATCCGTACTCTTTGGCTTTCGAACTCTTCACCGGTCTCGTCGTTCCCGCGCTGCGGGCAACCGATGCGATGGATTCGCAGGAGGATTTTCTGGCGCGGTGCTTCACGCTGCTTGAGCGCGCGGCCGCGACGTCGGATTCCTACGTACGGGACAATATGGCGCTCGCTGTCGCGGACTTTCTCGTCGGTGATCTGGGTCCGACCGCCTATGCTCACGCCGGTCTCGAGTTTCGCGCACTGATGGCCGAATGTCTGGCCGATGAAGGGCTGGAAATTCCTGCCAGTTGGCTGTGATTGAAGTGAGTGACCGCGCCGGACCAACCGGGAAAGGATCACCGCGAGCGCGGGATGCGTCGGTGAAACAGTGTCCGTGGCCGCTGGCCCAAGACTTCCGTTGGTGCCCCGCAGCCCAGCCCGGTCGCGGCGACCCGGTCTGGACCCGGCAGCGCGTCGCGGCGGTCCAGCGACAACGCGGCAAGCCCTGCCGCGGCCAGGAGGGCCAGGCCGGTGCCGACAACCCGATGGGCACCTGCGGCAGGTGAACCGAGCAGGAGCACCA
>NZ_JAODNM010000028.1 GCF_025464955.1 Amycolatopsis sp. | reverse complement strand
ACCGAGCGGATCAGCCGGTCCACCGCGGTCGCCGGCGCGCGCCAGTCCACCTCGGCGTCGGCCACGGTGACCTTCGGGGCGTAGGAGACCCCCTCGGCCGGCTGCGGCACCGGGCGCAGCAGGCCGTCCTCGATGCCGTCCAGGGTGGCCAGCAACAGCTCGGCGCCGGAGCGGGCCAACCGGTCCAGCAGGTCGCCGGAGGTGTCCCGGGGCCCGATCGACTCGGTGACCACGCCGTACACCGGGCCGGTGTCCATGCCCTCCTCCAGCCGGAAGCAGCTCGCCCCGGTCACCTCGTCGCCGTGCCGGACGGCCGCCTGCACCGGGGCCGCGCCACGCCACGCCGGCAGTACCGAGAAGTGCAGGTTGACCCAGCCGTACCTGGGCACCGCGAGCAGCGCCGGGCGCAGCAGCGAGCCGTAGGCGACCACCGGGCAGCAGTCCGGCCGGTACGCGGCCAGCGAGGCCACGAAGTCGGGCGCGGACGGTTTGGGCGGGCGCAGCACCGGAACGTCGTGGGCGGCGGCCAGCTCGGCCACCGGGGAGGGGGCGAGGCGCCGGCCGCGACCGGTCGGCGCGTCCGGCCGGGTGAGTACCGCGACCACCTCGTGGCGGGGGGATCCGAGCAGCGCGGACAGGGCCGGCAACGCGGCGGTCGGCGTGCCGGCGAATACGAGCCTCACGAGCTATCGAGCCTTCCCGAACAGCGGATGTGGGCTGGTCTTGACGACCGGTGGACTGGCCGGTTCGGCCTGCGCGAACCAGGGCGCGGAGCGGATCTCGGCCATCGCGAGCTTGCGGGTCTCGGCGTCGAGGCGGTCCAGGAACAGCACCCCGTCCAGGTGGTCGGTCTCGTGCTGGATACACCGTGCCAGCAGCTCCGAGCCCGCCACCTCCACCGGGTCGCCGTGCATGTTCCACCCGTTCGCCACCACGTGCAGGTGCCGGCGGCAGTCCCAGTGCATGCCGGGGATGGACAGGCAGCCCTCCGGGCCGTCCTGCATGTCCTCGCCGACCACGTCGAACGTCGGGTTCACCAGGTGGCCCTCGAAGCCGTCGCAGCGGTAGGTGAAGACCCGCAGTCCGACACCCAGCTGCGGGGCCGCCAGGCCGGCGCCGGCCTCGTCGTTCATCGTGTCGGTGAGGTCAGCGACCAGCCTGCGCAGCTCTGCGTCGAAATCGACGACCTCCGCCGCGCGACTGCGCAGCACGGGATCGCCGAAGAGCCGGATCGGCTGGATTGCCATCGTGGGTTGCCGCTCCCTGGTTGAGCTCGCTGGGACCGCCGACCAGCTTAGTGTTCGAGCCGCACCACCCGCCGCCCTCCCCGTGGGGCACCCCCGTTACCGAGCTGCACACCAGGCACCTCAAACCATGATCGAACCTGCCTGTTGTGCAGCTCGGTAACAACGGGCCGCGCCGGACGGGCGGACCGGGGGCGGTAGGACCCTCCTAGCCGATCTCCTGCGGGTCGAGCTGGACGCGGACCGGGTCGGGCGCCTTGCGGGCCGTGCGGGCCGCCTGGCCGGCGGCCATCGCGGCGGCCAGCGCCCGGCCGTCGGTCCGGGGTACCCGCACCAGCGCCCGCTCGCGGACCGCGCCGGACGGGGCCGGGTCCAGTTCCACCGGGCCCAGTACCTCGGCCGAGTCGGGCAGCACGAGCGCCGCGATCAGCTCGGCCACCGCGTCCGGTGCGCCGTCCACCGCCGCCATCCGGACCGCCGGCGGGAACCCGACCTCGGTGCGGCCGGCCAGCTCCGCGGCGGCGTGACCGACCGGGTCCCACCGGACCAGGGCGGCCACCACGGCCAGTTCGGGGTCGGCGGCGACCACGACCCGGCCGCCGGCGCCGGCCGGGCGAACCAGGGCGGCCGCGGCCATCCACCGGCGCAGCGTCTCCTCGGCGACCCGCAGGTCCGGCCGGGAGAGCAGCGCCCAGCCGTCCAGCAACAGCGCCGCGCCGTACCCGGCACCGCCGGCCACGCCGTCCACCCACGGCTCGGCGCCCGGGGTGGCCACCACCAGCGAGGGACCGGCCGGCACCGTGGCGTGCACGTCGGCGCCACCACCGGACCCGCGCACGGCCACCCCGGGGAACGCCCGGCCGAGCTCCTCCGCGGTGCGCCGGGCGCCGACCACGGTGGCACGCAGCCGGCGGGAACCACAGGTCGCGCAGCGGAACGTCGGCGCGGCGACCCCGCACCAGCGGCAGGTCGGTGAGACCGCGGTGTCGTTCGCGGAGCCGTTCGCCCCCGGACCGGCCCCGGTGCCACCGCCGACCGCGGCGCGCGGCAGCCCGAGCGGGCCGGCGCAGTGCCGGCAACGGGCCGGCTCCCGGCAACCGGCGCAGGCCAACCCCGGCACGTAGCCGGCCCGGGGCACCTGGATCAGCACCGGCTCACCGCGACCGATCGCCGCCCTGGCCGCGTCGAACGCCACCCTCGGCAGCCGGGCGGCGCGGGCGTGCGGGTCGTCCACGAGCTGGGCCTCGGTCTCCCCCACCGGGGTCACCCGGGGCGCGGCGGCGCGCAGCTCGGTGCGCTCGGCGGTCACCTCGCGCGCCCAGCCGGACTCGACCAACAGCTGCGCCTCGGCGGTCCTGGCGAACCCGGCGACCAGCAGCGCGGCCCCGGTGGCGTGCGCCCGGTGCATCAGCACGTCGCGGGTGTGCGGGTACGGGGCGCGCGGCTCGGCGTGCAGGTCGTCGCCGTCATCCCAGACGACGAGCACACCCGGATCGGCGATCGGGGCGAACGCGGCCGCCCGGGTACCGACCACCACCCTGCTGTGCCCCCGGCGGATGGCCAGCCAGCTCCGGTAGCGCCGCGCCGGGCCCAGGTCGGCGGTGAGCGTGGTGACCCGGTCCTGCCCGAGCAGCTCGCCGCAGGCGGCCGCCACCCGCGCGACGTCCCGCTGGTCCGGGCAGACGATCAGGGTGCCCCGGCCGGCGACGAGTGCACCGGCCGCCACCTCGGCCAGCCGGCCCGGCCAGTCCTCACCGGGTACCGGCTGCCACACCGCGTGCGCGCCCCGGCCGGCGGCGACCGCGTCCAGCAGCGCGGCGCCGTGCCGGTACCGCCGCCAGCCGTCCTGGTTCGGGGCGGGGGGCGGCGGTGTCGGCAGGGTTGTCGGCAGGGTTGTCGGCAGGGTTGTCGGCAGGGTTGCCCCGCCCACCGGCTCCGCCTCGGCCCGGGCGTGCCGGGGCGGCACCGCGAGGCGCACCACGTCGGCGAACGTGCCGGCATAGCGGTCGGCAACCGTCCGGCACAACGCGGCCAGTTCGGCGGACAGCACCGGTTCGGGGGACACCACCCGCTCCAGCCAGCCGAGCTTGCCGACATGGTCGGAGCGCTCCACCCGGTCCAGCAGCACGCCGTCCACCAGCCGACCGGAGAACCGCACCCGCACCCGGACCCCCGGCTGTGCGTCGTCGGCCAGCTGGTCGGGCACCTGGTAGTCGAACGGCCGGTCCAGGTGCGCCAGCGGCACGTCGACGGCGACCCGCGCGACCGGGAGCTCGGCGGCCGCCCGCCGCTCCCCCCGCCGCGTCGGGCGTGCCGTCGTCACACTGCCCGGTCTATCAGACGGAGCCCGAGTGCCCCGCCGGTGGTCAGGCCCGGAACGATCAGGCCCCGGCGGCGGACTTCAGCGCGTCCGCCCGGTCCGCCCGCTCCCACGGCAGGTCCAGGTCGGTGCGGCCGAAGTGGCCGTAGGCGGCGGTCGGCGCGTAGATCGGCCGCAGCAGGTCCATGTCCCGGATCAGCGCGGCGGGCCGCAGGTCGAACACCTCGGTGATGGCGCCCTGGATCTTGCTCGGGTCGACCACCTCGGTGCCGAACGTCTCCACGAACAGCCCCACCGGGGCCGCCTTGCCGATCGCGTAGGCGACCTGCACCTCGACCCGCTGGGCCAGCCCGGCGGCCACCACGTTCTTCGCCACCCAGCGCATCGCGTACGCGGCCGAGCGGTCGACCTTCGAGGGGTCCTTGCCGGAGAACGCGCCGCCGCCGTGGCGGGCCATGCCGCCGTAGGTGTCGACGATGATCTTCCGCCCGGTCAGCCCGGCGTCGCCCATCGGGCCGCCGATGACAAACCGGCCGGTCGGGTTGACCAGCAGCCGGCACTCCGAGCTGTCCAGCTTCAGCGCGGCCAGCTCGGGCTCCACCACATAGGTCTTGATGTCGCCGACCATCTGGCCGTCCAGGTCGACGTCCTCGGCGTGCTGGCTGGACACCACCACGGTGTCCAACCGGACCGCCTGGTCGCCGGCGTACTCGATGGTGACCTGCGTCTTGCCGTCCGGGCGCAGGTACGGCAGCAGGCCGGACTTGCGGACCTCGGCCAGCCGCCGGGCCAGCCGGTGCGCGAGCGCGATCGGCAGCGGCATCAGCTCGGGGGTGTCCGAGCAGGCGTAACCGAACATCAGGCCCTGGTCGCCGGCACCCTGGCGGTTGATCTCGTCGTCGTCGAGGTCGACCCGCGACTCGTAAGCGGTATCGACGCCCTGCGCGATGTCGGCCGACTGCGAACCCAGCGCGACGTTGACGCCGCAGGAGTTGCCGTCGAACCCCTTGGCCGACGAGTCGTAGCCGATCTTCAGGATGACGTCGCGGACGATGGTCGGGATGTCGGCGTACGCCTCGGTCGTGACCTCACCGGCCACGTGCACCTGCCCGGTGGTGATCAGCGTTTCCACCGCCACCCGGCTGCGCGGATCCTTGGTCAGCAGACCATCAAGGATGGAGTCGCTGATGGCGTCACAGATCTTGTCAGGGTGCCCTTCGGTCACCGACTCAGAAGTGAACAATCTGCTGTTCGACCCTGTCACCGCGTTCGTCCCATCACTCGATGCGAAATCTCGTTCTCGTACCCGACCAGCCTACTTACCCCGATCGAGGGAGGCTCGATCCTTGAGGAAGCCCACAACGGCGTCCCAAACGGACGCGGCGAGTTGCGCTTTCGCGCCAAACGGGATAGAGCGCTCGGTGCCGTCCGCCGCGAGCAGCCAGCCACCGTTGTCCTCCATGCCGAAAGCTTTGCCGTCGCCGACCGCGTTGACAACCAGCAGATCGCTCGATTTCCGTTTCAGTTTGGCTCGGCCGTGGTCAAGAACACTGCCCTGGGCGTCGCCGGTCTCCGCAGCGAAGCCGACGATAACCTGTCCCGGCGTTCGGTTTGATACCAATTCGACCAGGATGTCCGCATTGCGCTCGAGGGTGATAGTCGGATCGGGATGGTCGTCCGACTTCTTGATCTTGCTCGCCGCGAACTCGGCGGGCCGGAAGTCGGCGACCGCGGCGGCCATGACCACGACGTCCGCGGTCTTCGCGGCCATGTGCATCGCCTGACGCAGCTCCTCGGCCGTCGAAATGTGCTGGACGACGACGCCGGCGGGGTCGGGCAGCGTCACGGTGTGCCCGGCCACCAGCGTGACCTCGGCGCCGCGCTGGGCGGCGACCCTGGCCAGCGCGTAGCCCTGTTTGCCGGAGGACCGGTTGCCCAGGTACCGCACCGGATCCAGCGGCTCACGCGTGCCACCCGCGGAAACGACGATCCGGACGCCCTCGAGATCGCGGCGCAGCGCGTCCGGCTGGGCCAGCAGCAACCGGGCGAGGTCGACGATGTCGGCGGGGTCCGCGAGCCTGCCCTTGCCGGTGTCCTTGCCGGTCAGCCGCCCGGCGGCCGGTTCGGTGACGACGAGGCCGCGGGACCGCAGCAACGCGACGTTGTCCCGGGTGGCGGGGTGCTCCCACATCTCGGTGTGCATCGCGGGGAAGAAGGCGATCGGGCACCGGGCGGTGAGCAGGGTGTTGGTCAGCAGGTCGTCGGCGAGCCCGTGCGCGGCCTTGGCCAGCAGGTTCGCCGTCGCCGGGACCACCAGCACCAGATCGGCTTCCTTACCGATCCGGACATGCTGGACTTCGGGCACCTCGGTGAACACTCCGGTGTGGACCGGGTGCCCGGACAGTGCCTCGAAGGTGGCCGCGCCGACGAAGTTCAGCGCGGCCTCGGTGGGCACCACACGAACGTCGTGACCGGTCTCGGTCAGCCCGCGCAGTACCTCACACGCTTTGTAGGCGGCGATCCCGCCGCCCACGCCAAGAACGATTCTTGGCTTACTCACCCTCGGTGTGCTCGAGCAGACCGGCGTGGATCTCGCGCAGCGCGATGGACAGCGGCTTCTCACGCGGGCCCGGCTCGACGAGCGGGCCGACGTACTCGAGCAGGCCCTCGCCCAGCTGGGCATAGTAGTCGTTGATCTGACGCGCGCGCTTAGCGGCGTAGATGGCCAGCGCGTACTTGGAGCTGACCTTCTCGAGCAGGTCGTCGATCGGCGGGTTGGTGATGCCCTCGAGCTCTTCGCCGTATGAACCTAGCGTCGTGGTCACTCGCACAGCTCCTGAATCAGTCGAATCACGTATCGGAAATCAAGTGGTGACATCCGTGCCGATCACCAAGTCTAGCAACTCGCCCGCGGCGACCCGCACGTCGGCGTTCACGACCCGGACGTCGAACTCGCCGGCGGCGGCCAGCTCGCGCTCAGCCTCGGCCAGCCGGGCCTTCACGGCCTCCTCGGCTTCGGTGCCGCGGCCGGTGAGCCTGCCGACCAGTTCCTCCCACGAAGGAGGCATCAGCATGACCAGCCGGGCCTCCGGCATGGCCACTCGAACCTGCCTGGCGCCCTGCAGCTCGATCTCGAGGATGGCGGGCCTGCCGTCGCGCAGCGCCTGTTCGACCGGCGCGCGGGGAGTGCCGTAGCAGTTGCCGGTGAACTCGGCGTGCTCGAGCAGCTCGTCATTGGCAACCATCTTGTCGAAGGTCGCGCGGTCGATGAAGTGGTAGTGCTCGCCGTCGACCTCGCCGGGCCGAGGCGGCCGGGTGGTCACCGAGACACTGAAGTAGATGTCGGGCTCCCGGCGCCGCATTTCACCGACGACGCTGGACTTGCCCACTCCGGACGGCCCGGAGACGACGGTGAGCCGGTGCCGGGGAAATTTCCCCGCCACCGGCTCATCACCGCGGTCTCGGCCGATCGGCCCGGCGGACTCGCCGGAACCGGTCGTGTCTTGACCGAAGCCGGTCACTCGCCGGGGAACTCGGCCAGCAGCGCCTTGCGCTGCCGGTCGCCGAGCCCGCGGAGACGACGGCTGGGGGCGATCTCCAGTCGTTCCATGGTCTGCGCGGCGCGGACCTTACCGACGCCCGGGAGGGCCTCGAGAAGTGCCGACACCTTCATCTTGCCGAGGACCTCGTTCTCCTCGGCCTGCTTCAGCACGTCGACCAGAGTGGTACCGCCCCGCTTGAGCCGCTCCTTGAGCTCAGCGCGGATGCGACGAGCGGCAGCGGCCTTCTCCAGCGCCGCAGCGCGCTGTTCGTCAGTCAGCTGGGGAAGTGCCACGTTTTCCTCCGGTAATAACTCAATCTGGGTGGGTGACGCGACGGTACCCACCCGCGACCATTCGCCACAATGCGGGGGTGGCCGGTCAGGGCCGTTTCACGGGCCTGCTATTGGCCGTTTTGCAGGGCACTGTCAGACATAACCGCACGCGGATTCACCCGAGTGCCGACGCCGTGAGTGACGCCTGAGTCCGCTTTACGGCGGCACGCAACGCCTCGGCACCTGGACCGTGCTTCAGGATGTCGCGCGAGGAGGACGGCAGGACGCCCGTCAGCGCCTCGCCGAACACCTTGCGCAGGTCCTCGGCGGTCGCGCCCTGAGCGCCGAAACCAGGGGCCAGCACGGGGCCGTTCAGTGCCGACAGGTCGAGCTCCCCCGGGTCGATCGTCGCGCCGACGACGACCCCGATATTCCCGAACGGCTCGGCGCCGGCATTGGCCGACGCGGCCGCGTCGACGATCCCTTGCGCGACCGTCTTTCCGTTGGACAGCAAGGCATTCTGCAGACTGAGCGCCTCCGGGTTGGACGTGCGCGCGAGCACGAACAGCCCCTTGTCCCCGCCCGCCGCGCGCTCGAGCGCGGGCTCGAGTGAGCCGAAACCGAGGTACGGCGAAACAGTGATCGCGTCCGCTTCGAGCGCCGCGCCGTCCGCGAGATACGCGGCGGCGTAGGCGCCCATAGTGGACCCGATGTCGCCGCGCTTGACGTCGAGCAGCACGAGCGCGCCGGCGTCCTTGGCGAGCCGGACAACCCGCTCCAGGACGCCTATCCCGGCGGCGCCGAAGGCCTCGAAGAACGCCGACTGCGGCTTGATGACGCTCACTTCGCCGGCTATGGCTTCGGTGGCCCCGAGCGCGAACCGTTCGAGCCCGCTGACGTCCACGGGCAGCTCCCAGGAGGCAAGAAGCCCAGGATGGGGGTCGATTCCCGCACACAGGGGCCCCCTGGCCGCCACGGCCGCCGCGAGCCGCGCGCCGAACCTCATGACTTGGCCTTCAGTGCCGCCTGAAGCTCCTGGAGTGACTTCACGCCGATATCTCCTCGGATGAGCGCTTCGATGCCGTGGACCGCCGCGCCCGCACCCTGGATCGTGGTGATGCAGGGGATGTCGCGCGACACCGCTGCGGTGCGGATTTCGTAGCCGTCGACCCGGGGGCCGCTGTTGCCGTACGGCGTATTGATCACCATATCGACATTTCCGGCGAGGATCAGCTCGACGATGTTCGGTTCGGCCTCGGTGCTCCCCTCGTAGTGCTTGCGCACCACTGAGCAGGGAATCCCGTTACGCCGCAACACTTCCGCCGTTCCGGACGTGGCGAGGATGTCGAACCCGAGGTCCGCGAGGCGCTTCACCGGGAACACCAGTGAGCGCTTGTCGCGGTTGGCGACCGAAACGAACACCCGCCCGGAGACCGGCAGGGATCCGTAGGCCGCGGCCTGCGACTTGGCGAACGCCTTGCCGAACGAGACGTCGACGCCCATCACCTCGCCGGTCGACTTCATCTCCGGGCCGAGCAGCGAATCGACGCCGTGGCCTTCGGGCGTGCGGAACCGGTGGAACGGCAGCACGGCCTCCTTGACCGCGACCGGGGAGTCGGCGGGCATCCGGCCGCCGTCACCCTCGGCAGGCAGCACCCCCGAAGCTCGCAGGTCCTTGATCGTCGAACCGGTCATCACCAGCGCGGCCGCCTTCGCCAACGGCACCGCTGTCGCCTTCGACACGAACGGCACCGTCCGCGACGCCCGCGGGTTGGCCTCCAGCACGTACAGGATGTCGTCCTTGAGGGCGTACTGGACGTTCAGCAGCCCCCGGACGCCCACCCCACGCGCGATGGCCTCGGTGGATTGGCGGACCGCTTCCAGGTCGGTCCGGCCCAGCGTGATCGGCGGCAGCGCGCAGGACGAGTCACCGGAGTGGATCCCGGCCTCTTCGATGTGCTCCATCACGCCGCCGAGGTAGAGGTCCTCGCCGTCGTACAGCGCGTCGACGTCGATCTCGATGGCGTCGTCGAGGAACCGGTCGACCAGCACCGGGTGCTCGGGCGAGACCTCGGTGGCGCGCTGGATGTAACCCTCCAGCGTCGTCTCGTCGTAGACGATCTCCATCCCGCGCCCGCCGAGCACATAGGACGGGCGGACGAGCACGGGGTAGCCGATCTCGTCGGCGATCCGCTTGGCGCCGGCGAACGACGTCGCGGTGCCGTACTTCGGCGCGGGCAGCCCGGCCGCGGCGAGCACGTCACCGAACGCGCCTCGGTCCTCGGCGAGGTTGATCGCCTCGGGCGGCGTGCCGACCACCGTCACTCCGGCGTCGGAAAGCCGCTGCGCGAGGCTGAGCGGGGTCTGCCCGCCGAGCTGCACGATGACCCCGAGGACGGTGCCGGATTCGCGCTCGGCGTGGACCACCTCGAGAACGTCCTCGAAGGACAGCGGCTCGAAGTAGAGCCGGTCCGAGGTGTCGTAGTCGGTGGACACGGTTTCGGGGTTGCAGTTGACCATCACGGCCTCGAAACCGGCTTCGCGCAGGGCGATCGCGGCGTGCACGCACGAGTAGTCGAACTCGATGCCCTGCCCGATCCGGTTCGGTCCGGAACCGAGGATGAGGACCTTCGGCTTGTCCGGCTGCGGCGCGACCTCGGACTGCGCTTCGGGGTCGGTCTCGTAGGCGGAGTAGTGGTACGGCGTGTTCGCGGCGAACTCGGCGGCGCAGGTGTCGACGGTCTTGAACACCGGGCGGACGCCGAGCCGGTGCCGCAGCCGCCGGACGCCGTCCTCGCCTGCCAGCTCCGGGCGCAGCGCGGCGATCTGGCGGTCGGACAGGCCTGTCCTCTTGGCGCGCCGCAACAGGTCCGCGGCCAACACCGGCGCGTCGCGCACCTCGGCGCCGACCTCGCCGATCAGCGCGATCTGGTCGATGAACCACGGGTCGATCCCGCTGGCCTCGTGCACCTCGTCAATCGAACCCCCGAGGCGCAGCGCGCGCTCGACGGCGTAGAGGCGGCCCTCCTGCGGGCGGCGCAGCGAGTCCAAAGTGGACTGCAGCGTCGCGCCTTCCGGATCGGGCAGCGTCCAGAACCCGGTCGCCTTGGTGTCGATCGACCGCATCGCCTTGCCGAGCGCCTCGGGGAAGCTGCGGCCGAACGACATCGCCTCGCCGACGCTCTTCATCGTCGTGGTCAGCGTCGGGTCCGCGCCGGGGAACTTCTCGAAGGCGAACCGCGGGATCTTGACCACGACGTAGTCGAGGGTCGGCTCGAACGCGGCCGGCGTCGCCTTGGTGATGTCGTTGGTGATCTCGTCGAGGGTGTAGCCGATGGCCAGCTTCGCGGCGATCTTGGCGATCGGGAACCCGGTCGCCTTCGACGCGAGCGCCGAGGACCGCGACACCCGCGGGTTCATCTCGATGACGACCATCCGGCCGTCACGCGGGTTGATCGCGAACTGGATGTTGCAGCCGCCGGTGTCGACCCCGACCGCGCGCAGCACGTCGATGCCGACGTCGCGCATGACCTGGAACTCGCGGTCGGTCAGCGTCATCGCCGGGGCCACGGTGACCGAGTCGCCGGTGTGCACGCCCATCGCGTCGATGTTCTCGATCGAGCACACGACCACGACGTTGTCGTGCTTGTCGCGCATCAGCTCGAGCTCGTACTCCTTCCAGCCGAGCACGCTCTCCTCGATGAGCACCTCGGTGACCGGGCTTTCGGTCAGCCCCAGCGACCCGAGCCGCTCGAGCTCGTCGGGCGTGTGCGCCATGCCGGAACCGAGCCCGCCCATGGTGAACGACGGCCGGATGACCACCGGCAGGCCGAGCTCGGCCACCGTCGCGCGGACCTCTTCCATCGTGTTGCACACCGCGCTGCGCGGCGTCTTCGCGCCGATGTCGGCCACGATGTTCTTGAACTTCTGCCGGTCCTCACCGCGCTGGATGGCGTCGATGTCGGCGCCGATCAGCTCGACGCCGTACTTCTCCAGGACACCGCGCTCGTGCAGGGCGACGGCGCAGTTCAGCGCGGTCTGCCCGCCGAGGGTCGCCAGGATCGCGTCCGGACGCTCGGTCGCGATGACCTTCTCGACGAAGTCGGGCGTGACCGGCTCGATGTAGGTCGCGTCGGCGAACTCCGGGTCGGTCATGATCGTGGCCGGGTTCGAGTTCACCAGGCTGACCCGGAGGCCCTCCTCGCGCAGCACCCGGCAAGCCTGGGTGCCCGAGTAGTCGAACTCCGCCGCCTGCCCGATCACGATCGGACCGGAGCCGATGACCAGCACGTGCTGGAGGTCTGTGCGTTTGGGCATTACTTGGCCTTCTCCATCAAGCTCGTGAACTCGTCGAACAGGGGCGCCGCGTCGTGCGGACCGGCGGCGGCCTCGGGGTGGTACTGCACCGAGAACGCCGGGACATCGGCGCAGCGGACGCCTTCGACGGTGTCGTCGTTCGGGCAGTAGTGGCTGATCCGCGCCGCGCCGAACGGCGACTCGAACCGCTGGCCAGGCGTGCCTTCCAGGGCGAAGCCGTGGTTCTGCGCGGTGATCGCCACGCGCCGGGTGTCGACGTCGATCACCGGGATGTTCATCCCGCGGTGGCCGTAGCGCATCTTGTACGTGCTCAGCCCGAGCGCGCGGCCCAGGATCTGGTTGCCGAAGCAGATGCCGAACAGCGGGATCTCGCGCCCCAGCACGGCCTTCGTCAGCTCCGTCGCATGGTCCGCGGTCGCCGGGTCACCCGGGCCATTGGACAGGAACACCCCGTCGGGCGCGACCGCGAGGAGGTCCTCGATGGTGCTGGGCAGGGGAAGCACGTGCACCTCGATACCGCGCTTGCTCATCATCCTCGGCGTGTTCGACTTGATCCCGAGGTCGAGCGCGGCGACGCGGAACAGCGTCTCGCCCTCGGCTTTGACGACGTACGGCTTCGCGGTGCTGACCTCGCCCGCCAGGTCCGCGCCTTCCATCGCCGGGCTGGCGAGCACCTCGGCGAGCATGGCCCCGTCTTCGCCGAGCGCGTCCCCGGAGAACACCCCGGCGCGCATCGCGCCGCGCTCACGCAGGTGGCGGGTCAGCATGCGGGTGTCGACCTCGGAGATCCCGACGATGCCCTGGCGCTCCAGCTCGGAATCGAGCGTCCGCACCGAGCGCCAGTTCGACGGCGTCCGGGCCGGGTCGCGCACGACGTACCCGGAGACCCAGATGCGGCTCGACTCGTCGTCCTCGTCGTTCCACCCGGTGTTGCCGATCTGCGGCGCGGTCTGCACCACGATCTGGCGGTGGTAGGACGGGTCGGTCAGCGTCTCCTGGTAGCCGGTCATGCCGGTGCAGAAGACGGCTTCGCCGAACTTCGAGCCCAGCGCGCCGTAGGCCGAGCCGCGGAACACGCGGCCGTCTTCGAGAACCAGCGCGGCCGGTGTCCGTGTTGCGGTGCTCACTGGGCACCTCCTTCGTTGTCGCTGGGGGCAGTGGTGTCGGTGGTGGCGGCGATGTCGCCGGTGTGGAGAACCGGGGCGATGGCGGCCGAGACCGCTTCGAGCCACTGCGGGTACACGTCGACGTCGTCGCCGCGGAAACCGGTGTCGAGCGCGACGTCGCCGGCCGTCCAGGTGACGATGAGCAGCGTGTCGGTGCCCATCACCTTCCCGGCGATCGCCTTGTCCCGCCGGATGCCGGTGATCGACTCGACCGGGATCCAGAAGCCCGCCGCGCCGACGCGGTCGACGTCGATGCCGCCCCGGTACAGCCTCAGGGTGGCCCTGGTGCGCAGGCCGATGCCGCGGGTGACGATGCGGTTCTGCCACTCCCCAGCCGTGGTGGTACTCACGTACAGCCCGACGGTCTCGGGCAGCACCGGCTCACCGGGGTCGTCCGGCGTCTGGGCGAAGAAGGGAAGCTCGGCGCTCTGCGAGCGAGCCTTACGTCGCCAGCCCACTCGCATCCCCCACAGGCACAGCCCGAAGAAGACGAGGATCGCGAGGCACAGCAGCAGCCTGTCCATCAGGAGATTTTCCCTTCCCTGGAGGTGATCCGCCCGCGCAACAGGGTGGCGCTCACCACGCCGGGCAGCCTCATTCCCTCGTACGGGGTGTTCGCGGCGATGCTGGCGAGTTCCCCGCCACGCACCGTCCATTCGGTTTCGGGGTCGACCAGCACGAGGTTCGCCGGTTCACCGACCTCCAGCGGCCTGCCCTGGTCGGGCAGCCCGGCGATCTCGGCGGGGCGTTCGCTCATCACGCGAGCCACGCCGCGCCAGTCGAGCAGGCCGGTGCGGACCATGGTCTCCACCACGATCGACAGCGCGGTCTGCAGGCCGAGCATGCCCGGCCTGGCCGCGGTCCACTCGCAGTCCTTGTCCTGCACGGCGTGCGGGGCATGGTCGGTGGCGACGCAGTCGATGACGCCCTCGGCGAGCGCCGCCCGCAGCTTTTCGGTGTCGGCGCCGGTGCGCAGCGGCGGGTTGACCTTGTTGATCGGGTCGTAGGTGTCGAGCCGCGAGTCGGTGAGCAGGAGGTGGTGCGGGGTGACCTCGGCCGAGACGCGGGTCCCGCGGGCCTTCGCCCAGGCCAGGATGTCCGCGGTGCCCGAGGTCGACACGTGGCAGACGTGCAGCCTGGCCTTCGCGTGCTCGGCCAAGAGGCAGTCCCTGGCGACGATCGACTCCTCCGCCGAAGCGGGCCAGCCCGCGTAACCCAGCCGCGCGGACTGCTCACCTTCGTGCGCCTGCGCCCCGACGGTGAGCCTCGGCTCCTCGGCGTGCTGCGCGATGACGACGTCGAGCGCCGTCGAGTACTCGAGGGCGCGACGCATGATCAGCGGATCCGCGACGCACAGCCCGTCGTCGGAGAAGATCCGGACGTTCGCCGCCGAGGCCGCCATCGTGCCGAGCTCGGCGAGCTTCTCGCCCTTGAGCCCGACCGTGACCGCCCCGACCGGGTGTACGTCGACCAGCCCGACCTCGCGACCGCGCCGCCAGACGTGGTCGACGATGACGGCGTTGTCGGCCACCGGGTCGGTGTTGGCCATCGCGAAGACCGCCGTGTACCCGCCGAGCGCGGCGGCGGCGGAGCCGCTTGCGATGGTCTCGGTGTCCTCGCGGCCGGGTTCCCGCAGGTGGGTGTGCAGATCGACGAAACCGGGCAGGAGCACCTGGCCGTTCGCTTCGAGCACGGTGACGTCTTCGGTCACCTCGACCGAAGCGTCGATGCGCGAGATGACGCCGCCGGAGACCAGCACGTCCACCGGATCGCCTTCGCCGTACAACTTGGCGCCCTTGATCAGGACCTGGTCACTCACGCTGCCGCTCCGTCTCCTGCTAACAAGTGGTAAAGCACAGCCATCCGGACATGTACTCCGTTGCGAACCTGCTCGGTGATCGCGGACGCCGGCGAGTCGGCGACCACCGAGGCGATCTCCATCCCGCGCAGCATCGGGCCGGGGTGCAGCACCACGGCGTGCTTGGGGAGCAGCTTCGCGCGCGCCTCGGACAAGCCGTACGCGATCGAGTACTCCCTGGAAGAGGGGAAGAACGCCCCGTGCATGCGTTCGGCCTGCACTCGCAGCATCATCACCGCGTCGAGCGTGGGCAGTTCGGCGTCGAGCTCGTGCGACACCGTCACCGGCAGCGCCTCGACGCCGGCCGGCAGCAGCGTCGGCGGGGCGACCAGCACCACCTCGGCGCCCAGCGCCGACAGCAGGTGGATATTCGACCGCGCGACCCGGCTGTGCACGACGTCACCGACGATGCCGATCCGGCGGCCGGTCAGCGAGCCGAGCCGCTCCCGCAGCGTCGCCGCGTCGAGCAGCGCCTGCGTGGGATGTTCGTGCGTGCCGTCCCCGGCGTTGACGATCGCGGTGCCCGCCGGGGCAAGCCAGCCGGCCAGCCGCTGGGCCGCGCCCGAAGCCGGGTGGCGGATGATCACGCAGTCCGCTCCGGCCGCGGCCAGCGTCAACGCCGTATCGCGCAGCGACTCGCCCTTGTTCACCGAGGAACTGGCCGCTGAGACGTTGACCACGTCCGCGCTCATCCACTTCCCGGCGATCTCGAACGACACCCTGGTACGGGTCGAGTTCTCATAGAACAGCGTGATCACCGTGCGGCCGCGCAGCGTCGGCAGCTTGCGGACCTCACGGCCGAGCAAGGTGTGCTTGAGCTCGTCGGCGGTGTCGAGCACCGCGGTGGCGAGCGCCGGATCCAGCCCGTCGGTGGCGAGCAGGTGCTTCACTGGGTTTCTCCCTCGACGGCCCCGGATCCGCGCAGAAGCACCGCGTCGCGGCCGTCTATTTCGGACAGCAGGACCGCGACACCCTCCGCGCGGGAGGTCGGCACGTTCTTGCCGACGTAGTCGGCGCGGATCGGCAGTTCCCGGTGCCCCCGGTCGACGAGCACCGCGAGCTGGACCGCGCGGGGCCTGCCGTGGTCCCGCAGCGCGTCGAGCGCCGCCCGGATGGTCCGCCCGGAGAACAGGACGTCGTCGACGAGCAGGACCAGCCTGTCGTCGATGCCGGAGGCGGGCAGCTGGGTGGCTTCGAGGGCACGGGTCGGCCGGCGACGCAGGTCGTCGCGGTACAGGGTGACGTCGAGCGCACCCGTGGGGGGCCGTACCCCGCAGAATTCGGCGATGCGGTCGGCCAGCCGGGAGGCCAGCGGGGTCCCCCGCGTGGGTATGCCCAATAGCACCGGCGTCAAGGACACCTCGGAAGATCCCGCACCGAGTGCGGTCTTCTCGATGACTTGATGGGCCATTCGAGCGATGGTGCGCGCAACATCCCCGGCGGAGAGCAGTTCCCGCTCACCGGCCGGTTCCGCCGCGCCACGTGGACGTGACGACAAGGCGGACCTCCTTCCCCGCCTCTCTGGACGGGTCCTTAAAGGACGTCGATCCCCTGCTGAGCGAGGAAATCGCACCGAGAGTAGCAGGCGGGAACGCTCGCCCTTACGGGTGGTGCGACCCAGTTCGCCCGGTCGTCCCACCATGATCTGCTTGACCTGGTGACGACAACGCGTAACCATTACTCTGAGTATTCGACTCAGGAGTTCCCCGGCGGTCATCCGGACCGACCGGGGCGAGGAAACGGAGAACCACCACATGGGCGATTACGCCAAGGCGCTCGGGGCCAAGCTCCGCGGTATCCGCCAGCAGCAGGGTCTGTCCCTGCACGGTGTCGAGCAGAAGTCCGGCGGGCGCTGGAAGGCGGTCGTGGTCGGTTCGTACGAGCGGGGCGATCGCGCCGTAACCGTCCAGAAGCTGGCCGAGCTGGCCGACTTCTACGGGGTACCGGTGGTCGAGCTGCTGCCCGAGGGCCGCGTGCCGTCCGGCGCGGAGCCGGCGACCAAGATCGTGATCAACCTCGAACGGCTCCAACAGCTGCCCGCGGAGAAGGTCGGCCCGCTCGCGCGGTACGCCGCGACCATCCAGAGCCAGCGCGGCGACTACAACGGCAAGGTGCTCTCGATCCGCACCGAGGACCTGCGGTCGCTGGCCATCATCTACGACATGACCCCGGGCGAGCTGACCGAGCAGCTCATCGACTGGGGCGTACTGCCACCGGAGGCGCGCCCGTCCAAAGAGGATTGATCAGGGGGCGCGCCGGAGCGCGGCAGGCGTTCCGGCGCGAAACCGGCCCATGGGGGATACCTGCCGCGTACTCCTGCGGCTAGAGAACCGCGCGCAGGCGGTCGGCGATCGTGCCGATCCGGCCCAGCACGCCGTTGACGAACCGCGGTGAGTCGTCGGTCGACAGCTCCTTGACGATGCCGACGGCCTCGTCGATCGCGACCGGGTCCGGCACGTCCTCGGCCCACAGCAGCTCGTAGACGCCGACCCTCAGCACGGCGAGATCCACCGGGGGCATCCGGTCGAGCGTCCAGCCCTGAGCGTGCTCGGCGAGCAGCTCGTCGATGCTCTCACGACGTGCGTTGACGCCTTCCACCAGCGAAATCGTGTAGTCCGCGATGGGGTCGACGTCGGTCGAACCCACCCGGTCGGCGAGCAGCGTCACCGGGTCGGACCCGCGCTGCGCGGACTCGTACATGATCTCGACGGCACGCTTGCGTGCCTCCCGGCGGCTGATCGGGCCGCCGCGGTTGGGGGACTTCCCGCCTGAGGTCACCGCGTACTCAGTTCGAGACACGGCCGAGGTAACGACCGTCCCGGGTGTCGACCTTGACCTTCTCGCCGGTGGTGAGGAACAGCGGCACCTGGATCTCGGCGCCGGTCTCCAGCGTGGCCGGCTTGGTGCCGCCGGTGGAGCGGTCGCCCTGCAGACCGGGGTCGGTGTGCTGCACGAGCAGTTCGACCGAGGTGGGCAGCTCGATGTAGAGCGGGGTGCTCTCGTGGATCGCGACCTGGACCTCGGTGTTCTCGAGCAGGTAGTTGGCGTTGTCGCCGACCGTCGCCTTGGGCACGGTGATCTGGTCGTAGGTGTCGGCGTCCATGAAGACGAAGTCGTCGACGTCCTTGTAGAGGTAGGTCATGTTCCGGCGGTCGACGGTCGCGGTGTCGACCTTGGTGCCGGCGTTGAAGGTCTTGTCCACGACCTTGCCCGTGAGCACGTGCTTGAGCGTGGTGCGGACGAACGCGCCGCCCTTGCCCGGCTTGACGTGCTGGAAGGCGATGACGTTCCAGAGCTGGCCGTCGAGGTTGAGGACCAGGCCGTTCTTCAGGTCGTTGGTGGTGGCCACGAGCTTGCTCTTCTCCTGTGTCTGTGGTGTTCGAACGGGACCGCCCGGCGCTGCGAAGCGTCAGACGACCACGAGGTCTTTGGTGCTCAGGGTGAGGAGCTCGGGGGTACCGTCCCGCACGACAAGCGTGTCCTCGATGCGCACGCCACCACGGCCGGCGAGATAAACGCCGGGCTCGACGGTGACCGCCATACCGGCGGATAGTGTACCGACGCCCGTGGTGGCCAGGCTCGGTGCCTCATGCACCTCGAGGCCTACGCCGTGTCCGAGGCTGTGGGAGAACTCACTCCCGCGACCCGCGCCGGTGATCACGTCGCGGGCCGCGCGGTCGACTTCGGCCACGTCGGCACCGGGCCGGACGGCCTCGCTGCCGGCTGCCTGGGAGCGCCGGACGAGCTCGTAGACCTCCCGCTGCCACGCGGCAGGCTCGCCGATGACGACCATGCGGGTCATGTCCGAGTGGTAACCGCGGGCCGTGGCGCCGAAGTCCAGCTTGACGAAGTCACCCACCGCGAGGACGGCGTCCGTCGGCTGGTGGTGCGGGATGGCGGAATGCGCGCCCGCCGCCACGATCGAGTCGAACGAGAGCCCGTCCGAGCCCTGCTCCAGCATGCGGTTTTCGAGGTCGCGAGCGACCTCCCGTTCGGTGCGGCCCGCTCGGATACCGCCGGCCTCGATCAGCCCGGCCAGCGCACGGTCCGCGGCCGCACAGGCGTCGCGCAGGGCCTGGACCTCGGTGTCGTCCTTGATCAGGCGGAGGCCTTCGACCAGCCCGGGAGCCCGGCGCAGCTCGATGTCAACGAACGCGTGCTTCAGGGTTTCGTGCTGCTCGACGCTGACGTGCTGACTCTCGAAACCGGAACGCGCATAGCGCGTGGAGTGCGAAGACGCACGCGCGGCCAAGGCGAGCGCGCTGGCCCTGTCGACGACACGCTCGAGGTCGGGCACTTCGGCGGCCGACTGCTCGGTGTAGCGCCCGTCGGTGCAGAAGACCGTGTGCGCGTCACCACCCTCGTGCAGCAGCAAAGCGGCGTTCGAGCCGGTGAACCCGGTCAGGTAGCGGATATTGAGCAGGTCGGTGACCAGCAGCGCGTCGAGTTCGGTGGCCTGGAACACGCTGCGCAGCGACGCACGGCGGCGGACGTGGGTTTCGGGCACCGGACCAGCCTAGTTGGGTGGTACCCACCGACGCCAAAAACCGCCCACGCCTAAGTCCCTGGCCTCGCCCGCGCAACCCGGACGTGTCCCCCGGTCGGGGTAGCGGGGTTACACTGCGCCGATGCGTCCTTGGCTGATCCGCGGGCTCGGCATGGCCCTCCTGCACACCGTGGCCGCCGTCCTGCTTGCCAAGGCCGAGGTCTTCCAGCCGACCGGCGTCTCGGTGATCACGGCCGCGACCATCGCCGTCCTGGTCGGCGCGTCCGCGCTCTGGAGCGCGCTCGACGCCTGGCTTCGCCGCCCCGAAGCGGGCAAGACGTGGTTCATCGCGGCGATCATCGCCGGTCCGGTGTCCGGGGTCCTGTCGGTCGCCGGCAAGGCGATGTTCGTCGACCAGACCGGGATGAGCGAGCTCGGCCCGGCGCTGACCGGAGGCGCCGCGTTCACCGCCCTGCTGGTGCTGATCCCGGCCGGGCTCGGCCTGCTCGTGGGCGGCCGGATCGAAGCGCCGCACAAGCACGCCGCCGCCGACGCTCAGCGCACCAGCGACGAACCCGTCGGATAGGCGTCCCACTGCGCCGGGCTGATCGTCTGGGCCACGGATCCGTTCAGGACCGGGGCGGCCGGTGAGTCGACCGGCCAGAGCTTCCCGTCGAGCACGAACGCGACACCGCGGTCCTTGGCCTGCACCGCCGGTCCGGCCGAGGCGATCGTCGCGGCGACGGGCAGCTTGTCGAACTGCGGCGGGCGCTGGTCGAGTACCTGGCCGGACAGCGCCACCGCCACCGAACGCCGGTCGACCCGGATGAGCTTGCCTCCGGTGAGCAGGTCCATCGTCCGGGTGGGAGAAGGCGCCGCGAGCCCGTCGAGCACGGCCAGTGTGCGTGCCGGATCCGGGCAGGCGTTGACGCCCTTTACGTCGAGCCCGTAGTGCCGCAGGTCGGTCGGTGCCGTGGCCGCCCCGATCACGGTGGCCCTGACGACGTCGAAGGGCACCTGGCCGCAGGGGTCGACCGCGGACAGCGGAGCGTGCCCGTCGGGGCGTCTGGCCAGGCCGGGGCCTTCCTGCCAGGGACCGCCGACCACGATCGGCTGATACGGATGTGTGGTGAAGCTCCGGTCGAAGAACGAGATCCGGGTGCCGGTCTTGGTTTCATCGGCGATCACGAAGGCGTCGAGCGCTTCCACCCACATCAGGTCCGCGCTGAAGGCTTCGATAACGGAGGACGTCCGCGGGGAATTCGTCGCGGGAACGGCCTCGAAGCCGTGCTTCCCCAGCGATTCCACTCCGCCGCCGAACACCGGGTCCCTCGACCGCAGCACGAACTGGCCGGCGCCGTTCGGGGTGGTGGCGCGCCCGGTCGTGTCGGTGAACATGAGGTAGAACCAGCCGTCGAGGTACACGGCCGACGGCTGACCGGCGCCGTAGACGTTGTCGCGGTGGACGTCGTGGGCGGGCTCGACGATGGGACGGCCACCGTTGGCCCGCGTCCAGGTGAGGCCGTCGGGGCTCGTGGCGACACCGATCGAGTTGCCGAACGCGTGGTCTTCCGCGGCGCCGGTGTAGTAGAGGTAGTAGGTCGCGCCGACGCGGATCACCGACGGGTCGCAGGTGTGGCGGCCGTCGAAGTGCCCATCGCCGCTGCCCGAGAGCACCGCACGCGGGACGCCCCCGCCCGGTCCGGTGAACGGCCCGTCGAGTGTGGGCGCCTCGGCGTAGAGGATGTCGTCTCCCGGCGGCGGCGCGCTGCCGTACTGGCTGCACCACCACATCCGGGTGCGACCGCCGTCGATCATCACCGTGGGTCCGTAGTTGTAGGCCGCGTCCAGGCCACCCGCCGCGACAGTGGCGGAGCCGCCTCGCGCGGCAGCGGTGGTCAACGGCACGTTCGACGGCCTCGGCGCCGCGGCGGGCTTGCCTCCGCCGATCTCGCTGTGCTGGCCGTCTGCCTGAGGCACCGCGTAGCCCGTGCTGCAGGCGCTCAGCAGTACCCCGCCCAGAACGGCAACGAGGAGACTGCGAGCGGCTCGTCGGCCCCCACGACGGAACGTGCGCACAATCGCTGAGTATACCGACCGTTAACCCATTCGGGCGCCACCACGCCCCTGCGGAGTGGTGGACCGCTCAGCGGTGATCGAGGGCGACGAGTTCGATCTCGAAACCGTCCTCGTTCTCGAGATACGCCGCGTAGTGGCTCTCCCCACCGGCGAAGGGATACCGGTCGACGAACATCGGCTGCCAGCCGTGCAGTTGCGCCGCGGCGACGAGGCTGTCGACGCGGGCCCGAGTGTCGACGTGCAGGGCGAGGTGGTTCAGACCGGGCAGCGTCCGCTCATAGCCGACACCCGTCAACGCGGGCGACTGTTCGAGGACCAGGTAGGTGACTCCCAGCTTCCAACTGACCCCGCCGGAGAACCGCTGGTACTCCTGCCAGCCGAGTTCGCCGAGCAGCCAGCCGAAGCTCGCCTCGGCCCGGGTGATGTCGGCTACCCATAGTTCGAGGTGGTGCGGCTTGCCGTGCGCGGAGGGCAAGGCGACAGTGACCCGATGCGTGTCGCCGTAGTGGACTCCGCTGCCGACATCGAGGAAACCCAGGCGCCGCACCAGGTTCAGACTGGCCACATTGGACTCGTGAATCAGCGCCCAGACTGCGGGCAGGCCCAGCACGGTGAACGCGTGGTCGACCAGAGCGGCTGCCGCCTCGGTCGCCAGGCCCTGTCCGCCATACGCGCGGTCGAGGTAGTACCCGATCTCCGGGACGCCGCCGGGCAGCTCCTCGGACGGCCGCAGATGGGCGACCCCGACGACGACGCCGTCAAACTCGACGACCCAGTGGCCCATGCCTGCCGGACCGGCGTAGGCCAGCCGCCGCTCGACCATTTCGAGGGCCTGCGCGCGGTCACTGAAGTCCGCGGCAAAAAAGCGGCTCATCTCCGGATCGGCGAAGACCCGCAGCACGGCCTCGGTGTCCGATCGCTCGATCCCCCGCAACCCCAGGCGTTCGGTCTTGATTTCGGGAGCGGAGCTCACTTCGCGTTGTCTGCCAGCCAGCGCAGAGCCAAGGCGTAACCGTCCACGCCGAGGCCGACGATCACCCCGGTCGCGATGTCGGAGAGCACGCTGTGATGCCGGAACTCTTCGCGCTTGTGCACGTTCGAGATGTGCAGTTCGAGCAGGGGCGCGGTCAACTGGGCGGCGGCGTCGCGCACGGCGATCGAGTAGTGCGTCCAGGCACCCGCGTTCAGGACCACCGGGATGCCCTCGTCCGCGGCCTCGTGCAGCCAGCCGACCAGTTCGCCTTCGTGGTCGGTTTGGCGCACCTCGACCTCGAGACCCACTTCCGCACCCGCTTTCAGGCACAGCGCGACCAGGTCTTCGTAGGTGGTCGAGCCGTAGACCGAAGGCTCACGCTTGCCGAGCCTGCCCAGGTTCGGCCCGTTCAGCACCCAAGCCTTCACAGCAGCACACTCCCACCGGTGGTCGGCTCCTTGGCGACCGCGGAGTACGCGGCGGCCAGCAGGGACGGGTCCGGGCCTTCCAGCCGACCCGGTTTGGCGAGCCCGTCGAGCACCACGAACCGCAGCACCCCGGACCGCGTCTTCTTGTCACCGCGCATGGTCTCCAGCAGCTGCGGCAGCGCGTCCGCGTCGTACGTCGTCGGCAGACCGAGCGACTTGAGGACCATGACGTGCCGCTCGGCCGTCACGTCGTCCAACCGGCCGGCGAGCCTGCCCAGCTCGGCGGCGAACACCAGGCCGACGCTCACGGCCGCGCCGTGGCGCCAGCGGTAGCGCTCACGCCGCTCGATCGCGTGCGCGAGGGTGTGGCCGTAGTTGAGGATCTCCCGCAGATCGGACTCGCGGAGGTCGGCCGCGACGACGTCGGCCTTGACCTGGATCGACCGCTGGACGAGCTCGGCGAGCACCGCGCCCTTCGGGTCGACGGCGGCGACCGGGTCGACCTCGACGAGCTCGAGGATGCGGGGGTCGGCGATGAACCCCGTCTTGACCACCTCGGCCATCCCGGCGACCAGCTCGTTCGGCGGCAACGTCTCCAAGGTGGCCAGATCGACCAGCACCGCCGACGGCTCGTGGAACACCCCGACGAGGTTCTTGCCCGCTTCGGTGTTGATGCCCGTCTTGCCGCCGACCGCGGCGTCGACCATGCCCAGCAGCGTCGTCGGCACATTCACCAGCCGCACCCCGCGCATCCAGGTGGCGGCGACGAACCCGGCGAGGTCGGTCACCGCGCCGCCGCCGAGGCCGACCACCACACCCTGGCGGTCCATCCCGATCCGGCCGAGCACCTCCCAGCAGAAACTCGCGACGGTGAGGGCTTTGCCGTCCTCGGCGTCGGGGATCTCGACCCGGTGGGCGTCCAGCCCGGCGGCGATGAGCTCCTCACGGATCGCCTCGGCCGTGGCGATCAGGGTCGGCGGGTGGAGCAGCGCGACCTTCGACGCGTCCGCCAGCACTTCGGTGAGATCGCCGAGCAGACCGCGGCCGATCACGACGTCGTACGGTTTGGCGGTCTTGACCGTGATGCGGACCGGGTCGGTCATGGGGCTCCTTACTGGGTCGGCAGGCGGTCGAGCAGCTCCGCGATCGCCTCGACCACCTCGTCCGGGGTGCGGTCGTCGGTGGTGACCTCGATGGTGGCCACCTCCCGGTAAACGGGCAGGCGGGCGTCGAGCAGCGACTTGTACGTGGCGCGCGGGTTGACCCCGGCCAGCAGCGGGCGCGCCGTGGACAGCCCGACCCGCTTCAGCCCGGCCGCCATCCCGACGTTGAGGAAGACCACGGTGTGGTCGGCGAACGCGGCACGGGTACTCGGGGCGAGCACCGCTCCACCACCGACGGCCAGCACGCCTTCGTGCTCGGCGAGCGCGGTCACGATCGCCGCCTCCTCCTGCTCCCGGAACGCCGGCTCGCCCTCTTCGGTGAAGATGTCGGCGATGGACTTGCCGGCGCGTTCGACGATGTCGTCGTCGCTGTCCCGAAAGGCCACGCCCAGCCGTTCGGCCAGCTTCGGCCCGACGGTGGACTTACCGGAACCGGGCGGGCCGACGATCACCGCGCGCGGAGTCACCAGCGCTCCTCGAGTGCCTTCAAGTACCCGTCGGCGTTGCGCTTGCTCTCGACGAGCGAGTCCCCGCCGAACTTCTCCAGCGCCGCGTCGGCCAGGACGAGGGCGACGACCGATTCCAGCACCACACCCGCCCGCGGCACGGCGCAGACGTCGGAACGCTGGTGGATGGCCACCGCGGGCTCGCCGGTCTCGGTGTCCACCGTGGCGAGTGCGCGGGGAACCGTGGAGATCGGCTTCATCGCGACACGGACCCGCAGGGGCTCGCCGTTAGTGATACCGCCTTCGAGGCCGCCGGCACGGTTGGACCGCCTGGTGACCCCGGTCGGACCGGTCCCGCGGTCGATCTCGTCGTGCGCCTTGCTGCCCCAGCGCCGGGCGGTGGTGAACCCGTCACCGACCTCGACACCCTTCATGGCCTGGACGCCCATCAGCGCCCCCGCGAGCCGGGAGTCGAGCCGACGGTCCCAGTGCACGTGCGAGCCGAGGCCGGGCGGCAGGCCGTAGACGATCACCTCGATCACCCCGCCGACCGTGTCACCCGCCTTCTGCACGGCTTCGACCTCGGCGATCATCGCGTCGGTACCCGCCTGGCCGAAGGCGCGGACCGGGCTCTCGTCGATCGCGGCCAGGTCGGCGGCCAGCGGCAGGGGCCCTTCGGGCGCTTCCGCGCCGCCGATGGACACGACGTGGCTGATCACCTCGGCGCCCAGGAGCTGGCGGAGGTAGGCGCGTGCCACCGTGCCGAGCACGGTCCGGGAAGCGGTCTCGCGCGCACTGGCTCGTTCGAGCACCGGACGTGCGTCGTCGAAGCCGTACTTCTGCATCCCGGGCAGGTCGGCGTGCCCTGGCCGGGGCCGGGTCAGCTTCGCATTGCGGGCGAGGTTCTCCAGCTCGGCCGGGTCCACCGGGTCGGCAGCCATCACCTTTTCCCATTTGGGCCACTCGGCGTTCTCGATGTTGACCGCCACCGGACCGCCCTGCGTCAGCCCGTGGCGGACGCCGCCGACGAACTCGACGCGGTCGGTCTCGAACCCCATCCGGGGACTGCGGCCGAACCCGAGGCGACGACGCGCCAGTTGCTCGGACAGATCGGCGGTGGTGACCGAAACTCCGGCCACCATCCCTTCCAGCACGGCGGCAAGGGCGGGGCCGTGCGATTCACCAGCGGTTATCCAGCGCAGCACACAAGTGATCCTGTCACGGCTCGACGCTCGTGCCCACACAGCCCTCCCGCGTGCGAAAGCGGCGGCGACAAGCCCGACAAAACCGCCGTTCACCGGCCCGGGACCGATCCCGCGGCGGGGAAGACCGCGACGATCCACGCGGCCACCAGCAGGCCTGGCCCGTGCGGCAACCCACCCCGCCACCGCTCGCCGAGGGTGCGAGCCGAGAACGCCCGCACCACCGCCAAGACCACCGTCACCACCGCAGCCACGCAGGCGCCGACCACCAGCGAGGCCCAGCCGACTGCACCAAGTACCGCGCCCACGCTGCCAGCGAGCTTCACGTCACCGGCACCGAGCGAACCCGGGGCACAGCGGCGCACGAGCGCGTGGACGACGGCGAACACGACGGCGCCGGCCACCGCACGGACACCCAGTGCGGCGCCGCCCTGCGACGCGGCGACACCGATCGCCGCACCGACCACGGGATAGGCCGCGGCCGTGAGGACGTTCGGCAACCTCAGGTAGCGGAAATCGGCCATCGCCAGCGGGACGGCGACCGCGGTGACCGACAGCGGCACCGGCAGCCACCAGCCCGGACGGCCGGGAGCCGACCACCGCCAGGCGACGAGAGCCCACAGCACCGCCGACACGGCCTCGCACCAGCCCGGCGGCACCTCCGCACCGACGGCGCGCAGCACACGCCGTCCCGCCAGCCCGGTAACCAGACCGGCGACGGCGAACAACAGAATCATTTCCCTGGACACGGGATCCAGCTTCGGACCGGCGGCCCGCGCCCGGCAAGCTCGGACGGGCGCGAAAGGTAGGTCTCGTTCCGAAACCGGGGCGGTTATCACTCGTGTGGGTGGCCGCTCACGGGTTCAGCCGGCAATGCCTGGAACTTGAGGGGTCGGAGCGGTCGGTTCTGTCAGGAGTGGAAGCCGCGCCGTCGCGGGTTGTGGTCAGGAATGTGTATCCGGCGGGGACGGTGACGCGCAGCGGAGCCCCGAGGGTGACATCGGGGTAGTAGGGCGAGGCGGGGTGGTTCGGTGTGTAGGCGGAGTTCTGGTTGTCCAGGGCTAGGCGGCACGCTGATGGGGCCACGTGCGCCGCTTCGTCTTGGCGCCCTCGGGTGATGGAGATCGCGTCGGGCAATAAGTCATCGGTGACGTTGACGAACACCCACCTGCTGGGGTCATCCGAGGGCACAGCCCCGAAGGCGATCTCCAACCGCGCATCCACCACGTCGTCCATCCGCGACTACTCCCGTTCCGATTGTGGTCAGTAGCCGAAGGCGAGTTGAACGTTGCCGCCGCCTTGGGCATGGACTGCGCCACGAAGCCAGGCAGTGAGGTGGCGGTCGAGTCCGGATGCATCGATGACCACTCGGACGCTCCCGGCATCACCGGTCACCTCACGGGGAGTCGGCGCGGCCGGCACCGGGCGGGCAGGTGCGACAGTCGCACCGGATGTCCGTGCGGTGGCGGAGCTGGTGACCGTGCCGGACACCTCCAGCGGCAGAGCGTCGGTCAGGCCGGACAGGTAGTCGCGGATCTGCGGCTCGCCGTCCTGCAACCCGGCGAGCAGGCCATGCATGATCAGCTTTCCGTTGCCGGTCAGCAGGACCCGGTCTCGCGCGGGCGGGCCTTTCCAGTCGGTGATCCAGTCGGTGAGGTCGCTGAGTTTGTCTTTCACCCAGTGGAATCCGGCGGTGAGGCCATCGACGAGGCCCCGGATGATGTTCTTGCCCGCGTCGAGCAGCAGCCCGCCGAGGTTGCCCAAGGCGTCGAGGATCTTCCCCGGAAGGCTGACGAACCAGCCGAGAATCCCGCCGATGCCGTCGACCACGACGCCTTTGATGATCTGCCAGATCCCGCCGAGCATGTCCTTAAGCCCCGACCACACCCGGTCCCAGTCTCCGGAGATCAGGCCGAGGACGACGTTGATGACGCCCTGGATGTAGCGCATCGCGCCGGAGATGATGCTGGTGATCGCGGCGAAGATCGGCTTCACCAGGCCGAACAGGGCCTGGATGATCGGCATCAGCAGCTCGGCGATGATCGTGACCAGCGGCGCGATCGCGGTCACCAGCGTGGCGAACAGTGACGCGCCCTGCGTGATGATCGGCAGCAGCGACGTGATCAAGCTCAGCAGCGGCGGCAGCAACGCGGTGACGATCTGCAGCAGCGCCGGGATGATCGGCAGTAACGCCGTGACGATCGAGAGGAACGCTTGCGCCAGCGGCGGCAGGACCGGGAGCAGCGCGGAGAGCACCTGACCAGCGATCTGTCCGAGTAGCGTGCCGACCTGAGCCAGTACCGGTACGGCGGTTTTGAGCGCGGCCCCGATGACGGAAGCCAGTTGCTGGATCACCGTCACGATGACCGGCAGTACCGGCATGACGGCCCGCAACGCCCCCAACAGAACGGTGGCGAAGACCCCCGACAGCGCCGAGATGACCGGAAGGACGGCGGTCAGGGCTTGGATGACGGCGCCGCCGAGCTGGCTGATGATCGGGTTGAGCGCGACCAGCAGCGCCGCGAACGCCGGAGCCGCCAGCTGCAGCGACTGCATCAGGAGCCCGCCGAACCCGGAGATCAACGGCGCCAGCGTCTGCGCGAGCGCCACCAGGGCCGGGGTGATCGCGGTGATCGCCCCACCGAGGGCGCCGCCGAGCAGCCCGACGACCTCGGCGACGGCCGGGGCGAGCGCGGCCACGATCGGCGCCAGCGCCACCACCGCCGGAACCAGCGCCCCCGCCAGCGCCTGCGCCGCGACCCTGAGGACCGGGGCGAGGGCCGCGATCACCTGCCCCAGCGGCGCGATCGCCGGAGCGAATGCAGCGAACGCCTGCCCGATCATGGGGCCGAGCTGCGCAATCGCCGGGGCGAGGGAAGTGACGATGCCTTGCCCGATCGCGACCAGCACCGGCAGCAGGCCTTCGGTGATCGCGCGCAGCCCGGTGAAAATCTGGGTGAGCGCGGTCGCGCCTTGCGCGGAGCGGACGAACGCGGCCATCTGGCCGGTGACCGCCACCAACGTGGTCAGCAGGCCACCGCCGCCGGTGTTGGCGGCGGCGAACACCGCGATCACGACCTGGGCCAGGTTCTTCAGAACCGTGACCAGGTCCCCTACCGCTGACAGCCCCGCCGAGAGCCACTGACGCAGCTGCCCGGACTGACGGGCCGCCGCGATGAAGTCAGCGAACTTCTGCGCCCCGTCGGCGAGGCCGGACCCCAACGCGGGCAGGAACTCCGCCCCCACAGCCGCGATGTCCCGCAGCCCCTGCAGGAATGGGCGCACTCCGGCGGAGAGGTTGCCGACCGTGGCGGCGGAACTGTCCAGGATCGCTCTGACGTCACCGACCGTGCGGCCTTCACGCGCGAAGGAGGCGAACCCGGCCGCGCCGAGGTTGAGACCGGAGGCGACCTTGCCCAGCTCAACGCGCAGCAGCGGCAGGTACGTCCCGGCCAGTCCGGTGATGTCGGCGGCGATCCCGGCGAACAGGTGCTGCTGGACCTCTTGGCGCAGCCCCAGCAGCTCCGGGCGCAGGGAACGGGCGGCGTTCGCTGCAGCGGCCATCGACGGCGCGAAGTTCTTGATCGCGTCGGCGTACTTCTTCGGATCCGACTCCTTCAGCGCGTCGGAGAACCCGGAGACGCCGAGCTTCAGCGTCGCCATGATCGCGGCGGCGGCGAGGCCGGCGGACGGGAGCAGCAGCAGCGAGCCCGACGCGGTGGCCGCGATCGACCCGAGCCCGCCGAGCAGCGTCACGGCCTGGCCGACGGCGGCGGCCAGCGCGCCGTACTTGAGCACCGACGCCCCCACGGCGACGGTCGTGCGAGCGAACTCGGTGGTGGAGGTGTTCAGCCCGGAGTTGAGCGCCCCGAGGCCGCGGGTGGTCGCGCCGAGGGACTTGTCGGCCGCGACCTTGATCGACACCGACTTGCCCGACAGCTTCCGCACTAGCCGCTGGAACCGGGTCTCGGCGGGCAGCGCGTCGAGCTCGGCGAGCAGGGTGATCGCGGTCTGGTCGCCTTCGCGGGCGGCGGCGCGCAGCTGCTCCTTGAGCAGCGCGGTCTGCACCTGCGCGGTCAGCGAGATGGCAGGGGCGTCGCGCTGGGCTTGGTTGACCTGTTCGCGCAGGGTGCGGCCGAGTCCTTGCAGGCTCGGCATGATCTTGAGGTAGGCGTGACCGACCGTCGCCACAGGCACCCACCACCTGAGGAACGACGGTCAGCCGTTACGCATCCATAGCGCGATCTCGCGCAAACTCTTCAACTCCGGATCACCGTGATCGGCCGGTGTTGGCACGGTGGCGGTTGTGCCGGTGGGCGCGGTGAACGTCTCCATCGGATCGGCGAGTTGACCATCGGTGATCTCCTGGCCGAGCGCGGTTGCGACGGTGGCCCACAGGGCGGTGATCCGCCTTCGGTGACCGAGGCCAGCAGGTCAGCGCGGGTCCACCCGCCGCGCGGGTCGAGCACGCGCCACACGGCGGCGTCGTCGGGCAGGTGCGTCACCAGCGTGCACACCCGCCGGTAGGACAGGCCGCCCCGGTAGAGGTCGAGTAGGTCGATCCCATACCGCAGCAAGTCTGTTTCGAGGGCATCGGAGGTCGCCTGGTCAGCGAGGAGCAGGGCGACCGTTAGGGGTTTCCCCGGCCCAGCTCCGTCATGACCTTGGCCGAGAAGTCCTCAGCGTCCGCCGCCGTCGAGGCCAGGTTGCGCCAGGTGACGTACTGGTCAGCGCCGAGGATGAGTTTCAGCGCGGTGAGGTGCTTGCCTTCTTCTTCGGCTTCGAGCGCTTCGAGCGGGAACTCCTGCGGGCTGGGCAGGGTGAATCGCTTCCCACGCCACGTCACGGCCAGGCCAGCAATCGATGGGCTAGGCTTACCAACCGCTTCAGTGCGCTGACGAGTAGCCATTCGGTCATCTCCTTTGAAAATATCTACACATCGCAGAAAGTGGTTTTTCTATTGACTGTCACTAGAACGTTGAGCTTCCAAAATGAGACCCCGTGGATCCTTGCGGGCGACGAGACCTTGAATCGGCGCCGGTATTTCCCTATCTTTAATATCGATGAAATTGGTCGATGTATCGAGTACTTAGATGAAAACTGCAGCGAACCAGCACTAAGGAGAGACCTTCATAGCCTGCGAATGCATCGCCTAGCTATGGGCCTTTCCGGTTTCATGCTACTCAAGATTTTCCCTGTGGCGATTTCCGGTTTCATCCTATTCAATGCATCCGTCGTATTTGCGTTAATCGGGAATATGTCCGAAAACGCAAGCAAGCTTGCGGGAGGTTGGGAAGCGGTGATTGAAGTGCTGGCAACTATGGTCGCCCTGACAGTGGCCGGTATCTTTGTAGTATTCCACCGGTGGCCCGACATGCACTTTCATCGAGCGGTAGCAAGGGTGCAGAAGCTAACGCGAGAGAGCCATGCACCCGTGTACCGCGTAGCTCAGTGTGCGAACATTGCGGGCAGGGCCGCCAGGGAGCTCTTTCAAGTCGTCCAGGGGCGTAGGTTCACATGGATTTCACCGCCGGCGGTCGCTGACCGGGCGCTAACCCTGTCTTTCCCCTTGATCAATGTCGAACTGAATCACGCGGCGGGCCCCGCCGAACTGCTCAAGCTCATTCAAGAGTATGGAGAGTTCCTACACTTCGCCGCAGGATTAGAGGCTGCGAAACGGGTAGATTTGATTCCTGCCCTGCGCAGCTACTACGCCGAAATCGGTCACTAGTCTACCGACTGGACGCGTCGCAGGGTGTGGTTCCGGAGCGAGATTCGCTATTTCTTGACCCCATGCGAAACCACAATAGATGGGCTGTGGCGAAAGACTTCTTGTACCCTTTATCCTCTTGGTTGAGTCTCGTTCTAGCCATCGTCGCCTTAGTGGCGAGCACAACAAAGTAGCGGCGTTTTCTGGGTGTCGATGACTAATTGGTGATGACGTTCGAGGCTGCCGCTACCACGGCGGGAGCGCCGAAAAGGACGGTGGGGTCATTGGTGAGCCAGACCGCGACGTATGTCCGTCCCTTCGCCGGGGCGAGTGAGGAGAACGTCATGCCCCACTGCGCTTCCTTGGTGCGGGAGAACTGTGAATCCTGGGTCTCGGAGACTTCCGCGCGCGGCAGGTAGAGCCGGTGGCTGTAGATCTCGATATCAGAGATGGCGTCGGTCCAGTCGATGCAGAGAGCGCGAGCATCGCCTCGCGGGGTCGAGCTGATCTCGGCGCGGTAGTTCTTCGGGGTTCCGGTGCCGACCGCCGCGAACTTCATGCCACCGAAGTAGGCGGAGAGCACTTCGCCTTTAGTCTCTTGGAACACCGAGGCCACGGTCAGTTCCAGTGACTTGTAGATGAAACGGGCCGGGGTGAGCTGCTGCCAGTGCTCGGTGCCCTCTTTCTCGACCTTGCGGGTGAGGGTGGTTCCGTCCGGTGTGGACAGTCCCAGTCCGGTCCAGGCAGCGGCGAGGGGTGTGGTGGCGTCGGGTGGTTCCGGGGTGTCTTGTGCGGCGAGGGACACTTCCCCAGGGCCGGGGACGCGCACGAATGCGCTGTTCATGGCCATGTCGGGGAATCCTCCGTGCGGGGGTCAGGACTGGGTGGGTGTGCGGGTGTAGACGGTGAGGCTGGCCGTGGCCAGTGGAGCGGCGGTGTACGGGTCGATACCTTCGACGGGCGCGGCGATAGGTTCGCCGGAGAACAGGGTTCCGGCCGGCATCGGCGCACACAGCAAGCCCAGCGCGATCCCGGCGAGCCGTTTTGCCGTGTGGATGTCGCGGTGCCAGCAGGTCAGGCGGATCACCGCGCTTTGCACGGCTGGCCAGGTCCATATGTGGCCGTCTTCGACGATCAGCAGCCACGGCAGCGACGGCGGTCCGCCGTCGGTGCCGAACCCGGTCTCGGTCGACACCTTCACCCCAGCGGCGACCGTCTCGGACCGTCCGGCGAGCAGCGGCCGCAGGCGGCGCACGACCAGTTCAGCGATGTCGACCGGCACCGGCACAGCACCGGTCACGTGTCGGCGTCCGGGCGCAGTCCTTCGACGGAGAGTCCGGTGTCGACGGCGGCGCGCTTGAGGACGCCGTGGTGGGCTTCCATGCCGACCCCGGCGGGGTGGCGGACGGCCACTGTGACGCCGACGCGGGAACGGCCGCGGTCGCCGAACACCTCCACTGGCAACGACTCGCCGCTCTCCACGCGTAAATCTCGGCCGCGTGCAGTGTCGGCGACGACCTCGGCAGCTGCCTGGATCGCGGTGTGGAGCTCGGCGGAGTGCAGGATCTCGGCGACTCCGCCGCGGTTGATGTCGATGCGGTCGAACGCACGCACGAACGCGTCTCCCTTCAGCCTTGGACGTGGGTGAGACGGGCTTCGTAGTGGGTGCCAAACCGCGGTGACCACCACGACGGCTCACCCGCGACATCGAGGACCTGCCCGCGCCACTCCACCCGCTCCCGAGCAGCGACCGGCGAGGCGGTGAACAGCCGCCAAGACGTGAGGACCGGCTGACGGCCGGGCTGCGCGGGTTCGGCCGAGCTGCCCGGCTGGACCAAGCCCCAGACGGTCCGGCGTGGTGTGTCGTCGCCGTAAACGAGTTGCGGCGTGGGATTGTCATAGCTGTCAGTGACCAGCTGGGGAGTCACGATCACCACACGATGCGGAAATTGCATGAAGCACCTGGTCAGGAACGCTGATGACGCTGTGTTAGATCGCTCTCAACCACCGGCTTCGTAAGTTATCCACCAACACGATAGCCACCCAGTTGGCGGATGGCGGCTGCTGCGAAGTGCCCCTAACGTGATCATCTGACGGGGTGGTGGTCGCGAGCGGGGAGGCTCTCGATGGAAGGCGTAAATGCCAATGTGGCGATTTCAGGGCAACGGGTAACGCAACTTCACTGGCCTTGATTTGGGCTTTCATTTCGTTGCAGTGAGTTGATGCGAACGCTGCGTGGCAGCACGTCTGCCTGAAATTGATTCGTGCCGTCACAGTTAATTCTGCGACGACCCTTCTACATGAAGCGTCCGGTCGCCTTTAGTGCGCACTTGTTTCCATTCTCCCGCTTGCTCCTCATCTGGCATCCCTATGCAAATTCCCCTGTCTATTTGCGGATTTCTGTATCGAAATCTGTGACTACAAGCTAAGGAGTCCCATGAAGAAGGCTATGCTCTTGTCGGCAACCGCTGTAATGACTGCAGTTCTTGCACTGTCCGCACCTGCAGCCAACGCGCTGGCGGCAGACCCCGACTGCAGCCCCGAGTTTCCGGGGTTCTACATCATCAGCCCTGATGGAAATCTTACAATCCAATACAACGGACTGAGAGCCTTCGTCGGGTCACAATCGGGCACGATGGAGTTCGATGCTCCCAAGAATAGCTACGGCGAGTACAATGCTTCACCCAGTGGTGGCGAGATCCCTATTTCTGGCATTCCGTCAGGCAACGGAGGAACCTGGGATGCATATGTCTATAACTACAAGCACATATTTGCCTGCCACGCCTCCCTCACCGTCGCGTCGGGAGAAGAAGGACTAAAGGGGCACAAGCACTGACATTCCGACTGGCTGGATTTCATGAGCGTGCTAGAATCCGCACATGCCTAGCTTCCAGCAGGAACACGATCAGCTGCACCGTATCCCCTTCAGTCTTTACGAGGTGACCGACTGGAGGGGTACGGGTGCTCTGGATTTCTTTCAAGTGGAGCCACAAACCTCAGATGCGACCGAGATTTGGTTCGCGTACACGAATCCGAGCCAAGACAAATACATCCTGCTTGGAAATATTCATATGGCCACAAGAGATTCCGATGCCGACATGGAACGCCAGAGACTCGCCAGTCAGGCGGTAACCAAGCTGCTAAACCTGGGTATCCCTGAATCCATGGAGCGAATCCCGGTGGATATGTCTCGGAAAATGGGAAAATTCATCGACACTAAGGCGCGATCGTGGAAGTCATGGCCGACTGTGACGCTTACTGTCGATGGCGACGCTCGGGAATTCTCCGAAATCCGATTCGGTGGCGCGGCAGCGTTTTTGTCATACCCAACCGAGAATGTTACGGCGATCATCGCGGTGTATCAAAATGTCGAACTTCAGAAAATATCGCTCCAAGCGGTTGAGAATACGGACCAGTACGGGTTCAGCCTCAATGCTGGCATACGCTTTCAGGACTTAGAAGAAGGGTCTTTCGTCGGTCTGCGCGATGAACTGCATCCTGACTACGACCTTCTGTGATGGCTTGTAGGTCACTCTTGAGGTTCGAGATAGACGTCAAGCGTAGTAGCGACTCATGTCCCACCTCAGAGAATTTCGGGTTCTAGTACTCCAGCCGGACTTCGTGATGTCGCTGGTGGGCTGCCCGCAGGCAGGTGCGGCCACCAGTTGATCATGGTCGGTTGTGTGGACTAACCCTGATCGGCTGGTGGCCGCAGGCCCCAGCGTA
>NZ_JAODNM010000159.1 GCF_025464955.1 Amycolatopsis sp. | reverse complement strand
GTAGGTGATGAAGCCCGACGCGTCCCGGACGCCGACGTCGCCGGTGCGGTACCAGCGGTCCTCCGCGGCAAGGCGGGATCCCTGGTCTTTGTAGCCGGTCATCAAGCCGAGCGGGCGCGGCGAAAGCGAGAGCGCGATCTCGCCCTCGTCCCCCGGCTCACCGGTTGAGGGGTCGAGAAGCTCCACCCGGTACCCGGGCAGCGGGCGGCCCATGGACCCGGGCCTGACCGGCTGCCCCGGTGGGTTGCCCACCTGGGCGGTGGTCTCGGTCTGGCCGTAGCCATCGCGCACCACGATGCCCCAGGCCTGCTCCACCCGCTCGATGACCTCGGGGTTCAGCGGCTCCCCGGCGCTCGCCGCCTCCCGGAGGCCCACCCGCCAGCCGCCCAGGTCCTCCTGGATCAGCATCCGCCACACGGTGGGCGCGGCACAGAGCGTCGTCGCCCCGCCCTCGACGACCGCGTCCAGCACCCCCGGGGCACGGAAGCGGCCGAAGTTGTAGACGAGGATGGTGGCCTCGGCGTTCCAGGGCGCGAACAGCGAGCTCCAGGCGTGTTTGGCCCATCCCGGTGAGGCCACGTTCATGTGGACGTCCCCCGGCTGTAGGCCGAGCCAGTACATCGTCGACAGATGGCCGACCGGGTAGGAGGCATGCGTGTGCTCGACGAGCTTGGGCCGTGCCGTCGTCCCCGAGGTGAAGTAGAGCAGCAGCGGGTCGGACGCCGCGGTCTCTCCCGACGGCGAGAAGGCGGCCGCCCCGCCCGCCGCATCGTCGTAGGGCTCCCACCCCGCCGCCGGTGCCCCGACCGCGATCCGCGTGTAGTCGCCCGGCACCTCGGCGAACTTGCCGCAGTCCTCGGAGCGGACGACGACGTGGCGGGCGGCGCCCCGGTCCACGCGGTCGCGCAGGTCGGCGGGCGCCAGCAGCGGGGTGGCCGGGACGAGGACCGCGCCGAGCTTGATCGCGGCGAGGATCGTCTCCCAGAGTTCGACCTGGTTGCCGAGCATGACGATGACGCGGTCGAAGCGCCGAATCCCCAGGTCGCGGAGCCAGTTGGCGACCCGGTTGGAGCGCGCCGCCAGCTCGGCGAACGAGAGCCGGGTCTCCCGGCCGTCCTCCTCGATCACCCGGAGGGCGGGGCGGTCGTTGCCGGCGGCCACCGTGTCGAACCAGTCGAGGGCCCAGTTGAAGTGCCCCAGCTCGGGCCAGCGGAACTTCCGGTAGGCGGCCTCGTAGTCGGTCCGCAGCTCCAGCAGGAGGTCGCGGGCCCGGAGGAAGGCGTCGTGCGGCGAGCTCGTCACCCTAAGCCCGCGGCCAGGTCCGCGAGGAGGGCCTCGACCGCCTCGATGCCCACCGGCAGGCGGATGAGGTTCTCGGACACCCCGAACGGAGAGCCAGCGATAGTGGCATGGGTCATCGCGGCGGGGAGCTCGATCAGCGACTCGATCCCGCGGAGCGATTTGCCGAGGAAGAACAGGCTCGTGCCCTTGACCCCGCCGAGGTCCCGGCGCACGTGGATGGCCCTGGTCTCGAACCTCACGCCCGAGTCTCCATGACTGCTCACCATACTCAATCGGGTACCGGGCGTTCTCGCGGGCGGAAGGAGGGCCATGCCGCACGACTGGGACGCTTCCACCGGAACCGTAGGCCCACCGAGATAGCCCAGGCTGTCCGTTGAGCGATTACCCTCTGAGCCCAGACCCCCGTTCGCAGAGACAATTGCAGTTGGCCCGTGCTCGGACCCCCAAGGCCATTGACCCGCCCAGACCGCTCGGCACCGCTTTACAGCTGATGGACGCCCAGCCTCGCCGCCTACTCTCCGGGCCGGTGGTGATCACGGACCACGCCACGTAGGCACAAGGCCAGATTCGGAGTCGCTACCCAGAGGAGGAACGCGGCGGCAGTGATTCGCACCAGGCCCCCGTTCCCGACAGCGACCGCTGCACTGGCGAGGAACCCCATCGCCCATGCCACAATCTCCAGAGCCAAATGACGCCCACTGAGCCCAATCTCGGGACGCCTCCAGATCCGACGCACTTTCACGGGCAACTCACACGGAGCCGGGGCTCAATCAGACGCAGTCGCAATGATCTCTCCAGCTTTCCCGATGGACTCCACGCGCTCCGCTACCTCCGGCGGACCCACTCATGACGGAGCGCCCCCTGGTCTTCGTGGAATCTATCGGTCCCTCAACCGTTGCGCTTGAGATTCTTGCGATCCATCTCGAAGCCTCTGAACCGGCCTCTGGCGTGGCGTTCCCTGATCCCCGGCCGGCCTTGACAGCGGAGCACCTCGGCGAGTCGTTGCAATGACCGCCTGAAGCCAAGGATCCTTGAACCAGCCATTCCCATCGCACCTGAGCTGGGGACATCGCAGGGGAAGCAGGAGAAAGGAGAAACACGGATGTCGCGTTGGCGGGGGCTTGGGTTGGGACGAGGCAAGAAGGTCGGCGCGTTCTTGGGTGTCGCCGGGTTCGCCGCCCTCCTCGCAGGAACCGTGGCCTATGCCACCATTCCTGAGTCGAATGGCGTTATTCGTGGCTGCTACCTGAACAAGGCCGGTGGAGCCCTTCCACCAATCATCGGGGCGAGCCAGGGCACCTTGCGGGTCGTCGACCCGTCCAAGGGGCAGGCTTGCGACTCCAACGAGACCGCCCTGTCCTGGAACCAGGTCGGACAGCGTGGTCCGGCAGGTCCGCAGGGTCCGGCCGGGCCCGGAGTCTCCGTGTTCCGGAGGAGCGGCAAGTTCGTGGCCGCCCCTGCTGCCAGCCGCGTCCTCGTGGAGTCCTGGGGCGGCGGGGGCGGCGGGGGGGGTCGGCTTTGGAAACAACGCCGGCGGCGGGGGCGGGGGCCAGGGTGGATATGTTCGAGCGCTTGTACCGGTCATGCCCGCCTCTGTCTATAGCGTGACGGTCGGGGCGGGAGGCGCCGGCGGTACGGAGGCGTCCCCGGATGCCGTGAACGGAAAGGCCGGGGAGACCAGTGTGTTCGCGTCTTCCGACGGCAAACCTCTCGTCACCGCGACTGGCGGGAGCGGCGGTGGCACGGCTGCTGGTCTTGGTGTCTGCAAGAACCCGACAGGGGGGGCTGGAGGATCAGGTACCGTCAACTCCTCCCTCCAAGTGATGGGCACGACGTTGCAGGCCGGTGCGCCCGGAGGGGTTGGTGAGCCGTGGCCGTTCTGCATCCCGAATCCTGGCTCCGGCGCCGGTGGCGCCGGGGGTGGTCCCGTTGGATTCGCAGGTGCGGGCGGGGCAGGTGGAGAGGCTGCCCAGCCATCGGCTCCCGGGTTGATGGGCGTACCGGGCATGATCGCGATCACACCGCTCGACTAAATCCCGGCCGGGAGCAGTCGATCACAGGGTGCGCGCGGCATGCACGCCCGAGTTGACTGGCGCCGTCGGCATGTCAATCGACCGGTTGCTTGCTGCTGCTTTTCCGCTACTTTGATCTGGCGAGACCTGGCGATGAGTTTGGGGCTTTCACCCCGTCTCCAGAATGGATGTTCCTCAGCACGACGAGTCCCAGTCCGAGGAGGCCGATGACAGCACACTCCCCTCTCGCCATCGAGGCCACCGGCCTCGTCAAGTCGTTCGGTGCGACCCGGGCCGTGGAGGGCGTGGACCTGGCGGTGCGCGCCGGCTCCGTCTACGGCGTGCTCGGGCCCAACGGCGCCGGCAAGACGACGACCATTCGCATGCTGGCGACCTTGATCCGCCCCGACGCCGGCAGCGCTCGGGTCCTCGGACACGACATCGTGGAGGAGGCCGACGCCGTTCGCGCAGCTGTGAGTCTCACCGGCCAGCTCGCGTCGGTTGACGAGGATCTCACCGGTCGCGAGAACCTGATCATGCTGGGGCGCCTCCTTGGACTGAGGCGTCCCGCGGCCAGGGACCGAGCCGCCGAGCTACTCGATGCCTTCGGGCTCACCGAGGGCTCGGGCCGGCTCGTCAAGCATTACTCGGGCGGGATGCGGCGCAGGCTCGACATCGCGGCCAGCATCGTCGTCACGCCGGAGCTGATGTTCCTCGACGAGCCGACGACCGGCCTCGACCCGCGCTCTCGTAACCAGGTCTGGGGCATTGTCCGGGCGCTTGTGGCGGAGGGCACCACGATCCTGCTCTGCACGCAGTACCTGGAGGAGGCCGACCAGCTCGCCGACCGGATCACCGTGTTCGACCACGGCCTGGTGGTCGCGGACGGCCGGTCCGACGAGCTGAAGCGGCGAGTCGGGGGGCAGACACTGCAGGTGCGGCCGAGTTCGCTCGGCGACCTCGACACCGTCGACCGCATCCTCGGCGAGTTGACCGGTTTCAAGCCGGCCCGCAACAACGACACCGGCCTGCTGACCGTACCGGCGTCCGACCCGATCCTGCTGTCCACTTTGGTCAGGAAACTGGACGACGCCGGGATCGTCGCCGACGAACTGGCCCTGCGCCTGCCCAGCCTCGACGAGGTCTTCCTCGCGCTGACCGGCAAGCACGAAACCGAGCCCCAGCCCGAAAGGAGCCTGGCATGACCACCATGACACTCGACGCACCCGCGTCACCGCGCTACATCACTCCGGCGAAAGCCTTGCAGCACGGGCTTTCCCTGGCTTGGCGAAGCATCATCAAAATCCGGAAGAACCCGGAGCAGCTCGCCGACGTCACCCTGATGCCGATCATCTTCCTGGTCATGTTCGTCTACATCTTCGGCGGCGCGATCTCCGGGAACACCGGTGAGTACCTGCAGGTCGTCGTGCCGGGGGTGATGGCGATGAACATCCTGCAGGCCAGTATGACCATCGGGGTGGCGCTGAACACCGACGTCAACAAGGGCGTGTTCGACCGGTTCCGAAGCATGCCGATCGCCCGGTCGGCACCGCTGGTCGGCGCCGTCATCGCCGACCTGGTGCGCTACGCCGTGTGCATGGTCGTCCTGATGGTCGTGGCGACGCTCATGGGCTACCGGATCCAGACCGACGCCATGTCGCTGGTGGTCACCATCGCCCTGCTGCTCGCGTTCGGGATGTGCTTCTGCTGGATCGCGGTGTTCGTCGGCATGCTGGTCAAGACACCGGGAGCGGTACAGGGCTTGATGTTCGTGGTCGTCATGCCGCTCACCTTCGGCAGCAGCGTGTTCGTCCCGTCGAGCACGATGCCCGGCTGGCTGCGGGCCTGGTCCGACATCAACCCGGTCAGCCTGATGGCCGGAACCGCACGCGGCCTGATGAACGGTGGCGCGGTGGCCGGCCCGCTGTTCGGGACACTGGCCTGGATGGCCGGTATCGTCGCGGTGTTCTTCCCACTCGCGATGCGGGCCTACCGGAGGCGTGTCTGAACTCGTGAAGCACCAGGCCGGTTCTCACCGGCCGGCACACTCACGAGCGTGGTACCTGAGGAAACACTATCCAAGGCCGGCGTCGCGCAGCAACCACCGCGCGGCGTCCTCTTTGGACAGGGCCGAGCCCCGCTCGAACAGCTCGCCGTAGCGCTGGTCACCCAACTCCGTGGTGAGTTCGGCGACCAGCGCACGCAGGTTCGGGTTTCCGTGATCGAACGCGCCACGCATGACCTGGCTGACCCCGAGCAGGGTCGCCGCGGCTTCGGAATCCTCCTGCAGATGGCGAAGCCGGCCGAGCAATTCTGCCAGCTCTGCCAGATCCGGCAGGTCCCGTCGGTCCGAAATGGACTGTACGGCTCTGGCGAACTGGGACGCGGCGTCGTCGAGCCTGCCCTCCGCCATGGCCAGCCTCCCCTCGTATCGCGCGACCCACTCGCTTGCCATCTCCGCCGAAAACGGAAGGCCGTGGATGGACACCCGCATCCGGCCGATCAGTTCACGGACGACGTCGAGCTCATCGGACATCAGGGCGAGTTCGACCTTGCCGAAGATGATCATGTTTCGCAGCTGCGGGTTCCTGCTTCGCAGGGCGACAGCGTCAGCCTCCACCAGCTCCCGGGCCGCCCCGGCCAGATCGCCGGCACGGGACCGCTCCATGGCCAATCGGCACCGCTGCTGGATCATGTCGTCCTCGGAACCGAGTTCGGCGGCCAGCGCCAACCCCCGCTGGTAGACGCGGATCGCCTCCTCGCCTTGGCCCGCATGGGAAAGCTCGTCCGCGTACATGGCCAGGGTCATCGCCATGCCCCACCGGTCACCGACGGCTTCGAACCCGGCCAGCGCGTCCTTGCGGGCCTGCTCGGCTCCGGCCCGATCGCCCGCGTCGCTGAGCAGGAAACCCTCGACCCAATGCGCCGCGGCCCGCGACCAGGCGTCGGTACCGGCAAGTGCCCGCCGCACCTCGCGCGCCGCCAGTTCCACATCCCGGGAGAAGAACGCCAACATCGGCACGGCGATGGTGAGACCCGGAAATTCGTCGAAGGCCCCCGTCCGGACACACTGTTCGATCAGTGCGGCCGTATCGGTTGTCGTCAGGCTCGGCACCATGGTGAAGTCCATCGCCTTGATGACAGCGAACCCGGCGGCCGCGGCGGGTGGCACCTGGTCGCCGAACGCGACGACGGCCGCGACGAACTCGTTGACCTGAGCGTGGTTGCCGCGGATCAGCCAGTACCACAACAACGAGCCGGTCAGCCGGTACGCCGTTTCGACATCCGACGAGTCGATGGCGCGGCGCAGGACGTCCACGAGGTTGTCGTACTCGGTGTCGAACCAGCTGATCACCGACATTTGCCCGCCGGTGCGAAGCAGCGGTTCGTTGGGCTCCACGAGGTCGACGTAGTAGCGCGCGAGGACGGCTTGAACCGCCGCCCGCTCGCCTGCCTCGCCGAGCCGCTCGTCGGCATAAACGCGGATCGTCTCCAGCATCCGGTACCGGGGCTCGCCGTGTTCGTCGGTCACCGCGTCCACAATGGACTTCTCGACGAGCGAACCGAGCACGTAAAGCACGTCTTCGACGGGGACCCGCTGATCCGCGCAGACCGCCTCGACCGCGGGAACCTTGGCACCGGCGGGAAAGACGGACAAGCGGCGAGCCAGCACTCGCTCCGGTTCGTCGAGCAGGTCCCAGCTCCACTCGACGACGGCACGCAGCGTGCGCTGGCGCGGCAACGCGGACCGGCTGCCGGACGTGAGCAGGCGGAAACGGTCGTCGAGCCGGTGGGCGATCTGGCCGACGGTCATCGAGCGCAGCCGCGCGGCGGCCAGTTCCAGCGCGAGCGGCATCCCGTCCAGCCGACGGCAGATCTCCGTCACGGGCACCAGGCTGGCTTCGTCGAGCAGAAAACCCGGCCGGACCGCCTTGGCACGGTCCATGAACAACCGCACCGCGCCCAGCCCGACGGCTTCCGCGACCGACATCTGGTCTCGGGGCACCTCCAGCGGGCCGAGCGGGCACAACGTCTCGCCGTCGATCGCCAGCGGTTCCCGGCTTGTGGCCAGGACACGCAGCCGCGGAACGCGGGTGATCAACTCGTGGACCAGCGAAGCGGCCGCGCCGACCAGATGTTCACAGTTGTCCAGTACCAGCACCGGTTCGCCCGCGGCGAACACCTCGACCAGCCTGTCCAACGCGTCGGCAGCCGTCCACCGCGCCGCGTTCGCATCGACAAGCCGGAGGTCCCGCAGGCCGAGCGCGGTCGAGACGGCAGTGACGAGGTCACTCGAATCCCGGACGCCGGCGAGGCCCACGAACCAAACGCGGCCGCGGTCGGCTACGGGCAGTCGCGCCGCGGTTTCGGTGGCCAGGCGGGTCTTTCCAGCACCGCCGGGCCCAACCAGTGTCACCAGGCGTGAGCCTTCGAGCAGTTCACCGAGCAGTTTGAGCTCATCCTCACGACCGACGAAGCTGGTCAGCCGTACCGGCAGGTGGTCCACCACGACCGGCTGCGGCACGGGTCTGGGCAGGTCGCCGCGCAGAACGCCGAGATGCGTCTCCTGGAGTTCGGCCGACGGATCGAGACCGAGTTCGTCGGACAGCGTCTCGCGAAGGCTGCCGTAGACCGCGAGCGCGTCCGACTGCCGCCCGGCCGCGGACAATGCCCGCATCCGCAGCCCCGCCAGCCGTTCCCTGAGCGGCGACCGCAAGCCGGCGGAGTCGAGGTCGGCGAGGACGTCACCGTGCCGGCCAAGGCTCAGTTCGGCCTCGAACCGGTCTTCCGACGCCCGTAGCCGCAGCTCAGCCAACCGCGCGGCCGGCACCTGTACGAACGGCGCGTCGAACACGTCCGCGAAGGCGTCTCCGTTCCACAACGCGAGCGCTTCGCGGAGGGTCTTGGACGCCTCGGCGTACTGGCCGGCCGCCAACTCGCCGCGACCACGCGCGGCCAGCACCTCGAAGCGGTGGACGTCGACCTGATCGACGTCGAGTCCGAGCCGGTATCCGGTCGCCGTGGTTTCGAGGGTCGCGCCCGCTTCGCGGAGAACCTTCCGCAGCCGCGACACCAGCGACTGCAACGCGTTGCTCGCGTCGGCAGGCGGCTGCGCGCCCCACAGGCCGTCGACGAGGGCGTCGCTGGACACCGCGCGGCCGGCGTCGAGCGCCAGCCTGGCCAGGAGCATGCGCAAGCGGGCACCGCCGATGTCGACCGGCGTGCCGTCGTCGTCCAGCAGCCGGACCGGACCGAGCACTGATACCCGCACCTGTCCAGCCTTCCAGACCGAGCGCACCGCCGAACGCGCAATGCGTCCGACCGGGCAGACTGAAGTGGGGACTTTAAGGACAAATCACCCATTACGCGCACAAGTGCCCAGCTCGCGCGTTACGTTGAGCCGCCTTCTGCAGCCGAGACTCACCCTGGGAGCAACCATGACAACCCGCCATCACCGGCGCCGCCTGACAACGGTCTTCGTGGCCGTTCTCGCCTGCGCCGGCCTCGGCACCGGTGTGGCCGGAGCCGACGCCGGGTTCAACCGCGGTACGCCTGGCGCCGACGGAGCCGGCGACAGCTACTACCCCCAGGACGGCAACGGCGGCTACGACGTCGCCGACTACAACCTGGCGATCAACTACACCCCGGCCACGAAGCAGCTGATCGGGACGCAGCGGATCTCCGCCCGCGCCACCCAGTCGCTGAGCTCGTTCGACCTCGACTTCAGCGGCCTGACCGTCGACTCGATCGACGTCGACGGCCGGCATGCCGCGTTCACCCGCACCGGCGACCACGAACTGGTGATCACCCCGTCCCGCGTGCTGCGCCGAGGCGAGGTCTTCAACGCCAGGATCCAGTACCACGGCGTGCCCGAACCGATCAGCGATCCGCTGCTGGGCGACAACGGGTGGCAGTACTCGGCGTCCGGTGGGGCGTTCGCCGCCGGCGAGCCGAAGTCGGCGTCGACCTGGTACCCGGTCAACGACACCCCGCTGGACAAGGCGACCTTCCACCTCGCGGTCACCGTGCCGGACGAGTGGGGCGTGATCGCGAACGGCCGCGAGCGCGGCACCACGAAGACCGCCAACGGCACCACCCACTTCTGGGCGGAGGACACCCCCGCGGTGCCGTACATGACCACGGTCGCGATCGAGAAGTGGCAGTTCGAGCGTTCGCGGCTGGCCAACGGCACGCCCGTCGTCAGCGCGTACGCACCGGGAACGCCGGACGCCACGAAGACCGCCGAGGCGAAGTTGCCGGAGATCCTGGACTTCCTGTCGTCGAAGTTCGGGCCGTACCCCGTCGACGCGGCCGGCGGGATCTTCCTGGCCGAGCCGATCGGCTTCTCGCTCGAGACGCTCAGCCGCCCGATCTACTCCGGCCGGGCCGGCAACGTCGGCACGATCGTGCACGAGAACGCCCACCAGTGGTACGGCGACACCGTGGCCGTCGACAAATGGAAAGACGTCTGCCTGAACGAATGCTTCGCGTCGTACGCGCAGTGGCTGTGGTCGGAAGCCAAGGACGGCAAGGACCTCAACGCGCGGTACCTCTCGCAGGTCGCCACGGCCTCGGACAACTTCTGGTCGGGCAAGCTCTACGACATGGGCCCGGGCAACGAGTTCACGGCCGTCTACGCCAAGGGCCCGCTGGCCCTGCACGCACTGCGCAACACCATCGGCGAGAAGGCGTTCGACTTCGTGCTGAAGACGTGGCCGGCCCTGCACCGCAACGGGAACGCGAGCCTGCCCGAGTTCCAGGCGTACGCGGAGAAGATCTCCCACCAGAACCTCAAGGGATTCTTCGACGCGTGGTTCTACGGCAACACCAAGCCCGCCCCCGCCTACCTCTACCCCGGCACCCTCAAGCCCACGGCGTAAGCGGGGAGGCGGGTCACGTCACGGACCCCTCCGGGTCACCCTCGTGGCGTTCAACGCCACTGGGGTGGCCCCGAGGGAACGCCGAGCGGCACCTGGTGGAGGCCGAAAGCGACGGCGCTCTCGGGCTGGTTCTGGGTGGTCGGCGCGATGCCGAGTTGGTGTGCCAGCAACGTCGCCAGCAGCGGCATCCGGCTCGGGCCGCCGACGAGGTAGATGCCGCCGAGGCGGGCCGGCGCCAGACCTGCCCGCTGGATCGTCGCGGCGAACAGCTCGGCGCTGCGTAGGAAACCGGGACGCACCAAGGCTTCCAGCTCGGCCCTGGTCACCGGGACGTCCGGGAACGGCTCGGGCATCGGGACGTCCGTGCGCAGGTGTCGGGACAGGCTTTCCTTGGCATCACGGACGTCCTGCAGCAGGGCCCGGCGCACTCGCCGGTCCGACACCGTCTTAGGGCGGAGGATGCTTTGCCACCGCGCGGGGTCCGAATGCGACACCTCGCGGCCGATGTACATCATCAGCGCGCGGTCGATGTCGAGGCTGCCGAGGTCCGGCAGGCCCGCTTCGGCGAGCACGGTGAGTCCACGCTCGCCGAAGCCGACCACGGCGCAGTCGAAAGTGCCGGCCCCGAGGTCGTAGACCGCGATCGGGGCCATCGAGCGAACGGCACCGGAAGAGTAGTGCGCCGCGGCCGCGACGGGCTCGGGGACGAGCACCGGCGCCACACCGAGCCCAGCCCTGACCGACGCATCCCTGAGGACGGCCTGACGCTCACCGCCCCAGTTGGCCGGATGGGAGATCCGGAGCTGCCCGGCCGGACGGCCCAGCCGACGCTCGGCCTCTTCGCCGACCCGCCGCAGCACCGCCGCGAACAGTTCGACCACCGGCACGTCGCCTTCGCCCAGCCGCAGCGAACCCTCGTCGATCCGGCGCTTGGGGTTCGGCTCGAACCGGCTCGGATCCAGCCTCGCGCGGCGCTCGGCGTCCCGCCCGACGACGATCGTGCCGTCCTTGTCGGCATACACGGCCGACGACATCGTCGCCGAACCGTCCACCTCGAGCACGCTGGCTTCCTGCCCGTGTGCCGCGATTGTCGCCACCGTGGTCGAAGTACCGAGATCGACGGCCAGGACGTCCAAGATGTTCCCCCTCAGGAATTTTGGCCATCGTCTCACACGGTCAAACAGGCCCTAAACGCCACGAAGGCGACTCCCGGATGGGAGCCGCCTTCGTGTTCGTACCTAGTGCTTAGTCGCCTTCGACCTCGCCCGAGTCATCGCTGCCGCTGGCGGCACCGATGCTCACCGGCGGGGCGTCGGGGATCTCGGTCGGCCTGACTTCACCGCGGAAGGTGAAGTGCGCCTGGTCGTCCTTGTCCTCGACCTCGCCGCTCCAGCCTTCGACGTCCACCAGGATGATCTGGCCCGGCGCAACCTCGCCGAACAGGATCTTCTCGGACAGCTGGTCCTCGATCTCGCGCTGGATCGTGCGACGCAGCGGACGGGCACCGAGCACCGGGTCGAAGCCGCGCTTGGCCAGCAGCGCCTTCGCCTTGTCGGTGAGCTCGATCTCCATGTCCTTGGCCTTGAGCTGCTTCTCCACCCGCTGGATCATCAGGTCGACCATCTGGATGATCTGGTCCTTGGTCAGCTGGTGGAAGACGATCACATCGTCGATCCGGTTCAGGAACTCCGGCCGGAAATGCTTCTTCATCTCCTCGTTGACCTTTTGCTTCATCTTCTCGTACTTCGCGACACCTTCGTTGCCGCTCGAGAAGCCGAGGCTCACGGACTTCGAGATGTCCGAAGTGCCCAGGTTCGAGGTGAAGATCAGGACGGTGTTCTTGAAGTCCACCGTGCGGCCTTGGCCGTCGGTGAGCCGACCGTCCTCCAGCACCTGCAGGAGCGTGTTGTAGATCTCCTGGTGCGCCTTCTCGATCTCGTCGAACAGGACCACCGAGAACGGCTTGCGACGCACCTTCTCCGTCAGCTGGCCGCCCTCTTCGTAGCCGACGTAGCCCGGAGGGGCACCGAAGAGCCGCGAAGCGGTGTACCGGTCGTGGAACTCACCCATATCGATCTGGATGAGCGCGTCGTCCTCGCCGAACAGGAAGCCGGCCAGCGCCTTCGACAGCTCGGTCTTACCGACACCCGAGGGGCCGGCGAAGATGAACGAGCCCGACGGACGCTTCGGGTCCTTCAGACCGGCACGGGTCCGGCGGATCGCCTGGGAGACGGCCTTGACGGCGTCTTCCTGGCCGATGATCCGCTTGTGCAGCTCGTCCTCCATGCGGAGCAGACGCGTGGTCTCCTCCTCGGTGAGCTTGAACACCGGGATGCCGGTCCAGTTGGCGAGGACCTCGGCGATCTGCTCCTCGTCGACCTCGGCGACGACGTCGAGGTCGCCGTCCTTCCACTGCTTCTCCCGCTCGCCCTTCTGGCCGAGGAGGGTCTTCTCCTCGTCACGAAGGCGGGCCGCACGCTCGAAGTCCTGAGCGTCTATGGCGGACTCTTTGTCCCGGCGGACGTTGGCGATCTTCTCGTCGAACTCGCGGAGGTCCGGCGGAGCGGTCATCCGGCGGATGCGCATCCGGGCGCCCGCCTCGTCGATCAGGTCGATCGCCTTGTCCGGCAGGAACCGGTCGTTGATGTACCGGTCGGCCAGGGTGGCCGCGGCGACCAGCGCGGAGTCGGTGATCGACACGCGGTGGTGCGCCTCGTAGCGGTCGCGCAGACCCTTGAGGATCTCGATCGTGTGCTCGAGCGACGGCTCGCCGACCTGGATCGGCTGGAAGCGGCGCTCCAGCGCGGCGTCCTTCTCGATGTACTTGCGGTACTCCTCGAGCGTGGTCGCACCGATCGTCTGCAGCTCACCGCGGGCGAGCATCGGCTTCAGGATCGAGGCCGCGTCGATCGCGCCTTCGGCCGCACCCGCGCCGACGAGCGTGTGCAGCTCGTCGATGAACAGGATGATGTCGCCACGGGTCTTGATCTCCTTGAGCACCTTCTTGAGGCGCTCTTCGAAGTCACCGCGGTACCGCGAACCGGCGACCAGGGAACCCAGGTCGAGGGTGTAGAGCTGCTTGTCCTTGAGCGTCTCGGGCACCTCGCCCTTGACGATGTTCTGGGCAAGGCCCTCGACGACGGCCGTCTTGCCGACGCCGGGCTCGCCGATCAGGACCGGGTTGTTCTTCGTGCGGCGCGAGAGCACCTGCATGACCCGCTCGATCTCCTTGCCGCGCCCGATGACCGGGTCGAGCTTGCCCTCGCGGGCGGAGACGGTCAGGTTGCGGCCGAACTGGTCGAGCACCAGCGAAGAGGACGGCGTGCCCTCACCGCGCCCGCTGCCGGACTCCTGGGGCTCCTTGCCCTGGTAGCCCGAGAGCAGCTGCAGCACCTGCTGACGCACCCGGTTCAGGTCCGCGCCGAGCTTGACGAGCACCTGTGCGGCGACGCCTTCACCCTCACGGATCAGCCCGAGCAGGATGTGCTCGGTACCGATGTAGTTGTGGCCGAGCTGCAGCGCTTCGCGCAGGGACAGCTCCAGCACCTTCTTGGCCCGCGGCGTGAACGGGATGTGCCCGCTCGGCGCCTGCTGGCCCTGGCCGATGATCTCTTCCACCTGCTGGCGTACGCCCTCGAGCGCGATGCCCAGTGATTCCAGCGCCTTGGCGGCGACACCCTCACCCTCGTGGATCAGACCCAGGAGGATGTGCTCGGTGCCAATGTAATTGTGGTTGAGCATCCTGGCCTCTTCTTGGGCCAGGACGACCACCCGCCTCGCGCGGTCGGTGAACCTTTCGAACATTTGCACTCCCTCGACTGCTGCGCCGGCGGTCCGATTCCGTCGTGCTTTCACCGCGATGGATTCAGCACCGTAGGACCACTGTAGTAGCCAACCGGCAGCACCGGCGTACCACTACGCCTGATTGCGGTCCGATCGCGGCCTGGTCGTTCTCCTCGTCCAGTACACGTCCATCATCCGGTTGCGCTGCATGTTTACGTCAAGAAGAACGTGGCGAGGAGCATCCGGATTCCGCCCGGCCGGCCTTGTCCGCTCACCGCGAACACTCGGGAAAACCCGGGAATCATCCCTTCGGCCACCCGATTGGCGGAATGCCGCACCTTCTGTAAGGTAAGGCAGGCCTAAGCACAACACGGACGTGCAGACGGACGCGCGGTCGCGCAGGTCACGAAGTGAGGAGGGCCGCCGTGAACCACCAGCGGTCCTTCCGTGACGCCCGTGACGTGGGCGACGGCCTCGCCGCGTCGCTCGGCCGGGTCGAGGGACTCCAGTCGCGCGGCGAACTCCGGTTCGACATGCCGGGCGGTGAGGGCTGGCAGCGGTGCTCTGACCTGCTGGAAGACCCCGCCCGCTTCGACACGTGGCGCAAGACGCTCGGCGGCTGGCTGCACGAGCGCCACGGAGACTCCCCGGCCCGCACCACCGCCGGATACGTCATGTCCTGGTACCTCCACGTCCCCGCGTACGTCGGAGCCCTGCTGCTGCACCACGAGCGGCGCGTGCCCTCGCTGCGGCCCGGTGAGCTGGCGTTCCGCCTCGGCGAAGACCGTCCGCACCCGGTCGCGATGGCCGTTTTGGGTGAAGCGTTCTACTGCCTTCCGACCGACCCAGGCTCGGCACTGCCCGAAGCCACCGTCGTCCCCGACGAACACGCCCTCGCCGCCGTCCTGCGCGCCCGCTACATCGCGCACGCCGCCGAGTTCGTCCGCGCGTACGCCCCGACCAGCCGGCTCGGCAAGCGGATGCTGTGGGCGGGCGCCACCGACGCGCTCGACAACTGCCTCTGGTGGGCAGGCAAGCAGGGCGGTACGGCGGAGACCGAAGGCGCCGGAGTCGCCGACGCGGCGCTCGTCCTCGGGACCCGCTACGCCCCCCTGACGTCGGCGTCGACCCTGCGCGTCGTCACCGACGCCGCCGGACACCGCGAGTGGACCAGGCGCCGCGAGAGCTGCTGCTTCTCGTATCTCCTGCCGTCCGAAGACCTCTGCGACGGCTGCCCCCGCACCTGCCCCAAGCCCTAGCGCACCCAGGCGGGGTCTCGGCCCGACAACGAAAGGGTGCGGTCGAACAGGGATGCCGAGACCGGGAGCGGCACCTCAGGCCCGAAGATGCCCATGCCCCTCGCCTGCTCGGCGATGCCCGCGACGCCGTCGTGGGTGGCGGACACGACGTCGCCGGGCACGGTGAGGTCGCGGCCGGTCGCCCGGGCCAGGTCCCAGCCGTGCAGCACGAACTCCATCAGGATCATCGCGCCGACCGTCGCCGCCGGGAGCCCGGCCATCGTCGACGTGCCCTGCCACGCCTCAGGCGCGCTGTAGGCGTCGACGAAGGCGTCCGCCTGCCGCACGAGTATCGACGCCCAATCGCTGTGCACCAAGTCGGCCTCGGCCTCTCCGGCCGGGGTCACGGCCGGCACGTCCTGCTTCCTCGCGGCGGCCTCGAGCGCGGGCCCCCAGTAGAGAAGGTGGTTCACCAGGCCTCGGACGTCGTACTCGGAACACGGGGTCCGGGCAGTCAGCTCGTCCGGCTCGAGCGTGCGGACAAGAACGGTGAACTCACGTGCGGCGGAGGTCAGCGCCGGGTACAGGGTCGAGTACAGGTCAGCCATGCGTTCATTACGACACGAAACGGGCGGGCTGTATTGCACAAAACCGTCACTTCCACACCCCATAATCTGCACCTATGGGCCGAATACCCCGGGGCGTGGTGAACCAGCGACTGGCCGAGACGAAGTTCTCCCTCTCGCGCCACGCGCCGGCGCCCGCACTTCGGCAGTTCGTCGACTACTACTGGATATTGCGCTGGGACCTGCGCGGACAGCCACCCCCACGAACAACGGGTACTGCCCAACCTCGCGGTGACGGTGAGCCTGTTCCGAAAAGCGGCCGGCGTATTCGGACCGGCCCATGTCCCGTTCCGCTATGTCGTCGAAGATCAAGACCAAGGTCTCGGCGTGCGGTTCCGGCCCGGTTGTTTCCGGCCATTCCTGCGGCGGCCGGTGTCCACCATCGTGGATCGACACATCGGACTGGATGAGATCTTCGGCACATCGGGGGCCGGACTCGTCGATTCTGTTCACGCCGCCCGCGACGAAGAAATGGTGGCGATAGCCGACGAGTTGCTGTGTGCGAATGTGCCGGTCGCCGGTGCGGCCACTCGGCGGGCGGCCGACGCGATGGAGATCATCGCGGCCGATCCCGCAATTATCCGGGTGGACCAGTTGAGTGCGCGGACCGGTGCGACCCCTCGCTCATTGCAACGACTGTTCGCCGAGCACGTGGGGACCGGTCCCAAGTGGGCGATTCGCGTCTATCGGATCAACGAGGCCGCGCAGCGGATCGCCTCGGCGGCCGAGCTCGATTACGCGCGATTGGCCGCCGAACTGGGCTATACGGACCAGTCCCACTTCACTCGTGATTTCACCGCGATCGCCGGAATCTCACCGGCCGGATACCACAGGCTGGGCGCTGAGGAACGGTGAACACCGGTGCCGACATGAATCTGTAACCTGCAGCTGTGCGCCGCCCATGAAAGAAGCCGCCGGGCGAATACCCGACGGCTTCCTGCAACTTGCGTTCTGTGTCCGGAAGTCAGTTCTTCTTGTGGTAGGCCTCGACGACCTCGGACGGGATGCGTCCGCGGTCGGAGACGGCGAAGCCGTTCTTCCTGGCCCAGGCGCGAATGGCCTGGTTCTGCTCGCGGTCGACGGTCGCCGGACGGGCGGCGGCCTTGGCGGTGGGCCGCACGGCGGCACGCTTGCGGCCACCGGCGCGGCGGGCGTGCTCGACGTACTGGGCGAGCGCGTCACGCAATTCTTCGGCGTTGTCGGTGGACAGATCGATCTGGTAGCTCACGCCGTCCAAACCGAACTCGACGGTCTCCTCGGCTTCGGTGCCATCGAGATCGTCGACGAGTGAGACGAGCACCTTCTGTGCCATCAGTTTCCTCCTGCTTGGGGCTTGCTCGAATGATCTGGGTACGGGGCATGCCCCGGGACAGAAGCCATTGCCTAAGACATTAATACCCCCTGTCCCACCATAACGCAAATCTCGATTGGGGTTACTTCGAGCGAACCTATAGGGGCCGGACCGGCATCGGCATGCTGCCGATAGCCCATTCCGGCATCTCCGGTTCGGCGACATTCCGTACTCGAGCGCACGCGGAAAATCTCCATCGGCCGAGCATCGGTTCCTATCACCTTCACCGCGGTCCCACTTCCGCGCCAATCGAAGCCGGCCCGATACTGCCTGGTCAGCGGGTATGTTTCGCATGGAAAATCACGAACAAATGACAACGGCGGCCGACCGGGGACCCACCGACCGACCCACCACCACCCGCTACGGGAAAGGTCCGGGGACCACCGGCCGGAGTAGCACGCGACGTTTCCAATGATCGTGATCGTTCGGAGATACCGACGGCGGACTCGCCCGAAAGACCGCCAATGGGCACCCCTACACACCACTACCGGGTAAGGGCCGATACGCTCAGCGATACATGCGGGGGCAGTTGGGGCGGCGGGGACCGGGGCTGATCAGGGTCCTCGAGCCGGGTATAGGGGGATTTCGGGCATACCCACCAAGGCGTTGCCGGACGGAAATTCACCGTATTACGGTGGGCCTGGTGAACGAACCCACGATGGAATCCGAACAGGAACTGCGGGCCAGGCGGGCGGGCTCATTCGGCGCGCAAGCGGCCGCCTACGCCGAGCACCGCCCCGATTACCCGGTAGCGGCATTGCGATGGGCACTCGACGCCGTCACGCCGGCACCGAAGATCGTGCTGGATCTGGCGGCCGGCACGGGCAAGCTCACCGCCGGACTCGTCGAGCTGGGGCTCGACGTCACCGCGGTGGAACCGGACACCGGAATGCTCGCGGAACTGTCGCGGCTGCTCCCCTCGGTCACCGCGCTCGAAGGCCAGGCCGAACGGATTCCGCTGCCGGACGCCTCCGTGGATGCCGTTTTCGTCGGCCAGGCGTTCCACTGGTTCGACGTGGACGAGGCACTCGCGGAAATAGCCCGAGTACTCCGGCCGGGTGGCGTCCTGCTCGCGCTGTGGAACCGCGACGACGAGTCGGTGCCGTGGGTCGCCGGGTTCAAATCGCTGACCCAGACCGCCGCCAGCGCGAGCTGGACGCGCCACGAGTCCGGGATGCCGGAGAGCCCCGCCTTCGGCCCGTTCGAGGAGTCGACCTTTCCCCACGCGCACCGGCGGACCGCGGAAACCTTGGTCGAAACCGTCTCCACGCAGTCGCACATGCTGGTGGCGGACCCCGCGGACGCGGCGGAAACCCGGCGTCAGATGGCGGAGTACCTCGCCGCACAGCCGGAAACCTCGGCGGGCGAGTTCGACCTCCCGCTCCAGACGATGTCCCTCCGCGCCACCCGCCGCTGACTGGGGGCGACTCTAGGGGTGGCTCCAAAGACCCCTCGGGGCCACCCTTGTGGCGTTCAACGCCAGTGCGGCGGCCGCCATCAGATGGCCCCGAGGGAACACCAGCCAGCTAACGCGAGCGGCGTTCGAAAACCAGCCGGAGGCCGAGCAGGGTGAGGTCCGGGACGTGCTCGCTGATGGTCTCGGACTCGCCGATCACGAGCGGGGCGAGCCCGCCGGTCCCGATGACCGTGACCGGCTCGCCGTTCGGGGCGAGCTCGGCGACGATCCGCTTGACCAGGCCGTCGACCTGGCCGGCGAAGCCGTACAGGATGCCCGACTGCAGGCATTCCACGGTGTTCTTGCCGATCACCGACCGCGGCGGCACGAGTTCCACCTTGCGGAGCGCGGCGGCCCTGGCGGCCAGCGCGTCCACAGAGATCTCGATACCCGGCGCGAAGGCCCCGCCGAGGAACTCGCCCTTGGCCGAAACCACGTCGACGTTGGTCGATGTGCCGAAATCGACGACCACACACGCGGTCTTGTACAGGTGGAACGCGGCGAGGGTGTTCGCCAGCCTGTCCGCGCCGACCTCTTTGGGGTTGTCGACGAGCAGCGGGACGCCGGTGCGAACCCCTGGCTCGACAACGACCTTCGGCACCCCCGCGTAGTACCGCCCGAGCATCGTCCGCAGCTCACGCAACACCGCGGGCACGGTCGACAGCGCGCTGATTCCCGTGACCTCGTCGGCGTGCGCACCGAGCAAGCCCCGGATGGTCAACGCGAGCTCGTCGGCCGTCATGCGCGCGTCGGTGCGCATGCGCCAGTCACCGATCAGTTCGGCCGTCTCGTCCTGACCGGTGTACAACCCGAGCACGATATTGGTATTGCCGACGTCGATGGCTAGGAGAAGGCCGGCGGGCACGCAGTGACCTCCGTGGTGGGTGGTGGCGGGAGACGGGTGGGCCAAGTCAGCCCTCTGCGTGCAGCAGTGCGTCGAGCCGGGCCGCGTCGACGGTCTCGGCGACCGGGAAGGTGGCCGTGTCGTCGTCGCGCGGGATGATGACCGTCCCGCTGAGCAGACCCGACCCCTCGGGGGCGTAGCCGGCGTCGGTGCCGTTCTCCTTGACGTGGTTCGACGCGTCGACGAAAACGATGCGCGGCTGGTATGCCGCCGCCTCGGCTTCGTCCATTTGGCCGTACGAAATCAGGATGACGAGGTCGCCCGGGTGCACCAGATGGGCCGCGGCCCCGTTGATGCCGAGCACCCCGCTGCCGCGTTCACCGGCGATTACATACGTCTCGAGTCTCGCGCCGTTGGTGATGTCCACTATGGACACCTGCTCCCCCGCGAGCAGGTCGGCGGCCTCCATCAGGTCCTCGTCGACGGTCACCGAACCCACATAGTGCAGGTCCGCCTGGGTCACTGTGGCCCGATGGATCTTCGATTTCAACATCGTGCGGTACATGATGGACTCTCCCTTATTCCCCTGCGTCCAAGTCTTCCGGCACCGCGCCGTGCTCGACGGCGGCACCGAGCAGCACTGGCACGTTGTCGATCAGCCGGGTGCTCCCCACCCGGGCGGCGATCAGCAACCTCGCCTCCCCATCGACGGGCGCCGGCCCGAGATCGGTTCCCCTCAACTCCAGATAATCCACCGCGACTCCGGGTTTCGCGGCGAGCGTGCGCCTCGCGGCATCGAGCACCGCTTCGGCCCCCTCCCGGCCGAAGTAGGCGCCCGCGGTCAGCGCGGCCGAAAGCACGACCGCGTCCTCCCGCTGTTCCGCCGACAGATAGACGTTGCGCGAGGACAACGCGAGTCCGTCCCGTTCACGCACCGTCGGCACCCCGACGATATGGGTGTCGATATCGAGGTCCTTCACCATCCGCTTGATCAGGACCAGTTGCTGGTAGTCCTTCTCCCCGAAGAAAGCGTAGTCCGGGCGGACGATGTTGAGCAGTTTGGCCACCACGGTCAGCATTCCGGCGAAATGACCTGGCCGGACCGCGCCTTCGAGCTCATCACCGAGCGGACCCGGGTGCAGCGTCACCGCGGCGCCCTCGGCGTAGAGGTCCCCGACCTTCGGCGTGAAGGCCAATTCCACGCCTGCCTCGGAAAGAGCGTTCAGATCGTCTTCCAGCGGCCGGGGATAGGCCTCGAAGTCTTCGCCTTTGCCGAACTGCAAAGGGTTCACGAAGATCGACGCGGCAACGACGACGTTCGGGATCCGCTTCGCCCGGCGCAGCAACTCCAGATGCCCGGCGTGCAGCGCGCCCATCGTGGGCACCAGCGAAATCTTCCGCCCGACGGCCCGTAGCGCACCGGTCACGCGGTGCATGTCGTCGGGCGGCTGAAAGGTGTTCAGCGTGCCACGCGTGAATTTCGGGGTGGTCATCAGGGTTCTTTTCCTTTGGCGGGCTCGTCGAGAAGCTCGGTGAGTTCTTCGGCGGCGTCGGTGCTGAGCAGCCCGGCGCCGGACGCCCGGGTGACCGTGCGTTTGGCCAATGCGACGTAACCGGGCACGACCCCGGGAGCGCGTTCGGCGAGCACCTCGAGGTGCTTGCGAACGGTACCGAGATCGCCACGGGCGACCGGGCCGGTGAGGGCGCGATCGCCGTGTCGCAGGACATTATCCAATGCTGCCGACAGCAACGGCGCGATGAGTCGCTCCGCATTGCCGATTCCGGCGTCACGCAGCAACTCCGCGCAGTCGGCGACCAGGGTCATCAGGTGGTTCGCGCCGTGGGTGAGGGCCGCGTGGTAGAGCGCCCTGGCCTCTTCCGGGACGCGCACCGGCTCGGTGCCCATCTCCATCGCGAGGGCCTCGCCGACGTTCCACGCGGCTTCGTCGTCCCCCTCGGCGGTGACCCCGACGCTGCAGGACTCCAGCCGCTCCAGGTCCTCCGGCCGACCCGTGAAGGTCATCACCGGGTGCAGCGCGAGCGGCAGCGCGCCGACGTCGATCGCGGGCCGGAGCACTTCGATTCCGTGTGCCCCGGAGGTGTGCACGACGATCTGGCCAGGACGCAGCGAATCCATCGCGACCAGCCCGCGCACGATGCCGGGCAACGCGTCATCGGGCAGCGCGAGCAGCACCAGATCGGCCCCGCGCGCGACCTGGTCGGGCGGCAGCAGAGGCACCCCCGGCAGCAACTGGTCGGCACGCCGGACCGACGCCGCGGACAGCCCGGACGCCGCTGTCACCGAATGACCGGCCCTGGCCAGGGCCGCACCCAGCACACTGCCCACCCGGCCGGCCGAAACCACCCCCACCGCGAGGCGGGCGGGCCGCGTCATCGCGGGCCTCGGGGAACGCTCATGGCAAAAGACTCCCTTACTCGTTCCAGTCCCGCTTACTCGGCACGGGTACCGGACGACGGCGCGACAGTAGCTCTCATGCCGGGTGCAAGGCGCGCTCCCGTGATGAGCTTCACCCGTAGTGAGTCACCCTGCCGGGGGTTAGCCCCCGTTTTCCGCCAGCCGGACGGCTTCGGCGCGTGACGCTCTGAGCACGTTCAGGAGTTCGTCCTGGCGGCGCTTGGCATCCTCGGTGTGGACGTCGTTGCGCCGCAGGAAGGCCAGCTCGGTGACGCTGGACTGGTACTGCCCGACCGCCCGCGCGGCCTGCCTGCCTGACTGTTTGCGCGCCTGTTTACGCCATTCACGGCGACCGGACAGGCTGGCCAGCAGCTCGACCTCCGACGGTGCGATCCAGCGCGCGGCGGCCATCTGCGGCAAGGCCGCCGCGACGATCCGCTGCTCGCGCCGCCGCTGCATCAGCACCACCGAGAACACCCCGATGAACAGCGGCACCATGATCAGGAAGTAGACGTTGAGGAAGGTCTTCGCGCCACCGAGGATGGCCGCGGCGTTCCACAGCGCGTGCAGGCAGACCGCGGCGAGATAACCCCCCAGCGGTGCCAGAATCCGGAGCTGCCGGCTGGATGTCTTGGCGGCGAAACCGATCCCGATCCCGGTCATCACGGCGAACAGCGGGTGGGTGAACGGCGAGAGCAGCCCGCGGAGGACAAACGCGGCGAGCACCCCGGAACTGGTGCCGTTGCCGAACCCGGACTCCGCGAACGCGCGGCCGAAGTAGTAGATGTTCTCGGTGAAGGCGAACCCGGCCGCGCTGAACCCGGCGTAGACGATGCCATCGACGATGCCGTCGAACTCCTCGCGGCGCCGCCACAGCACGATCAGCACGAACGCGCCTTTCGCGGCCTCCTCGACCAGCGGCGCGGACACCAGCGCGCTGAGCTTGTTGCCGTTGCCGCTGCCGAGGAGCAGGTCTCCGACGGCCTCCGCGGTGCTGTTGATCAGCAGCGCGGTGACGGTGGCGATGCAGGCGCCCCAGACGAACGCCAGCAGCAGCATCTTGGCCGGTTCCGGCTCCCAGCGGTCGATCCAGAGGAATGCGGCGACCACCAGCCCGACCGGGACCAGCGCCGCGACCACCCCGATGACCACGGCGAGCACGCCGACCTTCGCGGTGGCCAGACCGAACAGGAGCAGCCCGCAGAGCGCGACCACGATCAACGCGACCACCGGCAGCAGCACGGTGATCCGGCGTGGCAGGGGGCCGCTGTTGGGGCCCGTCGCTGTGGTGGTGGATCCCCTCACGAGCGGTCACCCTACGCAGGCAGTCCGACAAACCCGTCGAGCGCCCGCTTTAAGAGCTCGTTAATCCTCGGCCCGACGCCGGCGCCGAGGCGTCGATTCGCCTGCGCCGTGGGCGGCGAGAAGCTCGGTGACCGAACGCCCTGCCGCGTGCGAACCGGCTTCGGGCTCCGGCTCGGCGGCGCGAGCGCCGTGGGCGGACCGATAGCCGTTCGTGCCGTTGCGCGGAGCCGACTCGCCGACGTCCGGCAGGGAGTGGCTACCGCTCGGGGTGTGGGCCGACGAACCGTTCGTCGAATGGGTCGAACCGTTCGTCGCACCGTTGCCGGAGTGCCTTGAGCCGTTTTCGTAGGACGACTCCGGCTGCCAGGACGGCGGCTCGCCGTCGGGGCGACGGCGACGGCCACCACTGACCGGGGCGGCCGACTCGACGACCGGAGCGTCATCGTCCTCGGCGCGGCGACGGCGTCCACCGGGCCGCGACTGCCCCGAACCGGACGCCGAATTCAGCGTCGAATTCAGGGGCGTGTCGTTCGCCACAACCGGTTCCGGCGCGACGACATCGGGGGCCGAACGCGACACATCGGGCAGACCCAGCGCGTCACCACCACGGTGTGCGCCGTGGCGCGAGTTCAAGGTTTCGGCGACCGGCGCGGGCACCGGCTGGATGTCCCGGCGGCTGCCGAACGCGGCGCTGAGATCGCTCGCCGGACGCTCCCGGTGTCCGTTCCCGTTCGCACTGCCGTGGCCATAACTCTGGCCATTCCCGTTGCTGCTGCCATTGCCGTTGCTGCTGCCATTGCTGTGCCCGTTGCTCTGGCCATTGCTCCAGGCGGGCTGCCACTCGGGCTCGGCCGCGCGCAGCGGCTCCTGCTCGACCGGCTTCGAAGGCGTGGGTACGTAGCTGGCCGCGCGTCCGACCTGGTCGAGCGCGGGCCTGGTGAACTCCGGTTCCGAGCGCGGCCGGTCGGGCTGGCGCTCGACCTGGTCGGTCTTGCGGGTCGACGACACGGGTGCGGCCTTCGCGGCAGCGGGCTGCGGCGGCTTGACCGGAGACGGCATGGCGGGGGCGGCCGGCTGGCGGCGTTCCGGCGTGGGCCGGTCGGCGGGCTTCGCGGTCGTTGTCGGCGGATGCTGAACACGCTGTTCAACGGGCGCCTGCTGCCGTCGGGTGGCCTCCGCGCGGCTGTTGTCGGCCGCGGGTTTGATCGGGCGGGCGACCCCGGCGACGTCTCCCTGCGGGCGGCGGCCGTTGTCGTCGGGCTTCTTGACCCGGACGGCCGGAGTGATCGGGCTGTACTGCGTGGTCTGGCTGGCCGTCTGGTTCGCCTGGACCTTGCGGCGCTTGTCGTCCGAGGTGGGCGCCAGCACGCGGTCCATCAGTTCGGTGCGCGGCTCGGGCGGATCACCGGCGCGCTTGCCCGCGGGCAGCTGCGCGGGAGCCTGCTTCGCCTTGGCGTCCGACGAGGCGACCAGGCGGTGGTCTTCGCCGACCGACCGCATCCGGGTCGCCTGCGCGGTCAGCGCCACCCGCTCCAGCAGCACTTCGCCGCCGAACAGCGACTGGAGGCTGTCCCGCAACGCGACGACCTCGGCGCGCAAGGCGTCGAGCTCGTCGCGGGAGTCCTCGTCGGCCCGCTGCCTTGCATCACTCTCGATCTCGAGCTCGTACTCGCGCCGGGCGGCGATCTCGCGCTCTAGTTCCAGCTCGTAAACGGCCTGTGCCTCGGCGACGACGTCTTCGCCGTGCACCGCGTCCTTCCGGTACTTCGCTGCGAGGAAGCCGCCGATGACGGCCGCCCAGAGCGCGGCGATGATGCCGAGACGCAGCCAGCGGAGGTCGTTACTGAGCACCAGAGCGAGGGTTGCGCCGATGGCGAGTGTGAAGCCGACAACGAGCCACGGCCTGCCTGCTAGGCGGCCGCGCGAGTCGTCACCCACGCCAGTCATGCCCAACACCGTACCTTCTAGTAATCCGAACGAGACCTAGTCGGTACCTCGAGCGGTGACTTTCCGTCGTTAACCGGTCGATCGCGGGGGCTCGTCGCGTTCTCCGGTGTCCGGATTGCGGCAGCAGTGCTCGAGCCACAGCGCCGCCGCGACCAACACCGCCGCGGACACCGCGCCGACGATGGCGCTGCGGCTGTCGGCGGCGGCCGCGATGAGGAGGTCGCGCTTCGGCAGGAGGTACACCAGCGCCCCGCCCCAGGCGCCGAGCATCAGCGAGCCGAAGACCGAAGAGGCCTTCGCGAGCGCCACGCTCCTCGCCACCGGCAGGGCTGCCACCACCCGTCCGTCACGGATCTTGCCCCGTACCGAAACGGCGATGATGACCTCGACCACCGCGAGAACGAACAGCGTCGCGCCGGCGAGCAGCGGAAGTCCGGGCAGCGAGTCGTAGAAGGCCTGCAGGCCGAGTAGACCGATGCCGAAGCCGATCAGCCCGGCGATGACCAGGTCGCGGGGCCGGGTGAAATGCATGGACTCCAGGTTACCGATCACCGCCTGCGATAGTTGACTCTCCAGTGACTGGAGGGTTCATCATGAAATCCGTGGCTGTCGAGGTGGTTTTCACCATCGGGGAACTCGCGAAGCGGACCGGGCTGCCGGTCAGGACGATCCGGTTCTACTCCGATGGGGGACTCCTCCCACCCACCGAACGGACGCACGCCGGTTACCGGCTGTACGACACCCGGGCGATGGCCCGGCTCGAGCTCGTCAAGACGTTGCGCGAGCTCGGGCTGAGCCTCCCGGACGTGAAACGCGCGCTGTCGCGTGAAGCGAGCGTGTCGGACTTGGCCCGGCAGCACGTCGACGCGCTCGACGAGCAGATCCGGCGGCTCAAGCTCCGCCGGTCGGTGTTGCGTGCGGTCGCCAAACGGGGATCCGAACTGGAGGAAGTGAGACTGATGAACAAGCTGGCATCGATGTCAGACGAGGAACGCAAACGTTTGCTCGACGAGTTCTGGGACGAGATGATCGCGGGGCTGGACCTCAACTCGGAGTTCCTGGCCCGGATGCGCTCGGCCAAGCCCGAGCTGCCGGACGACCCGAGCCCCGAACAGCTCGAGGCGTGGATCGAGTTCGGTGAGCTGATCGGCGACCCGGAGTTCCGGGCGCTGATCAGGCAACTGAGCGAGACCAACGCCGAGAGCGAAGAAGAAGGACGCTCGATGGCGCCGAGCGACTGGGGAAGCTGGTTCGCGCGGGCTTCGGAAGCCGTCGACGCCGGGCTGTCACCGGACTCGCCGGAGGGCAGGTCGCTCGCCGACGACATGTCAGCGGCGTCGGCCCCTGAAGGCACCGACTCGCACGATCCCGCGTTCCGGCTCGACCTCGTCAAGAAGTTCAGCCGCGGCGCCGACCCACGCGCTGAGCGTTATTGGCACCTGCTCGGCGCGATCAACGGCTGGCCGCCATTCCCCAGCCAGGTCGTCCCCGCCCAGTGGATCGCCGACGCCGTCCGCGCTTCTGCCGGTTAGAAATTCGCGATCCGCCGCCGAGTTGCGGGTCAGAGGGCGAGGTCGGGGCGGAGGGTGACGCCTTCGCGGTCGGTGGCGGGGAGGGCCTCGAGGAGGGCTCGGACCGGGCCGCGGTCGAGGAGGACGGCGTCGGGCTCGATGTCGAGCCAAGGAACAAGGACGGTCGCGCGGTCCGCGGTCCCGGGATGCGGCAACAGCAACTCGGGATCCGCGGACCGTACGGCGTCCACCGTCACCACGTCGACGTCGAGGGTGCGCGGACCCCAGCGCAGCTCACGCACCCGACCGGCAGCCTGTTCCAAGGCCTGACCCGCGCGCAGCCAGGCCCAGTGATCCCGATCGGGATCGTCGACAACACAGACGGCGTTGAGGTAGTCGGGCTGGTCCTCCACGCCCCACGCCTTCGTCTCGTACACCCCCGACACCGCGACCAGCCGGTCACGGAGTCCGTCGACGGCGAGCCGGAGAAAACCGTGCCGGTCCCCCAGATTCGAGCCCAGTGAAAGGACAGCGCGGCTCATCGCTGACGTTCGCGGTGCACGGTCACCGCGACGTCGTCGAAGGTCAGCGTGATCGGCGCGGACGGCTTGTGGACAGTCACCTCGACGGCGTCGAGCCGCCCGTCCGCAAGCACCTCTTCGGCGATCTTCCCAGCCACACTCTCGATGAGGTCATACGGTTCGCCGGCCACGATCCCGGCCGCGAGCTCGGCCAGCTCGCCGTAGTTCAGTGTCTGCTTCAAGTCGTCCGACGCGGCCGCCGGCGCCAGGTCGAGCCACGCGGTGATGTCGATGACGAACTCCTGCCCGTCCCGCTTCTCGTGCTCGAGAACCCCGTGCCTGCCGAAAACCCGCAGCCCGGTCAGCGTAATCCGATCGCTCACTCCGCACCTCCCCGTTCCCAGGCGGTGGCCACGGCCACCGCGTCCAGCGACGCGCCGACTTCGTGCACGCGCACGCCCCACACCCCGGCCGACGCGGCCAGCGCGGACACGGTCGCGGTGGCTATGTCCCGGCCGTCCGACGGCCTCGGCTCGCCATCCGCGTCAGCCAGCAGCCGGCCGAGGAACCGCTTGCGCGAGGCCCCGACCAACACCGGAAAACCTAGCCGCAGCAACATATCGAGCCGTTGCAGCAGCGTCCAGTCGTGCGAGGCGTTCTTGGCGAACCCGAGCCCGGGGTCAAGCACGATCGCACTCTCGGCGACCCCGGCGGCAAGCGCCGCGTCCACTCTGGACAGCAACTCGGACCGGACTTCGGCGACGACGTCCGTGTACGAAGCGAGCGCGTTCATGTCCTTGCTGTGTCCTCGCCAGTGCATCAGCACCCAGGGCACCCCGGCCTCGGCCGCGATCTTCCCCATATCCGGATCGGCCCGCCCGCCGGAGACGTCGTTGATGATCCGCGCCCCGGCCTCGATCGCGGCGGCGGCGACAGCGGCTCTCGTGGTGTCGACAGACAGCCGGACGCCTTCGGCCGCCAGTTCGCGAATCACTGGCAACACCCGGGAAATCTCGGTTTCGACGTCCACTCTGGACGCGCCGGGCCGGGTCGACTCACCGCCGACGTCGATGATGTCCGCACCTCGCGCCCACATCGCCCTGGCATGCCCGAGCGCGGCGTCGACCTCGTGGTGCCTGCCGCCGTCCGAGAAGGAATCCGGGGTCACGTTGAGAACGCCCATCACCACGCACCGGCCGGGCGAGGGCAGCCCCGCGGCCGTCGCTGCGGTCACCGGCGGCCCTTGATGAGCTCGAGAGCTTCCGCCCGTGAGGTCGCCGACGCCTGCAGAATCCCCCGGACCGCGGACGTGGTGGTGCGGGCGCCGGGTTTGCGGATCCCGCGCATCGACATGCACAGATGCTCGGCCTCGATCACCACGATGGCACCGCGCGGCTGCAGTTTGCGCACCAACGCGTCGGCGACCTGCGAGGTCAACCGCTCCTGGACCTGTGGACGTCGGGCATAGAGGTCGACGAGCCTGGCCAGTTTGGACAGTCCGGTGACGCGCCCTTGGGGATTCGGGATGTACCCGACGTGCGCCACCCCGTGGAACGGGACCAGGTGGTGCTCGCAAGTCGAGTAGAGCGGGATGTCGGTCATCAGCACGAGTTCCTCGTGCGACTCGTCGAAGGTCTTGTCGAGCACCGAATCAGGCTCGGCGTACAGCCCCGCGAACATCTCCTGGTAAGCGCGAGCGACCCGGGCCGGGGTCTCGATGAGACCGTTCCGATCCGGGTCCTCACCACAGGCGATCAACAGCTCGCGAACGGCCCGCTCGGCCCGCTCGACGTCGAAGGCCGGCCGGTCACCCGGACTGGCCGGCTCTTCGCCGTTACTTCTTGTCTTCTTGTCCATCCGAGTCACGCCGGTGCTGCCCCTCGGTCGGTCCCTGGTCCTGCTGACCACCGGCCTGACCGTCGAACCACCCCTGCTCGTTCGGAGCCGGGTTGCCCGGAGGGCGCCAAGGCTGGCCGGGCGTCGTCGGCGAGGTCGCCGGCGTCCATCCCGGAGGTGCCCCGTAGTTCGGCGGGCCACTGGTGCCGCCGGCGGACGGACCACCCTGGTAGCCGCCGGACTGGCCCGTCGACTGCTGCCCACCGTAAGCCTGCGGCCAGTGCCCGGCACCATTCGGGCCACCGTTGGACCGTCCGCCGTTCGGGTAACCACCCGCGGGCGGCGGCGCGTACGGGTTCGCGTTCGGGTCGGGCGCGCTGTAGGGCGGGCCGCCCGGCAGGTCGCTGCCACCGGGGACGGTGCCGACCGGTGTCGGAACCGGCTGCAGCAGCGGCTTGGGCTCCGGCGGAGGCCACGGCTCGCCGCGTTCGATCGCCAGCTCGCCGGGGGTCTTGATCGGCGGCTTGTCCGAAGGCGTCCGCTCACCGAACTCGTTGAACACGGTGATGTGCGGGCGCTTCTCGACCGAGGTGAAGATGCGCTCGAGGTCCTTGCGGTTCAGGGTCTCCTTCTGGAGGAGCTCGATGACCAGCTCGTCGAGGATGTCGCGGTAGGTGCTGAGCACGTGCCACGCCTCGGTGTGCGCGGTCTCGATGAGCTTGCGCACCTCCTCGTCGATCTCGTGCGCGACCTCGTGCGAGTAGTCGGCCTGACGGCCCGCGGAGCGACCAAGGAACGGGTCGCCCTGTTCCTGGCCGTACTTGACCGCGCCGAGCTTGGCGCTCATGCCGTACTCGGTGACCATCGCGCGGGCGATCTTCGTAGCCTGCTCGATATCGCTGGAGGCACCGGTGGTGGGCTCGTGGAAGACGAGCTCCTCGGCCGTGCGCCCGCCCATGGCGAACACCAGCCTGCCGAGCATCTCCGAGCGGGTCATCAGGCCCTTGTCGTCCTCGGGGACGAGCAGGGCGTGCCCACCGGTGCGGCCGCGCGGCAGGATCGTGAGCTTGTAGACCGGCTCGATATCCGGCATCGCCCACGCGGCGAGCGCGTGCCCGCCCTCGTGGTACGCCGTGATCTTCTTCTCCTTCTCGGAGATGATCTTGCCCTTCCTGGCGGGTCCACCGACCACTCGGTCGACGGCTTCCTCCAGTGCGGCATCGGTGATCACGTGCCCGTTGTGCCGGGCGGTGAGCAGGGCGCCCTCGTTGATCACGTTCGCCAGGTCCGCGCCGGACATGCCGACGGTGCGCTTGGCGAGTGAATCGAGGTCGATGTTCTGCGCGAGCGGCTTGCCCTTGGAGTGCACGGCCAGGATCGCGCGGCGGCCGCGCATGTCCGGGGCCGACACCGGGATCTGGCGGTCGAAACGGCCCGGCCGCAGCAGCGCCGGGTCGAGGATGTCCGGCCGGTTCGTGGCCGCGATGAGGATGACCCCGCCGCGGGCGTCGAAGCCGTCCATCTCGACGAGCAGCTGGTTCAGCGTCTGCTCGCGCTCGTCGTGCCCGCCGCCGAGGCCGGCGCCGCGCTGGCGGCCGACCGCGTCGATCTCGTCGACGAAGATGATGCAGGGCGAGTTCTGCTTGGCCTGCTCGAACAGGTCACGCACCCGGGAGGCGCCGACACCGACGAACATCTCGACGAAGTCCGAACCGGAGATCGTGTAGAACGGGACGCCCGCTTCACCGGCAACTGCTCGCGCGAGCAGCGTCTTACCCGTTCCGGGCGGGCCGTAGAGCAGCACGCCCTTCGGGATCTTCGCGCCCAATGCCTGGTAACGCGCCGGGTTCTGCAGGAAGTCCTTGATCTCGAACAGCTCTTCGACGGCCTCGTCCGCACCGGCGACATCGCCGAACGTGGTCTTGGGCATGTCCTTGTTCAGCTGCTTGGCCTTGGACTTGCCGAAGTTCATCACCCGGTTGCCGCCGCCCTGGGCGTTGTTCATCATCCACATCAGCAGGAGCAGCAGGATGCCGAGCGGGACGATGAACACCAGCATCTGGGTGAACCAGCTCTGCTGGCTGACCGTGGTGCCGAACTTGATGGGCTGGTTGCCGGCGCTCTTGTTGGTCGCCTTGATCAGCACGTCGTAGATCTGCGGCGTGGCGCCGGCGGGGTACTGCGTGATGATCTGGTCGACCTGCTGGCCGTCGACGTCGATCTTGGTGTTCAGCGACAGCTTGAGGAGCTGCTCCTTGTCCTCAAGGTTCGCCTCTTTGACGTTGCCCGAGGTGAGCTGCTGCACAGCCTGTGAAGTGGGTGTCTGCGTATAACCACGATTGCTGTCAAACAGTGAGCTGAACGCCAGGTACAGCAAAACGGCGACAGCGATCCACAGCAGTGGGTTCTTGAGAAGGCGCTTCCGGTCCATACGACTCGGCCCTGGTGGCCTCGACCCTCCCTGTTTGGGCGGTAGATGTGATATCCGCCGTCACGATCTTGACAACTCGCGGTGCACTCGACACCCGTCCCACCAGGGTACCGCCCAGTCCGAGCGGCCACCCCGTGAGTCTCTCGCTGGTCAACGGTCGATACGTCCCGTGGGTTCCCAGCAGCCGTTTCGCCGTCGTGACACTTGGTGCCACCTCGGACGAGCTCAACCGGCCGACTACGGCGCGTCGAGCATTTCACCTGGTGAGAGCCTTGTTATCAAGGAAGCTACGGTTACCGGCCGGCAGAGACGGTGGCGACCATCTCACCGAGCCGGGTGCGCAGGGTCTTCGCATCAGCGGGTGAAATCGTCACCCATTCCCGGCCATCGGTACCGGCGCGGGAAAGACTGAGATAGCGGCCGGTCGCGGTGTCGAACCAGGCCAGCACGCGGGACCGCTGCTTGCCGCCGAGCCCGTTCCGGCTGTTCGCGGCGAGCTGACCGCCCCGCAGCCGAGGCTGGCCGGAGAGCTTGCCGTACGCCTCGCGGGGGTCGGCGGTGATCCGCTCGCTCAGCGAAGGGCGCGGGGTGCGCTCGGTGCGTTCACGACGCTTCGGCTTGCTGTCGGCCGGCGCCTCCTCCCGCTGGGCACCCGCCGACACCGGGACCCGGATCGGGGCGGTATGCAGGGCCTCGTCGAGCGGAAGGGTGATGGACGCCTCCGTGCCGCGGCGACCGGCGGGAAGGACGTCGACGACAGCGGAGACCAGCCCGTCGACCGGAGCCGACCGGAGCCAGATGCCGTTGACGTCCTGGATCGCGATAACCCCGGCGCGGCCGTCGGTGCCGGCGAGCACCGCGATCGGCGGCTGCCGGAACTCGGGGATGTGCTGGGCGTCGATCGACACCGTCGCGCGCGCGAGCAGCGTCATCCACTCCTCGATCTGCGGCTCGAGGCGGCCGTGGTGGTCGCGGAGTCCCCGCGCCTTGAGCTCGGCCTGGACCCGGTGCCGCAGCGACACCCGCTCGTCCTCCGTCGCGCCGTGCGACCGGACTTGCAGTGGGTACGGCAGCTCGCCGATTTCCATCGACTCCCACAGGAAGTCGAACGCGACCGGCGTGAAGAACTCCTGCGTGCCCACCCGTAACCCTCCAGATCGGTTCTCTCGCTCAGCGTAACGCCTGACGGGCCATGTCCGCCGCAGTGGTCGCCGTCAAAAGACCCCTCGGGGCCACGACATGGCGACCCTCGCAGTGCCGTTCAAGGCCACTGCGTGGAACTTTAGGGGGTCGGGGTGGTCGGTTCTGTCCAGAGCCGCAAGGACCGGGGCGAGTGGGTGCTGGTGACTGTTGGGGCTCCTGAAGGCAGTCTCGGTAGGGCAGGGATGTTGTGAAGGCCTAGTTGAGTGCGCCTTACGCAGTGAAGGTGGCCTTCACGTCACGTCACAGCGTCACACCAGCGCGGCGGCGTCAGCGGACGCCGGCGCCGGTGTTGGCGGCAGTGGCGAGCATCTCGCCAAGGCGGTGGCGCAGCGTCGCCGGGTCGGCGGGGGCGATGGTGATCCAGTCGCGCCCGTCGTGGCCGCGGGAGGCCTGGGTGAAGTAGCGCCCGGTTTCGGTGTCGAACCAGCTCAGCACCGGCGACCGGGACTTCCCGCCCATCCGGTTGCGCGCGTTGGCCCCGATCTGGCCACCGCGCAGGCGCGGCTGGGCGTGCAACCTGGCCAGCGCCTTGCGGTCTTCGTCGGTGCTGGCCCGGCCTTGGCTGTCCGCCGGGCCGCGGCGCTGCATGAAGTCCACGCCCGAGCCGGAGAGCAGTTGCTCCAGCGGCACGGTCACGGACTTCTCGGTGCCCCGCGGCGCGCCGGGGAGCAGCGAGATGATGGCGCTGGCAACCCCGTCCGTGGCGATGGGCTGCAGGTGCAGTCCGCGTTCGTCCTGCACCGCCAGCAGGCCCTGGCCGCCCAGAACCCCGGCCACCGCGAGCAACGGCTCGGCGCCCGGGTCGTTGATCTGCACCGAGTCGAGGCTGAACTCGGGCAGGGCCAGCACTTCGAAGAATTCCTCGAGGTGGGGCTCGAGACGCCCGGAGGAGTCCGCGAGCCGTCGCTGGCCCAACGTGCCGAGCGTCTGCTGCCGCAGGACCGAGCGCTCCTCCATGGTCGCGCCATGGGATTTCGCCCGCAGTGGGTACGGCAGCTCACCCCGCCCGGCGGACTCCCACAGGAAGTCCAGCTCGAGCGGCGTGAGCAGCTCACCGGCTGCCATCAGTGTTACCCCCGGCCCGGTCGTGACCGCGCGGCCGGTCCGGGCCGCGCGGGGTGTGCAAGAAGGACTAGCGGTCGTCGTCGTCGGTCCAGGCGCCGATCACCGGCGGAGGCGTCGCCTCGTTGGCACCGAAGGTGTCGTCCGGGTCCGGCTCGATGAGGAAGGACGCGTGCGTGTGCGTCTCGTCCTCTTCCAGCTGGTGCCCGCCGCCGCCCATACCGCCCATGCCGCCCATCGGCGGCGTGGAACCGCCCCCGATGGTGCCGCTCGCCGACACGACGCCCTGCTGCTGCGGGCCGCCGACCGAGGCCGCGCTCTGCGCCTGGTTGTTGTTCGACGCCGCGGTCGTGGTGTCGTCCTCGTCCTTGCTGCCGCTCTTGTTGCCCTGGCCGAGCGCACGGCTTCCGGCGATGCCGAGGCCACCGCCCACGACACCGAGGCCGAGCGCGGAACCGATGTTGCCACCGGCCCCGCCGGCCCCGCCGGCGCCACCGGAAACCGGTGCGGGCGGAGCGAACGAGCCGCCACCAGCACCGCCACCGGCACCCAGGCCGGGAGCCGCTGCGGGGGCGGGAGGGGCGACGTAGGACGACGCGCCGAAGTGGCCGCTGTCCGGTGCGTAGGAACCGGCAGCCGCTGTGCCGTGCACGCCGGCGGGGCCGTTCATCGAGTTCACCGAGCCGACCGAGCCGACGGCGCCAGGACCACCCGAGGCGATCCCGCCCGCACCGACTCCGCCGACATTGCTGTAGCTAGAGACGGAGTTGTGGCCGGCGGTCGGCTTCATGCCGAGCGATTCCGGGCCGAAACTCGGGGTCGTGCTGTCGACCTCGGCCATCGACTTCGTGTACGCGTTGAAGAACGCGACCTGCTGGGCCTTGACGTCGGCGGCGGCGTCGGACTGCGCCTTCTGGTCGGCGACCATGGCGGCGGGACCGCCGGCGAGCGACGCGGCCATCGCGCTGGCCGGGTCGTAGTTCTTGGGGGCCGGCATCTTCTTGACCTCGGCGGCCGCGGCGGCCTGCTGCGCCAGCCGGGTGGCCATGGTGTGCGCGGCTTCCGACGCCTGCGAGCCGGAGTTCGCGATGCCGACCAGCGCGCCCTGCGCGGCGGCCGCACCCTCGCCGACCCACACCGCGCCGAGCTCGGAAATGGCGTTGTACAGGTCGTTGGAGGCCTGGCTGAGCTCAGTGCCGTGCTTCCCCCAGGCCTGGCCGGTGGCCTCGGCCGTGGCGGGGTCGTTGTTGTTGACCGCGCCCTGGTAAAGCTGGTTGCTGTCCTGGTAGTTCCAGTTCGGCGGGTTCGAGATCGCGCGGTCGCCGCCGACCTCGAAACCGTCGGACCGGCCGCGGGCCTGGTTGACGATGTCCACACTGGCGGTGTTGTCGCCGAGCGAAGGCGAGCCGCTTTTGCCGCTGCTGTTCGATGTCATGATGTCGAGTTCCCCCTCGTAACTCAGGCGTGGTTGAACGGGTCGGCGCCGGCTTCGTCGACTTCCTTGTACGCCGCCATCGCCGACACGATGCCCTGCTCAGCCTGTGCGTACTGGTTGTAGAGGTTCTGGAGCGCGGCCGCGTATGAGTCGCCGCCGCCGTCCGCCCGCTGGGAGAACTTCGCCGCCATCGCCTGGCCGACGGGGTTCGCGCCGAGCTTGGGTGCCTCCGCGAGCGCGCCGGCTCCCCGGAGCAGTGCCTCAACCGAGTCCTTGCCGGTGCGGATCTTGTTCAAGACCGTCTGCGCGGCATCGGGATCGACGGCCACCTGGCCGGCTACGGCCGCGTTCTTGAACGCGTTGGCGTCCGCCACACTGCTGTTGCCCATCTCAACTCTCTCCCTGTCCCCCGACCACCGCGTCGGCTACGCGGCGATCACGTCTGTGGAGCCTTATCGGCCTACGCGTGGCGTGCGTTTCAACCCAGGCTCTTCGCATAGGTTAACGCACTCGACGCCGACCTATGACGCGTTCGGTCAGGTCAGGGTTCCCGAATCCCCGGCTCGTTCGCAAGCCGTGTCCGCCGAAATTCACCCTAACCTGTGGGAGGAGGCGTTACGGGGTGTAGATCTTCGGCTCGAGGGTGCCGATATAGGGCAGATCCCGGTACCGCTCCGCGTAGTCGAGGCCGTAACCGACGACGAACTCGTTCGGGATGTCGAAGCCGATGTACTTGACCGGGACGTCGACCTTGATCGCTTCGGGCTTGCGCAGCAGCGACACGACCTCGAGTGAGGCGGGGTTGCGGCTGGCGAGGTTCTTCAGCAACCAGGACAGGGTCAGCCCGGAGTCGACGATGTCCTCGACGATCAGGACGTCACGGCCGGCGATGTCGCGGTCGAGGTCCTTGAGGATGCGCACGACGCCCGAGGACGAGGTGGCCGAGCCGTAGGACGAGACGGCCATGAACTCGAGCTGGGTCGGCAACGGCAGCGCGCGGGCGAAGTCGGTCATGAACATGACCGCGCCCTTGAGCACCCCGACCAGCAGGAGGTCCTTGGAGTTCGCGTCCGTGGCGGGCGCGTAGTCGGCGGCCACCTGGGTGGCCAGATCGGCGATTTTGTCTTGGATCTGCTGCTCGGTGACGAGCACGGAGGCGATCTCGCCTTCGTACACGGTTCAGTCCCCTCTGGTGGTGGATTCGGGTGAACTGTCGGGTGAACTGAGGGAGAGCCTGCCATGGCACCGCTTGGCCTCCAAGTGGCCGGGCAGCCAGACGCCGCCCTGCCCGTGCCAGTCGGCGATCAGCGCGTCGATCCCGCGCAGGTGCCCATCGGTGAGTTCGCGGACTCCCGCGTCCAGCAGCCACCTGCGCAACGTCCTCCGCCGGAGCGCCGCGGGGACGGTGGCCAACACCGCCGTGTCGAGGCCGTCCTCCGCCCGTGCTCGGGTCAGCAGGTCGGCGGCAAGTGTGTCCAACGCCTCGTTGTCCTCGCGCAGATGTGCCGCCGTACGCGCCAATGCGGCCGCGACACCGCCCGCGAGGACGTCCTCGAGCAACGGCAGCACTTCCGTGCGAAGACGCACTCTCGTAAAGCGCGGGTCGGCGTTGTGGGGGTCCTGCCATGGCTCGACACCGAGCGCGAAACACGCTTCGCGAGTGATCGTCCGCGGCACCCCGAGGAGCGGCCGTCCCCACGGAGGATCCAGCGACCGCATGCCCGACACCGAGCGCGGACCCGAGCCGCGGCCGAGGCCGAGCAGCACGGTTTCCGCCTGGTCGTCGAGGGTGTGGCCCAGCAGCACCAGCGTCGGCTGCGCTCCCCGCAACGCGGCATAGCGGGCACGGCGAGCAGCGGCCTCGGGCCCGCCTACGCCCGCGACTTCGACGGTGAGCACTTCAGCGCTGTCGACGCCGAGACGCAGCGAAGTGTCCGCAGCAGTACGAGCGACGTCCGCAGAGCCGTCCTGGAGCGCATGGTCGACGACGAGTGCCCGGACGCGCAGCCCGAGATGGTGACCGACGTACGCCGTCGCCTCGGCGAGAGCGAGCGAGTCCGCCCCGCCGGAAACCGCCACGCAGACCTCGCCGCCGAGTCGCTCCTGGACACCGGGTTCCTCAACGAACCGCTTGACGGCCAGGCGTACGGCCGCGACGGCCGGGGCCGGACGAGTGCTCACTTGTGGATCCGGCGCACCCAGCTCGCGGGGTCGGCGATCTCGGCCTTGGTCGGCAACGTGTTCGGAGAGGTCCACACGGCGTTGAAGCCTTCCATGCCGACAGCGTCGACGACGTGCCTGGTGAACGCCGCGCCTTCGGCGTACTGCCGCATCTTCGCGTCGACGCCGAGGAGGCTGCGCAGGAGCCTGTCGAACAGCCCGCCGCCCTTCCGCCGCTCGGTGAAGCGCTGCCTGATCATCTCGACACTCGGCACGACCGAAGGCCCGACGGCGTCCATCACGTAGTCCGCGTGCCCTTCCAGAAGCGTGGACAGCGCGAGCAGCCGATCGAAGATCTGCCGCTGTTTCGGCGACTGGACCAGGTCGGCGAGCCCGGCCGAGCTGCCTGCCTTGCCCCGCCCGACCTGCTTGAGCGTCTCGGGAAGGCGACCGAGCAAATCGGACAAGCCGTCTGCGTCCTCCCCGGCGAACCCGCCGACCAGCCGCTCGACCTCGTCCGAGAAGTAGTCCCGCAGCCAGCCGACCGCGGTGAACTGCAGCCGGTGGGTGCATTCGTGCAGGCAGACCCACATCCGGAACTCGGTCCCCGGCACCTTCATCGCCTGCTCGGCGGCGACGATGTTCGGCGCGACCAGCAGCAGGCTGCCCTTGCGCTCGGGACCGGCGAACGGGTCGTACTGGCCGAGGACCCGCGAAGCGAGGAACGACAGCAGCACCCCGGTCTGCATCCCGGCGCCACCGGCCAGCAGCGGCCCGAGCGGGCCCATCTGCGTCCGCGGCAGCGCCTTGCTCGTCAGCGCGTCCAGCCCGGACGCCGCCGAGCGCACCCACCCCGGCCTGTCGACGACCTCGCCGGGCAGCAATGGCAGGCCGAGGCCGAGGCCGGTCAGCTCGCGGACATGGCCTTCGGCTTCGACGGTCAGCTCACGGAGCTCCGCGACAGCCCTCTCGGCCTCCTCGCGGGGCACGACCGGCCCGCCGCGCACCAGGTAGGCGCCCGTCGACGCGGCGACCGACCAGTCGACCAGCGGCCTCGGCGTTACCTGCGTTTCCTGAGTCACCCCTCCGACGCTACCTGCATTCCCCGTAGAGGACCGCTATCTGCAGCCGCAACCTCGCAGGGTTGCGGCAATGGTGTCCAAGGCGTCGCGGCTGGGCCCCGGATCCGGGTTCGACGACTCGGACATCAGCGCGAACACCAGCACCCGGCCGTCGGTGTCGAGGACCACCCCGGCGAGGGTGTTGACGTTGGACAGCGAGCCCGTCTTGGCGCGCACCCAGCCGGCGCCGGCACTGTTCTGCGACTTGGTGTAGCGCGGCGGGGAGAGCGTGCCGCTGACCGCGGCGATCGGCAGCCCGGCGATGATCGGCCGGAGCTTCGCCGTCCGGGGGTCCTTCCCGTCCGGGCCCGCGATGACGGCCAGCACCGAGCTGAGCACCTTCGCCGGGATCTTGTTCGACCTGGACAGCCCGCTGTTGTCCTGCAGCGTCACCCCAGTGAGGTCGAAACCGTTCTCCTTCAGCACGTCCATGGTGGCCTTGACCGCACCGGCGTACGAGGGCTCGTCGCCCTTCGCGATGGCGACCTGCCGCCCTATGGTGTCGGCGAGGTTGTTGTCCGAGTTGGTCAGGAGCGTGTCGACGAGCTCGGTCAGCGGCGCGGACTTGACCTCGCCGAGGACCGTGGCCCCGGTGGGAGCCTTCGCCATCCCGGACGACTGCGCGCCGAGCCCCTGCGCCATCGCCTTCACCGCCGCGGTGGCGGGATTCGCGACGCGCGAGACATCGTTGCCGGTCGGGTCGTTGCGGCCGCCGTCGAGCATGATCGGCACCAGGTTCGTCGCCGAAACCGACGGCGCGTCGTTGGAGTCCCAGCCCGGCGCGGTCGTCGGGCCGACGTATGCGCTCAGGTCGAGCTGCACCTTCTTGACGCTGGGATTCGCCTTCTTGACCTGCGCGATGAGGTCGTCGAAATGCGCGGAGCCGGGGTAGATCGACTCCTTCCCGGCCGGGAGCGAGTTCAGCGTCATGTCACCGCCGGCGACGAGGATCACCGTGCCGGGCTGACTGCCCTGGACGACCTTCGTCGTGAGCTGGAGGCCGTGGTCCAGTGAGAGCAGCGCCGCGGACACGGTGAGCAGTTTCGTGGTGGACGCGGGAGTCAACGCCGTGCCGGCGTTGCGGTCCCAGAGCTCGGTGCCGGTCGTCGCGTCGAGGACACTGCCGGTCAGTTTACCCAGGTCGGAGCTTCCGGCGGGGCCTTTCAAGATCGACGCTACCGACCCGGCGAGCGGCTCGGGCGACGAGTCCCGCGGGCCGTGCAGTTGCGTGGTGACCGCGACGAGCGCCGGTTCGTCGCCCTTCGGCGCGTTGGGCGCCCACGGCAGGCCCAGGCGATTGGACACCTGCGGCAGCGCGGCAGCGACGCCGAGCGCGATGACCAGCAGCAACGCCACCAGACTGCCGATCAGCAGCCCCTTGCGCCGACGCTTGGTCTTGACCGGAGGAGGAGGCGGCGCCGGCTCCTCGTGGTGCGTCTCGGCTACCGGCTCGGGGTCGTAGTCGGCGAAGTCGGGGTCGTACTCGGGCTCGGGCTCGGGCTCGGGCTCGACAGGCCGGTCGGGCGGCGGGACGGGCCGGGTGCGCGGGACGCCCCGATCGGCGCCGGTGGTCGCCTCCGCCGGGTGTAGCTCCCCGGTCGGTTCGATCCGCATCGGCAGGGCGTGCGGCGACTGCGGGATCTGCGGGAGTCTGCGCTGGTCGGGATACTGCTGGTCGGGATACTGCTGGTCAGGACGCTGCTGCTGACGCGGTTCCGGCGGAGCCTGGAACGGCCCGCGGGGGTCGTCAAGGCGGCCTTGTTGCTGTTGCTGGCTCTGCTGCTGGTCGAACCGCTGGTCAGGGCGCTGCGACGGCCGTTGCGGCTGGGGAGGCCTTGGCGGGCCTGACCGCTGCTGCTGAGGTTGCTGCGGTGGCTGAGATTGCCGCTGGGGCTGCTGCTGCTGGGCAGGCGGCTGGGCAGGCTGGGCCGGGCGGAACCAGGAAGTCTCGGCGTCCGGTCGCGGTTGCGGCGTGACGTTTGGCACTGCGAGCCGGTCGGTGCGCCCGTTGCCGGAGCCTCCCCGGGGCGGCCCTGGGACAGGCAGTTGGGCTGTCGCGCCGCCGTCAGGGACGCTGTATCCCTGGTCGGAGGCCGGTCCGGACGTCGAGTCCTCATCGGCCGACGGCCAGCCGGGTTCTTCCTGCTCGGGCACGCACTGCTCCTTCTGTCTGCCCCGGGCAGGGGCGAAACTCACATACCGCCGAGCCGACATCAGTGCGACTCACCAGGGGTACGTAGTCCACACTAGTGAGGTCAAGAGCGGGATCACGGTGAGCCGCCCACGATGCGTGGGTACCTGATGAGAGCAGCGAGGAAATCGTGGACTTCGACGTCACGATCGAAATCCCCAAAGGGGAACGCAACAAGTACGAGGTGGACCACAAGACCGGGCGCATCAAGCTGGACCGCACCCTGTTCACCGCCACCCAGTACCCGGCCGACTACGGGTTCATCGACGACACTCTCGGCCAGGACGGCGACCCGCTGGACGTGATGGTCCTCGTCCAGGAGCCGACGTTCCCCGGCTGCCTGATCCGCTGCCGCGCGATCGGCATGTTCCGGATGACCGACGAGAAGGGCCCGGACGACAAGGTCATCGCCGTCCCGGCCTACGACCCTCGCCTCGAGCACCTGCGCGACATCCACCACATGAACGAGTTCCACCGCCTGGAGATCGAGCACTTCTTCCAGGTCTACAAGGACCTCGAGCCCGGCAAGAGCGTCGAAGGCTCCTCGTGGACCGGCCGCGTCGGCGCCGAGGAAGAGATCCAGCGCTCCTACCAGCGCGAGACCGACCGCCTGGCCAAGGAAGCCGCCGAGCACTGACCGACCCGCTGCTCCCGGCTGGTGAGTGTTGCGGCCCGTTGCAAACCGCCGC
>NZ_JAODNM010000012.1 GCF_025464955.1 Amycolatopsis sp. | reverse complement strand
GACTCGCCGATGTGCTGTGCGAGTCCCACGTTCAGCGAGGGCGAGTCCCACACTCAGACCGGCGAGTCCCACACCCAGCTCCGGACACCGGCATTCGCCATACACCGGACACGACCAGGCCCTTGCTGCGGTAAAACGCTGCCAGTCCACAGCAACCAGCACCCACACATACCACCGAAGAACCACTTTTGTACAAAAGTACCCTCGTTGAACGCTCAACCATCGCAACTCGCCGTCGAGTTGCGAAACGGACATCCTGCGCGGTCAACTCCCGTTGGCGGACACCGCGAGTTCCACGCTCAAGGCGCTGAGTTCCACGCTCGCGATCCCGCACATACGACACAAGAGCCACAAAAGTGCCCTCGTTGAGCGTTCAACGAGGGCACAAAAGTGCAAAAGTGCCGTCAGTGGTCGTCGTCGGGGACGGTGGCGTTCTGGAGAGCGACGGCCCGCACCAGCTTGGCGTAGCGCAGTTCGAGCTCCTTGAACCGCAGGAACGTGTTGATGGTGGCGAAACCGAAGGCCACGATCATGCCGTAGAGCAGGAGGTCGGTACCGCGGCCGACGCCGAGGAAGTTGGCGATCTTGCTGACCTCGTTGGGCAGCAGCACGGCGAGCACCCCGAAGATCATGAACACCGCGAAGCCGAGCTTGACCCCGGCGGCGGTCTTGCTCTTGCCGTGGTGGCGCAGGAACAGCAGGAGCAGCAGGAGAGTGGCGGCGATGAGCAGGATCTGGATCAACATGTCAGCGCCTCGGACCCGTCCTCAGAACACTGTCGAAGACAATGTTCACCCCGTTGATCAATGACTGGCCCTTGGCCATCGAATACTCCGTGTAAAGGATCGTCACGGACTCTTCCGCGACCTTCCAGTGGTGGTGGTCGACGAGTTCGACGAACTCCGACGCGTGCCCCATACCGTTGATGGTGATGTTCAGCGTGTCCGCCACGGTCCGGTTGAACACCCGCAGCCCGTTGTGCGCGTCGGTGAGCCCCAGTCGCCTCGTACGCGGGCTGAGCAGCACCACGGTCTTGAGCACGAAACGCTTGATCCACGGGATGTGGCTGGTGTCAGCGCCGGTCAGGAACCGGGTGCCGACGACGATGTCGAGGTCCTCGGCCTGCAGCCGCTTGACCATCCGCACCACGTCGTCCACCTGGTGCTGGCCGTCGGCGTCGAAGGTGACGAAGTACTTGGCACCGGGCTGCGACCTGGCGTAGCTGACGCCGGTCTGGATCGCGGCGCCCTGGCCGAGGTTCACCGGGTGGCGCACCAGGTGCGCGCCGGCCTCGTGAATGCGGTCGGCGGAGAAGTCGACGCTGCCGTCATCCACGCAGACGATGTTGGGGAATGTCTGCCTGGCGTTCCGGATGACATCCCCGATGACCTGGGCCTCGTTGTACACGGGAACGACCAACCAGACATCGGACCACTCGGTCACCAAGTCCTCCAGGACGTTTGAAGCATTGTCGAAGATTCGCGGATCAATGCGCGGGTCTCGTCGGTTCCGGGCTTATTCGGAAACGAAAAGATCTCGTTCGAAGTGTAGTTCCAGCCGCCGGAGCGCTCGTGCCCGGTGCCGGGTCGGCGCCGATCGGGCTCAGGATCCGGCGACCGCGCTGCCCGCGGGCAGGTACTCCGAGCTGGTCCGGCCGCGCAAACCGTCGCGAAGGCCGTGCCGCATCGCGCGCAACCGGGCTCCCCGAGGCTTTTCGTACAACGCGGTCAGCAGTACCCAGCGGACCATGATCAGCACCGACGTCAGGCTCCACACCGGCGACCGCCGGACGTTCTCCTTCACCAGCACGACGCCGTTGCGGATCACCCAGTACAGCCGCCACCGCGGATGGTGGGTGACGCGGACGTGCCCGACCAGGAACCGGTGCTCCTGGACCTCGCCGAGCGAATGCGGGAGCCTGATCCGCTTGTCCTGCACGATCCGCGCGCCGGTCCGCCGCAGGCGCAGGCAGAAGTCCTGGTCCACGCAGTCGACGAAGAAGTCCTCGCGGAACCCGCCGAGCTCGTCGAGCAGGGCACGCCGCACGACCATGCCGGAGGTGATGACGGCGTCGCGGTCGGCGACGTCGGGGCGCAACGCCGTGCGCGGGTCGATGTAGGACTCACGGACCGCGTCCCAGGGCGCGGGGGCGGCCGCGCCGACCGACGGGTCGGCCAGGTGCGCGGCCAACTGCTCGATCAGCCGCGTCGAGAGCACCGAGTCCTGGTCGAGCAACAGAACCGCGTCCGAACCCGCCGACACCTCGCGCAGGCCCAGGTTGAGCGCACCGGCCAGGCCGAGGTTGCCGTCGGGCCGCAGCACGCGGACCCCGTCGGGCAGCTCCCCGGCGAGCAGGTCCGCGCCGCCGGGGGTGTTGTCCACCACCAGCACCTCGGCGCAGGACGCAGTGGCAGCCTCGACGACGGCCAACAGCCGGGCGTCGGGGTGGTATGCCGTCGCGATCGCGGTGATCTTGCCGGTCATCGCCGGGGGTTCTCCTGACATCAGCAGGCGGTGATCTTGTAGAGCTTGAGGTCGCCGTCGGCGTCGACCAGCTGGAAGCCGGGCCGTCCGACAGGATCCACGATGCCGGGGTAGTCCTTGCGCCGGTTGTCGGTCAGCCAGAAGTGCTGGTTGCCGATGAGGACGAAGTCGACCCCGAGCTTCTTGGCGTCCAGACATACCGTCGGGTCGGAGACGGCGTCGACCAGGTGCTTGGCGAGGTAGTCCTGCGGCGGCGTCTTCGGCAGGTCCATGTGCGGGAACAGCGGCTTGCGGTCGATCAGGGCCCACAGCAGTGCGCTGCCGTCCCAGGGGTTGCTCGCCACCACCGCGTTCGCCGGGATGTCCTTCTTGATCTTGTCGTAGAAGGCGCGCTCGCGGTCGTCGACGAGGTTGTTCGTGGTGGAATCGGTCCGGGAGGTGTAGGCGTACCCGACCGTCGTGATGTGGGCGTTGACGTACATGCCCTTACCGGCGAGGGCGACGAGCAGCGTGACCACCAGGGTCACCCCGAGCGTCGAGGCGCCGAACCGCCCCAGCAGCGGGCGCTCACGCTCGGCGAGCTTGTCGCGCAGCAGCTTGGAGACGTACACGATTCCGAGCACGGCCAGCGGCACCGCGGTGATCGGAATCGCCGCCGCCAGCCGGTTCGAGTCGTTGTACCAGTAGCCGGTGAAACGCTGGGTGCCCGGCGTGTTCAGCGCCGCGGCCAGCACGTACAGGAAGACGCTCGCGGCGAAGGCCCCGATCAGCCAGCGCTGGTCGCGCAGCTTCCACAGGAGCACGATCCCGACGATCATCGCGGCCGCGAGCGCCCAGAGCGCCGGACGGCCGTTGGTGGAGCCGAACACGGCCTGGCCGACAGCCTGCGTCGCGCTCTCGAACGGAGCCCAGTAGAACGTCCGCACGGTCGCGAGTGCCGGGGTCGTGGACGCGACGCGCCAGGCTCCGACGAGCACGATCACGGCGACGGCGAACCAGCTCAGGCCGCGGGCCGTGCGCCCCTCCGCCCGCATCCGCAGCGCCCACCGGCCGATACCGGTGAACAGCGGGAACAGCATGATGACGGCCAGCGTGAACAGCGAGTTCGGATGGGCGAGGCCGCCGCCGATCACCACGAACGGCAGCAGCAGCCAGGCCCGGCCCTTGCCGATGACGTCGTCGTTGGCCAGCCCGGCCAGCGACACCGCGACCGACGCGCCGATCGGGATCAGCGAGAGCCCGAGCAGGTTCGGCCACAGCACGCCGAAGTCCATCAGTCCCCAGGGGAACGCGGTGAAGCCGATGCTGACCAGGCCGGTGATGGCCATCGCGGGGATCGACCGGCCCCCCACCTGGCGGACCAGCAGGACGCAGCTCAGCGGCCAGACGACCACGGCGAGCACGCCGGTCAGCAGGTTGGCCGCGACCGGGATGCTGGTGCCGGTGGCGAGCACCACCAGCGACGCGACGTCGTGCCACGCGCCGGGGTAGAACCCGGGCGGCATGCCCGGCGTGCCGAGGGTGGTCAGCGTCAGCGAGGACGCCTGGCGGCTGTCGATGATGTAGGCGATGGCGTTGTAGTGGAAGACCGCGTCGAACGTCTCGGACAGCGAGTCCGGGCTGCCCATACCGATGATGGTCGCGATGCCGCCGAGCACGATCGCGGGCACGAGCCCGACGAAGGCAGCGACGATGAGCGGGCGAGAGTCCGCTTCGCGCACGACATCGAAGCGCTTGCGAAGCAGCCACGCGCCCCCGCCCGTGACGACGGCCGCGAGCACCGTGACGATCAGGACCAGCGGCACCGACCACGACAGGCCCAGTTTGCCGGCGAGCACCGCGGTCACCGCGATGATCGCTACGCTCAGCGCGGGCGCCACTGCCCAGGCCGCGATGCTGCGGAACCCGGCGGCGTAGCTGAGCAGCAGCCCCGGTACGAAGAGCCAGCCCACGCAGACCAAGGCGACGGGTGAGACGTCCAGCCAGTTCATGCAGTCCTCGTACCTAGTCGCGGAGTCACGGGCTCGCGAAGTCTATGAGCAACAGGATGGCGCACTTCGCGTGGATCCTTTTCGGACCCTGGACCCGGTGTCCGGATGGGGAAAGTAGGGAGTCGAATACGATGTCGGCGCCTTTGCCGTTTCTTGCTGACATTCGAGGATCATGAGCGTTGTTGCCGTAGGTACAGGGACAGGCCGCCAGGGTGCCGTGCCGGGCGGAGAGGACGGACCGCCGCCCACCCGGAACTGGGTACCGGCCAGGCTCGTCCACCTGATCAGCCGGGTCTGGCTGTGGCCGGCCCTGCTGGCCCTCGTCCTCGGCCTGTACCAGCTGGGTCGTCCGGAGCTCTGGCGGGACGAGTTGGCCTCGTGGGACGCTGCTTCGCGCAGCACGGGCCAGCTGTTCGAACTGCTCGGGCACACCGACGCCTCCTCCGGTGCCTACTACTTGTTCCTGCACGGCTGGATGGCGCTGTTCGGAGACTCGGTCGTCGCACTGAGGGTTCCTTCAGTGCTCGCGATGGCCGCGGCCGCCGCGCTCACCGCTCTGGTCACGAAGCGGATGTTCGGCGACCGCGCCGCCGTGTGGGCCGGGATCGTGTTCGTCCTGGTTCCGGCCGTGTCGCGGTTCGCCCAGGAGGCACGTTCGTACGCGTTGACCGTTTTTGCCGTGGCACTGGCGACATTGCTACTGCTTCGGGCACTTGACCGGTCGGGGTGGCTTCGGTGGGTCGGCTACGCACTGGCCGTGTCGTTCGTCGGCGTCCTGAATCTCGTCGCGCTGTCTTTTCTGTTCGGCCACGGAGTCGTGGTCGCGGTGCATTGGTGGCAGCGGCGAGAGCGGCGGATCCTGCTCGGTTTCCTGGCGGCTACTGCGGTCGGGGTGGCTATGCTGACTCCCGTCGTGATCTTCGGGCTGCGGCAGGCCAAGATCCAGTTCGATATTCCCGTCCCCAGTCCGGGCGCCGTCTTCGCGCTATGGCCCCAGCTGTTCTGCTCCATATTGATGGCCGGCGCTGTGATCGTGCTGGCTCCGCTGGCGCTCGGCGCTTCGCGGAGCCACGCGGTCGGCGGGCTGGCGATGGCCGCGCTTCCGATCGCCGTGGTTTGGGTCGTCTCGCACGGTGGAACGTCGTACTGGATGCCGAGATACCTGACATTCACCTTGCCGGCGTGGGCATTGGTCGCCGGCGCCGGCATTGCTGCGCTCGGCCGGGTGCCTGCCGTCGTCACGCTGATCGTGCTGGCCCTGCTCGGCGTGCCCGACCAGCGCGCGCTGCGCGCCCCGGACGCGCACGACTGGTGGACTTATCCTGGTGCACCGGCGACACCGTCGTTCAGCTACGCCGGTGTCGCCGCCATCATCGCGCAGGGCTACCGCCCGGGCGACGGGGTGGTGCCGGTCCGGGCGATCGACGGCTACTACATGATCGACACCGGGCTGCGTTACTACCTACCAGCCGGTGTCGAGCCGCACGATGTCTTCGCGGCCCGCACGGGGACCGAGCTCGGGGAGTTCTTCACCGAGGACACTGCTGATCCTCAGTCGGCACTGCGTGATGTGCGCCGGTTGTGGCTGGCCAGGGTCAATCAGTCAGCGGACCCGCTGGACAATGTCCCGCCGGTGGATCCGTTGGAGGGACTCCCGTCCGCGCAACAGCGGGCGCTGCGGGCAGATTTCACCGTGGCGCAGATCGACCACCCCTCCGACTACGCGACTGTGGCCCTCCTGGAGCGCAAACCCGCTCCCGCGCCGCCTGCTCCCCAACCAGCCACGTCGACCCCGCCCGCGAACGCTTCTCACAAGCACAAATCGCGAGGATAAGCGTGCGCCCAACGAGGCCATTTGGGGTCTGCTCAGTGTGGGAGAGCGGACTGTAGCGAGCGAGGCATTTCAGGTTACGGATGTGCTCGGCGGGATCTGACAATGCACGGAGAAGCTTGGCGTGCGACCTCACACAGTGGTCTGGATGGGTGCCCACGGGTCCTCGTTGAGAGCGAGTTTTCGGTAAGTAGGATACGCCGGACATCTCGGTCGGGGCGCTGTGGTGGGTGACCGCCCGGAGCGACCGAATACCGATCGCGCACGTACATGAGGGGAGCGATCCGGTCCAGATGACAGGGAACGCGACAGCGATCGAGGACGACGCGGGCCCGCTGACGTCCCTCTGGGCCCGGTGGAAGCCCCGTCTGGCCGGGCTGTTCCCGGCCGCCGAACCGAGCAAGACGCCTCGGGCGAGGGTGGTGGCCGGCTACTCCGCCGCGTTCCTCGCGGCCGTCGCGTATCTGCTGCTGATCCCGGCGGGCCGGACGCGGCTGAACCACCTCTGGGCCGAGGACGGCGCGCGCTTCCTGCTGGACGCCCGCACGAAGTCGTTTGGTGCGAACCTGGTCTCGCCCTACGAGGGCTATCTGCACATGGTGCCGAGGCTGGCCAGCGAAGTGATCGGGCTGTTCCCGCTGAGCTGGGCGGCCGTGGGCATCGCGGTCACCGCGGCGATGCTGCGGGCGGTCGTGGCGCTGTTCGTGTTCGCGTCCTCGGGCGGGCTCGTGCGGTCCCGCGTCGCGCGGTTCGCACTGGCCGCGCTGGTCGTGGTGGCCCCGGCCGGGAACTCCGAATCCCTGGGCAACCTGGCCAACTTCCACTGGTTCGCGTTGTATGGCGCGTTCTGGCTGCTGTGGTGGCGGCCGGCGAAGCGCTGGCAGAGCGTGGTCGTCGCCATCGCGCTCTTCCTGGCGGTGACGACCAGTGCGGTGGGCCTGCTGCTGGCCCCGATCGCGGTGGCCAGGTTCGCGCTCGCCGGGCGGCGGCAGGCGTTGATCACCGCCGGGTTCTGGGCAGGCACGGTCGTCCAGCTGGTCGCGCTTCTGCTGGCCCAGCGGGATCCGTACTTCGCAGAGCCCATCGACGTCTTCGGTGTCGCGACGGGTGCCCTGATGCGGGTTCCGCTGGTGGCGTTCAGCAACTCAGAGGACGTCGCGCGGATCTACTCCCTGTTCGGCTACTGGCCTGCGGTGCTGACGCTGCTCTTCGCGCTGGCGCTGGCGGCGGTGGCGATCCGCTGGAGCGGCACGCCGCGTCGGGTGCTGGTGGTCGCCGCGATCGCTTATGGCGCACTGTTCATCGCCTTGGACCTGGGCCGGAACTGGCACACCGGGCTGTACGTCGACCGCCCCGGGGTCGTGATCGACGGCCAGCGCTACAGCTCGGCGCCGGTGCTGTTCCTGCTCACCGTGGTCGTGATCGGGCTGGACCAGATCCCCAAGGCCGCTTGGCGGCGCATCGGTGCGGTAGCCGTGGCGGCAGTCCTGCTCACCGGCATCGTGCGGCAACTGCCGAAGTCGGCCTATCCGCTGACCGGCACGCCGTGGGACCAGAGCGTCGCCGACGCGAAACTCCAGTGCGCGCAAGGAAAACCGACCGCGCGCGTAGTGGAGGACCCAGCCGGTTGGTTCCTCACACTGCCCTGCGACGACGTGAACTGACGGGCCGACAACCACCAACTCGCCGTCGAGTTGCGATGCTGAGGTTTGGCAACTATCGCAACTCGCCGTCGAGTTGCGATAGTTCTCAGTGGACGGCGGGCGCGGGTGCGTCGGCGGTGGGCGGCAGGGCGCCGTGGGTCGCCCGTGCCAGCGCGACGGCCATGACGGTCGCCAAGGCGATGGGGCCGACGGACGCCGTGAGCACCGCGGAGAAGACCGGGTCGAGCGGCAGTACGAACGCGACGACCATGGCCGCCGCGCCGGTCAGATAGGACGCCAGCACCAGGCGGTGCTTGCCGAGGGCGAGCAGCGCGGGTTGCGTGACGTTCGCCGTCATCAGGAAGAGCGTCCCGATGCCAAGCCCGGCCATGGTCGCGCCGGACAACAGGCCCGCCACCTTGGGCGCGTAGACCCCGAGCAGCCAGGGGCCGGCGGTGGCCAGCACGAGGATGCCGGCCAACCCCAGCACCACGCACGCCGCGACGGTGCGCATGGTCTGCTTGCGCACCCCGAGGCGGTCTCCGCGCGTCGCGGTTTCGGTGAGCCGCGGCAGGAGCATGGTCTGCAGGGGTACGAAGGCGAACATCGGCAGCCGGGTCAGGGTCAGCGCCACGCCGATCGCCGCTGAGAGCGCGGGTTGACTGACAAGCTTGGCCGCGACGAGCACCGGCGGCAGGTTGACCACGGCCTGGTTGGTGAGGCTGGCGATGACCAGCAGCCCCAGGCCCGCCGCGATCCCGAAGCGCATCTTGCCGGCGCCCGCGATCGGCTCGGCGGCACCCGGCGACGTCAACCGGGCACGGTTGCGGTCACCGGCGAGCCAGAAGAGTACGGCGCCGACCAGCGCCGCGAAGAGTTGACCGAGGACGAACGCCAGGCCGAAGGCCCAGACCGAATCCACCTTGAGCAGCCACAGCGCCGTGCACAGGATCAGGCGTGACAGGCCTTCTGTGGCCAGCGACGCGGCATAGAAACCGAACCGCTTGCTGCCGGCCAGCGCGCCGCGGACGGTGGACGCGCAGCAGGTGGCGAACAGGCCGACGATGAGCTCGCCGACCAGCGACCAATGCCCCTGGAACGACCCCTTGACCAGCACCGGAGACAGCACGAGCACCCCGGCGGAGGCGAACAGGAACAGCCGGACCGCCTGCTTGGCCACCACGTGCGCGGCCGGAACCGAGAGTCGGCCGACGGCGCGTTCCTGGCTGACCGTGCGCGACATCTCCTGCTCGACACCGGAGAAGACACCGAGCGCGACGGTGTTGATCAGGAAGTACAGGCTGGTCAGGGCAGCGATCCCGGCCGTGCCGACCCCCGAGCGGGTGATCAGGCCGATGTACCCGACACCGGAAAGGACCACCAGCGCGAGCCCGGCGCCGATCAACGGCATCGGACCGCGGAGGAAACGGAAGGGGTTCATGCTCCAAGCCTGTCGGTCTGTCGGTCGAATTCGGGGCGGCGACCAGGCCGCGCATCACACGCGGCAAGTGGAGATCGTCCCGCTATCGCAGCGTAGCGGACAGTGTCCGGGCGGCGATGTCCCGTCGGGAAGGTGGCCTGGCCGGGGCGTCCGCGAGCGTCTGTAGCATCAATCCGGCCAGTGGGAGACGCGGTCGGTCGCCCTCTGCCGCCGATCTCGAGGAGCCCCCATACCGATGGCTGAGCCCAGCATCAACATCACCGCTGTCGTCACGGCCTACCATCCGGACGACCGGTTGTCGGCCGTGATCGGTACCGCTCTCGAGACCTGCGCCGAAGTGCTCGTCGTCGACAACACCCCGGCCGGGTCGGCGTCGCTGACCGACGGACTGGCCGGGCCGGGCGTCCGGGTGCTCCGCTCCGGGAGCAACGGAGGCCTCGCGGGTGCGCTCAACGCCGCGGTCGGCGCGCTATCCGCCAAGGCCGAAGCGGTCCTCGTTCTCGACCAGGATTCCGTGCTCCCGGCCGGATTGGTGACCGCGCTCGCGGCGAGCCTGGCGGACGCGTCCATCGGCGTCATCGCTCCCACTCCGGTCGACGCGGTGGACGGCTCGACCTACGACCGGTTCGCGCCCAGCGCGGGTGAGCTCGTCGACCGCGACACCGTCATCACCTCCGGGATGCTGGTCCGGCGCGAGGTCCTCGACGCGGCGGGACCCTTCCGCGACGAGTTCTTCGTCGACTGGGTGGACAACGACTTCTGCCTGCGGATCCGGCGCAACGGCGTCCGGATCGTGCAGGACACCAAAACCCTGCTGCCGCACTCGATCGGCGACCGGCGCGAGCACCGCGTCGGGCCGATGACCATCCGGGTCCTTCGTTATTCGCCTTGGCGGCACTACTGGATCACCAGGAACGGGCTGGTGCTGATCCGCGAGTCGCTCGGCCGCAACCCGCGCTGGGCGCTGCAGGCCGTGCTCTACCTCGGTCGTCAGGCATTGACCACCGCGGTGTTCGAGCCTTCGCGGGCGGCGAACGTCAAGGCGATCCTGCGCGGAGCCCTCGACGCCGTGACGAACCGGACGACACCCGGCTACCTGCCCGCCGGCGCCGACTACCGCTCCGGAACGAAGGTGGCACGATGACCGCGCCGGTGACCGCCGTCGTGACGGCGTACCACCCGGACGACAGGCTGGCGGCCGTGGTCGAGTCCGCGCTGCTGACCTGTACCGGGGTGATCGTCTCCGACAACACCCCGGCGTCGTCGGCCTCCGCCGCCGAGAAACTGGACGACCCGCGGATCACCGTGCTGCGCAACGGAAGCAACCAGGGCCTCGCCGCCGCTCTCAACGCCGCGGTGGAGAAACTGCCCGCCGACACCGCCTTCGTCCTGTTCCTCGACCAGGATTCCGTGCTGCCGCAAGCACTCGTCCCGGCATTGTCCGCGCACTTCGCCGACGAGCACATCGGCGTCGTCGCGCCGACGCCGTGGGACGCCGCGCACGGCGGGACGTACGAGCGGGCCGCGGAAACGGGCCCGGTGGTCGCCGACCGCGACGGCGTGATGACCTCGGGCATGCTCGTCCGGCGCAACTGCCTCGACGCCGTCGGCCGGTTCCGTGAGGATTTCTTCGTCGACTGGGTCGATTTCGACTTCTGCCTACGTGCGCGCAATGCCGGGTTCCGCGTGGTCCAGGACACGAGCGTGCTGCTCCCGCATTCGCTCGGCGACCGCCGGGAGCACCGGGTCGGTTTCCTTCGGACGCACGTGCTGCACTACCCGGCTTGGCGGCACTACTGGGTCGCCAGGAACAGCACGATCCTCGCCAGGGAGCAGCTGCGCGGGAACCGGCGCTGGGCGTTGTCGGCTGTGCTCTACCTGACGCGGTGGACGGTCAACACGGCCCTGTTCGAGGCGAAGCGGCGAACTCACGTGGCGGCACTGCTGCGTGGGTTCTTCGACGGCATGACCGGCCGGGTGAGTGCGAAGTACCTACCGGCCGGTTCTTCGTACGCGGGAACCGACGTCTAGTCCTCCGGTGGGTGCTGGTGTGGCGTTGCGGTCCGTGCTCGAGTGACTCGGGGGACGTTTAGTACAAATCATTTGTATCGGGGGACGTTTCGTACACAAGGGCACCGGACCGGCTAACCCCAGCAATCACACTGACACCACCAGCCCCACGGACGCGGGGCCTCCGATCCGGTCCGCGTCCCCCGCCACCCCAGTCCCTGCCGCCCAGAGCGGAACCCGACACGACGTTCTGCCCCGCGCTGTCGAACGTCGAAATCCCAAGTCACCTCAGCACTATCAACGCCACACGGGTGACCCCGAGGGGTCGCCGCCGCTAGTCCTCGATCGACCAGGTGAGAGTGCGTGCTTCGGGGTCGGGGCGAGTGCTCCAGCGGACGGACACCACCCGGGTCGCGTCCGGCAGGATGTAGACGGTGTGGCCGCCGCGCGTCTCACCGGGGCCGACGCCGATCTTGTGCTGCGGACGCGACGTCAGCGAAACCGGTGCCTTG
>NZ_JAODNM010000065.1 GCF_025464955.1 Amycolatopsis sp. | reverse complement strand
TGCTTCCCCGACCACCACAGATCCACCCCGACGGTGGGGCCAAGGGTGTCGATCCGGTCGGTGTAGATCAACGTGCCGTCCACGATCACGTGCGAATGCCCGGCGGCCTTCGCCGCCAGCAACGCCCCGTGCAGGGACGGCGTGCACACGGCCAGTACCGCGATCCCCTCATCGCGGTAGGCGTACGCCGTCAAGGAGGCGATCGCGTTGTCCCTGGCCAGCCCCGACATCCGAGTGTCGTCGAGGAACCACCGCAACACCAACACCGCCTGCTTGTACATCCCCAGCGCACGGGTTCCCTTACGAGTACCCCGGCGCACCCGCACGGCATGCAGCAGCGCGGACAGGAAGCGGGCACTGTCCTCAAACACGTCCAGGACCGCCTCGTATGCAGTACTCATCAGGCGAAGAACCTCTATGAAGTTGATCTCGGAAGGACCATCCTCATACCGAGGTTCTGCGTTTTTCTCTTGCATATCAACGAGTTCGGCGTGTCATCCGTCATCGCCACATCACACTACTCAACTTCACCAAAGGCCTCCTCGACCGGGGACGCGGCACGGGCCACACCGATCAGGATCTTTTCCGCCGCCACCCGGTCCTCCTCCGACACCGTCGCGGGCATCGCCGTCATGATTTTCACGATCACGTCCACGTGCGCGGGAGTGAGGGCACCGGCGAGTGCGGCGAGACCGGTCAGGGGCGCGACACCGGGGATCTCTGTCCCGTCGATGGTGTACAAGGAGTTGGTCCCGCGGGCACGGACCACGATCTGACGCGCCGCGGGCTCGGACATCCCCGTCGTATGCATCAGCCACTGCACCGCAGAGTTGTACTGATGAGTCGCCTTGATGCCATCAGTCTCAGTCTTGGTGACCACCAGACCCAGCAGCGCGGTGTACCGGTTCACTTCCCGGGTGATCACCCGGGCGTACTCGACCAGCGTCGCCGGATCAGCACGCCGGATATCGGCGGCATCGGGGAGGGTGGTCGTTACGCTGGGCACTCCTTTATTCTACTACGGATCGAACGTACATTCGGAACACGTTCAGGTGATACATATTATCGCGGAACGTAGTCATCGATTATTCGAAAAAGCCCGCTATAGCAACGAAATACGCTCGCCGGTCGCCTGCGCATGCTTGCCGCTTCACTCACGCATACACCAGACGAACGAGCACAGTTGCTTACCGTGATTGGCAAATTGCGAACGGCGCCATACGTGCGCTCACTGCAAGGAAAGCCCCTTCCAGTCACTCCCGAAACCCGCCATCAGCAAAACGGCACAGGCCCTCAAAATCGGCCTCTCAGCCCACGCCAGGCCCCGGTCCTTGCTGCAGTAGACAGGAACCTGCCACCTGAACCGATCCCCACCATCACGGCTCGCCGAAACGACTCGCCGAAGCAGCCGACCACGCGTGCCACTCATCGGGACAAGCCTTCCGCCCCGCCAGGCGCGTTCCGCTGATATACGAAGCGTGTTCACGTATCGGACATTCTGTGCGAACATGATCGGCGGTGAGAAAGGATCACACAATCTCCGTCCCCGCCAGTGGTTCAACCATGTCGACGCGTTGCCGAGTCATGCGCTGAGCCCTTCGAGAAAAGTGGAGCATGGGAAACCTGAGGAAGTCCTTGAAGCGCACTCGATCCCGGATCGGGGTGGCCATCGGCATGACCGCGCTCGCTGTCGTGGTCCCCGCGTCGGCCGCCCACGCCGATCCGCCGCACAACCTGCCTCAAAACGCAGGAGGGTACGAGAGTTCGTTCTCTCCTGCCTATGACTACGACACCGACGGCTGCTACGCCACCCCGGCGATCGGCCCGGACGGGACCCTCGCTCCCGGGCTGAACACGACCGGCGCGGTCAACGGCAGCTGCCACGACCAGTCCGACCTCGACAACTCGCAGACCTACTCGCGCACGAAGTGCAACAACGGCTGGTGCGCGGTGATTTACGCCAGCTACTTCGAGAAGGACCAGGCCGTCGATGGCAGCGGCCTCGGCGGCCACCGCCATGACTGGGAACACGTCATCTCGTGGATCAACCAGGGCTCGAACCAGGTCGAGTACGTGACGACGACGCAGCACAGCAGCCAGGTGACCTACGATCGCTCACAGGTCCGCTTCGACGGATCGCACCCGAAGGTCGTCTACCACAAGGACGGCATCGGCACGCATTTCTTCCGCCTCGCCAACAACAATGACGAGCCGCCGGAGAACAGCTACCACAACTGGCGCTACCCCCCGCTTGTCGGCTGGGACGGATACCCCAGCACCGCGCTGCGGGACAAGCTGATGAGTGCCGACTTCGGCGCCGCGACGATCAAGATCAGCGACGGCCGGTTCGAAGACCTCCTCACCGCGTCCAAGCCCAGCGCCATCCCCTTCGACCCCCGGGGCTGACTTGACCGAGTGCGCCTGTTCGCGCAGGCCACCTTCGCGAACAGGCGCACTCGGAGAGCGCTCTCTCCCGTGGTAGAAATGGCCCATGGATGACGCGCTCCGGGCGGCGGTGGGGCCGCCGACGCTGGAGGACGTGGCCCGCGTGGCGGGTGTGTCGCGGGCGACGGTGTCGCGCGTGGTCAACGGCACGCGCAATGTCGATCCCCGCATCCAGGACACCGTCCGGCAGGCGATCGCCACCACCGGCTACGCGCTCAACCGGGCCGCGCGCTCCCTGGTCACGCGGCGTACCGGGAATATCGCCTTGGTCGTCTCCGGCGCCGGGGCCGACGCCGAGTCGTTCTCGGCCGGCGTCTTCACGGACCCCTTTTTCGGGCGGGTCGCCGCCGGGGTCGTCAAGTTCCTGCGTACGCAAGGCGTCCATCCTGTCCTGATGCTCGCCGAGACCGACGACGCCCGCGCGGACGTGCTCGCCTACGTACGCCACGGCAACGCGGACGGCGCGCTCATCGTGTCCACCCACGCCGAGGACCCGTTGCCCGCGCTCTTCATCGACGCGGGGGCGCACGCCGTCCTGTTCGCGCGGCCGGCGCGGCCGCTCCCCATCAGCTACGTGGACCTGGCGCACCACACCGGCGCGGCACTGGCGGCCGATCATCTCGCCGGCCGCGGCCGACGTCGGATCGCGACCATCACCGGCCCGCTGGACGTACCCGCCAGCCAGGACCGGCTGACTGGTTTTCGCGACGCGATGTCGCGGCACGGGTACCCGTACATTCCCATCGCCGAAGGGGATTTCCGCCAGGACGGCGGCGAGCTCGCGATGGAACGCCTGCTCGCCGAGCATCCCCACCTGGACGGTGTGTTCGCCGCCAACGACCTGATGGCCCAGGGCGCACTCCTGACTCTGCACAACCACGGCCGACGGGTGCCGGACGACGTCGCCGTGGTGGGCTTCGACGACAGCAGCGCGGCGGTGGCCAGCCGTCCCCAGCTGACCACCGTGCGACAGCCTGTCGAGCTCATGGCCGCGGAAATGGCCCGGCTGCTCCTGGCCCGGATCGAGAACCCGGAGCAGCCGCCTCGCTCGACGATCTTCGAACCGACACTCGTGGTCCGGCAATCGGCCTGAGCGTCAGGGCGCGTAGACCCCGAACTCGTACATGGCATAACCCCAACCGGTCCCGCGCTGGGTACCGCTCATGCGGACGTAACGGCCGGTGGCGGTGACCCCGAGGTCGTCGACGCCGCCGTCACCGGTGGTCGTCGAGTAGACCGTCCGCCAGTTCGTGCCGTCGTCACTGACCTGGAGGTCGTACGCCTTGCCGTAAGCGGCTTCCCAGACCAACTGCACGTGGTTGAACGCCACCGACCGGCCGAGGTCGACCTGCAGCCACTGCGGATCACTCCAGTCGCTCGCCCACCTCGTGGCGTTGTTGCCATCAGTCGCCAGCGAAGGCGTGAACGGCGCGCCGTCACCGGTGGCCTGGTACGACGACGCGGTGGCCGTGGCGTGCAGCGCCACGTCGGTGCCGGCGACCGGCGGCGGCACGACCCGGAAAGAGCGCGTCTCGATACCGACGTTGCCGTGGCCGTCGTGGGCGTACAGGTAGACCTTCCAAACACCCAGCGATTGCGGCGCGGTGACGGTGAACGGACCGGTGCCGGTGAACTTCGCCGGGGTGATGGCACTGTTGTTGTCGACGTACTTGCTGCTGAACCGGACGTCGTAGGTGATCTGGTCGCCATCGGGATCCGCGGTGTTCGCGTTGATGGTGAAGGTGCCACCGGCCGGGACGTCACTGGTGCGGCTCAACGTCATCGAGCTGATCACCGGCGGGGTGTTGCCGCCGGTCTGTCCACTGTAGAGCTTGCGGACCGCGTAGTAGGACAGTCGCTTCTCGTTGCCGGGATCCAGGTTGAACCACACGCCGCCGAAGTCGTTCTCCGTGCCGTAGTTGAACAAGGTCGCGCCGAGGGCGACGCCGGTGTGGCCGACGATGCAGTTCCACGCGGCCGTGTACCCGTCACGGTTCTGCACGTCGGTCGGCTGGCCGGGAACGCCGTTGGCGTCGTTCGGCATTTCCCATTCCCCGGGCGGACCGGACTCCGTGACGATGTAGGGCTTGGTGTAGCCGCCGGCGATCCAGTCCTGCTTGACACCGCAGGCGTTCCTGTACGCGTTGACCGCGTAGAGGTCGAGATCCGGTGCATACGCCTTGTAATACGGCCATGCTCCAGTCCAGGCGTCGGTCGAGGTGACCGGGTGGTTCGGGTCGATGACGTGGATCGCTTGCGCGGCCTGCTCGACGAACTTCGTGTACGCGACGCGCTGCTGCTCGAGTTCCGTGCCGGAGAAGCAGTTCTGCATGCCCAGAATGGACTCGTTGCCGACGCTCCACATGAGCACGCCCGGGTGATCCCGGTACGCGGTCACCCATTGCTGGATCTGGCTCAGCATCGTCGCGCGGTAGTTCGCGTCGGTGACGTAGTTGACGCACCCGCCGCTGCCCGGGCCGCCGCCGGGTTGCAACCAGAAGCCGTTGATGACCTTGATCCCGTTGGCCGCGGCGGCATCGAGCAGTGGCTTGGTCGTGCCGTCGGTGCCCCAGGTGCGCACGGTGTTGACGCCCATCGCGTGCAGGTCCGGCATCCGGGTCGCCGCTTCGGCCACCGGCGGCCCCCAGGTAAGGCCCTTGACCTGGTACGGCGCGCCGTCGACGGTCAGCTGCCAGTTGCCCTGGCTCCCGGTCACCTTGGTCACCCCGGGGCCCGCGGTCCCGCCGCCGCTGTCGGTGCCAGGTGTGCCGCTGACCTGGAATTCCCAGAGCGAGTAGCCGTATCCGCCAACCCTCGCCGTACCGTTCAGCCGGACGTACCGGCCGCTGCCGGAGACCGGAATGGTCTGCACGCCGCCGGTGCCGGTCGTGGTGGAGTAGACGGTCTGCCAGCTCTGCGCGTTGTCGGAGACCTGGATCTGGTACCCGGTCGCGTAGGCCGACTCCCAGTTCAGCACGACCTGGCTGATCGTCGACGTCGTGCCGAGGTCGACCTGAAGCCATTGCGGGTCGGCGAAAGCACTCGACCAGCGGGTCCCGGCGTCACCGTCGACAGCGGCGGACGCCGGGGTCGACGCCCCTTCCGAGGTCGACGCCGTCGCCGGTTTTCCTTGCGAGAGCAGCGTTGCGGCATGCGCGGCCGGCGCGGCGGCCACGCTGACCAGCCAGCCGGCCAGCACGGCGACGATGAGGACGAGGACAGCGGCACGATGGGGCCGCCCACGCTCGCGGGCGGTGAACCGTATGACCACAGTGACTCCAGTTCGAACGTTCCGGGGATGGGCAAGCCAGGCGAGCCGTCTCCGGAGAGCGCTCTCCTGAGCACTCGATGCAACAGGACGTCCAGGTCAGTGTCAAGAGGTGTAGCCGAGTGCCGGTGGACAGATTTTTCCCATCAAACAGACGAACGGACAACCATTGACAAGTCGAGCGCTGGTCCCCAAGCTCTTGGGAGAGCGCTCTCCTGCGGTCACGCCCCTCACTGTGGAGGATCCCGTGCCATCGAAGTTCACCCTGCTCGCCTCCGCCTCATCCGTGGTGCTCGCGGCCGCCTTCCTGACCGCCGCCACCCCGATGAGCGCCCAGGCCGACACCGTGGTCACCCACCACGAGTTCCAGGTCAACTGCTCCCCCAGCCACCATCAACCCGACGATCCCATCGTCTTCCCCGGCCTGCCCGGGGCGTCGCACGACCACACCTTCCTCGGCAACACCACCACCAACGCGAACACGACCCTGGCGTCGTTGCAGGCCGCCGGCACCGGGGCGACGACCTGCCTGGCCCCGGACGACCTGTCCGCCTACTGGTTCCCTACGATGTACAACGGCACCCAGGTCGTACTCCCCAACTTCGCCCAGGTCGTCTATTACAAGTCCGGCGTGCTCGACTACACCTCGATCAAACCGTTCCCGCCCGGTCTCAAGTTCGTCGTCGGCAGCCCGATGGCCACCGAAGACCAGTTCCAGCACGCCCCGGGCGCGATCGAAGGCTGGGAATGCGGGGACAGCTTCCACAACTGGGACGTCCCGGTGACCTGCACGCCCGGTACCCAGCTCAACATCCGTTACCAGGCACCGAGTTGCTGGGACGGCGTCCACCTCGACTCCGCCGACCACAAGAGCCACATGGCCTATCCGGACCCGGTGTCGCTCACCTGCCCCGCCGACCACCCGGTGCCCGTGCCGATGCTCGAGTTCAAGATGGCGTTCCCGGTCAGCGGGGACATGTCGCAGGTACATCTGGCGAGTGGCCGCGGTTATTCGTGGCACTACGACTTCTTCAACGCGTGGGACCCCGAAACCCTGGCCGCGATGGTCACCCACTGCATCAACGGCGGGCTGCAGTGCGACCCGCGCGGCTTCGACCTCTACAAACCCGACCGCGGCACCGTTCTCGGGGCCAACTACCGGCTTCCCGGCCGTCCGTGACCGTGTCCAGGTGGAAATGCCGCACAGCGCTCACCACCGCGCTGTGCGGCATTTCCTTGTCGCTCACCGCATGCGTCAGGTGCTTCCCCGGATGACCAATGTGGGTTCGAAGATGACCGAGGTCACGCGCTGAGTGCGGTCGGCGAGGTGCGAAAGCACCAACCGGACCATCTCGGCGCCCATGTCCTCCACCGGCTGGCGGACAGTGGTGAGCTGGGGACGGCAACTGACCGCGACGGCGCTGTCGTCGAACCCGACCACCGCGACGTCGTCCGGCACCCGGCGTCCGTGGTCCCGCAGGACCCCGAGCGCACCGCGAGCCATCAGGTCGTTCGCGACGAACAGGCCGTCCAGGTCGGGCTGTTCGGCCAGGAGCCGCTCCATCGCCTGCTCACCGCCGGCCTGGGTGAAATTGCCCTCGACCGACGGCACGAACGGAAACCCGCGTGACGCCATCGCGTCCCGGAAGCCCTCCAGCCGGTCGTGTCCCGCCGCGGAGTGGAGCGGGCCGGAAATGGACGCCACCCGCTGACGCCCGCGGTCAAGCAGATGCACGGCAGCCAGGGCCGCGCCGTCGCGATGGGCGACGTCGACGTAGTTGACCGGCACCGGGTGCGTCGGCCTCGCGAACAACGCGGTGGCGACCCCGGCTTGGGTCAGCCGCAGCGGCAGCGGATCGTGCTCGTGCAACGTGATCAGCAGGACCCCGCCGATGCCGTCCTGGCGAAGTCGCGGGACCAGCGCGTCACGGTCCTCGTCGTTGTCGACCACGATCAGGACCGGATGCAACCCGTGCGGGCGCAACGCGCTGAGGACTCCATTGATCACCCGGCCGAAGAACGGGTCGCTGACGATGCTGCCCGAGGACTCGTCGTCGACGTGCTTCTCCGGCTCGGACAGCACCAGCGCGACCGAGTTCGTCCGGTTGGTCACCAGTGACCGCGCGGCCAGGTTCGGCACGTAGCCGATTTCGTCGATGGCCCGCTGCACGGTCTCGCGCAGTTGGGGTGCGACGTTGCGGACCCCGTTGACCACCCGCGACACCGTCGCACGGGACACCCCGGCGGCTTCCGCCACGTCCTCGAGGGTGGGGCTCGACGAGCGTTCGTCTCTCACCACACGTTTCTAGCACGGTGAGAGCGCTCTCCGGTCACGGGAAAGGCGAAACCGGTTACGGCCACCCCGTCGTGGAAAAGCTCCACCCGGCCGTCGCGATGACAACGCACTTGTGACAGGTCGTCGACCACCTCCTGCGCCCCGCAAGCCATCAGCGCCGCACGGTTCTTCGACACTCCGACGCAGACCACCCCGGCCCCGACAGCTGACCGGACGCCGCCGGCAGCGTCCTCGAACGCCAGGCAGCTACCCGGCGGAAGACCGAGTCGCCGCGCGGCGAGTTCGTAGCAGTCCGGCGCCGGCTTGCCCGCGTCGACATCGCCCCAGGCCACGACGGCGTCGAAGACGTCGGCAAGGCCGAGCTTTTCGAGCACGCGGTCGCATCGAGCACGAGAACCGCCGGTGACCAACGCGAGCGGGACCCCGGCCTGGTGAAGCTCGCTGATGAGGTCCGCCGCTCCCGGCAGCTCCTCGAACTCCAAGTCGGGCTCGGCCGCCCGGACGACGTCGAGGATCCGCTGCCTGCGGGGCTCGGACACCGCGGCGAACACGGCCGCGATGGTGTGCTCGGGCGCGCACCCGGTGACATGCCGCCGCACGTCGTCGTCGGTCAGCCCGACCCCGTGCTCGGCCGCGACGGCCTGCCAGAGCCCGACGATGGCGTTGTGCGTGTCGATGAGCACGCCGTCCATGTCGAACAGGACGCCCGCGATTTCGCTCACGCCTGAGGCCGGGTGACCTGCCCGACGCCGTACTGACCCGCCAGCACCGCGTGCCGCATCGCGGCTGCCATGCGCGCGGGCGACGCCGCCACCGCCACGGCGGTGTTGACCAGCACGGCGGTAGCGCCCAGTTCCATCGCCGCTACGACATGCGCGGGCGAGCCGAGGCCGCCCTCGATGACCACCGGCACGTCGACCGCCTCGATGACCGCACGTACGGCGTCCGGGTCGTCGATGCCGCGATGGCTGGCGACCGGCGAGGTCAGCACGCGAATGGCCGAGCAGCCGATGTCCTGCAGCTCCAACGCGGTGTCGACATCCGGCCGGATGAACGGAAGTACCGCGAAACCGTCGGCGACGAGCTCGCGCGCCGCGGTCACCGTCTGCGCGTTGTGCGGCAGGTTGTCCGCCGGGCGGACGTCGAGCTTCATGACCTGGATACCGAACGCGTCACGCAGCGCACGCACCGTCCGCAAGGCTTCGTCCTTGGTCCGCGCGAACGAGGTTGTGCCGATCCAGGTGAACCGGTCGAGTTCGACGACTTCGTCCAAATCGGACAGCAGCAGGCTGGGCCTGGCGTTCGTCAGGTCGAAGGTCGTGATGAACACGTCGCAACCGCCGGCCTCCAGCACCGCTCCCACCAGCTCGGGCGAGGTGTACTGCTCGATGCCGAGGATGAGCCGAGATCGGAAGGAATGTTCCCCAACGACGAGCCACGGCTCCGGAACGTCCCCCTCGGTAGCGGTGTGGAAAGCGGCGAGAGAACCCATGGACATGCTGGTGCACCTTCCGGACTCGGTCGTGCGCGTCAGTGGGACAAGATCTACCACAGACGGCGGCAACGGCGCGAGCAGATGGTCTGGACCATGTGAAACCTTGGGTGAACACGCAGATTTTCCGACCGGCGTAACGCAACTCGCCGCCGACCTGCGTGCGCAAGCCGGCGGCGAGTTGTTGTCCATTTTTGTCAGATATGGATGGGTACCCTGTCCAGCACCGCGCCCGTGGCTCCGTACGCGGTGATGACGCTCTTGTCGTGCGAGTCGAGCGGGCCTTCGTTGAGGTTGATGCCCGGCAACACGAATGTTCCATTGTGGACAGTCGCGACGACGTCGGGCGACTCCGGCCGCGAGATGCTGACGGAAGTGACGGCCGCGGACTTCACCAGCCCGTTCACCGCCACGGTGTCGCTCGCGGAGCCGCCGCCAGACCGCTGCCGGAAGTCGTAGAACACCGTGGTGCTGTACAGATACGGGTTCGACGCTGCCTCCAGCTCGCGGAGGCCGTTGCTGTCGGCCCCCTCGTCGAGCTGGAGCCTGACCTGGTTGCCGGTAAAGACGCACACCGCGAGCAGGTCGCCGTACCGGCCGAGCTGGATGCTCTCGTCGTTGCCCAGCGGTACCGATTCGGTGGGTTTCCAGTTCGCCGGATCAACAGCGCGCAAGGTGTCGCTGCGGTTGAAGCACTCGGTCAGCCTTCGTCCGCCGTCCGACTTCGGGTCGCCGGGCAGCTGCGGGCGGTCGACCGTCGACGGAGCAGGTGCAGGGAGGGCGTTCGCCGGTACGAAGCGCTGCCCACCCTGGACCTCCGGCGAACCGCCGAGCACGACGTCCAATCCCTTGGCGCCGGGTGGCAGGTTGTTCGGGGCGACGAAGATCCCGTTCTGGACGACGACCAGGCCACGGCCGGTGTCCCGGTCCCCCGGCCCCAGCTGCATGGTCCCGAAGGACGGATCGAGCACCCCGGCGACAGTGCCGGACTGCGAAACGAACGTCGCCTTCATCGTCCCAGGCGCCGATGCGGTAACCGGAGCCGACAGCGTGACCGTGGACGGCGTCAGCTCGCAGAACCGCGGACCGCCGCTGGTCTGGTAAACGATGTCGACGACTCCCCTGGCCGACGCGGTGAACAGCGGCTGCCAGCCGGCGGCACCGGCGGCAACACACCGGGCGGCCTGCTCAGGCGGTGCTTTGTGGTCCATGACGTTGTACAGCCGCTCAGCCGGGATGGGCACGAGTTGGCGCATCGCACCGTCGGAACCGAGGTCCTGAAAACTGTCGACGGAAGTGCCCCCGGAAGCCGGCGAGGCGTACTTGATGTGGTTCGCGCCGAGGACGCCGACGGTCACCGCGCCCAAGACGAGCAGGAAAACGGCCGCGGCGGCCGCGATCGGCACCCACCCCAGGGTCCGGGCGGGCGGTTGGATTTCGGCCAGGATCCGCAGCCGTGCCTCGTGGCGCACGGAATCCGGCAGTTCCCGCTCCGGGGGAAGGTCGAAGAGGTCATTCATCCGGTGTCTCCTGAGTAAGCTCCTGCAGCCGGGCACGGGCACGCGAAAGCCGTGATCGCACGCTGACCTCGGAAATGCCGAACAGCTCGGCGGCGTCCGCGGCGGAAGTGCCGCCGAGCAGGCACACCTTCACGGCTTCACATTCGCCGCGCGGCAGATGCTCGATAGCGGCGAGAACGCGATGCAGCCGTTCCCGCGTCGCGCTGTCCTGCGCGAACTGCTCGGCGTGGTCGGGCGTCGAACCGGCTGTCACCAGTCTCGGGACGACCCGGAGAAATCTGCCGCGGCGGCGACGTTCTCCCCGGCAGACGTTGCTGGTGACCGTGTACAGCCAGGGCAACGCGCTCTCGCGGACGAGCCGGACTTCACGACGTCTCCGCCACGCGGTCAGGAAAGTGGTCGCGAGGAGGTCATCGGCGGCGCTCCACGAGGCCGTGAGCCGGTACGCGTAGTTCCAAACGGTCTGCGCGTGCCGCTCGAAGAGTTCGGTGAAGGCCTGGTGGTCGTCGGTCGCGATAAGCCGCCAGAGATCGGCATCCGACGTCGGCCCGTCACGCACGGAGGCCTCCAGCACGAATGAGGGAACTGTCATGCCACGTTGTGGTCGCGAAGCGAGCACCGTTGCACCGCGGCATCAAATAGTGCCCCAGCTCACACCTCGTCCGACTCCGGCTCCGGCTCCGGCTCCGGCTCCGGCTCCGGCTCCGGCATGACGGTGTACGGCGAAGCCGGTGTCCGGAGCCGGGTGTGGAACTCGCCCTCGCTGAACGTGGGACTCGCGCAGCGCGTCGGCGAGTCCCACGTTCAGGCCGACGAGTCCCACCTTCACCACTTGCCGACCACGCCCGCTGACCTCGAGAACCTCACCAGCCACACCGACACCACCCAGCCACCCCAACCGGCTCCGGCATGACAAAGGCGCTTACCCCGCGACGAACGCGAGGTAAGCGCCCTGTCAGAGCACACCTTTCCGAGCACACCGGGAAGTCTCAAGAACGCGGCCGGCGGGGCTCCACGTTCTTGTCCTTGACGCGTGCGGTTTCCTTGCGGACCTCGGACTGCGTCGCACGTTCGTGCTTGAGCCACTCGGGGCTCTCCGCCTTCAGCGCGTCGATCTGCTCGGTGGTGAGCGCCTCCGTGACGCCACCGCGCGCGAGACCGGCGATGGAGACGCCCAGTTTCGCCGCGATGACCGGCCGGGGATGCGGGCCGTTGCGGCGCAGTTCGCGCAGCCACTCGGGCGGGTCGGTCTGCAGGGCGTTCAGCTCGTCACGCGAAACGGCACCCTCTTGGAACTCCGCGGGGGTGGCTTCGAGGTACACACCCAGCTTCTTCGCCGCTGTCGCGGGCTTCATCGTCTGGATGGTCTTTTGCGACGTCATGGGGTCCAGGGTAACGAGCGCATGGGGCGCCGCCGAGCACGCCCGGTAATCTGGGCCGGTGACAGGCCCGGACGTACCTCCTTCCTTCCGGCTCGCGTACGTCCCCGGGGTGACGCCCACCAAGTGGGTGCGGACCTGGAACGAGCGGCTGCCCGATGTCCCGCTGGTCCTGGTCGGGGCGGCTGCCACCGAAGTGGTCGGACTCGTGCGGGAGCGCGACGTCGACGCCGGTCTCGTGCGGTTGCCGATCGACCGGACGGGCCTGAGCGCGATCCCCCTCTACACCGAAACGACCGTGGTCGTGGTCCCGAAGGACCATCTCGTGGCCGCGGCCGACGAGGTGTCCGTCGAGGACCTGGCCGACGAGGTCGTGCTGCACCCGCTTGACGACACCCTCGGCTGGGAAAGCCTGCCGGGCCAACCGGCCCTCGAACGCCCCGCCACAACGGCGGACGCCATCGAGCTGGTCGCGGCGGGGGTCGGGCTTCTGGTCGTCCCCCAGTCGCTCGCCCGGCTGCACCACCGCAAGGACCTCACGTTCCGGCCCGTCTCGGACGCGCCGGAGTCGCGCGTCGCGCTGTCATGGCTGGAAGACGAGACCACGGATCTGATGGAGCAGTTCATCGGAATCGTGCGCGGGCGGACCGTCAACAGCACCCGTGGACGCGCATCGACCCCGGCTCAGCCGAAGCTCAAACGTCCCGACGCGGGCGGACGGAAGCCCGTAGCCGGCAAGTCGGCAGGCAGGAGCCAGCCAAGAGGGACCGGCGCGACCAAGGGCGGCAAGCGCGGAAAGCCCCGCCGCCGCTCGTGACGGCCGGCTGACTGGTGAGTGTTCCAGCCGCTGAGAACCTGCCTAGAACCGGCCGGAACACTCACGAGTCAGTCAGCGCAGGAAGGCCTGGACGAGCGTCTTCGCGGTGGCGACGACGCTGGCGATCGCGTCCTCGGGGTCCAGTTGGGACAGATCCGTCAGGTTGAACAGGGCTTCGGCGCTGACGACGACCACGAGGCCGCGGCGGAGTTGCTCCAACGCGGGGTCTGCCGGGTCAAGGGTGTCGGCCAGCGGGGCTAGCGCGTGGTCGATCAGGCCGAAACGCAGCCCCGGCCGGGCGGCGGCGTCCGCCTTGGTCACCGTGGACGCGATCATGGCGCGGACCACACCCTGCCGAGTGAGGACGTGGCGCAGGAGGAACTCGGTCGCGGCGCCGATACGTTCCACCGGGTCGGTCGAATCCGCGACCGATTCGAGCGCCTCGGCCGGGGTGGGCAGCTGCCCGGCGATCGCTTCCTGCAGAAGGCTGACCAGGTCGGGGAAGTAGCGGTAAGCCGTGGCTTCGGAGACGAGGGCCGCCTTGGCGATCTCGGGCATGGTCACGTCCCGGCCGGTGCGGCTCAGTTCGGCCGCGGCCTGCACGATCGCAGTGTGCGTGCGCAGCTTCTGGTTGGCGCGGCCGGACGTGGTCTGCTCGGACATGGTTCCCCTTTCGCCTGCGACCAGGGTAGCGAGTTGACTCCGACGATGAGAGGCGGCTTGCATGTCAGCGGGCCACTTCGGCTGGGAAGCGGGCGGTGATTCGCGTCGCGCTCGACGTCGCCCAGCCTGTGGTGGTCAGCACGCCGAGGGCTGCGACGACAGCGCCGCAGCCAGCGAGGACCCACCAGCCGAGGTGACTGGCCGCGGTGAAACCGTCGCGATCCGGGGCACCCTCGGTCACGATCGACCCGAGCACGGCGACGCCGAGGCTGTTGCCGACCTGACGTCCGGTCGAGGCGATCGCGGCGGACACCCCGGCCTGCGAACGCGGCATCCCGGCCACGGCCGTGGTGGTGATCGGCGTGTTGACCAGGCCGAAGCCCGCGCCGAACACGACGTAGGCGAACAACAGGACCGGCACGCTGGTCGTCGGCGTCACCATGGTCAACATCATCGCGGCGACCGCGATCAGCAGGCCGGCGCCGACCAACGTCGGCCGAGTCCCGTGCCTCGCCGTGATGCGGCCGGAGATCGGCGAAGCGATCGCGGTGGCGCCGGCCATCGGCACGGTGAGCAGGCCGGCTTGCAGCGCGCTGTAGCCCCGCACGTCCTGCAGATACAACGTGTTGAGGAACAAAAACCCGGACAGAGCAAGGAAAGCCGCGACCGCCGCGATGGTGGCGCCGGTGAACGGGATGGACCGGAAGAACGACGGGTCGATCAACGGCTGGTCCCGACGTCGTTCGTAGCCGAGAAGCACGGTGGCCGCGACGGCGCCGAGAGTGAAAAGGCCGATGATCAGCGGGCTCCCGTAACCGCGATGGGAGCCCTCGATGATCGCGCCGGTGATCGAGCCCAGGACCGCCACGACCAGCACTTGACCGACCGGATCCAGCCGCCGCGCGGTCGCTGCCCGGGACTCGGGCACGAAGAGCCCGGTCGCCACGATCGCGGCCACGCCGACCGGGATGTTGATCCAGAACACCGAGCGCCAGCCTGCCGAAGCGACCAGGAGGCCGCCGACCACCGGCCCCAATGCCAGCGACAACCCGATCGTGCCGCTCCACACCCCGATCGCGCGAGTGCGTTCGCGCTGGTCGGTGAAGGTGGTGGTGAGGATCGAGAGCGCGACCGGGTTGAGCATGCTCGCCCCCAGTCCTTGGACGACACGGAACCCGACCAGCCAAGGCAGATCGGGCGCCAGCGAGCAGGCGAGGGAACCGGCGGTGAACAGGACCAACCCGGCCTGGAACACCCGGCGGCGGCCGAGCCGATCGGCGGTGGAGCCGGCGAGCATCAGGAAACCGGCGACCGCCAGGGTGTAGCCGTCGATGGTCCATTGCAGGCCGCTGACCGGGGCGTCGAGGTCGTGGCTCACGGCCGGGAGTGCGACGTTGACGGCGGTGACGTCGAGGCCGGCGATCAGCAGGCTCAAGCAGCACACTGCCAGGACGACCACTCTGCGGCGACGATCGGGATCTGACACTTTTCCTCCTCGCGGTGGCGTGGAACCGCCGCGCGGCAGGGCTTGGTTGCCCCGCCGCGCGACGAGCGGGCGATCAGGCGTTCTCGTCCGGCTTCACGACGGTGTCGACGAAGTTGCCGATGGCGCCGAGGGTGCTGCCGAGCTGCTCGATCTGCGGGAAGTGCCCGGCGTCGGCGACCGGCGCGTAGTGGCCGTTCGGGAACGAGTCGGCGTAGGTGCGGCCGTAGGCGGCGGTGACGACGCCGTCCTGCTCGCCCCAAGCGACCAGAACCGGCACGGAGACGCGGTTCAGGCGGCGACGAAGCTTCGGGTCGAACACGAAGTCCGCACCCGCGTAGATGGCCTGAGTCTTCTGGTTGGCGGCCATCCCCGCCCGCTGCTCGTCGCTGAAGGTGGAGAAGTCAGGCCGGAACGCCGGGTTGGCGAAGGAAAGCTTGCCGATTTCGGCCGGCGGGATGACCCGGATGTCGGCGACGTCGGCGTCGTTGTCCGGGTTGATGCCGGTGGCGTTGAGCAGGACCAGGCAGCCGAGGCGACCGCGGGTGTCGCGCACGGCCATCTCGGAGGCGATCCAGCCGCCGAGGGAGTTGCCGATCACCATGACCGCGGTGAGGTCGAGGGTGTCGAGCAGGTCCAGGTACGCCACGGCCAGGTCGGCGACACTGTCGGCCCACTCCGGGCGGGGCGTGCCGTCGAAGCCGGGGTGGGTCGGGGCGATGGCGTACACGTGCTGGGACAGCGCCCCGGCGAGACCGAACATCGAGCGGGGCCCGGCGCCGCCGTGCAGCAGCAGCACGGCCTGACCGTCGGTGTTGGTACCGAACTCGCTGATGGTGACGGAGAGGCCGTCGGCCAGGTCGATGGTCCGGGAGGTGCTGGTGGAGGTGGAGGCGGTCATGAGGTGGAATCTCCTTCGTAAGAGTTGACTTGCATGACTATAGACAGCTCTAGTCAACTTATGCAAGTCCACTCTCACGACGAGTTTTCACTCGCAGGTTTCGTCGCCCGTGCCGGCAGTCACCCCAGGAACGAAGCGATGGTTTCGGTAAACGCCGCGGGGTCGTCCAACCAGGGAAAATGACCAGCTTCCGGTTGGAGGGCGAGCGTGGCATTTCGAAACAGCTCGGCGTACTCGGCCACGGCATCCACCGGGCTGTTCATGTCGTACTCCCCGCCGAGCACGAGGACAGGCCAGCGAAATGTGGACAGGGCAGCGCAGGTGGCTTCCGGGTCGAAAGCGCCCTGCCTGCCGAAGATGGCCGCGGCCTCGGCGTTGCGCTGCTGCGCGCCGGCCGCGTAGTGGGCCTGCGCTGCAGCGTCCCAGCGCCCGTAGAAGAACGGTGCGATAGCCGCCTCATCACCGTCCATCGCCCGCCCGGAGTTGAGTCTCTCGAAGGCCTCCACCGCCGGCGCGAACCATGGCTCGCCCTCGCGGAGCCGCCCAACCCCACGTCGTTCGTGGATATCCACAACGATGTCGACTGCCTCGGTACTCGGTGTCACCAACAAAAGCTTGTCGATGCGCTGGGGATAGCAAGCCGCATACGACACGGCGATGTTCGCCCCAGCGGAGTGCCCGAGCAGGTTCAGCCGATCCAGGCCGAGATGTTCGCGCAGCGCCTCGACATCTTCGACCAGGTAGTCGCACTGGTAGGAACTGGTCTCCGCCGGCGTCGCCGACTCGCCCGTGCCGCGGTGGTCGAGCACGATCAACCGCACGCGCTCCGGCAGGCCGCCAAGGTCGCCGAGGTACGCGGAGTCCTGCATCGGACCACCCGGCAAGCACACGACCGGCGTGCCCTCCCCCGACACGTGGTACGCGAGTTTTGTTCCGTCATACGAGCTGAAGGCTGGCATGGCCCAGATCTTTCCAGCGCGCCTCCACCCGGTGCCAATCGAGATTCGACGTCAGCTCTGGCTGACGAGCAGGTAGCGCTCGTCGGAAATCCGGTGTCCCCACAACCGCGGGTCGGCGAGAAGTCGGACGGTTGCCTGGTCGCGGTGCACGCCGACCAGTTCTCGGCACCGGGCGGCGGTGATTCCGCTGCCGTCGGGCCAGTGGCCTTCGATGAGAACGAGACGACCCTCTGGTCGCAGCAGCCGTATCCACCGACCGAGAACGGCTTCCGGGTCGTCGAGCGCCCACAGCACGTGGCGCGAGAGCACTACGTCGAATGACGCGGGTTCGAACGGCGGGAACGCGGCGTCGCCCTGCCGCAGGTCCGCGGCGACTCCGGCGGCAGCCATCTTGGCGTTCGCCGCGGCGACCATCGCGTCGGAGAGGTCCACGCCCTGAACGTCATAACCGGCCTCTGCCAGCAGAAGCGCGATGGTTCCCGTGCCGCACCCGAGATCGGCCACGCGCCCGGGCGGCGATGCCAGCGCCGGCAGCAGGACGTCCGCCCACGCCGCGCGGACGTCCGGGCTCCGCAGCCCGTGGTCAGGTTCCTCGTCGAACGTGGCGGCTTGCGTGTCCCAGTACTGCCGTGCGTCTTCGGCCATGCTGACCAGCATGAGGGATAACGCACGGCAGCTGACCGAGGAGCTGGTTACCGACGGCCGCATCCCCGTAACCCCGGTGATCTCCCCCGACAGACGATAGGTCACCTTCGGGATCGTGACGGTCGGGCAGACGCCCGAACTGCCCACCGACGAGCTGTGGATCGCGACAGTCGACGGGACCGCACGGCCGCGAAAGCTGACCACGGGCTCGGCCCCGCGATGGACGTCCGACTCGGCGTGGATCTACTTCCTGTCGGATCGCTTGGACAACGGAACCTCGCAGCTGCAACGGATTCGGCCCGTCGGCGGTGACGTGGAAGCCCTCACGGCCTGACGGCCATGAGTTCGCCGTGCGCGTGGCAGGCGCCGTCGGCCTCGACGAGTGGACCGACATTCTCGCCGGGATCGACCTGCTGATCGCCGACGGCGTCGCCGATGCGGACCGGCTGGGAAGGATCCGGCCCGCACCGGCACGACCAGCTCAGTCCGATCTCGTTCGCGTCGAAGATCCGCACGCCGGTGTTGATCGTCCACGGCGAGCGCGACGCCAACGTCCCGATCGCACAGGCGGAGTTCTTCCACCGCGCGCCGCGCCGGTTCGGCGTCGAGCACGAGTACGTCGTCTATCCCCGCGAAGGTCACTCGATCCGGGAGCGCGATCACCAACTGGACCTGCTCCGCCGGACCCGCGCGTGGTTCGACCGATGGTTGTCGAAGTAGACACACTTATACTGTCCGTTCCGACGTTTGGGGACTGCGGTGACCGTAGGTAGCGAAGAGTTCTTCCGGATCGTGGACGCGCTCGTCGACGTCGAACGCGCGGTGAGCGAGCGGTTCACCTCGTTCGCCGTGCACAACAAGCGGTTCGGTTACTACTGGCCGCGCACGCAGACCGTCGGCCTGAAGCAGACCATCACAGAGCAGCTGGCACTCGTCGCCGAGCGGCCGGACATCTTCGAGGAGCAGTTCACGTCCGGCGGTTTCGGCTGGGTCGTCGTCCACCTGTCCGGCATCGAAGCCGACGAACTGGCCGAGTTGGTCTTCGAGGCCTGGCGCCTGACCGCCCCCGAAGACCTGGTCGCCGCCGTGCCCGACCCCGCCGCCCGCTGACCCTCCCGTCCAGGGAGGCACTTTTGTACTTTTGTGCCCTGCAACTCGACGGCGAGTTGCGTTAGGCAGGCGAGAGGGCGGCGGCGACGATCGCGGCGGCGCTGGCCACGGTCGCGGAACCAGCGGTGGACGCCCGGTCGTTCGGCGAGGTGTAGACGGCGATGAGGAGCGGCGCGCGGCCGGGCGGCCACACGACGGCGAGGTCGTCCACCTCGCCCTGAGCGCCACTGCCGGTCTTGTCGCCCACCTGCCAACCCACCGGGAGCCCGGCCCGGATCAGCTTCCCGCCGGTCGCGCAAGCCTTCATCCAGCCGACGAGCAGGTCACGGCCGGCCGGGTCCAGCCCGTTGCCGAGCGCCAGAGCACGCAGGTCAGTGGCCATCGCCGCGGGCGTCGAGGTGTCCCGCTCGTCACCGGGGGCGGTCACGTTGAGGTCGGGTTCGAGCCGGTCCATCCGAGTGATCGGGTCGCCGAGCGTTCGAACGAACGCCGTCATGGCCGTCGGGCCGCCCAGAAGCTCTACCAGCAGGTTCGCCGCGGTGTTGTCGCTCACGGTCAGCGCCGCCTGACACAGCTCGGACACCGTCATCCCGTCAGCGACGTGCTGGGAGGTCACCGGCGCGTACGACAGCAACTTCGAGCGGTCGTAATGGATCACGCGGTCCAGCAAGCCCGGCTGCCGGGCGCTCAGCCGGAGGATCGCCGACACCGCGAGCGCCTTGTGTGTCGAGCACATCAGGAACCGCTCGTCCGCGCGATGCCGCACCGCGGTGCCGTCGCCGGTGTCCACGGCGTACACCCCCAGCCGCCCGCCGAACTTGGTCTCCAACGCGGCCAGTGCCGCCTCGGCGGAGACCACGCGAGCAGGGACAGTCGTCGTCGAGGGCGGTGGCGCCGCGGCAGGCGTCCGATCCGGTGCGCAGCCGACGAGGACGGCCGAAGGGCCACCGAGCATGAGCGTGCGGCGAGAGAGTCTCATGATCACCAGCTAACCGACCGCCGGCCCCTGCCGTCAAAAACACCCGGACGAGCTCGGTGATGGAACGGTCAGCAGGCTCGGTTTCTGAGCAACCGGACGCTGTGAGCAGCTAAGAAAGCCTCGCGATGTAGTGCTGGAAGTCGGCGTTGGTGTGCAGGTCAGCCGGGAGACGCGGGTTCTCCTCGCCGACGGCCTCGGTGAGCAACGCTGCGTGGACATACTGAAGGTGTGAAACCTGCGCCGCCATCGCGGCCGGGATCGCCGGAGGTGTCGGCGCGGTGACCCCGGCCAGCGGGTCGTCGGTTCGTGCGGTGGTCAGGGTCAGCGCGGCGCCGACGTCCGGGGCCACGGCGTCGCGGCGGGTCAGCGCGGGGACCGACCAGCGGCGTTCGACGGTGGCCAGGATGCTGGTGTGGTCCAACGGCGTCGTGCCGTCCGGCACGCGGAACACGGTGCCGGCCTCGATCAGCGGGCTGACCAGCACCGTTGGCACCCGCGGCCCGAACCGGGCGAAGTCGAACCCGGACTCCCCGACCGTGTCGTCCGGCCCGACCGCGCCCCAGGGCGGCGGCACGTGGTCGTAACAACCGCCGTGCTCGTCGTAAGTAATGATCAGGAGCGTCGCCGCCCACTTCGGCCCGTCCTTCACCGCCCGGTAGACGTCGAGCAGCAGTTGTTCGCCCAGCGCGACGTTGTAGTTCGGGTGCTGGCTGTTGCCGGTGGAGCTCCAGCTGGGCTCGAGGAACGCGTACGCCGGCAGGATGCCGGCCGCGGCGTCGGCTTTGAAGTTGGCGAACCGGCCGATATGGCTCAGCGGCGCGGCGGAGGTGTCGGGGAAATCGAGCCGGGTCAACGGAGACGCCGTGTCGCCGTAGATCTTCCACGGGACGCCGTGTGCGCTGAGCTTGTCGAAAATACTGGGCACGGTGAACGACTTCGTCTTGTCGTCGAGATGGCCCTGGCTGGTACCCGCGCAGGCGAATGCCCGGTTGGGCATCGTCATCGTCGGCACCGAACAGAACCAGTGGTCGCACACGGCGAACCCGCGGGCCAGCGCGCTCAGCACTGGCAGCGTTTGCGGGGTGTAACAACCCATGATCATGTCCGGAGTGGTGCCGGGGACGACGTACCAGCCCTTGGTGTGGTTGGCTTTGATCGCGACGGCGTAGTCGGTGACGAACCCGGTCATCGACGCCACCGCCCCAGCCGCGGGCGCCTTTTTCGAGCCGTAGAGCTGGTTGTTGGTCGCGGCGTAGCCCTCCCCCGGGTCCGCGCCCGGCATGAAATACGCGTCGGCCGTCTCGGTGGTAATCGGGAACACCGACACCGGCTTCCCGTCCACACCCTGGCAATTTTCTTGCCCAGTAAGCCCTTCGAACGCGTGGCCGCGCGGCGACACGTTGCCGGTGTCCTGGTAGAGGTAGCCCAGCATGTGGTCCATGGACCGGTTCTCGAGCATCATCACGACGACGTGCTCGACCGCGTCAAGTCCGCTCATCGCGCTCCCCACTCACCACAGCCAGGCCAATTACTGTGACCCCTCGCCGACGCATCCGACAGGATGTCGACCCGGTTGGCCTAACCCCGGCACCTTGTCAAGAACGAACTTTCTCCTTCTCGACCTTCGCGAAGGTATGCGCCGGGGCACCACCGGCCTTCGCCGCCGCCATGCCGCGGAAATAGAACACATCGCAGCGGGCCAGCATCATCGCGAGGTTGAGGAAGATATTCGCTTCGGTGATCATCAGCCACGCCAGCAGATAAATCCGTTCCCTTGAAGAAGAACGGGATGATCAGCAGTGCGGTCACCAACGGCCGGAACATCCGGAACGGACCGACCTTCCGGCGGCCGATATCGCTCTCCAACGCGATGGTGACAATAATTAGGTCGCCGTGGTTCAGCGGACCACACCGCGTACGCCGAGCTCGCCCTCGACATGCGCGGCTGGTGATACCGGGTCACCCGCTCGACGGCGGCCGCGCTGATCATCGCTGAGGTAGTGTTGCCCTCCCGCCGCCAGGGATTCTGGAGGTGTACCCATGATCCGTTCCTCGGCCTTGCTGGGTCTGGTGGCGCTGGCTGCCACGGGCCTGGTCGGCGTACCGGCGCAAGCCGCGACGAACGTGACCGTGTCGATCAGCTCGGCGAGCAACGGCCACGTCGGCCAGGGATTCGCCGGCTTCAGTTACGAGAAGGACCGCGTCGGCGCCGGCATGTTCGACCCTGCCGACGGCAACCTGGTCAAGTTGTTCCGGTTGCTCGGGCCGAGCAGCCTGCGCATCGGCGGCAACCTCGTAGACATCGTGAACTGGAACCCGGCGGGCGCGGGCGGTTCGGCCGCCGAAGTCGCGCCTCCGGACGTCACCAAGCTGGCCGCCTTTGTGAAGGCGACGGGGTGGAAGGTGATCTACGGGATCAACCTGAAGACCAACACGGCGGCGAACGCGGCCAACGAAGCGCAGGTCGCGGCGAAGGTGCTGGGCAGCAGCCTGGAGGCGTTCGAGATCGGCAACGAGCCGAACTTCTACAACACCGAGGCCACCTACGAGACCGCGTACGAGTCCTACGAGGGCGCGATCAGGGCGAAGGTGCCCGGGGCCGTGTTCGACGGTCCCGGCGCCACGAACGGGCAGCGGGCGTGGCTGACTCCTTTTGCCACCAAGGAGAAGGCCAACGGCCTCGGCATACTGACGATGCACAGTTACATCGGCGACCAGACCACCGGCACGATCGCCGGGATGCTCGCGTCGAACAGCTCGGGCATCTACGACGCCGACCAGACCGCGCTGGGCGCCACGAAGACCGCCCAGCAGATCCCGCAGTGGCGGATGAGCGAGGCCAACTCGTACTACCACGGCGGAACGCCCGGGGTGAGCAACGTCGAGGCGGCTTCGCTCTGGACGCTGGACTTCATGTACGGCATCGCCGCGCACAACGGTGACGGCGTCAACTTCCACGGCGGCACCTCGACGCAGTTCCCGCTGGAATACTCGCCGATCGCGTACTCCGGCCTGACCCCGACGGGCGTGCAGGGCGTGTACTACGGCGAGCTGCTGTGGAAGCTGGCCGGCACGGGCTCGCTGCATGCGGCGACGGTGTCCGGCGCGAGCAGCGTCAGCTCGTGGGGCATCGGCAACAACGTGGTGCTCAACAACAAGGGCACGTCGGCGGTCACCGTCAACGTCACCCTGAAGTCGGCGGCGTATGGCGCCGGCCAATACACGTTGACGGCCCCGGCTATCGACTCGACGTCGATCACCATCGCCGGTTCCGGCGTGAACGCGAGCGGCACGTTCACGCCGTCGCCGAAGGCGCTGCACGTGAGCGGCAAGCACGTCACCGTCACCATCCCCGCCGGCAGCGCCACCCTGGTCGTCACGCACTAACGCACACGAACGTGGGACTCACGGCAGCGGCACACCCGCTCCGCGAGTCCCACGCTCAAGTGCGCGAGTCCCACGTTCAGGCCGCCGAAATCCACGTTCACGGCGTCCGCTGTCGCCCTATGCTGAGCCCCGCCTGGGTCGTCCACACCGTCGGCCCGGTGTGGTCCGACGACGAGGACCGCTCATCGCTCCTGGCCGACTGCCACCGCAACTCCCTGCAGGTGGCCGCCGAACTCGGCGCCAAGACCGTCGCGTTCCCGGCGATCTCCACCGGCATCTACCGCTGGCCAGTGCGCTCGGCCGCGGAGATCGCGCTGACCACGGTCCGCGAAGCCCTGACTGCGGAATCGACCATCACCCTGGTCCGATTCGTCCTCTACGACCAGGATGCCCACGACGTCTTCGCCACCGTCGCCGCGAAGCCCGCCTAGTCCGCGATCAGCAGGTTGCGCCCGCTTCGGACTCGTGACTGTTCCAGCCGGTTCTAACCGGCTGGAACGTTCACGAGCCACGCTGGGTCAGCCGACGGGGCCGGTGGCCAGTGGCACGGTCGCGGTGTGCGCCTGGCCCTGCTGGTCGGTCCAGCCCAGCGTCACCTTGTCGCCGGGGTGGTGCCGGTCCATCGCGGTGGTCAGCGCGTTGGCCGAAGCCACCGGCTGCCCATCCAACGTGGTGACGACGTCGCCTTCGGCAAGCCCGGCCTGCTCGGCGGGACCGCCTGAGAGGACCTTCCCGATCGCGACGCCGGAGCCGCCCGCGTTGCCCACCGAAACACCGAGGATCGCGGTTTCGCCGAGGTGGACGGTGGCCGAGGCCGTTCCGGACTCGATCTGGTGCGCGATGGACAGCGCCTGGTTGATCGGGATCGCGAAGCCCTGCGCGGCGGTCCCGCTGCCGCCACTGCCGCTGTTCCCACCGTTGCCGCCCCGCTGCCCAAGTTGGTAGCTCGTCGACGCCGCGGTGTCCATCCCGACGACCTGTCCGGCCGCGTTCACCAGCGCGCCACCGGAGTCACCCGGCTGGATGTCCGCCGCGATCTGGATCAGCCCGGCGAGCTGCTCCGCGGTGCCGGCGGAGTCGTCGGTGGCGGTAATGGACTTGCCCAGCCCGGTCACCTGTCCCGGGGCGACGCTCGGGGCACCCCCGGCCCCACCCGCGTTGCCCACGCCCGCGATCTGGTCGCCCACCGCGACCTTGCCGGAGTCACCGATGGGCGCGGTGGCCAGGCCGGAAGCATTCGACAGCTTCAGCACGGCGACGTCTTCTGTCCGGTCGTAACCGACGACTGTGGCGTCATACGTCTGCCCGTTGCCGATATCCGTGACCGAGATCTTCGTCGCGCCCTCGACGACGTGGTTGTTGGTCAGGATCTCGCCGTCCGCGGTCAGCACGATGCCCGTGCCCGCGCCACGTCCGTTCTGCAGGCCGAGCTCGGTGTTGACGTCGACCAGCCCGGGGACCACCTTCTGCACCGCCGCCGACGGGTCGGCCGAGCCGCTCGGGGTGTTCCAGATCTGCTGGACGCCACCGCCGGCCTGCCGGGAACTCCCCGCGGCGCCAAACGATCCGTGCCCGGAACCGAGCGACCAGCCGAGGAAACCGGCGCCGAGCACGAGGGCGAGCCCGGTCGCACCGAGCGCGAGGCCCAGGTTGCGGCCGAAACGCGGCCGCGGCGGAGGCGGCGGTGTCGGGTACCCGCCCGGCTGCCAGCCGTACTGACCGCTGTACTGGTAACCCGGCCAGGGGCTGCCACTCTGCGGCCCGGCCTGACCCTGCTGTTCGTGCTCGTTCATGTCTGTCGACTCCCCTTGGCCACCCGGCTGTTCGCTTTCCAGCACACCTCAGGTTCCTGAGAAGGACCTATGCGCAACCGTCCAATTCGCTGATAAACGCACCGGATCCGATCGCTCTACCCGAAAACCGCGAGTACGGCGGCGGCCGCATGTGGCCGTCCGCGGCACTGCTGTGGCTGATTCCGTTCGTGCTGGCGGGCAAGGGCGGCCGTGTAGCGACCACCCCGCCCGCTCCCAACCTGACTGAGCCAGACCGCGAAACGACCTAAGCCGCGCCTCCGGCTATCACCTGCTGGAGCCAGGTCGCATCCGTTGTGTTGAGGATCTTGCCGTTCGCCACGACCGTCGGCGTCGCAAAGCCGGTGCCCTGCGAGCTGGTGGTCTGCAGCGCCGGGTTCTTCGCGGCCTGGTTGAACGCATCGTCGATCTGCTGGTTGTACGTGCTGCCGTTGATCGCCGCGGCGAACTTCGGATCGGTGATGCCGAGGTCCTTGCCGAGCTGGATCAGCTGCCCCTTGTCGTACCCGCGCTTGCCCTCTTCGGGCTGGTGGGCGAACAACGCGTCGTGGAACACGGTGAACTTGCCCGCGTCGGCCGCGGCCAGGGCGGCGTTCGCGGAGTCCAGAGAGTAGCCCGCCGGGTCGGAGTTGTTGTTCAGCAGGTCGACCATGTGCCAGTTCACCTTGAGCTGGCCGGCGTTGATCGCCTGGTTGATCTGCGCGCCGTAGTTCGACTGGAGCTGACCGCAGAAGGGACAGAGGAAGTCGGCGTAGATGTCGATCGACGCCTTCGCGGACGGCTTGCCGGTCGTGACGACCACGCCGTTGCGGGTCTCGACCACGCCGGCCGCGGGGGCAGTGATGCCGGCCGTGCCGATGGCGGTGCCTTCGGTCGCGTTCTTCGACGCGTTCGTCCAGACGACCCCGCCGATCACCACCGCGGCGAGCACCACCACGCCGATGACGATCGCGATGATCTTCTTCCGGTCGCCGCTGCCCCTCGCCTGCGCCACGGCACGCGACGCCGGCGTGCGACGGCTCGCCGTCTGTTGCTGGCGACGCTTCCGAGCGTTGCGTTCAGCTCCACCCACCTCGATCAGTTTCCTTCCATCACGTCAACGTGAACGTCATCGGTGTCATCGGCACTGTCCGCAACCGGCCGGTTCGGTCGGAGCCATCCGTCGAGAGAGAACCACGTCCGCGGCCGCACGATCAGCCAGACCGCGAGCAATCCGAACCCGGTGTCCCTGGCGATCTCCTGCGGATACTGCGTCTGACCTGCAGCTACATGACCGCCGCCGCCGAAGCAGCCGCAGTCGATGCTCAGCCCGCGCGCCCAGGACTGGGCGATCGCGGCGATCAGCACCAGCAGGAGCAGGACCGACACCACCGCCACGATCCGCTTGCCGAGGCCGACCAGCAGGAACACGCCGAGCGCGAGTTCGAGTAGCGGCAGCGCGGTGGCCACCGGCCGGACGAGGCCGTCAGGCAGGACGTCGTAGGCTCGCACGGCAATGAACGTCTGGCCCGAGTCGCTGATCTTCAGTGCACCGGAGACCAGCCAAACGGCGGCCAGTCCCAGCCGGGCGAGGGTGCCGACGGTGTCGAGCACGCGTGGAGGCGGATGAGGCACCTGCTTAGGCTAACCAGCAGACCTGAGAAAACCGTGAGGTCAACCCGGTAGGGGACTCGAAGGAGGGGCGGATGCGCTTTCGCAGGCTGGCGAGCCTCGCCACCGTCGCGCTGCTCCTCGTTTCCTGCTCGTCGACGGCGTCGGACTCGGATGCCCTGGTCGTGCGCGCGAAAAACCGCGGTCACCTGACCATCGGTATCCGCTTCGACCAGCCCGGGCTGTCGCAACGCACCATCGACGGCCGGTTCGTGGGCTTCGACGTCGATGTCGCCAAGTACGTCGCGAACGAGCTGGGCGTGGACGCCGCTGAGATCACCTGGCACGAGAGCACCTCGGCTTCCCGCGAGACCGACATCACCTCGGGCGCGGTCGACATCGTGGTCGCGGCGTACTCGATCACCGACAAGCGCAAGCAGCTGGTCTCGTTCGCCGGCCCGTACTTCGTCACCGGCCAGGACCTGTTGGTGCGGCTGACCTCGACGGACATCACCGGGCCGGACAGCCTGAACGGCAAGAAGCTGTGTTCGGTCACCGGCTCGACCTCCGCGCAGCAGGTCAAGGACCATTTCGCCCAGGCCGTGCAGCTCGTCGAATACCCCCGGTACCCCGACTGCGTCACGGCGTTGCTGGCCGGCCAGGTCGACGCCGTCACGACCGACGCGGCGATCCTCGCCGGGTACGTCACGCAGGATCCGGAGCTGCTGCGGATCGTCGGCAAGCCGTTCTCCACCGAGCGCTACGGGATCGGCCTGCGCAAGGGCGACACCCAGGGCCAGGCCGCGCTCGGCACCGCGATCAAGAAGATGATCAGCAGCGGCGCCTGGAAAGACTCGCTCACCCGCAACATCGGGCCGTCGGGCTACAAGCTTCCCCCGCCGCCCGAAGTCACCGAACAGTGATCGGGCTGCCCGACCTGCCCATTCGCGCGGTTCTCGGTGAACTCACCGCGGAGCTGGACGTCCACGGCACCGCCGTGCTGGTCGCGCCGCCGGGCACCGGGAAGACCACGCTCGTGCCGCTCGCGCTGGCCGAGCACGCGCCGGGCCGAATCGTGGTGGCCGAGCCGCGGCGCCTCGCCGCCCGGGCCGCGGCAGCCAGGATGGCGTCCATCCTCGGCGAACGGGTCGGCGAGACGGTCGGCTATTCGGTGCGTGGCGACCGCAAGGTCTCGGCCGCCACCAGGATCGAGGTCGTGACGTCCGGCCTGCTCGTGCGTCGCGTGCAAGGGGACCCGGAGCTGCCGGGGGTGTCGACGGTGCTGCTGGACGAGTGCCACGAACGCCATCTCGACGCCGACCTGCTGTTGGCGTTGCTGCTCGACGTCCGCGGTGGCCTGCGGGAAGACCTGCGGCTGCTGGCGACGTCGGCGACGGTGGCCTCCGGGCGGCTCGCGACGTTGCTGGGCGACGCGCCGGTCATCACCGCCGAAGCCCGGACGTACCCCGTCGAGATCTCGTACCACCCGCCTTCCCGCGGAGAGCGCCTGGAAGCGACGGTCGCCCGGACTGTCCACACCGCACTGTCGCAAGTGGATGGTGACCTGTTGGTCTTCCTCCCCGGAGCCGGGGAAATCGCGCGGGTCGGCGGGATGTTGTCCGGACTGGGCAGCGTCGACGTCTTCCCACTGCACGGCAGGCTCAGTGCCGAAAGGCAGGATGCCGCGCTGCGGACCGGGCCGAGGCGGCGGGTGGTCCTTTCGACGGCCGTCGCCGAGTCGAGCCTGACCGTGCCGGGTGTCCGCGCGGTGGTCGACTCCGGCGTCGCCCGGGTGCCGCGGGTCGACCACCGACGGGGCCTGCCGGGGCTGGCCACCGTCCGGGTCTCCGCGGCGGTGGCCGACCAACGCGCCGGGCGGGCCGGGCGGGAGGCGCCGGGATCGGTCTTCCGGTGCTGGTACCAGCATGAACAGGCGAGCCTGCCCGCGTACCCCGAGCCCGAGATCCGCACGGCGGAGCTGTCGCGGCTGGCGCTGGAACTGGCCTGCTGGTCCACTCCGGACGGCTCCGGGCTTTCGTGGTGGGATCCGCCGGGCGAGGGCCCGCTGGCAGCCGGTCGCGCGCTGCTCGTCACCCTTGGCGCCACCGACGAGAGCGGCACAGTCACCGCGCGCGGCCGTCGGATAGCGGCGTTGGGCCTGCATCCGCGGCTGGCGCGCGCCCTGCTCGACGGCGCGGACGAAGTCGGCGCACGGACCGCCGCCGAAGTTGTCGCCCTGCTGGACACGGGCGCGTCGCTGACCGATGTGGACGCCGAGCTGCGCCGCCTGCGGACCGTGACCGACGAGACGTCACGTCGCTGGCGTACCGATACGAAACGGCTCGCCGACCTGGTCAAACGCGGTTCCGCCACGGGATCGGGGGACGCCGCGTTCGTCGTCGCCCTCGCCCACCCGGAACGCCTCGCCCGGCAGCGCACGCCGGGCTCACCGGTGTATCTGATGGCGGGGGGCACCGCCGCCGAACTCCCGCCGGGCAGCGGGCTAGGCGACACCGAGTGGCTCGCGGTGGCCGAAGCGACCCGTGATTCCGGCCGGGTCAACGGGACCATCCGGCTCGCCGCCCGGGCGGACCTCGCGCTGGCCGTCCGGGCCGCGCCGAACCTGGTGTCGGAAGCCGACGAGGTGAGCTGGAGCGGAGGCGACCTCATCGCCCGGTCCGTCCGCAAACTGGGCGCGATCGTCCTGTCCGAGCGATCCCTGCGTAACCCCGACGCGTCGGCGGTCCGAGCCGCGTTGATCGACGGCTTGCGGGATCGGGGGTTGGGGCTGCTGCGGTGGAGCCAGGACGGCGGGCGGCTCCGGCAGCGCATGGCGTTCCTGCACCGGGTACTCGGCGAACCGTGGCCCGCTGTCGACGACGACGCGTTGTTGTCCGGTTTGGACCGCTGGCTCGAGCCGGAGCTGTCGAAAGCCCGCCGCGCGGCCGATCTCGGCAAGATCGACGGCGGCCACGCGATCCGGCGACTGCTGCCGTGGCCCGCCGCGACCGCCTTCGACGACCTCGCCCCCGACCGGATCGAGGTGCCATCGGGCTCGCACGTCAAGGTGGATTACACCGCCGACGAGCCAGTGCTGGCGGTGAAACTGCAGGAGACGTTCGGGTGGCAGGCGACCCCGCGCGTCGCCGGTGGCCGAGTGCCGGTTGTACTGCACCTGCTCTCCCCCGCCGGACGTCCCGCCGCTGTCACCGCCGACCTCGAGTCGTTCTGGCACAACGGCTATCTCGCCGTCCGCGCCGACCTCCGCGGCCGCTACCCGAAACACCCGTGGCCGGAGGACCCGACATCCGCCAGCCCGACCAAACGCCTCAAACCCCGCGGTACGTAACGACTCGCCCTTTCGCGACGGCGGCTTTCACGAAACGTCACATCGCTGCCGAGTTGTGGTGGCGATACGACTTGCCCTTTCGCGCGCAGAAAAAACTCCGGAAATAGGCGCAAGAATTCGAGGAAAGGAAAAGGTGGGTCAGCCCTACGGAGGCGACAGCAGGGCCGAGAGGGACAACCACCCGCCGGCGAACTGCGTCACCTTGCCCCTTGTCAGCCTGCTGCAGATAGTTGTAGCGTCTCGATGCGAGCGACCAATTGCGCTCCGTCACCAGAAATAGAGTCACGAGCCGGTATTCGCGACCCTATTCAAACAAACCCGAAAGGCCTGGGCCCAGGGTGAATGGTTTGAAGAAACACGCCCGCGGCAGGGCGCCAATCGACCTGCCGGACCAACTGGCCGAGGCCGGCTTCCCGAGTGGAGCCGGCGTCGGCTCCCTCACTGGTTTTGTCCTGCTCCTTTTCATCACTGCCTTCACGGCGTTGTACCTCGTCACCACCGGGCCGCTGTCGCTGTTCGGCCCCACTCCACCGTCGAAGGCGGTACCCGGGGGAGTCGCCGAGCTGCAGCGCCGGACGACGACGTCGCTCGCACAGGCCGTGGCGACAGCCGTCACCGGCAACACCGGCGAGCTCCGGGTGGCCGTCTCCTCCGGCGTCCTCGACACCGCGGACACTCCCACGGTGGTCCGGACGCTGAGCAAGGCCTACCCGGTCTGGCGGAGCATCGCCGTGGTGGACACGCGGACGCAAAAAGCGCTCGCCCAGTGCGGGGACCCGATGCCTTACCAAGGGCTGCTCGGCGGTTCCGGCGGAAACGTGACGGTACAGGCGGTCGCCCGGGCCGACGGCCTGACGATGGTGCTCACCGCCGCGCCGCTGTCCGGCTCTCGCGCCGGGCAGCTGCTCGTCGCCGCGACCGCTCTGCGTGCGGTGTCGGCGCAGCTCGACGCCGACCAGCACCAGAACCTGCGGCTGGTCACCGCCGGCGGCAAGGTTCTCGAAACCCACGGAGACGAGCCCGCGAAGGACGACCCCGGCACCCGCGGCCTGGTGAGCCAGGCTGTTTCCGCGGCGGCGGCCGGGCAGGACGGCGTACTGATCGGCCCGACCCAGGGCACCATCGCACCGGTGGTCTCCTATGCGCCGGTCACAGCGGGCGACATCGCCGGGTCGCTTGGCCTTTCCCTGGTCTCGGTGAGCCAGGTACCACTCGAACCCTTGCCCGCACGGTATCCGGGGTTGCTGCCGGCAGCGGCCCTGCTCGTCTTGGCGGCCGGCAGCACGTTCCTGCTGCGGAAGGTCGTCGTCACCCCGATCCGGCAGTTGCGCGCGGACGCCCTCGCCGTCGCCTCCCACCGGCTGGACGACGTGGTCCGCCGATCGCGGACCAGCGAAGTGCGGCGGGCGGCCAAGGCCCTCGAAGTCGTCCGGATCCGGCTGCGCCACGGAAAACCCCTTGTCCGAAGACAAAACCGAGGAGTATCGGCCCACCTGGTGGTAGCTCTGGTATCCCTCGCCCTGCTCGGCTGGTCCGCCACCGTCGCGCTGACGCTCGGCATGCACGGGACGGCGATCTCACCGACGCTGGTCAGCAACCACGACCTGCGCGTCACCCATTCGGCCGACACGGTGCAGCGCAGTCTGGACCAGGGCCTGTACGAACTGCGCGAGGTCGCCCGGCTCGGCGAGGGCAAGACGCCCGGACGGCTCAGCACGATGCTGGGCGAGCTCACTGCCGGAAAGACGCGGTTTCGCAGCGTTTATCTCACCGACGCCAACGGCAAAGTCACCCTGAACAGCGGCCGGGACCCGTTCCGCGACCAGCGGACGCTGCCGAACGGCGAAGGGATCCGGCAGGACAACACGAGCGGACGACTCCCGGTGGTCTTCGCCTACGAAGGCATGCCCGACGGGCAGACGCTGATCGGGGAATTCGACGTCACGTGGATGGCGACGCTGCTGAAGCCCGCCGGCGGCCGCGTCCGGCTGGTCGACGACGGCTACCGCACGATCGCCGACACCCAGGGCTATCTGGCTTTCGCCGTGCTCCCCGAAGGCCCGGCCCGGGACGAGGTCGCGCTGGCACTCGCGGGCGACGACGCGAAGGAAACGACCGATTCGGCCGTGATCGGCGCGCACGGGCTAACCGATCCGGGTGGCGCGGCGAACCTCCATTGGGCGGTCGTGGCGGAACAGCCGATCAACGCGCTCGACGCGGCCGGCACAGCCGAACGCGACGGCGGTCGAGTGGCAGCGCTGCTGACCGCTGTCGTCGCGATTCTGTTGTACGGCTGGCATTTCCTGCTGGTGCTGCGGCCGCTACGCCGCGTCGCGCTGGCCGCTCAAGCGATCGCGGACGGTGATCTCACCTCGGTGGGCTATCCACAGCGTCAGGACGAGATCGGCACGATCGCTTCCTGCCTCGAGCTGTGCCGCCGTGCGCTGCTCGGCCAGGACGTTCCCGCGGACAGCACTCGCCTTCCCTGCCTCATCGGCACAGACAACGAGGTCTGACGTGCTTTTCCTCTACTGGACGCTGCTCGTGTCCGCACTGGCGATGTTCACCGCCGGCCTGCTGGAGCAACGCCGCCACTACCGGAACCTGCGCATCATCCCGGTTCGGGTGCTGGTCAACGGCATCCGCGGGAAAAGCTCGATCACCCGCCTCTGCGCTGGCGCGCTCCGCGGCGGCGGACTCGTCACCACGGCAAAGACCACCGGTACGGCAGCGCGGTTCATCCATCCCGACGGCACCGAAGAACCGGTGTACCGCAAGTTCGACATCGCCAACGTCGTCGAGCAGATCGGGATCGTCCGCCGCGCGGCCGCCTACCGGCCGGACGCGCTGGTCATGGAGTGCATGGCCGTACTGCCCGACCTGCAGGAGATCAACCAGAGCAAGCTGATCCAGGCCACCATCGGCGTGCTCTGCAACGTCCGCGAGGACCACCTCGCCGAAATGGGCCCCACCCTCGACGACGTCGCCCGCTCACTGTGCCGCTCGATGCCCGTCGGCGGCGTCTGCGTCACCGCCGAGGTCGAACGGCTGCCCATCCTGCGGCAGGAGGCCGCCAAGCGGAACTGCGAGCTGATCGCCGTCGACCCCGAAGCGGTCACCGACGAGGAGATGCGGCGCTTCGGCTGGATCACCTTCAAGGAGAACGTCGCGATCGCCCTCACGGTCGCCGCGCTGCTGAACGTCGACAGGGGGTCCGCGCTGGCCGGAATGTGGGCCGCCCCACCGGATCCGGGCGTTCTCCGCGTGCACCACTACCAGGCCGGACGGCAGCGGCTCCGGTTCGCCAACGTGTTCGCCGCGAACGACCCCGCGTCGACCCTGATGAACATCGACCGGCTGCGCGGTCAGGGCGCGATCGCCGATCCGCTGCACGTGGTGATCAACTGCCGGCCGGATCGGACCGAACGCAACGGGCAGATGGGCGCCCTCATCCCGAAAATCGCCCCGGAGCGGGTCGTGCTGATCGGCGAGCCGACCCGCAGCGCGCGGGTCGCCATCCCCGGCGACTGGCACGGCAAGGTGCTCGACCTCGGTGGCACGCGGACAGCGAAGGACGTGGTGCGGGGGATCATCGACGGGATCGGCCCGGAAGCGTCGGTGGTGGCGATCGGCAACATCCACGGTCAGGGCGAACTCCTCATCGCGGAGCTGGCGAAGCTGGGCGCGGCGTGATCACCACGCAACTGGCTCCGGAGATCGCGACCGTGGGGCTGGCCGTCGGGTTGCTGCTGTCACTGGTCTGCTACCTGACCACGAACCTGTCCCCCGGCGGCATGATCACGCCCGGCTGGATCGCGCTGACCATGGTCGAGGACTTCCGCCGAGCGGCGATCATCGTGCTGATGACCACGCTGACGTACTTGGGCACCAAGGGTTTGCAGCGCGTGGTGATCCTCTACGGCAAGCGGTTGTTCGCCGCCGTCGTATTGCTCGGGGTGCTGCTCCAGACGTCGTTGCTGGTGTTCGTGCAAACCGATTTCCCACTGCTGCTGGCACACGAAACGCTCGGTTTTGTCGTACCGGGGCTGATCGCCTACCAGTTGGTACGCCAGCGGCCGGTCGCGACGCTGCTGGCGACCGGTGGGGTCAGTGCGGTGAGTTACGCGATCCTGATCAGCGGCGTGCTGGTCGGGCTGGTCCCGACAATCTGAAACCGAGGTGAGTATGAACAAGCGACGACTGCTGCGGATAACCGCGCTGACACTGGTGATCGGCCTTTCGGGTGCCGGCACGGTCCGGTTCGCCGGGCAGGACACGGCCGCGGCGACGGTCTCCTCCGTCTCCGCGATCGGCAGCGCGACCTCGGCCCCGCCTGCCTACACCTTCGACAGGTTGGCGAATCCCGCGCGGACACAGGTCCGCGACAGCTCGGACGCGCTGGTCGCGACGTTCACCGACGGCTCGCGGACGGCCGTGGTCACCGGTCAGGCCAGGACCTTCCGAGAGCCGAAGGCCACCGCGTCGACGGTCACCACGACGACGTCGGTCCGGCTCGCACCGCGCGTCTGGAATCAGCACGAGGAGACGGCGGACTGGTTTCAGCCTTGGCTGGAGAAGACCAGAACCAGCACCAAACCGGACATCCTGGCCATCGCCATGCAGTACCTCGACGGCGCCCGGGTGGTCAAGAACGACAAGAAACTACGCATCGCGGGCGATGCCGCCTTCGGGAACGCGGACTTCACCGACTACCTCGGCATCGCGTGGGACTTCCCGGACGGCCAGCACGAGAACGCCGACCCCGGCCGCTACGGGTCGGTCGACGACCCCGGTTTCATCCGCCTGGTCTACGGCTATCGCGGCGGATATCCACTGCGCGGAGAGAACACGGGCGGCGGTCTGCCGCGGTCCGCGGCGGCGATGTCCCAAACCGGCACTCCGGTGATTTCCGCAGCCGGACGGCAGGCCACGGAACACACCCGGCTGCAGCCCGGCGACCTGGTGTTCTTTGACTCGCGCACCGAGCCGCAGGTCGGGATCTACCTCGGCGTCGACAGCGAGGGCCACCACCGGGTGTTGTCCAGCCGCGCGGCCGCCGGTGGCCCCACCTTCGGCGATCTGGGCGGAAAGTCCATCTTGGACAGTGGTGGCCTGGTTCTCCGCTCCGCCGAACGCCTCTGACCCCTGACGAAAGTCAGGGGTCAGCCTGGTCCGAAGACCGATGTCCGCTGACCCCCGCCGGCCGCAGACTTCTCCCAGTCGAACATTGGGGAGAAGATGATCACGCTTCAAGGACTGACCAAGCGCTACGGCGAAAAGACCGTCGTCAACGACCTGACCTTCCGCGTCGAGCCGGGCCAGGTCACCGGCTTCCTCGGGCCCAACGGCGCGGGCAAGTCGACCACCATGCGGATGGTGCTCGGGCTCGACCGGCCGACCTCGGGCCGGGTACTCCTCGACGGGAAACCGTACGCCGAACTGCCGCATCCGCTGTGGGAAGTCGGTGCGCTGCTGGAAGCCAAGGCGCTGCATCCCGGCCGCAGCGCGGGCAAGCACCTGCTCGCGATGGCCCGCAGCAACGGGATCCCCGCGCGCCGGGTCGAGGAAGTGCTCGCGACCGTCGGGCTGACGGACGTCGCGGGCAAACGCGCGGGGCAGTTCTCGCTCGGCATGGGCCAGCGGCTCGGGATCGCCGGCGCGCTGCTGGGCGATCCGCGGGTGCTGATGTTCGACGAGCCGGTGAACGGGCTCGACCCGGACGGCGTGCGCTGGGTACGGCAGCTGATGCGCTCGCTGGCGGCCGAAGGGCGGACGGTGTTCGTATCGAGTCACCTGATGAGCGAAATGCAGCTGACCGCGGACCAACTGGTCGTCATCGGCAAGGGAAAGCTGCTCGCCGACGCCTCCATCGACGAGTTCATCGCCGGTCACTCCCGAAGCGGGGTGTCGGTCCGCCTACCCCGGCGAGGTGATTTCGACGCGCTGAGCAGGAGGTTGTCCGAGCGCGGTGTCACCGTCGAGCCCGGCGCTGAGGACGAGCTGATCGCCCACGGCACGACCGTGGCCAGTGTCGGCGACCTCGCGTACGAGCTCGGCGTCCGGTTACACGGTCTCACCGAGCAGACGGCGTCGCTGGAACAGGCGTACATGGAGTTGACCGCCGGCTCGGTCGAGTACGGCGTCTCGCACAAGGCAGGGGTGTGAAGGTCATGACCTACCAGACGACTGACCGCCATGGCGGCCTGCGCGGCGCCATCGCGGCGGAATCGACGAAGCTGTTCTCCGTCCGCTCGACCTGGGCCGGCCTGATCAGTGCGACCGTGGTCGTGCTCGCGTTCAGCGGGGTCTTGGGGACCGCGGCTCACCAGCCGCAACAGCGGCCACTGTCCGCCGCCGGGATGAGCGTGTCAGCGGTGTTCTAACTGGCGCAGTTCGTCGTCATCGCGATGGCGACGCTGGTCATCACCAGTGAGTACACGAGCGGCAGCATCCGGGCGTCACTGCAGTGGGTCCCGGTGCGCAATCGTTTGCTTCTGGCGAAAGGCGCCGTACTGGTGCCGGTGTTGTTCGCGCTCGGGTTCGTGTTGTTCGCGCTCGGCACGGGGCTCGCCGCCGTGGTGAAGGGCGACCACGGCCCGAGCACGTCGATCGGGACCGCGCTCTCGATGGCGGTCGCGACGGGCGGCTACTTCGCGCTGCTCGGGCTGTTCTGCCTCGGGATCGGCTCCGCCCTGCGGAGCACCGCCGCCTCGATCGTCACCATGATCGTGCTGATCGTCATGCTGCCCCTGCTGTCCGCGTCGGCGATCTCGGCGAAGGTCGTCGACTACTTCCCCGGGTTCGCCGGGGTCAACGCCATGACGCCGACCGGCGAAGCGAACCCGGTCTTCGGCACCTTCTCGCCCTACCCGCACTGGGTCGGCCTGCTCATCTGCGCGGCCTGGACCGCCGCCGCTCTGCTCGCCGGCGTCACCGTCCTCCGCCGCCGCGACGCCTGATCCCGTCACGTCCAAAGACCCCTCGGGGCCACCCTGATGGCGTTCAAAGCCACAAGGGTGGCCCCGAGGGGGCTCCGCAACCGCTCCGCTCAGCCGACCAGACCTGCCTCGTAGGCTGTGATCGCGGCCTGGACCCGGTTCTTCACCCCGAGCCTGCCGAGAATCGCGCTGACGTAAGCCTTGACCGTCCCCTCGACGACAAACAGCCGACGCGCGATGTCCGCATTGGACAGTCCGCTTCCCAGCAACGCCAGCACTTCCCGCTCACGCTCGGTCAGTGCGGCGATCAGCTCGCGGGCAGCGGTGGCGCGGCTGAGGCGGCCGCCGGACAGTTGCGCGATCACCCGCTGCGCCACCTTCGGCGACAGGAACGCGGCTCCGCCGGCCACCGCGTGGATGCCGGCGAGCAGACGAAAGTAAGGACTACTTCGCCGTCGTGACGCGGATGAACTCCAGGGCTTGCGGCCACGAGATGGCGTACGCCTCGGCGTTGATCGGGTTGGCCTGCCGGGTGCTGCCCGAGAAGCCGTGCTCGGCGTTCGGATAGACGTGGATGATACTGGCGCCCTTTTCCCGCGAGTTGAGCGCGGTTTGGAGGCGCTCGAAGCTCTCCTTCGACACCAGCGTGTCGGCACCGGGGTAGAGCATCATCACCGGCGCGGTGATCCGGGCGGTGTACTCGGCGGCGTCGAGGTCGTGGTTCGGCGCCGGCGGGATCGTCACGGTCGGGTGATAGGCGACGACGTTGGCGACCCGCTCGTCGCTACCGGCGAGAAGGAGGGCGAAGCGCCCGCCGAGGCACCAGCCGATGACTCCGGCCTTGGCACAGTCCAGCTCGCCGAGCAGGTGGTCCAGCAGCTCGCCCTGTTCCCGGAGAGCGACGGCGTCATCGAACGCGCGGTACAGCGCCATGAGCTGCTCGAACGAGTGACTGTCCGCGCTCGGGCCGTGGAACGGATCCCAGGTCAGCGCGGTGACACCGGTCCGGGCGATGGTGTCGGCGAACTCGCGGACCTGCTCGCCGATGCCGGTGATCATCGGCAGCAGCACCATGCCGGCCGCGGAGCCTCCCACCGGACGCGCCAGATAAGCGGACAGGTCGCCCACGGCGACTGTGGAAGTCTCGATCTCAGCCATGCTCACCACGTTAGTGGCCGACTTTGAGGCATGATGATCGGCTAGTGACATCGTGGTCAATCGGAGGCGAAGCATGACTGAACGGCCCGTTCGCAGGTTGGCGGACCAGCTCGGCGGACCGCTTCCCGAAGGCATCGCAGCCCTCGACGACGCCGCGAAGCAGGACCTCGCGAGAGCGCTCGACGACGCGCAACACCGTCAAACGGCCGCACTGGCGAAGGCGGGAGAGGAAGGCCTCCGGTACGTGCCGCAGTTGCTGCGCGGCGCGGTACGCAAGGTGGTCGGCCTGTGAGCGAGTTCAGTACCAGGCCGGAGATCCTCAAACTCGCGCGTGTCCTCAGCGTCGGCCCCGAACGTTTCGCCTATCTCGAGAACGTCGACCCCGAAGACCTCAAACGCCTGCGCGGGCAAGTCACCGACACGCTGTTCGACGCCAACCTGGCCGTGCTGCAGCGAATGGCACTGGCCAGCAGGCTGTTGCCCGTGCCGCTGCTCGCCAAGATCGGCGAGAAGGTCTTCGGCCCGCTGCTGTGCGCGAGGATCGCCGGAGTGATCGACGCGTCGCGAGGCGTCGACGTCGCCAAGCGGCTCCCGACGGGCTATCTCGCCGACGTCGCCGTCGAGCTGGACCCGCGCCGGGCGAGCGCGATCATCTCGGGTATACCGCTCAAGGCCGTTGTCGACGTGGCCGCCGAACTGACCCGCCGCGAGGACTGGATCACCATCGGCCGGTTCGTCGGCCACCTCGCCGACCGGACGGTCGTGGCCTGCCTGGACGTCATGCCCGACGTCGCGTTACTGCAGGTCGCCTTCGTCCTCGACGACAAATCCCGGCTGGACCACGTCATCGGCCTGCTGCCGCCACAACGCCTACCGGGCGTCCTCCGCGCCGCCGCCGACCACGACCTCATGCCGCTGGCCGAGGACCTCCTCGCCCACCTCAGCCCCGCCCACCGCGCCCGGTTCCCTCTCCACTAGCCCGCACTTTTGCGCTTTTGTGGGGTGTCTTAGTTTCTCAGAGACCGCAACTCGACGGCGAGTTGCGGGGCACTTTTGTGCAAGAGTGTCCTCGTTGCGGGCGCGCGGTACCCCGCAAAAGCGCAAAAGTGCGATAGGTCGCTGGGAGTGTCAGAAGACGCGCTCACCGCAACGCCATACTGCCCAAGTCAACGGGACGCCGGGTCGGTAAGCCAAGTGCGTGACGGACGGGGCGTCGAGCACGTGGACGTCCGCCCTCGCACCGACCCGCAAGGCACCGACGTCGTTGCGCCGCAACGCCCGCGCGCCACCTGCGGTCGCCGACCAGACCGCCTCCTCGACGGTCATCCGCATCTGCAGCACGGCCGTCGCGACACAGAAAGCCATCGACGTCGTGTACGAGCTGCCGGGATTCGCGTTGCTGGCCAAGGCAACCGTGGCACCGGCGTCCAGCAGCCGCCGGGCGGGGGCGAGCGGTTGCCGCGTCGACAGGTCGCACGCCGGCAGCACCGTCGCGACCGTCTCCGACGCCGCGAGCGCCTCGACGTCGTCGTCGCTCAAGTACGTGCAGTGGTCGACGCTCGCGGCGCCGAGTTCGACGGCGATCCGGACGCCGGGGCCTTCACCGAGCTGGTTTCCGTGCACTCGCAGGCCGAGTCCGCGGTCACGTGCCGCCAGCAGCACCCGTTCAGACTGGTCCTCGTCGAACGCGCCGGTCTCACAGAACACGTCGGCCCAACGGACATCGTCGACAACAGCGTCGAGCATCTCGCCGCAGACCAAGTCCACATAGGACTCCGCACCGGCGCCCGGCGGCACGAGGTGCGCACCGAGAAAGGTCACCTCGTCGACGATCGAGGCCGCGATCCGCGCCGACCGCGCCTCGTCGACCACCGACAGGCCGTAGCCCGTCTTGGTCTCCAGGCAAGTCGTGCCCTGACGCACAGCCTCATCGACATGTCGACGCAGGTTCGCGGTCAGCTCGGCGTCGGAGGCGGCGCGCGTCGCACCGACCGTCACCGCGATTCCGCCTGCCTGGTAAGGCTTCCCGGCCATCCGCGCCTCGAACTCCGCCGTGCGATCGCCGGCGAAGACGAGGTGCGTGTGACTGTCGACCCAGCCCGGCAGCACGGCCCGACCCTCGACGTCGACGCGCTCGTCCGCGGCCGGAGCCTGGGCATTCGGGCCGGCCCAGACGATCTTCCCGTCCTCGATCACCAGCGCGGCGTCATTGAGCTTGCCGGTTTCGGGATCATTCGTGGTCAGCTCGCCGATCCCGGTGATCACTGTCGCCATAACGCCTCGATCTCCTCGACGAGCACCCGTTCGGGCCGTTCGATCAACTGGTGCGCGGAGTCCCGCACGACCCAGCGCCCGGCGACCATAACCTGGTCGATGTCCGCGGCAGAGGCCGCGTAGAGCACGCCCTCAGGCTCAATGCCCGCCGTGCGTACCGAGCCGAGCCCGATCGTGACAAGATCCGCGGCTGCGCCCGGCACCAACGCACCGACGTCGTCCCACCCCAGCGCGCCGTGATCGGCCGCGGCGGACATCAGCTCGGACACGGTGAACCGGCCTCGCGACTCGCTCGCGAGCCGGTCGTTCAGTTCGAGGGCCCTGGTCTCCTCGAAGGCGTCGACAACGGCGTTGCTGTCGCTGCCAAGGCAAAGCCCGACACCCGCGTCCGCGAGCGCGCGGGCCGGACCGATGCCGTCGCCGAGGTCGCGCTCGGTGGTCGGGCAGAAACACGCACGGCTTCGAGCTCCGCCGAGCAACCCGATATCGCGTTCGGTGAGGTGAGTGGCGTGCACCGCGGTCAGTCGCTCCGTGAGCAATCCCTTGTCCGCCAGCAACTCCGTTGGCGTCAGCTCGTACTCGGCCAAGCACTGCTCGTTCTCGGCACGCTGCTCGGAAAGGTGGATGTGCAACGGCCGATCACCGGGTACAGCGACTTCGGCCAGCTGAGCCGCCGGAACCGCGCGGACCGAATGGACAGCGCCGCCGACCCGCACAAGGTCGCTTTCGGACAGTCCAGAGACCCGCTTTGCCCAGTTCTCAGCCGAACCGTCGGAGAACCGCCGTTGGACGTCGTTGAGCGGGACGCTGATTCCCCCGGCCAGGTAACAAGTGTCCAGGAGCGTCAACCGGATTCCCGCGTCCGCCGCCGCACGCGCGAGTGCCGCGCCCATGTCGTTCGGATCGGCGTACGCCCGCCCTCCCGGCGCGTGGTGCAGGTAGTGGAACTCGCCGACGCTGGTGTACCCGGCGAGCACCATCTCCGCGTAGACCCCGCGCGCCAGCCGGTAGTACGAATCCGGATCGAGCCTGGCGGCGAGGGTGTACATGCGCTCACGCCAGGTCCAGAACGTGCCACGCTCGTCGTGCGTACGTCCGCGCAGCGCGCGATGGAACGCGTGCGAATGTCCATTCGCGAGCCCCGGCGTGGTCAGTCCCTCGAGGACTGTCCCAGCGCGGGGCGCACCGACGGTCACGGACTCGATCCGCGAGCCCACGACGTCGACCCGCACCCCGCTCGCCACGCCGTCGGGCAGCCACGCGTACTCGCACCAATATGTCGTCATGTCGACAGATGCTCCAGGACGTCTGCCAGCGCGCGTCCGCCATGGTCGACGTCGTCAACCTCGGCGAACTCCTCGGGCGAATGGCTCACGCCCGTCGGGTTGCGCACGTAAAGCATGGCCGCGGGCACGTGAGCAGCAAGGATCGCCGCGTCGTGCCCGGCACCCGTAGGCAGCTCCGGAACGCCACCCAGTCGCGCGTTGAGCTCGTCCCGCAACCCTGAGTCGAACGTGACCGTGTCCGAATAGGACTCCTCTGTCACCGCGACGAGACAGCCTTCGGCCCGCGCGGCTTCCTTGGCGGCTTCGGTGATCTCACCGACGAGCGTCCGCGTGCGGTCGCCGCTGGGAACCCGCGCGTCCAGCCAAAGGTCCACAGTGGACGCGATCGCGTTGGTACCACCGGGAACCGGCACCAGCCTGCCGACAGTGGCCCGGCCGTCACCGGTCGCGATGGCGAGCCGCCGGGCGGCGGCGACCATGGCGGCCGCCGGCAGCATCGGGTCGTGCCGGTCGCCGATCAACGTCGCGCCGGCGTGGTTTCCCTGCCCGCTGAAGGAAAATCGCCACCGGCCGTGCGCGATGACCGTGCTACCGACAGCCACCGGCGCACCGAGATCGATCAGCCCGCGGCCCTGTTCGACGTGGAGTTCCACGAACCGCCCGATCCGCGCGAGGGCGTCGGGATCGGCGCCGAACCGCTCCGGATCGAACCCGGCTTGCACTGCGGCTTCGGCGAGCGTGACGCCGTTGGGGTCACGCAACCCGCGCGCCTTGTCAGCGTCGAGCGACCCGGTCATCAGCCGCGAGCCGAGGCACGGCACCCCGAAGCGACCACCCTCCTCCTCGACGAACACGACCACAGCGAACGGCTTGGCCGGAACGAACCCCTTGCCCTGCAAGCTTTCCACCGCGTCCAACGCGCTGACGACACCGAGCGGGCCGTCGAACGCCCCGCCTCCGGGAACCGAATCGAGATGGCTCCCGGTGACGACGGCGTCCGGACCCGGCGTGCCCCACCAGGCCCACAGGTTGCCGTTACGATCTGTGTCGACGTCCAGTCCGAGCCGTCCCGCGCGCTCGGCGAACCAGGTCCGCAGCTCGCCCTCGACCTTATCGAAGGCGTGCCGCGAATAACCACCGCGCGCCCGGTCGCGACCGACCCCGGCGATCTCGTCCAGCAGCCTGCTCGCCGTCACGCCTGGTCCCGCATGGGCACCCGGACACCACGCTCGTCGGCGACGGTCGCGGCACGCTCGTAGCCGGCGTCCACGTGCCGGATGACACCCATGCCGGGGTCGTTCGTCAGCACGCGCTCGAGTTTCTGGCCCGCCAGCGCGGTTCCGTCGGCTACACATACCTGACCGGCGTGGATCGACCGTCCCATGCCGACGCCGCCACCGTGGTGAATGGACACCCAGCTGGCACCGGACGCCGTGTTGACCAACGCGTTGAGCAGCGGCCAGTCGGCGATCGCGTCCGAGCCGTCGGCCATGCTCTCGGTCTCGCGGTACGGCGACGCGACACTGCCCGAGTCGAGGTGGTCACGTCCGATGACAACCGGCGCCTTCAGTTCACCACTGGCCACCATCTCGTTGAAACGCAGGCCCGCGAGGTGCCGCTCGCCATAGCCGAGCCAGCAGATCCGTGCCGGAAGCCCTTGGAAGGCAACACGTTCCCCGGCGAGCTTGATCCAGCGTGCGAGGGACTCGTTCTCCGGGAAAAGTTCCAGCATCGCCTTGTCGGTCGCGGCGATGTCCTCGGGGTCACCGGACAGCGCGGCCCAGCGGAACGGGCCGTTGCCCTCGCAGAACAGCGGCCGGATGTACGCCGGTACGAACCCTGGGAAGTCGAACGCGCGCTCGCAGCCGCCGGCTTTCGCCTCGCCACGCAGCGAGTTGCCGTAGTCGAAAACCTCGGCGCCCTTGTCCATGAACCCGAGCATCGCGTCGACGTGGTCGGCCATCGACTCGCGCGCGCGATCGGTGAACTCGTCGGGCTTCTTCGCCGCGTAGTCGTGCCAATCCTCGACGCTGATTCCCTTCGGCAGGTACGCCAGCGGATCGTGGGCCGACGTCTGGTCCGTGACGATGTCGACCTCGACATCGCGACGCAGCAGCTCCGGCAGGATCTCAGCCGCGTTGCCGACGACTCCGACCGACAGCGGGCGCTTCGCCTTCTTCGCCTCCGTGACGCGGCGGATCGCGTCGTCGAGATCGTCGGCGACCTCGTCGAGGTATCGGCCCTCGACGCGGCGGTGCGCACGAGCCGGGTCGCACTCGATGACCAGCGCGACGCCGTCATTCATCGTGACGGCCAGCGGCTGCGCGCCGCCCATTCCGCCGAGCCCAGCGGTGACGGTCAGCGTTCCGCGCAGAGTCCCACCACCGCGCCCATTCAAAGCGAGCTTTTTCGCCACCGCGGCAAAGGTTTCGTACGTGCCCTGCAGAATGCCCTGCGTGCCGATGTAGATCCACGAACCAGCGGTCATCTGCCCGTACATCGTCAGCCCGAGGTGCTCCAGCCGCCGAAACTCCGGCCAGTTCGCCCAGTCGCCGACGAGGTTCGAGTTCGCGAGCAGCACCCGCGGCGCCCACTCGTGCGTACGGAACACCCCGACCGGTTTGCCGGACTGGACAAGCAGTGTCTCGTCGGCGTCCAAAGTGGTCAGTTCGCGCGTGATCGCGTCGAAGCTGGCCCAGTTGCGGGCGGCCTTGCCGGTGCCGCCGTAGACGACCAGGTCCTCGGGCCGCTCGGCGACCTCGGGGTCGAGGTTGTTGTGGAACATCCGCAATGCGGCTTCGGTCTGCCAGTTCTTCGCGGTCAGCGTGGTGCCTCGAGCGGCACGGACGACACGGCTCTCGCTCATCAGTACTCCCAATGTTCGGCGGCGGCGGCCAGGACTGCGCCCGACGCGACGAGATCTTCGGCGGCGGCGATTTCCGGCGCCAGGTGGCGGTCGGGTCCCGGGCCCTCGACGCGGGTGCGCACGAGGTCCCGCACGGCGGCGGTGACCGGGGACGGCTTGAGCGGGGCGCGGAAGTCGAGCGCCCGCGACGCGGTGAGCAGCTCGATGGCGAGGACCGTGGTCAGCCCGTCGACTGCTTTGCGCAGCTTGCGTGCCGACGACCAGCCCATCGAGACGTGGTCCTCCTGCATGGCGCTGCTCGGGATCGAGTCGACCGACGCCGGCACCGCAAGCCGCTTGAGCTCGCTGACGATCGCGGCCTGGGTGTACTGCGCGATCATGTGCCCGGAATCGACACCCGGGTCGAACGCCAGGAACGGCGGCAGTCCGTGCGAACGGGCCTTGTCGAGCATCCGGTCGGTGCGCCGCTCCGCAATGCTGGCAACGTCGGCGAGCGGAATCGCCAGGAAATCCAGCACGTACGCCACGGGCGCGCCGTGGAAGTTGCCGTTCGACTCGACGCGGCCGTCGGCGAGCACCACGGGATTGTCCACAGCGGACGCCAGTTCGCGGTCGGCGACCAGTTCCGCGTGGGTCAGCGAATCCCTTGCGCCACCGTGAACCTGAGGCGAGCAACGCATCGAGTACGCGTCCTGGACGCGGGGGCAGTCGGGGCCGCGATGGCTCGCGACGATCTCCGAATCGGCCAGTGCGGCGAACATCCGCGCCGCCGACCGCGCCTGCCCTGGGTGCGGACGCAGCGCCTGCAGATCCGCGGCGAACGCGCGATCGGTACCCAGCAAAGCTTCGACGCTCATCGCCGCGGTGATGTCGGCGATGTCGAGCAGACGTCGCAGGTCCGCCGCGGCGAGCAGCAGCATGCCGAGCATGCCGTCGGTGCCGTTGGTGAGCGCGAGGCCTTCCTTCTCGGCCAGCACGACCGGGGTGATCCCGGCCTCGCGCAGGGCGTCGGCAGCCGGCACAAGGTTGCCCGTGATGTCGAAGACCTGGCCCTCGCCCATCAGCGCCAGCGCGACCGACGCGAGCGGCGCGAGGTCACCCGAGCACCCGAGCGACCCGTATTCGTGGACGACCGGGGTGATCCCGGCGTTCAGCATCGACGCGAGCGCGTTCGCGGTGGCCGGCCGGATCCCGGTGTATCCGCTGGCCAGCGTGCGCAGGCGCAGCAGCATGAGGGCCCGCACGACCTCCCGCTCGACGATCGGTCCAGCGCCGGCGGCATGCGAGCGAATCAGGGACCGCTGCAGCGCCGTGCGGCTCTCGACGGGGATGTGGCGGGTGGCCAGCGCGCCGAAGCCCGTCGAGACGCCGTACGTGGGTTCCGTGGCATGCGCGAGGTCGTCGATGTGCTGACGGGTGGAGGCGAGGTTCTTTTCCGCCGCGTCGGTCAGGCCGACGGGGGCGAGGCCGCGGACCACGGCGAGTACCTGTTCGGCACTCAGCGGATCGGAGCCCAGAAGCACTTTTTCCGGCATGCCCCTATTGCACAGCCCAACCGAGGGCAGCGAAATCACCCGATCGCGGGTTCCGTCTGGTATTCCAGACACATGGGCTCTTCAAGTGACGTGCCGGCGCTGCGGAACGGGCTTGCCATCCTGCGGGTGCTGGCCGGACGCGCTGGGCCGGTGTCGGCCGCGACGGTCGCGCGCGAGCTGGAACTGCCGCGCTCGACGACGTATCACCTGCTCGCGGAGCTCGAAGCCGCCGGTTTTGTCGCGCACTTGAGCAGCGAGCGGCGGTACGGGCTCGGGATCGCGGCTTTCGAACTCGGCTCGGCCTACCTGCGGCACGACCCGCTCGAACGCCTCGCCGGCCCGTTGCTGCGCAAGCTGGTCGACGTCGCGCATCACACCGCCCACCTGGGCGTTCTGCACGGCAACGAGTCGCTGTACCTGATCAAGGAACGCCCAGGGCGCCCGGAGACGCTCGTCACCGAGGTCGGCGTGCGGTTACCCGCGCACCTCACGGCGTCGGGCAGGGCGATTCTCGGCCACCTGCCGGCACCTCACGTGCGCGCGCTGTTCCCGGCCGCCTCGGCCTTCGTCCAGCGCACGGACCGCGGCCCGGCGGGACTGGCCGAGCTGCGACGGACGCTGAGCGCGGAACGCAGGCTCGGCTGGGCCGTCGAGGACGGCCATGTGACGCCTGGTTTCGCGTCCGTCGCCCATCCGGTGTTCGATCACGGCGGCCGGCCCATGGCAGCGATCAGCGTGACGTTCCGCCATCACTGCGCGGACGAGACGAAGATCTGCGGGGACACCTGGCCCGAGCTCGCGGCCCAGGTCAGGCGCACCGCGGCAGAGCTGACCACCCGCATCGGCGGTCAGCCTGCCGGGTGAACTTCATTTTTGGGGAGAGAGAAGATCAGGCGGAAGCGCCCGACTTGCGACCCTCTTCGGCTTCCAGACCGAGCATCGCCAGCAGTTCGGCGCAGTCCAGAGCGTCTGAGGAATGGCCGGCGACCGTACGTGCGGCGCGACCGTTCTGTGCGGTGAGACGTACCTCTTCTTCGGCCCGAACTCCTGCCAACCAGCTTTGATCTTCTGCGGGATTGGGTCGACTGGCATGCCTTGCCCAGGTCATCTGGAACCTTCTTCCAGCCTTCGCGGGGACCGATGATCAGTCACGACGAAGGCCACGATCGGGACCTCAGCATGACATCTCCGGTGGGATATGTCCTCATCACCAACCGAACTGATTTCGAACAGTCACGTGAACCCGGTTGACACCCACTGTACACGTAGATCAAAAAAATAGCTTCTGAGCTGCGGATCCACCGGTCGCCACAACACCGTTCAACCGGCCGCCAAGATCTTTCAGATTTTCGGCCGGACGAGGTCGTCGACAACGCAGAGCGACCGCTCGAACGACGTCCGTCATGACCTGCGTCACCCGCGAACGGCTACCTGGCGTCACGACTTCCGCGCCGCGAACGCGGTGATGAACGGGAGCGCCCCGCGCCTTGGCAAGCATCTCCGCCGCCGGCTCGACGCCGTCCTGCACGGCATCGGGAAACCTTTGGCGCGCAAGAACTAGTAGCTCGGCGGTACCCGTTCCGATGTCCAGCAACCGCCTCGGCCGCGGCACGGCTTCTCCGGCCAGTAACCGGCCGCTGTTTACAGGCGTCGAGCTGCGGGTTTACGAGCGGTGACCCGTCGAGTGGGCATCCAAGGACCGCTCCACCAGCCGTTGACACCCTCATCGCGGTCGACGATGTCGGTCATTCCCCGCTCGCCGAGCACGTCGACGTATTCGGCAGCGATCCGCAGGTCCACGAACACGATCCGACCGCCGGGCGCAAGCACTCTCACCGCCTCGCGGATCGCTGTGGTCCGGCCGATTTCGGCGTCGATGTTATGGATCGCGAGGCTGCTCACCACGACGTCGAACGAGCCGTCGGCGAACGGCAGCTCCGTGAGGTCCCCGGTGTGCAGCTCGACGCGGTCGGCGACACCCTCGGCGACGGCGTTGCGCCGGGTCGTCTCCAGCGCGTTGCCCGACTGGTCGACCGTGCGCCACAGGTCGATGCCGACAGCTCGCCCGCCCGCACCGAGTCGCTGCGCCGCCGCCAGCAGCACGGCTCCCCGTCCGCAGCCGAGATCGAGCACCCGCGCGTCAGGTTCGAGCTTGAGTTCGTCGAGCGCGTTCTCCCAGATCTGGAACTTGCCACGCCGGGTGGCGTGCAGGAACACCCCGGCACACAACAGAAGCACGATGCCCACGAGCACCAAGCCGAGTACCCCGAGAAACACTCCGCCCACCACCAGGACGGTCCCGCCGACGGCGTAACCCAGTGGTACGTATGGAGCATCGAATCCGTACTCGCCTTTTCTGGTCTCCCCCATCGTGCGCCCCCTCGGCTCAACGGCGAAAAAGTGCCTTCGAAAGCGAAAACTGTACCCGCAAAACCGTCCCAGCCCGACGTGGAACTCGCACACCTATAACAAAACAGCATGGTATGCCGCTAAATCCGGTATTGGGCGGCATGGCTGCGCGGAGGCATTCTTCTCCTGAAACAAGTCCGCGAGAGAGGACCTTCCGTGCAGCTGGATGCGTTGTTCGTGAACACGTGGGTGCTGGCGGTCAGGTATGACGAGAGCAAGCTGGACGGACCGGCTACGAGGGACGGGCTCGACGCCGTCGCCGGCGGTCGGCCGGTGTGGGTGAGCCATTGCTCGCACCATTCCGGCGTGGTCAACACCGAGGCGATCCGGCGGATGGGCTACCTCGATCCCGCCGACCTCCCGGACGTCGACGGCGGCTGGATCGAGCGTCGCCCCGACGGCTTGCCGACCGGGCTGATAGCTGAGCGAGCACTCGATCTCGTGCGCGAGCTGATACAGCCTTCGCCGCAGGAGGATTTCGTCCGCGCGATCGCACTGGCCAGCGACGTTGCCCTGTCCGAGGGGCTCACCAGCGTGACCGAGCCGGGCATCTCCGGAACACTCACCGGCAACGGTCCACTCGATCTCGCCGGATTCGCCACTGATCGGCTTCGTCGTGCTGTGGCTGCGCACGGAACCGGGGCCTCGCCCGGCGGCGGCCCAGCGGATGGACTGGCCCGGCGCGCTCCTGCTGGGCCTCGGGCTGGTCGGCATGGTGCTGGCGTTGAGCAATGGCGCGGGTTGGGGTTGGACGAGTACGCGCACGCTCGTCGCGCTGGTCGGCGGTGCGGTCCTGCTGGCCGGGTGGGTGGTGGTCGAACTGCGTACCAACCAGCCGCTGATGGACCTGCGCTACCTGTTCCGGCCGCGACTGGCACCGATCTTCCTGATCGGCTTCCTGTTGTACTTCGCCTACCTGGGCTCACAGGTGCCGAACGCGACCTTCCTGGCGCTGCCCGTCTCGCGGCTCGGTTATGGGCTAGGGCTCACCCCGGTCGGCATCAGCATGGCGTTCGTGTCGCCGTTTTTGGCGGCGACCGTGCTGGCCGCGCTGACCAGCCGCATCGGCCGGGTGATCGGCTACCCGCGGACGGTGGCGCTGGGCACCGTGCTGTTCGTCGTCGGCGTCGCCGGGCTCGTTTTCGACCACCGCTCGCTGGTCGCGTTCATCGTGCTCAACTCGATCTCCGGAGCCGGGTTCGGGCTCATCGAAGGAGCCACGCGCACCATCGTCGTGGACGAACTCCGCGACGGTGAGATCTCGGTCGGCGAAGGCATCTACGAGCTGTCGATCGGTCTCGGGTCGGCGTTCGGTCGCGCCGTCGTCGCGGCGATCCTCACCGCGCACACCACGCCGCACACGCAGTTCGTCAGCGAACACGGTTACGAGGTCGTCTGGAGCGTCCTAGCCGTGGCCGGTGTCGTCGGCGCTGTCACCGCCACCGCGTACGCCGTGTTCCGTCGCAAATCCACTCCACAAACAGACTCCCGTGTCGTAGATGTGGAATCACGAGTGCGGAACTCGGCGCCCTAATGGTGAAACTCGCGTGTGCACCCTCGTTGCACACGCGTGCAACCCGCGTCCGTACGTCACCGCCGACGGCGGACGCGCCAGCGCCCGCACGTCGCGTTCCACGCTGGGTCAGGAACCGCTCGCACCGTGGGGGGTTTGGGGGGCTCGGCCCCCCAACATGACAGAGGCGACCCGGTTCGCGCGTTCCGCGAACACAGGTCGCCCAAGCCTCGGGTGGAGGTGCCGGGAATTGAACCCGGGTCCTCTGGCGGTTCATCAGGGCTTCTCCGTGCGCAGTTCACTCTGTCTCTACTTGGCCCCATCGGTCACGTGAACAAGTCCGATGTGACAGGCCCAGCCGCTGTTTGCTTCCCGGATCAGTGCCCGTGGCCGACACTGACGGTAATCCTCCTAGCTGATGCCGGGACCCGAGCCGGAGGAACTCCCGGACCGACAGACTCACACTGCTACTTAGGCAGCAAGTGCGAAGTCGCGCTGGTTATTAGCCTTGGCGCTTATAAGTTGCGATGACGCTCACAGTGGTCTCTCGCCTGCACTGGCACGCTTCTCCTGAATCAACGTCCAAAGTCGAAACCGTTCACCCCCGTCGGGTTGCTGACGTAACCTTCTGTACAGCATAACGCGCGCCGCAAGCGACATAGTCCTGGCCTGGGGGTTCAGGTGGGGCTAGCCCTACCTGGGGGATGCCCGCGCGCACCATGGCCGGTCGCGGGCCCGCCGAGCATGCTGGTTTCCGTCACCACTTCGAGAGGAGCCAGCCATGATCCCGGTCCAGGCCGCAGCCGACGGACACCGGTCCCGGACGCCGATCGGCGGCTCCGTGCTCTACCTGCTGATGAACCTGCCGTTGGGTATCGCGAGCTTCGTTCTGCTGGTCACGCTGCTGTCGGTGGGCGTGGGCACTGCCGTCGTCTGGGTCGGAGTGCCGATTCTGGCGTTGGCGCTGCTGCTGGCCAGGGGTTTCGCGAAGGTCGAGCGCGCCAGGATCTACAGCCTGGTCGACGAGCTGATCCCGCTGCCGTACCTGCCGCTGCCGAAGGGCGCCGGCCAGCGGTCACGCTGGATGACCCGGCTCCGCGACGTCTCGACGTGGCGGGACATGGTCTACCTGTTCCTGCTCTTCCCGCTCGGCGTCGCCGAGTTCTGCCTGGTCGTGTCGTTCTGGGCGACCAGTCTCGCGCTGGTGGGCCTGCCGATCTACTTCCGGTACCTGCCGGAGCACGCCTACTACTTCCCCGCGTTCGACGTCCGGTGGATCACCGTCGACTCGACGCTCGCCGCGCTCCCCTGGGCTGCCCTCGGTGTCTTCTTCGTTGCCGTGTCGGTGGCGTTGACCAGGGGTTTAGCCCGCACCCACGTCCGCTTCGCGGCTAGCCTGCTCGGTCCGACAGCGGCTCAGCGCGCTCGCCTCGCCTACTACGCTGAGAGATCCGAAACGACGAACATGGTGACGGCATGACGATCGAACAGTCCGCGGTGCTGGTCCAGCCGAGGACTCGACCGGCCAAGACCATCGGGTTCATGGTGCTCAGCTTCGTCCTGCGGATCGTGCAGTTCGTGCTGATCGTGGTGGGCGTCTCGGTCGGCCTGAGCACCGTGGTGATCTGGATCGGCATCCCCATCCTGCTCGGCACCACCAGCATGGTGCGCGCGTTCGGCAACCTCGAGCGCCGCTGGGTCCGGCGGATGCTGGACACGCCGGTGCCCGACGCCGAGCGCCTGCCGGTCGACGACAGCGCCGGCCTGCTGCGGCGCTGGCAGGCGCGCCTGACCGACCCGTCGACCTGGCGCGACCTCGTCTACCTGATGATCTCGTTCCCGCTCGGGATCGCGGAGTTCGCGGTCGGCATCGCGTCGATCGTGCTGCTTCCGCTGGCCATGTTCGTGGTCCCGTGGATCGGCTGGGCCCACGGCCAGCTCGCGCTGACGTTGCTCGGGCCGGGCCGGACGAAGAGCCTCGAGGTCAAGGCGGAGCGGCTCCAGGCGTCGAGGGCCCGCGGGGTCGACGCCGCGGAGGCCGAACGCCGCCGGATCGAGCGAGACCTGCACGACGGCGCCCAGCAGCGGCTGGTCGCGGTCGCGATGAGCCTCGGGCGGGCCAAGACCAAGTTGGACAACGACCCGGAAGCCCTGCGAGCCCTGATCGACGAGGCCCATCTGGACGCGAAGCTCGCCGTGTCCGAGCTCAGGGACCTAGCTCGCGGCATCTACCCCGCTGTGCTCGGCGACAGGGGCCTCGACGCGGCTCTGTCCGCGCAGGCGGCCAAGTCGCCGATCCACGTCGACGTCGAGGTGAACGTCGAGCCGCGCCCGCCGGCGGCGGTCGAAACCACGGCGTACTTCATCGTCGGCGAAACACTGACCAACATCGCCAAGCACGCCGGCGCCACCGAAGCAGGCGTACGCGTCTGGCGCACCGATGACCACGTCGTCGTCGAGATCGTCGACAACGGGCATGGTGGCGCGGAGATCCGCCCCGGCGGCGGGCTTGCCGGCCTCGCCGACCGCGCGGCCACCATCGACGGCGTCATCACCGTGGTCAGCCCGGCAGGCGGTCCGACCGTCATCCGTGCGGACCTGCCGTGTACTTGGTAGCCCTGTCGTGAGTGAATAGTGGCCTGAAGCCACTTTCACCAACGACACTGGGGGCCCCGCATGCGGGTAGTGATCGCTGAGGACGCCGTCCTGCTGCGCGCCGGTTTGCAACGCCTGCTCGCGGACGAGGGCATCGAAACCGCGGCGGCGGTGGACAACGGGGAAGACCTGCTCGGCGCGGTCAAGGAACACCGGCCGGACCTCGCGATCGTGGACGTCAGAATGCCGCCGACGTTCACCGACGAGGGCCTGCGAGCCGCGATCGGCGCCCGACAGGAGATCCCGGGACTGCCGGTTCTGGTGCTCTCGCAGTACGTCGAAGAAAGCTACGCCGTCGAGCTGTTGTCCGGCGGGGCGGGCGGAGTCGGTTACCTGCTGAAGGAACGGGTCGCCGACGTGGCCGACTTCCTCGACGCGGTCCGCCGGGTCGCGGCGGGCGGAACCGCCATCGACCCGGACGTGATCGCCCAGCTGATGGCCCGCGGCCGCAAGAACCCACTCGACGCACTCACCGCGCGCGAGTCCGAAGTGCTCGGACTGATGGCGCAGGGCCTCTCCAACACCGCTATCGCGAACTCGCTCGTGGTGTCCCACGGCGCCGTCGAAAAACACATCGGCAACATTTTCTCGAAGCTCGGACTCGAAGCGAGCGCGGTGGAACATCGCCGGGTCCGGGCCGTTCTCACCTATCTCGGCCGAACCTGAAAGCTCGGCTGAACCGGAAAGAAAGTGGTCCTTTTTAGCGGAAGTCACCCGATCTGACGGCGGCGACGAAGCCCTTACTCACCTACCATGGTCGGACGTTGACCCTCCGGGTGCCGAGGAAGGAGTTTCGATGGTTGCCCCGTCCGAGCAGAACGTCCGCTTCTTCGGCGGACCATTGGACGGCCGCGTGCAGGAACTCAGCGACGCGGAACCGGTGCGCGGCACCGTGATGCGGCATGTGCACCTCCACGACGGCCCGAAAATCGAAACACTGTACTCGCTGGATTACACGAACGAAAGCGGTTGGGAATACCGGCTTTGCACGGTGACGACTCCCGACGAAGTCTGCGGAAGCTAGAGCCCTAGCAGTTTCGCCGGCGTGTCGTGCAGGACGGCACGCAGAAACGGGTCGCCCAGGCGGTCGTCCGCGGCCCAGCCGGCGATCGCTCGGAGCTGAGTTGCGTAGGAATACGGAATGTTGGGGAAATCCGTACCCAGCGCCACCCGGTCGCCGACGTCGGCGAGCCTGGCCGTCCAGTCCCGGGGCAGCGGCGACATCCGCTCGCTGAACGGGACGCCGACCATGGTGGTATCGAGATACACCCGCGGAAACCGCTCGACCAGCGCCAACGCGTCGTCGAACTCGGGCATACCGGCATGGGCCAGGACAGCGGTGAGTTCGGGATAGCGCGTAAGAACCTCGCCGAAGACGTCGAGACCCGTGTAGCGCCCCTTCAACGGTCCATGTCCACAGTGGATCACCACCGGTACCCCGGCATCCGCGAGGACCGCCCACACGCCGTCCAGGAGCTCGTCACGCGGGTCGTAACCGCCCACCTGCACGTGCGCCTTCACGCACCGTGCGCCGGCGCGTACCGCAGCTTCCACATAGGACGCCGCTGAAGGCTCCGGATAGAACGTCGCTGTGGGAACAGCTTCGGGCACGCGGGCGGCGAACTCGAGGGCCCACGTCGTGAGCCACTCGCCCATGCCCGGCTTGTGCGGGTACACCAGCGGCGCGAACCTGCGCACGCCCAAGGACCTCAGCGTCTCGAGCCGCTCGCCCTCCGACGTCCGGTAGTGGACCGGCCACGGCATGCCGTAGTGCTCCTCAGCCTGGTCGAAGTACGCCCAGACCTTGTCCATCACCGGTTCGGGCAAGAAGTGCAGGTGCAGGTCGACGAGCCCGTCCAGCCCCAGCGAACGCACCCAGGGCAGGACGTCGGCATCGGTGGCGGGCCCGAGCGTCAATCGAACCGTCCTTTGAGGGCACGCCCCATCGCGCGGCTGACCTCGCGGCCGGCGTCGCGCTTGGCGATGTCCTGCCGCTTGTCGTAGGACTTCTTACCCTTGGCCAGCGCGATCTCGACCTTGACCTTGCCGTCCTTGAAGTACATCGACAGCGGGACGATGCTGAGTCCGCTCGCCTTGGTCTTGTCAAGGAGCTTCTCGATCTCGCGGCGGTGCAGCAGCAGCTTCCGGTTCCGCTTGGGCATGTGGTTGGTCCACGTGCCCTGCGTGTACTCCGGGATGTGCACGTTGCGCAGCCACACCTCGCCGTCGTCGACGGTGGCGAAGGCCTCCTGCAGCGATGCCTTGCCCGCGCGCAGGCTCTTCACCTCGGTACCGACGAGCACGAGTCCGGCTTCGTAGGTGTCCAGGATGGAGTAATCGTGCCGCGCTTTGCGGTTCGACACGATGACCTTCTGGCCGCGTTCCTTGGGCATATGACGACTCTACGTGAGTTCCTGTGAGTGAGCGGAGGGGTTTTACCGCCGGGGACTAATGCCGGACATAAAGGCGCAAGGTGACGTAACCGGTCACGGCCGAGATGAGCATCGACACGGCGAGCAGGATCGGTGTCACCGGGAACAGCACGTCAAACATCGAAATCGCCGGGATCGCGCCACCGGTCGCCGAAAGCAGGCTGTCGAAGAACACCAGCTTGCCGACCACCAGGAACACGATCGCCAGCACCGCACCGACCAGGCCGGCGACCACCGCCTCCAGCAGGAAGGGCAGCTGGGTATACCAGCGTGTCGCGCCGACCAGCCGCATGATCCCCACCTCCGTCCGGCGGGTGAACGCCGACACCTGGATGGTGTTGGAGATCAGCAACAGGGCCGCGACGGCCTGGAACAGCGCGACGAAGAAGGTGATGTTGCGGACGGTGTTCAGGCTGTTGAAGAACCGGTCGAGGAACTTGTTCTGGTCGTCGACCTTGCTGACACCGGGCTTGCCGGTGAACTGCTGCACGATCACCGCGCTGCGCTGCGGGTCCTTGAGCTTGACGTGGAACGACGCCGGCAGGGCCTCCGGGCGGGCCAGCGCGACCAGTTCGGGCTGGCTTTCGAAGATCTTCTTGAACCGCTCGTACGCCGCGTCACGGTTCTCGAACACGACGGAGTCGACGGCCGGGTTGTTCTCCAGCTGCTGGCGGATCGACTGGCAGAGCTCCTGCGCGCAGTTCTTGTCGTTGGCGCTGATGTCGTCGACGAGGTACACGGCCACTTCGACGTCGGCCATGTAGTTGGTCTTCATCTTGTCGATGGTTCGCACGATCAGCAGGCCACCGCCGAGCATGGCGAGCGAGACCGCGGTGGTGAGGATCATCGCGATGGTCATCGTGATGTTCCGGCGAAGACCGGTGAGGACCTCGCTGAACACGAAACTGGCACGCATCGGGGTGGATGTCCCTTGTGGGTCGGGGGCTGGTGGAGCGGGGTGGCGGGGGTTGGGAGAGCGGGACTAGCGGCCGACGCCGTAGACCCCTCGCGCGTCGTCGCGGACCACCCTGCCGAGCTGCAGTTCGACGACGCGACGACGCATCGAGTCGACGATGGAATGGTCGTGCGTGGCCATCAGCACGGTCGTGCCGGTGCGGTTGATCCGCTCCAGCAGCAGCATGATGTCCTGGCTGGTGTCCGGGTCGAGGTTTCCGGTCGGCTCGTCGGCGAGCAGCACCAGCGGCCGGTTGACGAACGCCCTGGCGATCGCGACACGCTGCTGCTCACCACCGGAGAGCTCGTTGGGCAGCCTGTCCGCCTTGCCGTCGAGGCCGACGAGCTCGAGGACCTCGGGCACCACCTTGCGGATGGTCAGCTTCGGCTTGCCGATGACCTCGAGCGCGAACGCCACGTTCTCCGCGACGGTCTTGTTCGCCAGCAACCGGAAGTCCTGGAACACGCAGCCGATCGTCTGGCGCAGGCGGGGGACCCGGCGCCGGGGCATCTTGGCAACGTCGAAGTTGGACACCATCACGCGACCCCTGCTGGGCACCTCCTCGCGCAGGAGGAGCCGAAGGAAGGTCGATTTTCCCGATCCCGAAGGACCGATGAGGAAAACGAACTCACCCTTGTCGATCTCGACCGAGACTTTGTCCAGGGCAGGACGGGTCGAGGTCTTGTAGGCCTTGGATACCTCTTCGAGCCGGATCACGATTCGGCATCCTACCCATGCCGCCCGTTAAGCCCTGGTTGCGTGGGGCCGAAGGGGTCCGGCAAACGATTACGCGAGGGTGGACTGCTTGCGCCAGCGGATCCCGGCTTCGAGGAAGCCGTCGATGTCGCCGTCGAGCACCGCGGACGGGTTGCCGACCTCGTACTCGGTCCGCAGGTCCTTGACCATCTGGTACGGGTGCAGGACGTAGGAGCGCATCTGGTTGCCCCAGCTGGAGCCGCCGTCCTTCAGCGCGTCCATTTCGGCCCGTTCCTCGATCTTCTTGCGCTGCAGCAGTTTCGCCTGCAGGACCTTCATCGCGGCGACCTTGTTCTGCAGCTGCGACTTCTCGTTCTGGCAAGAGACCACGACGCCGGTCGGGATGTGGGTGAGCCGCACCGCGGAGTCCGTGGTGTTGACGCTCTGCCCGCCGGGGCCGGACGACCGGTAGACGTCGACGCGGATGTCCTTTTCGGGGATCTCCACGTGGTCGACCTCCTCGACCTCGGGGAGCACCTCGACGTGGGCGAAGGAGGTCTGGCGGCGACTCTGGTTGTCGAACGGCGAGATCCGGACGAGCCGGTGGGTGCCCTGCTCGACCGAGAGCGTGCCGTAGACGTACGGCGCGGTGACCTTGAAAGTAGCCGACTTGATGCCGGCCTCTTCCGCGTAGGAGATGTCGTAGACGTCCGTGGGGTACCCGTGGCGCTCGGCCCAGCGGATATACATCCGCATGAGCATCTCGGCCCAGTCCGCCGCGTCGACGCCGCCGGCTTCGGAACGGATCGTCACCACCGCGTTACGGTCGTCGTACTCGCCGTTGAGGAGCGTCCGCACCTCGAGCACGTCGATGTCCTTGGACAGCTGCGCGAACTCACCCTCAACCTCGGCGAGACTCGCGGCGTCACCCTCGTCCTGGGCCAGCTCGTAGAGCACGCCGACGTCGTCCAGGCGGGACCGCAGCTCGGACACGCGCCGAAGCTCACTCTGCTTGTGGGAAAGCTGGCTGGTGACCCGCTGGGCGGTCTCGGGGTCGTCCCAGAGGTTCGGGAGCGACGCCTCCTGCTCCAGGGCGTCCACCTGCGCGCGCAGGTCGTCCAGATCCATCACGGACTCGACCTGCGACAGCTTGCCCGCCAGGTCCTTCAGATCTGTCTCAAACTCGAAGCTCACATCGGTCCACATTACGGCAAAAGGCGGGACGATCTCATCCGGGAATACCCCGGCGCCGGCGGACGGCCCTGTTGAGGGGGCTGTCCACCGGCGGCGAGAGGGCGGAGATGCGCTCTTGGGCTTAGGCCTGCGGGATCGATTCGAGGAGCTTGATGGCGGCCTTGGCGTGTGCCTGGGCGAACTCGGACACCGCCTTGGCGTACGGGTCCTCCGCGGCCTTCGTCGAGGCTTTGGCCTCGTCGAGCTCCTGGGTGTAGGTCGCGCGGGCCGAGTCGAGCAGCGCGGTGCGCTGCTTCGCCGTCAGCGAGGCGGCGTGCACGAGCCGCAGGATGAGCGGGCTACGCAGGTGGTCAGGGCCGGGGTCGGAAGACAGCCAGGTCTTGAAGGCCTTCTTTCCGGCGGCGGTGATCACGTACTGCTGGCTGGAACGGGGGCCCTGCTTGCCGAGGCGGACCAGGCCTTCCTTCGACAGCGCGGGGAGCTCGCGGTAGACCTGGCTGCGAGTGACGCTGAAGAAGGCACCGAACCGCTCGCCCGCTCCGGCGACGAGTTGCCCACCTGTGGCGGGACCGTCGTGGAGGAGACCGAGTAGTGCGGCGGCAGTTGCATTCAATTCGGACACCCCTCTACGTTCCCACTTCTGCGCCCCTGTGTCCACAGTGGCCAGCGGATCTGTCCATTGTGGCTAGTGAGTTCCGCTCGTTCGGCCCAATCCGACCCCTGTCCACAAAGGACCCGACCACGCACCGCAACCACAACTACTCCACCCGATAACCCCACCCCCCACGCAAACGGCCCAACCCACTCCCCCACCCCCGACTCCCCCGCCCCGACCACCCCCGCCCAGTGCCCCACCTCACCAAGCCGGACGCCCCCCAGGCGCCACGCCACACACCAACCCGCACGTTCCCACCCAGGTGCCCACGTCACCCGGGGGCAAGGGGCGGAGCCCCACGGGGGATCCAAGGGGGCGGAGCCCTCCTTGGGCGGGGTCTGGGGGTCGCACCCCCAGGGTATGCGAAAAAGACCCCCATTCGCGCATTCCGCGAATAGGGGTCTCCGTCTTTGTAGCGGGGACAGGATTTGAACCTGCGACCTCTGGGTTATGAGCCCAGCGAGCTACCGAGCTGCTCCACCCCGCGCCGTTTTCCGTACAAGAGATACTTTACACGAGGTCCAAACCTCTTTCCACCGACCCCCCGATACCCCTTCCCATCAGCCCAAACCCCCGTTCACGCGCCGCACCTGAATTCCCAACCTCCAGTCCACAGAAGCAAGGACGCGGGCCAAGCCGCCCACGCGAGGCGCCCCCGACTGCCCCTCCGCTGCGTTGTGACGTGTCGTGAAGGCCACCTTCATGGCGTAAGGCGTACTCAACTAGGCCTTGACGACGTCTCTGCCCTACCGAGAGTGCCTTCGGGAGCCCCAGCAGTCACATCGCCATCACCAGCGCCACCCGCACGACGTGACTGGCCCTCAGTTCCGCTACCAGCACCCACTCGCCCCGGTCCTTGCTGCTGTGGACAGAACCGACCACCCCGACCCCCTTTAAGGTCTTGCCGATAATTAAAGCGTTGGTTTGTTGGGGTCTTCCGGTGTGATGCCCGAAGCGGTCAGGTAGTCGTGGAACTGGGCCAGTGTGGTGAGTGGAGTGCCTGGCTCGGTGACGTGTCCGA
>NZ_JAODNM010000054.1 GCF_025464955.1 Amycolatopsis sp. | reverse complement strand
GCCCGACTCCCCTCCCGAGGGGTTCGTCGACGAATTCGGGGGCATCGACGGGGCGGTCGTTCACTGGGACGACTCGCCGGCCGTGCGCGAGCGATTGGAGGCCATCGGCCGGTCCTCTTCCAGCCTGGTGCTCTTCCTGGAACACGTACCGCAGACGCTCGCCACATGGCTGGACGGCCACCGGGTCGCTGCGCCGGAGAGCATGGAGGAAGTCGAGTGAGACGTCGGCGGTGTGGGCGAGGCCGTGGAAGGTGTTGGGCTGCCTGCGGCGGGTCATCTCGCGCAGGCCCTGCTCGGCGCGGGCCTGGGCGGCGGCGCTCTTGCGGGCGGCGCCCTGGCGGAGGTTGTCGGTGTTGCCGCGCATGCCGGTGATGAGAGGTCTCGGCGGACGTCTCTGGAGGACCCCGAGGGCGTACGTCCTCGGATCTTCCTTCAGCAGGTCCCCGAGGGACAGACCGCCAAGAACCGCCTGCACCTGGACGTACGCGCCGCACCCGGCCTGCACGGCGACGAGCGGATGGCCGCCCTCGAAGCGGAGTGCGAGCGCCTCGTCCGTCTCGGCGCCACCCGCTTGCGCCGCGACGAGCCGGCGCCTTCTCTCGCGCTGCCCGGTGCTGTGCTAGGACGGCTCACCGAGGTCGCGCGTCATCCAGCCGGGCGTGTCGAAGCGGATGGGGGAGGCGCCGACCAGTGTCGCCAGGTGCTTTTCTAGGCGCTCGAGTTCGGCGGAGCCGATCCGTCGTTCCCAGCGGTCGCGCAGTTCGTCGAAGATCTCCTCGCCTTGGTGCAGCACCTCGAAGCCGAGGGCGGTGACCTGGAGGCGTTTGCGGCGGCCGTCGAGGGGATCGGTGTCGCGTGTCACGTATCCGCGTTCGTGCAGGACCGCGATCGTCTTCGCGGCCGCCTGCTTGGAGACCGACAAGCGGCGGCCGAGCCGCGTGGCGTCATCGGCGCCCGCGGCGATGGCTCGCATGGCGAAGTCGTGGACGGGGCGTACGTCCTGGTAGCCGCGCTGAGCAAGCTCGTCGGTCGCGTTGTCCACCAGCGAACGGAAGCCCCCGAGCAGGAGCAGCGCGAGATCGGCACCGGAACGGGACATGGCAGCAGGGTACGGGAAGGGCTTGCAGTTAGACAACTTGGTTGGCTAATATCTGGGCAACCAGGTTGTCCAATTGAGGAGATGCGATGAACGCGACACCAGCCGGCGCGACGATTCCGGGGATCACCCACCACCGCGTCGAGGTGAACGGAACCACGCTGCACTACGTGGCGGCGGGAACCGGCGGAACCCCGATACTGCTGGTCCACGGGTTCCCCGAGACCTGGTGGTCCTTCCACAGGCTCATCCCGCTGCTCGCCGCCCACCACCGCGTGTTCGCCGTCGACCTGCGCGGCTTCGGCGACTCCGGCAACGGGCCGGGCACGTACGACAGCGCTACCGCGGCCGAGGACCTGCACCTTCTGATCGAGCATCTCGGCGTGGGCCCTGTCCATCTCACCGGGCAGGACATCGGCGGGGCGAGCGTGTTCCGCCTCGCGACCACGCACCCGCAGGACGTGCTCAGTCTCACTGCCATCGAGACGGGGCTACCCGGATTCGGAATGGAGGTGCTGGCCGACATCACCCACGGCGGCGTCTGGTATATCGGGGTTCTCGCCGCACCCGGCATCCCCGAGATGCTGCTGACCGGCCGCGAGCGCGAGTTCCTGGGACAGTTCGTGTTCCCGACCTTGAGCGCGACCCCGGGAGCGATCACCGAAGCCGACATCGACGAGTTCGCCCGCACCTACGCGCGGCCCGACGGATGGCGCGGAGCGATCGGCCTCTACCGGTCGATGCTGCGCGAGGGCTCCGAGATCACGGCCCTCGCCCAGACACCCGGGCTGAACGTGCCCGTTCTCGCGGTCGGGGCCCGCGCAGGCTCCTTCACCCTGGCCACCATGACCCAGGCCGCGTCGAGCGAAGTGAGCTCGGTATCTCTCGACGGTGTCGGCCACTACGCCGCCATGGAGGCTCCCGAAGAACTGGCCAAGGCAATGATCGAGTTCACCGGACGCATTGACACGCCGTGAAGAGGCGGCGTCCCGCGCAGCCGCCCTCGGCTCAAGACTCGGTCCTCGTGGTGCTCGCCCCCGCCCACAGCCGCAACCGCACCGGCTGTACATGACCGCTATCCCCCGGATCCTGGCCGCACCGCGGCCGCCGAAGGGAAAGGACGGCGAGGAGCTGGAGATCGCTTCGATGGCAAGCGACTCGCAAACGTACGGCACGTGGCTGTTCTAACTCGGGCTGAGCGAGGCGGTCGAGCGGGGCATCCTCGCCCCGTTCGAGATCGACGTGCTGGAGATCCAGGACCCCGACCTCACCCTGGGAGCCGGCCCTTGAGCAGCAACCGAACGGCCAGTGACGTTAAGGAGCCCGGCGAGCTCGTCTAATCGTCACTGGCCGTTCCGATGCGGACCCCGAGATCTTTCCGCTGCCCACAGGCGGCTCGCTATTCGCCGATGTCGGATCCGGGCAGCAACAGCAACTTGCCGCGGGCCCGCCCGGTCAGGCTGA
>NZ_JAODNM010000026.1 GCF_025464955.1 Amycolatopsis sp. | reverse complement strand
CCGACGACGCCATCGTGTTCGCACTGTCCAATCCGGACCCGGAGGTGCACCCCGAGATCGCGTCGAAGTACGCGGCGATCGTGGCCACCGGCCGCAGCGACTTCCCGAACCAGATCAACAACGTGCTGGCGTTCCCCGGCGTGTTCCGCGGCGCGCTCGACTCCGGCGCGCGGTCGATCACGGAGAACATGAAGCTGGCCGCCGCCGAGGCGATCTTCGCCGTGGCATCGGACGACCTCGGCCCGGACCGCATCGTCCCGAGCCCGCTCGACCCGCGCGTGGCCCTCGAGGTCGCCGCGGCCGTCGCCAAGGCCGCCATCGACGACGGTGTGACGGCGTAGGTTCGGTCGCGTTCAAGGACCCCTCGGGGCCACCCTTGTGGCTTCCAACGCCACAAGGGTGGCCCCGAGGGAAAGTTAGGTGCCCAGGACCTCAGCCAGGCGGTGGCGGGGCAGGTCGATCAGGCGGTGGCCGTCCTCGCGCCGGGCGTGGGCCTTCGTGAGCAGTTCAGCGGGGGCCTCGACGGCGTCCGCGGTGACGATGGCGTGCTTGTTGTCCGGCGTGCTGCGGAGGAACCTCAGCGTGTACTTGCCGCTGACGAGCCGGGTGAGCGACTGCTGGCTCTCGGCGTTGCCAAGGTCGGCATGCGCGTTGGGGACCAGTACGGCGAGTCGCTCGGCGTTCGTCGCGAGCAACACGCGCAGCAGCCAGGGCCCAGGGTCGGCGCTGAGGTCGATCGCGACGGTCTTCCCCGCAGACGTTGGAACGGACCAGTCGGCAGTGCGCATCTCGACAGTGTCTCCAGTGTCTCCCGCGACCTCTCGTAGTCGCTCGAGCAGCGCCGGTTTCGTCCCGCCTGATTCGACCGACTGCGGGCCGTGCGTGTAGATCTTTCCCTTGCCACCACGGGACTTCTTCGCCTTCGCGGTCGGCTGGCAGACGTAGAGGTCGGCCGCGCTGCCGATGGCCTGGGCGCCGGTGAAGCGGTTGAAGTCGGGCAGGATCGCCTCGAACGTCAGGCCCTGCGTCGCCAGCTCCCGCTGCACCTGGGCGCCGAGCGCCGGGTGACGCGGGCTGTAGCCGTACGCGAGCAGGATCCGGCCTTTGGTCGGCTCGCGCAGCGCCTGGATGCCCCGCGACGCGAACAGCCCCATGCCCTCGGGCGTGTAAGGCGGGTCGCTGAACACGAGGTCCATCGAGCCGGGCACCGCCGCCGGGAGGCCGATCCGCAGGTCGGCGTGGAGCGTGGTGATCGACCGGCCGGAGACCGTGTCGAGGTACTCGAGCACGCGGTCGTCGAGGTCGACCACCGTCAGGTCCGCGTCGGGGCGCAGCGCGCGGACGGCCAACGAGGTCAGGTCGTGGTCGCCGAGGAACAGCAGACGCGCGGTGCCGAGGTCGTACTGCGCGTCGAGCCACAGAGCCCGGCGCAGGACTGTCTCGGGGGTGGCCTGGACGTGGTCGAGCGCGGCCATCGCGGGCGGTACGGCCTCGACGTACTTGCGCAAGGTGGCCAGCAGTTCGCTCTGGGCGACCATCTGTGTTTCGAGTGCGTCGGGCACCGGAATCACGGAATAGCGCGCGTATCGGGCGACGGCGGCGGGCCGGATTCGTGCCGCGCGGCCGTCGCGCTCCAAATCGCTGTCCAACGCGCCGAGCAGCTCTTCGATACTGCGGCGCGGGGCCGCGGTGGCGCGGATCAGCTCGTCGAACTGCAGCCAACCGTGGCTGAGCAGGGTGATCGCCAGCCGCAGCGGGCGGACTCCGGCACCGTGGTCGGCGAAAACTTCGTCGAGTGAGCTCATTTCGACCAGCCTAGGGCTTGGGACACTGTGCCAATCGGGCAGAGGTGGGCTACGGTTTTTCAATCCGACTTGGGGAGTGGCGCGTGGCAATCGAGTTCCAGGGTGTGACCAAGCAGTATCCCGATGGGACGGTCGCCGTCGACAACCTGAACCTGACGGTCGAGGACGGCACGATCACCGTGTTCGTCGGCCCGTCCGGCTGTGGCAAGACGACGTCGCTCCGGATGATCAACCGGATGATCGAGCCGACCGGCGGCACCGTGCTGCTCGACGGCAAGGACGTCCGCGACTCCGATCCGGCGCTGCTGCGGCGCGGTATCGGGTACGTCATCCAGCACGCCGGCCTGTTTCCACATAGGACAGTGCTGGACAACGTCGCCACCGTGCCGCTGTTGACAGGCTGGGACAAGTCCAAGGCACGTAAGCGCGCGGCCGAGCTGCTGGAGACCGTCGGGTTGCCCGCGGAGCTCGGCAAGCGTTATCCGGCGCAGCTTTCCGGCGGTCAGCAGCAGCGTGTCGGCGTCGCCAGGGCGCTCGCGGCGGACTCGCCGGTGCTGCTGATGGACGAGCCGTTTTCCGCGGTCGACCCGATCGTCCGCGAGGAGCTGCAGGACGAGCTGTTGCGGCTGCAGACCCAGCTCGGCAAGACGATCGTGTTCGTCACCCACGACATCGACGAGGCCGTCCGGCTGGGCGACAAGGTCGCCGTCATGCGCGTCGGCGGCAAGCTGGCCCAGTACGGCACGCCGTCGGACGTGCTGCGGCACCCGGTCGACGATTTCGTCGCGTCGTTCGTCGGGAAGGACCGCGGTTATCGTGGACTGTCCTTTTTGTCCGCGGACGACGTCGAAGTCAAGGACGCCCCGAAGGTCGAGGTCGGCAGCACGCTCTCCGGTCCGAACTCCGAGTGGCTCATCGCCGTCAACGACGCGGGCCAGCCGCGCGGCTGGTTGCCGCCGAACTCCACGGTGGACGGACCGATTTCCGAGGCTTCCTTGGTGGCAGGCGGATCGCTGTACGAGCAGGGCACGCCCATCCGTGGTGCGCTCGACGCCGCGTTGTCCTCGCCGGCGAGTCTCGGGGTTGTTGTCGACGCCGATCACAAGGTGCTCGGGGTGGTTACCGCCCGCCAAGTCCTCGATGTGATCGAAGGCCACCCGCAGGCTGTGAACGAGTAGTGGGCGACTTCTTCGACGAGCTGGGTCGCTACCTTTCCAGCGCCAACAACCGGTCGGAGATTCTCGGCGATCTCGGCGAGCACATCTACCTGGCCTTACTGCCATTGGTGCTCGGCATCATCCTCGCCATCGCGGCGGGCTGGCTCGGCCACCGCTGGCACCCGGTACGCGGCGTGCTCATGGTGTTGTCGAACCTGCTGTACACGATCCCGTCGCTGGCGCTGTTCGTGGTGATCCCCGGCATCATCGGGTCGAAGATCCTCGACAGCATCAACGTGATCGTCGCGCTGACGATCTACACCACGGCGTTGCTGGTGCGGCCGGTGCTGGATTCGCTCGAAGCCGTTCCGTCCCATGTGGTCGCCGCCGCCACTGCTGTCGGATACCGCCCGGTGCGGTTGTTCTTCGGCGTCGAGCTGCCGCTTTCGGTACCGGTGCTGGCCGCCGGGGTGCGGGTCGCTTCGGTGAGCAACATCAGCCTGGTCAGCGTTGGCGCCCTGATCGGTACCGGCGGGCTCGGCGTGCTGTTCACCGACGGGTTCCAGCGCACCTACTTCTCGCCGATCGTCGTCGGGATCGTGTTGACCATGGTGCTGGCGCTGATCGTCGACCTGCTGCTGGTGCAGATCCGCAAACTGCTGACACCCTGGGAACGGGCGACCACGAGCAAGACGGCCGTGGAGGTGAACGCGTGATCACGGATCTTTTCCACTGGTTCGGTGACTCCGCGAACTGGTCCGGACCGGACGGTATTCCGACGCGCGTGCTGGAGCACCTCGGATACACCTTCCTGGCGCTGGTGATCGCGCTGGTCATCGCCGTGCCGATCGGGCTCTACATCGGGCACACCGGTCGTGGCGGGGTCGTGTTGGTCGGGGCAGGCAATACGATCCGCGCGCTGCCGACGCTCGGGCTGATCACGTTCCTGTTCCTGCTGTTCACCGACAGCGAGCTCGCCACGATCATCGGCCTGGTGGTACTCGCGGTGCCGCCGATCCTCGCCGGGACGTACGCGGGTCTACAAGCGACAGACAAGGGTGTCGTCGATGCCGCGGAAGGCGTCGGCATGACCGGCTGGCAGCAGCTGTGGAAAGTTGAGGTTCCGATCTCGCTTCCGTTGGTGCTGGGCGGAATCCGCAATGCTGTGCTGCAACTCGTCGCCACCGCTGCCGTCGCGGCCTACGTCGGACTCGGTGGCCTCGGCCGGTTCCTGCTCGACGGACTGGCCATTTTGGACTACTCCGAGGTCATCGCCGGGGCGATCCTGACAACAGTGCTGGCGATCATCCTGGACCTGATCTTCTCGGCACTGCAACGTGCGCTGGTACCCAAGGGCGTCCGCCTCGCGGCCGCCGTGGCGACCGGGAAGACCGTCACGGTTGGGGGAGCGGCGTGAGGAAGAAACTCGGTGTCCTGATCGCGTCCGTGGCGCTGCTCGCCACGGCCTGCGGGAACCCGCTGTCCGGCGGTGCGGAGGGCGGCACGACCGGCGACATCATCATCGGCGCGTCGGATGTCGGTGAAACCATGCTGCTGGCGCAAATCTATGCCGGGGTGCTGCGTCATGCCGGTGCCGACAACGTGACCGTCCGGCCGCCGGTCGGCAGTCGCGAGGTCGTGGTGAAGGCGTTGCAGGACAAGTCTTTGTCGGTCGTTCCGGACTACAGCGGAAACCTGTTGCAGTACTTCGACAAGACCAACGAGGCCACCACCCCGGAAGACGTCTACGCGCAGCTGCAGAAGAAGATCCCGGCCGGTTTCGAGGTTCTCCAGCAGGCACCGGCGCAGGACAAGGACGAGCTGGTGGTCGGCAAGGACCTCGCCGCGCAGGGCGTGCGCACCTTCTCGCAGCTCGCACCGCACTGCAAGGACGTCGTGATGGGCGGCCCCGGCCAGTGGAGCACGCGCTGGAAGGACAAGATCAAGTCCTTGTACGGCTGCGAGTTCGAGGAAATCCGCACCACCGACACCGGCGGCCCAGTGACCGTTGCGGCCCTGAAGTCCAACGACGTCCAGGTCGCCGACCTGTTCAGCACCTCGTCCTCGATCGCCGCGAACGGTTTCGTCGCACTGGAGGACGACAAGAACATGTTCCCGGCGCAGAACATCGTGCCGCTGGTGGCGAAGGGAACCCTCAACGACAAGGAAACTGAGGCCCTCAACCGCGCGTCCGCGGCGCTGACCACGGACAAGCTGATTCAGCTCAACGTGCAGTTCACCGAGGAGAAGCGCAACCCCATCGACATCGCGGACGACTTCCTCCGCACCAGCGGCCTGCTGGCTTAGCTAGCGCGGAGGGCGTCGTCAGCGAAGGGCCTGGGCCGTCGAGTACATCGTCTGCATGATGTTCTGCCGCGTGCCGGGCAGGAAGTTGAGCTGTGTCTCCTGTCCGGGCGCGTCGGTCATGAAGCTCAGCAGCCGGCCTTCGCCCATGATGTCCACAATGGTGACCGGCGAGCTGCGGGCCGTTCCTTTGTGGACGTAGAACTGGTGGGCTCCGGCGCGTTTCGCCTTCAGGAGCGCGCGCAGGCGGTCCAACGGGTCCGGGGCCTCGTACCGGGTCGGCATGTCGAACCGGTAGTTCTCGCTGAGCCGCGGCTTGTCCGGGGTGAACTCGGACTTGGGGATCTTGATCGGGTTGAGCGCTACCGGCCGCATGTCCGGTAGCGCGTCGACCAGCGACTCGAGCGCGCGCTCCTGAGGAACGACGTCGAGCCGGACGTCCTCGGCTGTGCGGAGCGCGCGGACCGCCTGGTTGCCGTGCAGCGCGACCAGGATGCCACCGTCCTCACCGGACGCGACGTCGTTGGCCCAGCCGGTGTAGCGAAGGCCGCCGTGCGTCAGGACGGTCAGAATCTCCCGGAAGTCGGGGGTCATCTTCCCGTCCTTGGCGAGCCCGAGCGTGGTGAGGACTTTGAGGACCTTGTCCTCGAACTCCTTCTTGCCGCTCTCGGGCATCCAGTATTCGTTCATGCCGATGACGGCGGGCGGTGTTCCGCGACCTTGCCATTCCCAGGCCGCGATGAGCGCCGGCTTGGGCACGAGGATCGGTGGTCGTTGCATGGTTCCTTGTTTCGTCGGAGGCTATTCGCCGATGACCGGCGGTGCCGTGCGCTCGTCGCTGCCGAAGATGCTGTCGGGATCGGCCTCGACCAGGTAGGACGGACGCTGGTGCTCGGCGTCTTCCGAGCCCTCGCCCTTGCCACCCGGGGGCCGTGCGCCACTGCTCGCGCCGGCCGCTCCGGGCTTTCCCGCGGCCCCGCCCGCGGCACCGGCTCCGGCGCCCCTGGCACCCGCGCCCTCCGCGTCCGCTGCCGCTCCGGCCGCGCTTCCGGCACCCAAGCTGCCGCGGCCGCCCACGCCGGACGCCCCGGACGACCCGCCGCCCGGCCCGAACCCACTGCCGCTGCCGGAGCCCGACCCGCCGCCGAACCCGCCGGCTCCGCCGAAGCTTCCGGCCCCGCCGAACCCGCTGGAGTCAGAACTTCCGCCGGAGCTACTGCCGCCAGGCCCGAACCCGCCGGGCTGGAACGTCGACGGATCCGGGGTGTAGACGCTCGACGGTGGTGGCGTGTAGCTGGACGTTGTCGTCTGCCCGGGCGGCGTCGAGACCACAGGCGTGCCCGTCGTGCGCGGGGGTGGATCCGAGGCCCAGACCGGACTCTGTGGGATCTTCGACGACCCTGGCCCGTTCGGGCCCCCGGGGCCGCCGGGACCGCCGGGCTGGTGCGGTGACCAGTTGTTCTTGTCGGTCGGCTCCGGATTGTGCCCCGACGGCGGGTGAACCGGCGGTGGTGGAGGAGTCGGCGGGTCGATCTTGAACGTGCCGCCCTGTTCCTGACCGAGCTGGCCGTAGTCGATGGTCATCGCCGGCTTGTTCGTGTTGGTCTGCTGGGTGTAGGTGTTGTAGAGGTTCAGGTTCTGCTGGACCTTCTGATTGCGCGCGTTGATCTCGTCCTCGTGGTCGGTGTTCCAAAAGGTCACCTTGTCCACGAAGCCCTTCTGCGGCGCATCGTTGCTCACGTCCGTGTGCACCGACGACTTCAGCCGTTCGAACTGGTCGATCTGGTCCTGCACGGTCGAAGAGTTCTTCTTGAGCGCGTCCGACGCCGAAGCCGCCGTGGTGGCGAGCGGCTCGATCTGCGTACGAGCGGCGTCCGCCCCGGCTCCGGTGTAGGCCGACTCAAGGTCCGTCATCATCTGACGACTCTGCGTCTCGATGTCGTTCTGCTGGCCGGACTGGGTCTGCCCGATGAACGCGGCCTGCTGCAGTGACCCCGTGCCCTTGCCCTGCGTGACCTGCTTGACCAGGTCACCCGGCGGGACCGCGCCCTGGCTCGGGTCGCCGGTAAACATGTGGGCGAGATCCTTGTAGTTGCCGGTGTACACGTCCTCGCCCGCCTCGATGGCGCTGCCGGCGGCATCCTTGATGTCCTTCACCCATCCCCACATGGGCTATCCTCTCGCCTTGATGTTGGTCAGAATGTGATCGGCTACGTCACGACCGGCTGTGCATGGGTCGATTCCCTTGCTTTTCGCAGTATCGCTCAGCGTGATCCCTGCCGAATAAGCCAGCGTATTGGAAATACCTACGACTACTTGGCAGTGATCTGTCCCTGTCGTATCAGGGTCACCAGCCGGTCTGTAAGCGACCGCGGGGTAACCCTGTATCGCTGGGAGTTCTGCCCAATGTGTTGCCGTCGGTTTTACGTTCTTGTATGCGAGATTAAGACCTTGATCAGACTTCGTTTGGTAAAAGACAGTGATTCCTGCACCGTTGTCTGATGCATTATCCCATGCGCAACTCGGTCCGAGGGGGGTGTCCGAAGGCTTCGGCTGACTGGGTGGCCCAATGAGCTTGGTGAGATCTGCGCTTGTCAACGCTGTATCACAAGGACTTCCGTCAATCGCCTTCGCGGGTAGGGGTACCTGCACGGGTGGAGCTCCACCAGCTGAAGGCGTGGCACTCGACGAGTTTGCCGTCGTCGGTTCAGTTCCCGCTGTCGGGTTTCCGGGCACTGTTTTTCCGGAGCATGCGGCGAGCATTAAAGTAATAGATGCAAACCCGATGAAAACCAGGGGATTCTTGCGTGCCACTTAGTATTCACCCTCCGTGCTGGCTGCCTGCACTGCTTGGCCAGCGTCTTCGTCGGTTTCGACAGTTAAGCCGAGAGCTGTCTCCAGCTTGGCGATGAGCTGATCGTAACGATTTTTTTGGATACCGAGATGACCAAGATAGTAATTGCCGGATTTGACGGCAACGTCAGTGAACTGCTGACTGGATGCATCGTCTCCGGGGGGATCTATCTGTGCGATGCCGACGGCTTGGCGCAACTGGTCGTTGATCAGTGTTCGTGTTTGTTTGGCTTTGGTGAGCATAGAGGTCATCTCGTCTTTGCTCATGGTGAACCCGCCGGCGCTGCCACTGGCGCTCGTTGCGGCGCCCGCGGCGGCGGCTCCTGCCGCAACGCCTGCGGCTGCGCCGATTGCACCTGCCCCGGCCACACTGAAGGTGAACGCGGATAGGAAGCCGGTCCCGTCGTCTGCCATGTCACTCTCTCCCCGTACGCCTGCTGAAAACGTACCGAGGATATCGGGTCGTTCACGCTGGGTGGGGCGGATTGCGGAAACTCGGCTCGGTTGGGT
>NZ_JAODNM010000005.1 GCF_025464955.1 Amycolatopsis sp. | reverse complement strand
CCTAGGTGGGCCAACCGACCTGAACAACTTGACCCTCCTTTGTGAACGGCACCACCGATTAATACATTGTGGTGGTTGGGAAGTACGAATGGGCGGTGACGGGAGACCGGACTTCATCCCGCCCGATCATCTCGATCCGATTATAAGACCCAGGCGCAAAAACTGCCACATTTAACAGAATATCCCGTACCAGGGCTCGTGAGTGACGCGACCGGATAACACGGCCGCTAAACTGACGAGCCCTGACTGCATTCCCCGGCACAACAGCAACTCGCCGTCGACTTGCTAACGCCCGCAGCGGTGCTGAACCCGCCGACCCCTGGTACGAATCATTCGTACCAGGGGTCGGATAAGAATGGCAGTGGGCGCGGCGAGCCGCAGCAGCCTCAAGTGGCCACGTCGGCACCGGTGGTACCACCGCGTGACGGATGTGGCGTTCGCATCCGTCGCGCGCGCCCCTCGCCGGCCCGGTCCTTGCTTCAGTGGAAGGGAGTTCAGGCGCCATGGCCTGCCCCGGCCCTGACTGTGTTTCCGGCAAGTCTCGTTGTCTACTCCGAGCACCTTGCCCAGCACGGCGAAGCTTTCGGTCTTCTCGCGTTGGGTAATCCCGGCATGTGCGGCCATCGCTGACCCGTGGAAAGTGCCGGAGAACACGTGCAGTTCGACGGCTACGCCTGCAACGAGCAGGGCTTGGGCGTAGGCGATGTCCTCGTTGCGCAACGGGTCGAACTGCATCGCCGAGATATAGGCGGACGGTAGCCCGGACAGGTCGGTCGCCCGTGCCGGCGCCGCTTAGGGGGACAGGTCCCTGGTGCCGCGGATTCCCTCGCCGAGGTAGGCATCCCAGCTGCGTTCCGCGCCCGGCCGGTTCCACATCGGAGTGTCGGTGAACTCCCGCATGCTCGGGGTGGCCAGGCGATCGTCAAGTTCCGGAATGCCGAGATACTGGAATGCGATGGCCGGGCCGCTGCGGTCGCGTGCCAGAAGTGCCAGTGCGGCGGGTCGACGCCCAGTGTGTCGGCGTTCTTCTCGACCGACACGAGTCCCGTGTAACAGTCTTCGGGTCCCGCCGGAAACGGATTGTCCGGCGCGAGCCGGTACTCCACCGATACCATCTCCGGACCGACGATGTGTGCTCAGTGAATCCCGGAGAACCGGAGAATTCAGGGCAGGTGCTGGACATCGCGCGGGGCGGTGTCCGTGCGCAGCTGCGCGGCGTCCTGGCCGGGCGGGGCGCCGAACATCCGGCGGTACTCCCGGTTGAACTGCGAGGGGCTGTCGTAGCCGACCATGTGCCCCACGCCGGCGATATCGCCGGCGTGGGAGACCAGTAACGAGCGGGCTTCCTGGAGGCGGATGCGTTTCTGGAACTGCAGGGGACTCATCGCGGTGACGGCGCGGAAGTGCCGGTGAAACCCGGAGGCGCTCATCCCGGCCAGCTGGGCGAGGTCCTCGATCCGGATCGATTCGGCGTAGTTCTCGCGGACCCACCGGATGGCCCGGCCGACGTGGGAGAGGCCGCTGTCGGCAAGGCCGACCTGCCGGACCAGGCCGCTGTACGGGCCGGTGAGCAACCGCCAGGCAATCTCCCGCTCGATCAGCGGGGCGAGCACCGCCGCGTCCTCGGGATGGTCGAGCAGTCGCAGCATCCGGGCCACCGCGTCGAGCAGGTCGAGGCCGGCCTCTCCGGTCGCTATCGCGGGCAGCCCGGTAGGACTGCGCGACCATCGTTCCGGCGGAGTCTCCAACAACAGCGGTGCGATGATAGCCGGACGCAGTGCCAGTCCCATGGCCAGTGAAGGGACCTGCGGGCTCGCGTCGATGAAGTGACCGGCGATGGGCAGATCGGTGGTGACCACCAGACATTCCCCGGCTCGGTACTCATACACCTGGTCACCGAGCAGTAGGCGTTTGCCGCCCTGAGCCATCACGACCAGCAGTGGTTCGGTCAGGGAATGGTGCGGCTCGGCACTCTCCACTTTGGATACGTGCAGTCCGGCGATCGGCGTCTGAAGGTCCGATCGGGCATGGGTCGCGATGATGCCGCGGATCTCCTCAAGGAGATCGAAGGTGGTGTGCACGCTTCACTGAAGCATCCCCGGCGGCGCTTGACAAGCCCGATCGTGGCGAAGTTGAGCGGATTGGGCAATGATCGTGCCGGATCGGTCTACCATGACCACGCTGCTCGCGCTTCGATGAAGATGACCATTTCGACAAGCACTGGAGTCCTCCTCATGTCGCTCGATCAGTACGTCACCCTCGGCCGGTCCGGGCTCCGGGTCAGCCCGTTCGCCCTCGGCGCGATGACCTTCGGCGAGGATCCCGGCAGCGTCGGGTGCAGTGTCGAGGAGTCGGAGAAGATCCTGTCGACGTACCTCGATCTCGGCGGGAACTTCATCGACACCGCGAACTTTTACACCAACGGCCATTCCGAGAAGATCCTCGGCGACTACTTCGCCGCGCATCCTGGACAGCGCGAGCACGTGGTGCTGGCGTCGAAGTTCTTCTTCAACATGTTCCCCGGCGACCCCAACGGAGGCGGCGCGGGCCGCTCGTCCATCATCGCTCAGCTCGACGAGACGCTGCGCCGGATGCAGATCGACCACCTCGACCTGTACTGGTTGCACAATTGGGACCGCAATACCCCGATCGAGGAAACCATGCGCACCCTCGACGATCTGGTCCGCGCCGGCAAGATCCGCTACATCGGCTTCTCCAACACCCCGGCCTGGGTCACGGCCCAGGCCCACACGATGGCGTTGCTGAAGAGTTGGACGCCGCTCGTCGCGCTGCAGGTCGAATACTCGTTGCTGGCTCGTACCGTCGAGGGCGAACTCGCCCCGCTCGCGCTTGATCAGGGCATGGCGCTGGTTCCGTGGGGCCACTCAAGAATGGTTTCCTGTCTGGCAAGTACCGCCGGAACGCCCAGGTCACGGACTCGGCCCGCACGGCCTTCATCGGCGCCCCCGACGAGGACCAGTTCACGGTCATCGACGCCGTGGCCGCCATCGCCGACGAACTCGACACCAGCTTGGCAGCGGTATCGCTGGCTTGGCTGCGCGCCAGGGAAGGCACCGTCGTGCCCATCGTCGGCGCCCGGCGCATCGAACACCTGCAGAGCAACCTCGCCGGCCTCGACGTGACCCTCACCCCCGAACACCTCCGCACGCTGGACGACGTCTCGGCTCCGACGTTGAACTACCCGGCACCGATGCACGGCGAAGGACGGGCGATGCTCCAGTTCGCCGGCAGCACCGTCGACGGCGAACCGTCCACTGTGTACCAGGCGCTGCTGGCGAGCGACGTCCGCTACTGACCCTGGAGCGGTCTACTTGTCCGTCACGTGTGCGCAGGTTACGGGCATCCCTGCTGCGGACGCGGTGACAGCGGACAGTCCTTCGTTCCATCGAGGAGGATCTTGCAACTCAGCGTGCTGTTCCCGGCCGGGCGAGTTCATGTAGCCGACCTCGGACAGCGTGCTGCCGGAGTTGCTACTCACCTCGTAGGTGATCGCCCACGACTTGCCGGTCGGGTTCGAACACGCGGACACACCCATGACCGTCGCCAGCACGACAGTGACGCCCAGTGCGATCCTGATCGACATACGGCGCCCTCTCCTCAGTGCGAGACCTATTCCATATTATGGAAGAGAAATGAGTCCTGGTGCATCGCACTGAGGGGTAAAGATGCCTAACTCGCAAGGCGTACCGACAGCCATACTAGAGTATTAGCTGTGCCGAGCCTGGTCGAGGAAACTTCGATTGTACTGCGGACAGAACTTGATCGAAGTCTTGACTTGGGCGCAACTACGTAGAAACACTGTGCCCGACAACATCCCCTGTGACGCGTTCGAGCTGAAGGTGATGACGATGGCCAGTGCTCTGAAGAAAAGCCGTCCATCGAGGAGAAGAGCCGCTATCCGGTGGCGCCGGATTCCGCAGCTCGCCGTGGTCGTACTGGTGGTGACGGGAGCGTTCCCGGCGGCCACGGCTTTGTCGGCCGCGGCCGCAACCGCCACGACCGCTTGGCAGAACGGCCGGTTCGTCGTCGACACACCCGGTGTCGTACGCCGGTCGGATGTCGTGCTGGGTACGCCGAACTCCGCCGCTGTCCAGTCACTGCCGCTGGGCAACGGTTCGCTGGGGGTCGCCGAGTGTGCGGCGAACGGCTTCACCGCCCAGCTCAACCGTGCGGACACGCTCCCGGGCCGCAAGTCACCTGGCCAGGTCGAAATCCCGGGGCTGACGACGCTGACCTCCGCCGCGGACTTCCGCGGCACGCTGGACCTCTACACCGGGGTGCTGACCGAGTCCGGTGGCGGGATGACCCTCAAGGCGTGGGTGGCTTCCGGCAAGGACGAGCTGATCGTGGACGTCACCGGGGCGAAACCGGACGCGCCGCAAACCGCGACGGTGAGTCTGTGGTCGGGCCGCAAGCCCACCGCGGCGGCGTCCGGCGTCACCGGCACGCTGGCCGAAACTTGGGTCGACAACTCGGGATCCGGCGCCTCACAACGGACGTTCGGTTCGCTCGGGGCGATCACCGCGGGCGGGCGAAACGTGACCGCGGCCGTGGCCGGCCCCACCCAGGTGAAGGTGAGTTTCACGCCGAACCCGGACGGTTCCTACCGGGTGATCGCCGGCGCTCCCACCTGGACCGGCGGTAACGCCGCCACGACCGTATCGAACCTCTTCGGCTCGGACTCAACTACTGCGGAGGCGTCCCTGCTGGCCTCCCAATCGTCGTGGTGGAGCGCCTATTGGGCGAACAGCGGCCTGCTCGAACTGAACTCTTCGGACGGTTCCGCGCAGTACTTGGAGAATCTCCGGACCCTGTATCTGTTCACCGAGGCCGCTTCGATGCGCGGCACCATTCCGGGCAGTCAGGCGGGTGTCGCCGACATGTTCAATTTCAGCGAGGACAAACAGAACTGGAACCCATCCGCGACCTGGCTGTGGAACCAGCGAACCCAGCTGTCGGCGAATATGAGTTCGGGTAATTTCGCGCTCAATATCCCGACGTTCGACCTGTATCTCGACAACCTGCCGGCCATCGAGACTTGGACCAAGGCGCAGATGGGCGGCGCGCCTGGTGCTTGCGTGCCCGAAGTCATGCGGTTCAACGGTAATGGCGGCGACCCGGCACCGGGCGCGAACGCCGCGTGCAGTCAACCCGGGAGTCCGAACTGGAACGCGCTCAACATCACTTCGGGTGCCGAGATCGGCCTCTACGCCTGGCAGCAGTACCAGGACACCGGAGATCTGTCGTTCCTGCGGAAGTACTACCCGCTCATGCAGCAGGCGTCGATCTTCTTGCTCGACTACCAGAAGGTCGGCTCCGACGGCCTCCTGCACGCGGTCGCCAACGCCCACGAAACCCAATGGGCCGTGCCGGATCCGACCACCGACCTGGCCGCGGACGCCGCCCTGTTCCCGGCGACCGTGTCCGCCGCGAAACTGCTGAACACGGACGGCGACCTGGTTTCCCGGCTCACTACGGCCGAACGCCAGATCCCGCCATATGCCCGTACCACCACGAAGCGCACCGAAGTGCTGCCGCCGTCAGCCGATGCCGGCGGTACGGACATCCTCGCGTACTCCTATGAACCGCCGGCGAAAATCCGCAACGGCGAGAACATCGACCTCGAGCCGGTATGGCCGTACAGCCTCATCGGCGACAACGCGGGCGATACGACCAAGTTGGCGGTCCGCACCTACAACGCCCGGCAGTTCTACGGCGGCAACGACTGGAGCATGGACGCGATCGACGCCGCCCGCCTCGGCCTCGCCGACGCCGTCCGGACGCGGCTGATCTCCATTACCCAGGTTCACCAGCTGTACATCTCGGGGCTCGCCGATCTGCAAACCACTGTCGGCACCGAGCCGTACATCGAACAGATATCCGGGGTGGCGACAGCGCTGGACGAGGCGTTGGTCCAAGACTATGACGGGTTGCTGCGCATCGCTCCTGCCTGGCCCGGCGACTGGAACGTGAGCGGCACGGTGTTGGTCCATGATCGCACCAAGGTCGATGTCCAGGTGCAGAACGGAACTCCGGTCACCGTGGCGATACAGGCGGGGAAGACCGGGACCGAGTCGGTGCGGAGCCCGTGGACCGGCCAGTCGGTCAAGGTCGTCAACGGTTCGTCGGGTGTCGTCGTCGTCCAGGCGACCACGGCCGCGGTGCTGAACGTCCCGGTCACCGCGGGGCAGTCGTATCTCGTCGAGCCGGTCTCTGCGCCCACGACCTCGTTGCCGTTCGCGCAGGTCACCGGCACTCCGGCCACCGCCGCGAAGCATCTCGGCCCGGTACAGATCGGCCTCGGCTAGAACGTCCTGTGTGGACTCGGAGAGCACTCCAATCTGAAGGGTATGACCCGATATGCCGAAGAATTCCGTGAGTCGGCGAAAGCACCGGCTGCTCACCGCGCTGCTGGCCGTAGCGGCGTCCGTCATCGGCCTCGGCGGATGGGGATATGCCGGCGCGGCGGCGTCGACGCCCATCACCGACACCGGCGGTTCCGTTCTGCCGCACCGAAGTTCCGCGGTGACCGGAGCACTCGGCGTGACCTTCGGTTTCGAAGACAGAACGATGGCCGGCGGTCCGTACGAGAACCAGGGCGCCACGATCTACAACTACCCGATGTACACGGCGAAGACGGCGACGACCGACCAGTTCTGGCTCGACTACGTCGAAGAACTCGTGTCCGCGGGCGTCGATTTCGTCGGTGTGGACACGCGTGGCTTCGTCCCGGGCTCGGCAGTGCCGAACGGCGGCGGGGATCCACGGGAACTCACCCAGTTGGTGAACGCGATCACCAAGGCCGGGGCGGCGGGCAAACTCAAGATCGCGGCTTTCGATGACGTCCCCGCGTCGCTGACTGACAAGAAGAACCAGGTCAAGCACCACACGGGCGGTTACACTCCGCCGTTCGACATGGCTGACACCACCGGCGCCGGCGAGGGTGGCTACCAGTACCTATGGGACAACGATCTCAAGGTGTTCTATCAGGTGGTGCCCGATAGCATGCTGTACAAGGTGGACGGTCGGCCGCTGGTCTACCTGTGGGGTGACGGCTCGATGTTCATCAACCAGGGCAACGGGAACTCGGCCAGGATGTTGCAGTACGTCCGGTCGCAGGCACAGTCGACCTTCACCGAGAACCCGTACTTCATCGTCGACCAGGCTTGGCTCAAGAACGATCCGGCGGTCTCCTCGGTCGCCGATGGCGAGGACGACTGGTTCGGGGTTCCGTCACCGACGTTCACGAACCAGGCGTTCAACGGCCATACCTACGGGGCCACCGCGCCGAGCTTCTCCTTCGTGAACAGCTCTCACAACATGGTCATCGACCCCCAGCACGGGAAAACCCTGGTCGACAATCTGCGGTCGACGGTCGGGGCGGGCGACTACATCACGCTCGTCGAGGGTTTCAGCGACTGGTTGGAAGGCGCTGCCCTGTGGCGCACCGAGGCCGGGTCCTACAACGTGACGCAGCGGGACTATCCGAACCAGAATCTCAACATCATGCGGCGGTATTCCCGGACACCGTTTCCCACCGACCTGACCGTGCAGGCCGAGAGCGCCGACGTCGTCGCGGGCACGACGCAGGGCAGCCCGTCCGGTGTCTACCGCAGTGATCTTGACGTCCGGACGACGACCGACACCGGCAGTGGCTGGAACGTGCAGAACATCGTCGCCGGTGAGTCCGAGCAGTGGAACGAGGTTCCGCTGCAGGGCACCGAGAACCTGAAGGTCCGCGTTGCGGCGCCGGCCTCCGGGGCGCGGTTCCAGTTCGTCATCGACGGCGTGCAGGGGCCGGTGGTGGCCGTGCCGAGTACCGGGGGCGCGCAGGTCTGGCAGACCCTGGACGCCGGCACTTTCCAGTTCACTCCGGGCACCTATCACACCGTGCAGATCCACTACCTGGCCGGCGGGGTGAGCGTCAACTGGTGGCAGGCCGTGAGTGCCTGAGCGGTTCCGAGGTTTCCTGCGGCGGGTTTGGGCGGATCTGTCTACATTGGTCTCGGCGGCGAACTGGTAGGTACTGTCGGTAACCGGAGTGTCATCGGTGACCGCGCCGGTGGACCAGGCTGAACATGGCGAAGCTCGACCTGCGCGTGCGACTGTTCGGGCGGGTGTTGCGAGCGACGTCCGGCGCCGGGACGGACGAGGCTCGGGTGGCCCGGGCACAGCGGCAGACCCTCAAACGCAACTGGGCGGTCGACCTGCTCCTCGGCGCCTTCCATCGCGGCGGGTGGACCGTCGGCACGCTGAACCAGGCCGACTGGTTGTGCAGCAACGTAGCCGCGAAGGTGGGCGCCGTCGTGGTCTCCGTCGACTACCGGCTCGCACCCGGACATCGCCGGCCGGCCGCGCCGGAGGACTGCTACGCCGCACTGGTCGACGTGGCCGCGCGCGCCGCGGAGTTCGGCGCCGATCCCCAACGGCTCGCGGTCATGGGCGACAGCGCCGGCAGCAACCTGGCCGGCGACCGACCTGACCTTGTCGAGCCCGTCGGTTGCGGAGAACGCCGAGGCGCCCATCCTCGACCGGGCCGGGATCATCGCCGCCCGTGACCACTATTTGGGTGGACAGGACCCGCGACAGCCCTACGTCTCCCCGCTGTTCGCGCCGGACCTCGCCGGGCTACCGCCGGCGCTGATACAGGTCGCCGAGTTCGACCCGATTCGCGACGACGGACTGCGCTACGCCGAGGCGCTCCGAACGGCCGGTGTCCCGGTCTCTTAGTTTCTAAGAGACCGCAAGTCGACGGCGAGTTAGGCGCCGGCGCCGCCGTCGACGGCGAGGCTGGCCCCGGTAACCATGGACGCTCGGTCGCTCAGCAGCCAGGCCGCGGCCTCGGCGACCTCCTCCGGGGCCGCCATCCGGCCGAGCGGGATGCTCGCGTTGATCCGCTCGATGACACCGGGGGAGGCGGCCTCCCAGGCGTCGATCATTTCCGTCGCGGTTCCGCCCGGCGTGATCCCGTTGACGCGGATCCCCTGACTTCCCCAGGTCACGGCGGCGGACTCGGTGATGCTGTTCAGCGCCCGCTTCATTGCGCCGTACGCGGGAAGGGCCAGGTTGGCGCGACGGCTTCCGATGCTCGACGTGTTCACTATCGCGCCTCCGCCACCGCGCCGCATAAGAGCCGCCTCGACAGTCATCGCCGTCCAGTGACCGCGGAAATTCACCATGAACTGCTCGTCGATGTCCTCGTCGCTCGTCTCGTCGAGGGGACCGGGCTGCTGGATGGTGGCGCCGTTGTTGAAGGCGCCGTCGAGCCGGCCGTGCAACTCGTCCACGCGGTCCAGAGCCGCGCGGATGCTGTCGCGGTCGCCGAGGTCGACGCGGACTGCATCGGCGATGCCGCCGTCGGCGCGGATCTCGGCGACTACGCGCTCGAGCGCCTCCAAGCCGCGTGCGGCGAGCACCACGCTGGCGCCCTCTCGAGCGAACAGCCGGCCGGCGGCCGCGCCGATGCCGCGGTTGGCTCCGGTGATGAAGACGACCTTGCCGGCAAGCAGGCCGATCGGGGCTGAAGTGGAATTCGTCATGCTGACAGCGTCGCCGCAGTCCCGGAGGCGGAGACAGGCACAACCGGTACCCCCATCCGAGGGCGGCCGGCCGCGCATACTGGTCTGATGAACAGGGGCGAGCTGGGCGCGTTTCTCCGCAGTCGCCGTGAGCGCCTCCGGCCTGACGACGTCGGGCTTTCGTCGGGTCCGAGACGCCGAACACCAGGGCTCCGCCGCGAAGAGGTCGCCGTGCTCGCCCACATCTCGATCGAGTACTACGTCCGGCTCGAACAGGGCAGAGCTCCGCGCCCCTCAGGCGAGGTGCTCGCCGGCATCGCCGCTGCGCTTCGCCTCACCGACGCCGAGTCCGAGCATCTGCACGTACTGGCCGGAACAGCGTCGACGCGGTCACGTCTGCACTGCCGCGACGTTCGGCCGAGCATCCTCACGCTGCTCGAGCGGCTGCCGCTGACAGCCGGTTTCGTGACCTCCGCGGCATTCGAAGTGCTCGCCTGGAACGACCTCGCGGCCGCTCTGATGGAGGATTTCTCCGTCCTCGCTCCAGCGGAACGCAACCTCGCGCGGCGGGCGTTCCTCGGTGTGCAACCAGGCAACAGCCTGTATGGATCGGCCGACGGCGCGGCATTCCGGCACAACGTGGTGATGGAACTCCGAGCGACTGCCGCACGATATCCGCACGATCCGGTCATAACGGGGCTGATCCAGGAACTCCGCGACGGCAGCGCGGAGTTCGACCGACTGTGGGAACGCCATGACGTGCGCGGCGCGTCGATGCTCACGAAGACCTTCCGGCACCCCACGGTCGGCCCCATCACGGTGGACTGCGACGCCTTGGCGCTGACCGAACAGGACCAGCATCTCGTGCTGTACACCGCTGCTCAGGGCTCCCGAGACGCGGAGGCCCTCGCGCTGCTCGCCGTCATCGGCACCCAGGCGCTCGAATCCCGGTAGCGACCCGGTCTGTCCCTGTCGGAGGATCTCGCGGCCTGTGTCGCCGAGGCAACCGATGGTGATGGGGTCGACGTGGTGATCGCCGCGATGGCACAGGGCAGTTACGACCCGACCGGTTGGGTGGAGGAGATCACCCTCGACGAGGTCGAGCACGCCCTGGTGGAACTTCGCGCCGGACTCGGCATGAAAGCACTGGTCGTCGCGAAGCCGGCCTCGTGACCACCCTTGTGGGAGGGCACGGCGATGCGCGCCCGACCATCACCGCAACTCGCCGTCGACTTGCGGTCTCTTAGAAACTAAGAGACCCCACAAAAGCGCAAAAGTGCGACGCCGTGACCGGACGTCCACCGTCCAGCACCTGGAAGCAGCGCGGATGGATCTGGTTCCACTCGACGGAGATCGACTGGGCCCAGCGTTTACGAATGCGTGGCCAGTTGTGTGAGGTAAATGTCCCTGGCGGACAGGCTGGCCGCCATGTGCTTGGCCAGCGGGTCGAAGAACGACTCGCGGTACTTGGCATCGGTCACCGTCGACGCGGCGAAATACAGCCCCGAGAACGCGGCGATGAACAAGCAAACCTGCAGTAGTTCGTTGGGCACCGGCACTTGGATCCCGAACAGCATGCCACCGCTGGGTGGCCGGGCGATCCATGCCTTGATCACTCCATTGCGGATGGCGACCGCGCCGAAGGCGACGAAGAACACGAACATCAGCGTGGCGAAAACGATGGTCTGCAGGACTTGGGTAAGCATGAGCACGAGCACCATGTTCGCCTGTTCGAGCTTCCGCAGCGGGATCCGCGGCAGGTCCGTAGCGCTGCAGTCGGCGGCGATGGAGCCGAACGGGGTGGCGCGCAGCGTGTCCATGTCGACCGGGATGCTGTGTGATTCGGTGAGCGTGCGTACTTCGTCGGACAGCATCGACGACAGGAACAACACTGCCACCACGATGAAAAAGGCCACGACCAGCCACATCTGCGCGCGCGGGAGGGACGCGCAGACCTGCCAGATCTCGGTGGTGAAGAAGCCGAAAATCGTGAACAGCAGCAACAGCGGCAACGCCCGGCTGGCCAGCGCCCCCAGTGCGCGCGCCTGCCGGAATGCCGCCCGCAAGGCCCAGCCGAGGATCGAACCGCCACCCAGGAACGCCGTGCCGAGCAGCCCCGCGACGATGGCTCCCTGAATCACCATGTTCACCACGATCGAGTCATCCGGCGAAGTCAGGCGCGTGACGCCGGGCACAGCCGCGACGAACGCCACCACCGCGGCCGCGGCGACGCCGACACCTCGCCGGTCCACGACTTGACGTCGTACCCAGCGAGCGGCCAGCCAAGCGGCCAGCGTCGGGACCACGAACAGGCCGACCAGGAGACTGTTGTAGGTCCACGCATAGCTCGCGCGCTCCATGAGCCGCTCGAAGTCGGCCTCGGTCTCGCCGTCGACACCCGACAGCAGGGCCGTGAGCAGCTGCCAGAGTCCGACGAAAACGACCGCGGGCATGACGCGCACGAGGAGCTGTTCCGGCCTGCCCCGCACGACCGCCGGTAGCCCGCGGCGCCGAAACCACTGCTCGGCGGCGTGCTCGTCCAGTTCGGTCACTACAGATCCTCCAGTGCGGGGTTGATCGGGCAGCGTTTTTTCGCGGGCCGCGCGCGGCGCCGGTCCTCCGGTAGCGTCATCGGCGGCGGCCGTGGCCACTATCCGTTGACGGGCCGGTGAGCCCCCGCCGATCGGCGGGAATGCGCCCCGCCACCTGGCTGGTTTATGGTCGCCCGAACACAGACCAGTGCGGTGCCGCATGAAGGGAATCGACGTGATCAGGGTAGTGGTGGTGGATGACGAGGCGCTCGTCCGCTCGGGCTTCCGGCTGATCCTCAACGCGGCCGACGACATCGAGGTGGTGGCAACCGCAACAGGTTCCCAGGCGGTACGCGAGATCACCCTGCAGAAGCCGGACGTCGTCCTGCTGGACGTGCGCATGCCCGACGTCGACGGCTTGACGATCCTGCGGGAGGTCCGCGCGTTCGCGAACCCGCCGGTCGTGGCGATGCTGACCACGTTCGACTCCGACGAGTACATCGCGGCCGCGCTGCGTTCGGGAGCCGCGGGTTTCCTGCTCAAGGACACCGACCCCGAGCAACTCGCCCATCTCGTGCGCACGCTCGCCGGCGGCGGGGTCGTGCTGTCTCCCAAGGTCACTCGCTCAGTGGTGGATCGTTACCTCGTCAGCGGAGCCGGTTCGCCGACGTCGGCCAGGATCGACAAGCTCAGCAACCGTGAGCGGGAAATCCTGATCCAGGTCGCAGAAGGACTGTCCAATAGCGACATTGCCGCCGGGGTCCATTTGAGCGTCGGCACGGTCAAGGACCACGTCAGCGCGATTTTCGGGAAGCTGAAGGTGTCCACGCGCGTGCAAGCCGCGCTCCTCGCCCAGCGGGCCGGGCTGCTGGCGCCCCGCGACGATCAATGACGTCGCGCTTTCCCGCCGCACTCACCGATGGCGCGCTCGTCGGGCTCGCCCTGATCGACGTGTGGCTCAACCTCGACAACACCGATGCTCCCAGCCTCGCCTTCGCCGTAGTGGCGGCCGTGTCACTGGTCGTGCGTAGGCGCCAGCCGTATCTGGTCTTCGTGCTGACCCTTCCCGCGCTGTACCTGGGTCCGACGGTGATCGCGGCTCTCGTCGCCCTCTACGCCGTTGCCGCGCACAGCCGCGATCGGCGTGTGGTCATCGGGTGTGCGGTGATCGTGGCCGTCGGCTGCGCCTTACCGTGGTCCCTCTCCGGCTTCGACGAGGAGTCGACACGAGCCGCTGTCGTGCTCGACGTGCTCTACGCGACGATGGCCGCTGCCGCGCCGGCGTTGCTGGGGATCCTGACCAGGACCCGCCGCGCGCTGTCCGAGCGCCTTGACGAGATCGAGCTTGCTCATGAACACGAACGTCAGCTCATCGAGCAGACCACGCTGGCGAAGGAGCGCGCGCAATTGGCCAGGGAAATGCACGACGTCGTGTCGCATCAAGTCAGCCTGATCGCGGTCAGCGCGGGCGCGCTGCAGGTGGGCTCCACCGCACCCGACACAAAGGAGGCCGCCGCGGTGATCCGGCAGCTCAGCGTCGACACCCTCGACGAGCTTCGCCACATGGTGACGTTGCTGCGTGCCTCCGGCAGCCTTCCCACTGAACTGGTGCCGCAGCCCACGCTCGCCGGGCTCCGGCAGCTGCTCGCCACCAGCGGGATCGAAGCTGACCTGCGGGGTAGTCTTCCCACTGACCTCAGCGCACCCTTGCAGCGCGCGATCTACCGCACCGTCCAAGAGTCGCTCACGAATGCCCGCAAGCACGCGCCGGGGGCGACGGTGACCATCCACATGGGACACACCGACACCACACTGACCGTCGAGATCACCAACGGGCCCCCGATCCGGACCACCGTGCCCCTGCCGAGCGCGCAGCACGGACTGATCGGGCTGCGCGAACGCGCGGAACTGCTTGGCGGCACGCTGGAAACCGGCCCCACCACCGACGGCGGCTTCGCGCTGCGCCTGCGGGTGCCCAAGAACGCCGGTTAGCGGCCGCCGGCCACCCGGCGGGGATGCCCGCTTTAGTCCACAGTGGACAATGGCGGCTGTGCGTTCGGGCAGGGGAAACGGCCCCTTCGGGTACACGTGTCGAGCTCGCCGGCGGTCAGCGGTTCGTCTTCGCTAACGTGTTGTGACAATCTGCGACGGGAGTTGTGAAGTGACGTACGAACCGCTCGGCGACAGGGCCCCTGCTGTGGAGATCACCCCAGCCCGCATCCTGCGGTCGGCCAACGGCCTGCACACCGTCGTCCGGCGGCCGGACGGTGGGCTCGACCACGAGACTTCGCTCGGTGCCGGCGCGGCCTGGGCGTCGGTCATCATGGTGGATGAGGCGCACTCGCTGGAGCGGCCGGGTACGGCGCTGACCTGGCGCTATCTTGAAGAGTCCGGTCACAGCGCGTGGAAGCTGGTCCTCGTCGACCAGCAGGACGAGGTGTGCTGGATCCACCGGAAGGGAGACGTCGCGGGCGCCACCCCGGGGGTTCCCGTGGATCCCGGTGCGGCCGAGCCGCCGGTAAGGTCCGGCGCCCCTGTCGTGGCGACTGGTCCGTACTCCTCGGCCTGGATGGACGCCGGCCTGGACATGGAGCACGTCTACTGTGTGACGGCTATCCGAGACATCGACCCCGACGACGCGCTCCGCCGTTTCGGCGCGTCGGCTGACGAGATCTCCACGTCCACGTGGACGGATCTGCAGAAGCGGGTCGCTTTCGAGGAGGCCTACGGCCGTCACATCGTGGCGGCCTTCGCGATCGGCTCGCACACGCTGCTGGTGGAGGACAACGGCTGGCGCGGCGCCAACCTTCCGGAGCTGTCACAGGGCACCTTCGCGGTGTCGTCGTACTGCAGCATCAACGCGGACACTGCGTTCGTGGTCAGCAGGGACGGCGTCGTGCTGGCCGCACTGGACGAACTCGCGCCGAGCTCGGCCGAGGGTGCCGACCCGGGTATCTTGACCGAGGCGCTGGCCGAGATGGGGATCACCGACCCGGAGGCGTATGACGCCGACGAGACCAACTTCCTGGAGGACCTGGAACTGCTGTGCCGGCTGGTCGGTGTCCGGCCTACCGTGGCCGACGTGACCGGCGCCGCCCGAGTCGCGATCTTCGGCGACAAGGACGACGACTGACTGCTCTGCGTGGTGGCGAACCGAAACCCACGATAGCTCAGCAGCACGAGGCCGGCGGTGAGCACGACGGCACCCGCGGTGTCGAACTTGCCGCGCTGGGTTCGTGGACGGGGTCGGCCGTCGGTGAACGTGGGACTCGCTGATCTGAAGGTGGGACTCGCCGGCTCGGAGTGTGGGACTCGCTGACTCGGCCGGCGAGTCCCACGTTCACCGCCCGCGAGTCCCACGTTCAGATCGCCGAGTCCCACGCTCGGCTACCGACAACGTCTTGCACCGCGTACCGACACGACACGACCGACCCTCGGATCAGCAAAGGAGTACCCACTCGCCCCGGTCCCTGCCGCTGGACAACGCAACCCGTCCACGTCAATCGACACCCGAGACCATCGCGGACCCATGGATAGAGCAGCAGAACCAGTTTTGTGGCCAGGTTCGGACCGGTCCACTTTGGTCAGTGGAAGCGGACAGGATGGACTCGTACGGGCACGCTGCTCCAGCCCTTCAACGTGTTGTTCGGTTTGGACGCCGGATCTGCCGTGGGTTCGAGCCGTTCGACACGTTCGGCGAGCGCGGTAAGCACCAGCTCGGCTTCCAGCCGGGCGATGGGCTGGCCAACGCATTGGTGGATGCCCATGCCGAAAGCGACATGACCCGACGCTGGGCGAGCGATGTCCATCCGGTCCGCGTCCTCGCCCCATTTCCGCGGGTCGCGGTTGGCCGCACCGAGAAACAGCAGGACCTTTTCGCCTTCGGGGAGATGGACACCGGCGACGTCGATCGGGCGAGTGGTGGTGCGGAAGAAGGTCTGCACCGGTGATTCGTAGCGCAACGATTCGTCGAACGCGAAGCGAGCCAGAGACGGTTTCTCACGCAGTTTCGCCCACTGCCCGGGATTGGCGCTGAGTGCCTGCAACGTATTGCCGATGGCGTACACAGTGGTGTCCACCCCCGCCGAGAGCAGTGACCGTACGAGCATGGGCGCCTGTTCCGTGGTGATCTCGCCGCGGTCGGCTGCCTGCCACAGGCTCGCGCCGAGCCCGCCCGGGGTGAGGACGTCGCGCTGACAGGCGTTCCAGATCCAGTCCTGCACGGGCGCGGCGCTCGCCAGTGCCTGTTCGAGTAGGCGGTTGTGCGGGCCGAAAGCGTTGAACGCCAACGCACCGTAGGGCAGTAGGTTCTCGCGGCCGTCCGGCAGCAGACCGACGGCGTCGGGGAACACCTTCAGCGGGTAGCGCTCAGCGAGGTCGGTGACGACGTCGAAGTGTCCGCGGGCCACGAGCTCGTCGGCGAGGGCGTCCGCCTCGGCCTTGAAGGTCTGGCGGAAGCCTCGGACGGTGCTGGCGGAGAGGACCTTGCCCATGGCGCCCCGCATGACGGTGTGATCGGGTGGGTCGGCTTCCAACAGGAGGCTGGGTGGCCGCCAGGGCTTTTCCTTGTGGAAGTCGCTCAACCCTGCACCTCGGCCCGAGCAAAAGCTCTCGTGGTCGGTGAGACTTGCGTAGACCTCCTGGTGACGTGCCATCGCCCAGACGCCGTAGCGCGGCAGGAAGACGACAGGCCCGGCGTCACGTAGCCGGCAATGCATCGGGTAAGGCGCGGCAAGGTTCGTTTCGTCGAAGGGGTCGACGTCGAGGGTGATCCTGGACATGGCTGTCTCCGCCGGTCAGAGGTCGAGGACCAAGCGAGCCGAACATGACCGGGACACGCAGATCATCATCGTGTCGCCGACGTCGCGTTCCTCGTCGCTCAGCACGGAATCGCGGTGGTCCGGGGTACCTGATAGGACAGTCGTCTCGCAGGTGCCGCAAGTTCCTTCGTGGCACGAATACAAGACCGGCAACCCGGAGTCCTCGATGACGTCGAGAACGGAACGGTCGGCGGGCACCCGCAACACCGTGCCGGACTGCGCGAGTTCGACTTCGAACGCCTCTCGCGGGCCGTCGCCCGCGCCGGCCTTGGGAGAGAACCGTTCGACATGCAGCACTTTGGCCGGCCAGTCGGAACACCGCTGCTCGACGGCCACCAGCAGTGCCTCCGGGCCGCAGCAGTAGATCGCGGTGTCCGCGGTGTGTTCGGTGGGGGCGGCCAGCAAGGTCGCGAGGTCGAGCAGGCCGTGTTCGTCCTGGGGGTGGATCGTGACCTTGCCGGGGTGTCGGGCCGACAGCTCCTCGCGGAAAGCCATGGAGGACCGCGTCCGGCCGCCGTAGACGAGCTGCCAATCCCGTCCGGACTCGGCGACCCGCGCGATCATCGGCAGGATCGGGGTGATGCCGATCCCGCCCGCGATGAACAGGTACCGCTTGGCCTCGACGAGCGGGAAGTGGTTGCGCGGGCCGCGGACTCGCAGGCCCTGTCGCTCGGTCAGTACCTCGTGGACGTGCTGTGAGCCGCCGCGGCCGACTTCCTCGCGCAGCACGGCGACCTGCAGGACAGTCCGGTCCTCGGGGTCGCCGCAAAGGGAATACTGGCGTGTCAGCTCGTTGGTGAGAAGCAGATCCACGTGAGCGCCCGGTTCCCAAGAGGGCAACGGCCGGCCGTCGGGATGACGCAGCGTCAACCGGACCACGCCGTCGGCGATGCTTTCCTTACGCTCCAGCACAAGGTCGAGTTCCTGCTCGGTGTCCAGAGTGGACTTCATCGGCGGTCACTCCTGACGTCGTGCCCCTCGGGGTGGCCGAGCAGCCAATCCCAGAGCTCGACCGGGTCCTCGAACTCGCGCTCGGCCGAGCAATAGCAGGCAGCACGGAGTCGATCGGTGCCCAGCACCCAGTGGATGCGGTACACCCGGTCACCGACCAGCATGGGCGGGTTCGCCGGAATCGCGGTCATGACGCGGCCGCGCGAACCTGCTCACCGGCCAGGCGCCGCAGGATCCGACGGGCGGCGAGGCCACCGGTGTCGATGTTGATCGACAATTCCTGGTAGCCCATGGGTTCGGTGGAGATGACCGTCTCGAGGACGTCCAGCGCCTCGACGTCCTGCAGCACCACCGTCCGGTTGTTCTCGGCGAGGAACGCCGAGACCTCTTCGTCGCCGAGGGCGAAGTCGCGCGCCACCGCCCAGAAGTCGTGAGTGGAGTGTTCGGTCTCCGGCGTGATCGCGTAGACGACCTCGACGTGGAAGGCGTCCGGGTCGCTGCCGTCCGCGTTCGGCAGGCAACCGACCGGAGCGATCCGGCTGTGCAGCTTGTACAGGCACGGTGGGGTGTACTCGATATCCTGCCAGCGGGCAATCCGTCCGTGCAGGCCGGTGGACTTGGCGTAGAACGGCGGGCACTCGGCGTCGTCCATGTGCCGGGAGACGTAGACGATGTCGTGCTCGTCGTCGACCTCGGTGGTGATCGGCGTGTCGGCGACCTCGGGCGTGCCGATGTATCCGCCGTGCAGGTAGGTCTCGTGTGACAGATCGAGCAAGTTGTCGACCAGTAGGGAGAACCTCGCTTTCAACGGCTCCATCCCGCTGACGGTGGTGTAGTCCGGTGAGTCCAAGTAGGTCGCGCGGGGGATCTTCGCCGCGTCGGCCTTGCCGGGATCACCGATGAAGACCCACACGAAGGAGTCCTGCTCGGCCAGTCGATACGGCTGCAGCCGGGCAGTGCGGGGAACGCGGGTCTGTCCTGGAACGGCGACGCAGTTGCCGTCGGTGCCGTAGGTGAAGCCGTGGTATCCGCAGATCACCTGGTCGTCCACGAGCCGCGAAGGGGCTTGGGACAACGGGAAACGGCGGTGCACGCAGCGGTCGGACATCGCGGTCACCTGACCGCTGCGGGTGCGCCAGAACAGGATCGGCTCGCCGCAGATGGTGCGGGAGAACAGCTCCTGTCCGATCTCGGAGGCATATGCGGCGACGTACCACTGGTCGCGCGGGATGCTCGTCATGGTGGAAGCCCTTCATGGTGGTGGTCAGAAGGCGACGGAACTCCGTTGTCAGCTGGGAACGCACAGCGTGGGCGGTAGGGCACCGCCCAGTGAAGCGACTTTCCATAAGATGGAAGAGCTCGTCCTGCGCTCAGAGTGGGGCGTTGAGGGCGCGGGAGATCGCGCGTGCGCTCGTCCGGACCAGCGGCGCCAACGCGTGCGGGGAGGCGCTGCCATAAAGCACGACCAGCGAGACGGCCGCGACGACCTGGCCGTGGGAGTCGAGGATCGGCGCGGCGACCGACAGGGTGTCCAGGGAGACCTGGCGGTCGCTGATGGCGAATCCGTTGGTGCGGACGTCGGCCAGCAGATGCCGCAACTGATCCGGATCGGTGACGGTTTTGCTGGTACGGCGGTTGATGGGCCTGGTCAGGACGTCGTCCTGCACCTCGGCCGGTGCGTGGGCGAGCAGGACGAGGCCGACGCCGGTGACGGTGAGGGCGAACCGGCCGCCGACGCGGGTCAATACTCCTACCGCGCCGGATCCGGCTATCCGCTCGATGAACACAAGCTCGGTGCCTTCGCGGATCGCCAATTGCACGTTCTCGTGGGTGATCTGCGACAGGTCCTCCAGGAACGGCAGGGCCCGCTCGCGTAGTCCCTGCCCGCGAGGGGCCAGCGAGCCGAGCTCCCACAGGCGCAACCCGATGCGGTAGACGCCGTTCTCGTCGCGTTCCAGCGCACCCCATGCACAGAGCTCCTGCAACAGGCGGTGCGCGGTGGCCAGCGGTATGTCGGCGCGCCGGGCGATCTCGCTCAGGTTCAGCGCCGGCCGCTGCTCGGTGAAGGCGTCCAGTAGGTGCAGTGCTCGACCGACGACGGGGCCAGTGGGGCCGACTGGACGGCCTTTGCGAGGTAGGGGCACCTTTCTGGCCCCCTTCGCTCGCTAGCCGGACTGAGTTTCACCTTCGCCAAGTCGTTCGCTCGGTCCAGCTATAGCCGTGCGCTCGCCCTCGCGCAACCAGGGATGACCAGACGTGCAGTCATAGGGGTATCAGTATTGACTGGTGGCCGACCCGCCGTTATCGAGGTGAGCGTTATCGGGCGGTGTGGACATCGCGATCGGCATCGTTGCCCGAGACCGGTCGCGTCATCTCGTAGCTCTCGCTGATCTTCCCGTCCACGAGGTGGAAGAAGGTCACCACCTCGCTGTCGACCCCGCGGCCGTCGGCTTGCTCGGTATGCCCGAGGTGTCTGCATACCAGCCATTCCCCGTCGAAGACGACCTGCTGGACCTCGAAGGTGAAGCCTCGCAGGTTCGTCTGTGCGTACTCGAGATGACCAATCTGTTCGTCGCGACTGATCGGGATGCCGTCGGTGATCTGGCGGTACCCGACGTGGGTGTAGCGCTCCACGGTCTCGGCCGCGGTCTCGGTGGGGGTGAGAAACATGTCGTTGAACAGTGTGGAAATAAACTCGACCGGTGCGAGACCATTGATGAAATTTGTCATGGCGTCGTTCGCTTTTGTTGGCTAGCGAATGTTTATTTGGTCATGCCGCGCGGCCAGTTCGTCGATCTCCTCGACCGTCGGCGGTCGCGTCCGAGTGAGAAGTTCCGTCATATCGGCGAAGTAGGTCTTACGGGGGACTCCCGGAGCGAACAAGATCAGAGATCGAACCGGCTGAGCCGAGTTGTTTGCCAGTGAATGGATACCCTCGGACGGCACATGGACGAAGTCCCCGGGCCGGGCGACGTGGGAGGTGCCATCGCCGCCGACCGGCCGTGAGGTCCAGGACCGATGTGATGCGCACATCTACCGCTACGCGATCCGAAACCAGCTCGACGAGCAGACCAGGCGTCTCTCGCGAAGTCAGCACATCGCGGTCGCGAAGGCGGTCTTGGACGACGATGGGGCGAAGGCTGAAAAGCTGATGCGCCAGCACGTGCGAACCAGTGGCACCGAGGTCTTGCGGATCGTCGACGCGATGAACTAGGTCATGGCTTGACCCTTCGCAAATTGTAGGACAGCATCGTCCTGTAATCGTGACGCCCGTTGGCAGGGCGTCCTGGTGCTCCGAGGAGGGGCCGATGACCGACCACAGGCAGATCTAGGATGCGCTGGCCAGGTTCATCTACGGCCTGGACCGGCGGGACTGGGCGACATTCGAATCCGCTCTCACTGATGACTTCCGTTACGGTTTCAAGGACCCGGAGGGTAGCCGATGGGTCTGGCTGACGGGCCGCGACGAGATGGTGAAGAGGATCCGCGTCACGGCGGAGTCCTTGGTCGTCTCCCAGCACTTCTGCACGAATCCGTTGACCCGGATCACCGGCGACGAGGCGACGATGCTCGTCACCACCTGGCCCTCACCTGGACCGCGAATCCGGCCGGCGGCCATCCGACGCTGATCAGGTCCCAGGATCGATATTCAGCGGTCGATAGTTGCCAAATAGTGGAAGTTGTCGACTGATTCGCTCCCGTCAAGCGAACAACTAGCTGAGGGCATCGGCGATGGCGATGACCGCCGCCGCACTGGTGCGGACGTGGTGCCGCATCACCTCTTCGGCTTGTTCGCCGTCGCCCGCGAGCAGAGCCTTCGCCACGGCGATGGACGAAGTACTAGTCGGCGGGTCCGCGTAAGGTCAGCACGACCCGCATCACGTGTTCGACAGCGGTCGGGAACACCGCGCCGCGCAGCTCGCCGCGGGTGGCGAGGTTCCGGGACGCGAATTCCAGCATGCGCTCGGCTCCCATGCGCCGGACCACGAGCGCCGCGATCTCCTCCAGGTCGAGCTCCGGGTTGTCCAGGCGTGTCAGCGCGAACTCGACAAGAAGCTCCTCGTCCGTCATGGTCCCTCCCCTCGCGACACTTCCAGGATAGGGCAAGGAGGCGTGGGGCCGCGTGGAGCTGACCGGCTACTCGCTCATTTCACGATGGTTGCGTCGCCGAACGCGGCCTGGTAATAGCTGCTGCTGCCGCCACGCGGGTCGATGAGGGTGCACTTGATCGTCGCCTGCACCGCATTGTTGAGCGGAACCGAGAGATCGGCGGGTTTGGACAACGAAATCTGGACCTCGTTTCCCAACTGTTGACCGTTTTCGGCTGTCACCCTGATGCTGCTCGGGTAATTCGACTTCGCCGCGGTGCCGGTTTGGTTGTTGTCCAAGCCGATTCGCGCTTTCAGGGAACTGTATCCGGCAACGGCGTAGGTCACGGACGTCCCTGCCGAGCTGCAGCCGAGAGTGAAGCTGTTGGGATAGGTCTCGGTGCCGATGGACACCGCTCGCGGCGAGTTCACGCTGTTCGTGTCCAGCGCCGTCATTTCGCTGAGCAGCTTGGACATTCCCGGCGACTCAGATGAGCTTGGACCGCCGGATGGTGTCGGCGAAGGGGTCGATGAAAGTAGTGAGCTGTTTTCTGCCGCGAGCTGGTTGTTCTGTTTTTTCAAACGATCGTTATCGCTCTGTACAGCCGAAAGGTCGGTGCCTTTTGCCTCGGCACTGGCTTGGGCCTTGTTCTTCTGCACGTTGATCTCCGCGGCGAGCACGCCCAGACCCGCGGTTGCCAATGTCATCACCGCGGTAAGCAGAGTAAGCAATTTCGCGGGCCACGTCCGCGGTCGCTTGGCCGATTTTGCGGTCTCAGCCGTGTCATTTTCCTCTTCGGCAAGCTCGTTGCGCTTCACCCAGCCTGAGTCGCGAGGCGGTCGACCGTTGTTACCGGTCGCGGATAACGGGTCGGACTCGCATCTTGGCCGTCGAACGGCACTGTCCGCCTGGCGCGCTGTCGCGGGCCAGGCGGACAGCGTTGCCGAGGTCAGGGCGTTCACTCGGGATTTCCTTGGCCACGGCGAGCAGTGCTTCCGCCAGTTCGTCCGGGAGTGGCGACGGTTGGCCCGTGGCCACCGCGATGTCCCAAGCGTGCACGGCGGCGTCGAGCGTGCAGGCGCCGGCCGCGACCTCCGCGGACAGGGGACCGATCGGCAGGGGGCTTGGCACAGGGTCGTAGGTGTTCCAGCTGACGATGGTGGCGTGGTCGCGCTCGGCGAAGCGGCGGATCGACTGGAAGTCGTGCGCGAACATGGCGAGCCCGGTCGGCGTGGTCGCCGGGCCGGACGGACGCTCGGCCGAGTGGGTGTCCTCGTAGTAGAACCGGGCTGCTCCGGTTCGTCGCCGAAGCCGAAGCCGCCGTCGAACCCGATGGCTGGGCAGCGTTGACGGGCTTCCTCGCCCGCATCGTCGTCGCCGACGTCCACTCGCTGACCGTGCACCTGGCCGGCACCTTCTAGCCCACTCCGGAGATGGGCGCGCACGCGCGGCGGTCAGGGGAGCTGTTCGAGCGCGCATTCGAGAGTGGACGGCTGGTCGAAGGATTCGGAGCGGCCGACGGCCCCTTTGCCCGGTCCGCCGCCCGACTCGGTGAACTCGGCCACCACCGGCGCTCGGTGTGAGCGGTGCGGCTCAGCTCGAGCCGGCGGGCACCGGCTCCGGCGGGGTCTCCGCCGGCACCGCGACCGGAGCCCGCACCCAGCGTCGGCGGCGTTCGCGCAGTTCGAATGCCCGCCGCGCGAGCACCGGCACCGCCATGACGCACAACGACAGCGCCGTGACGTCGAGCAGGTACGCGGCCAGCCACACGTGTTTGGCGATCTCGTAGTACCCGTCGCCGACCACCGCCATCACCACGATGCCGAGGGCGCTCGTCGTCGCGACCCCGGCGACGATGCCGTACCGGGTCGTCCACCGGCGCCGGCGCACCAGCGCGACCACCGCGCCGGCCATGCCGAGCAGCAGGAGCAAGGGCGGCCACCACGGCAGACCCATGTCGTCGAGCCACTGCTGGAACGTTTGCGGGTCGGCGCCCGTGTCGCCGCTGGCCGGGCCGCCGCCCACCGGCGCCACGGTCGCCGGTGTCCACGGCGTGTCGGGCAGGTACGCCAGGCTCCGGCCGTAGGTCGACTGCAGGCCGATCGCGACCGCGTGCGCCAGCACGTCCGGCCGGGCGAGCACCATGCCCCAGACCTTGTGCTCGATCCCGGTGGGGTCGTTCTTCACCGCGTCCGCGCCGACCAGGTCGCGTAGCCCGTTCGGGAAGAAGGCGCGGCCTGCGCTGTCCTGCGCGTCGGCCGGCAGCCCGAGTTCGGGCGCCGAGCCCGGCATTTCGACCAGTGCGAGGGTGTAGACCAGGTCGACCGTGTTGACCTCGCCGAAGTTGCGGTCCTGCCAGGCGAGGTCCGCGCGGACCGGGGTGATGATCTCCAGTACGAGCAGGCAGGCGAGCGCCGGCCCGAAGATCCGGCCGGACCACCAGCGGCCCCTGCCCGCCCGGGCACCGGTGACCAAGCAGACGACGACGGCCAGCACGAACAACGGCAGGAACCCGATCCGGGCGAGCCCCGCGATCACCCCGCCGACGGCGACGAGGGCGAGCGCGGACAACCGCTCGAAACCGTCCTCGACCTTCGTCGCGGCGATGACCGCCACGCCGCAGAGCAGCGTGTACGCGCCGAACAGCCCAGCGGCTTCACCCATCGTCGAAATGAACACCCGCGCGAAGTCGGGGTCGAGCAGGGGTACCAGCAGTGGCACCAGGAACAGGATCCGCCGGCGGCCGTGAGCCGTCACCGCCCAGGCCGCGAGCACGGTGACCAGGAAGACCAGCATGACGTAAAACCAGCCGAGCTTGGTCAGGCTGAACACGCCGTGGCCGCCGGCGACGGCCTTCAGGATGACCGTGCCGCTGGAGGGAAGCGCGTTCTTGCAGGGCATGCCGTGGTCGAAGTCCAGCACCACGCCGCCCTGCCAGCTCGCCACGTGGGTCGGGGTACGCGGGACGAGCCCGGCGCCGCAGAACAGCCGGAAGCCGTCGCCGTTGTCCGCGGCGCCAGTAGGTGTGCCGCCGAGCAGGCCGAGGGTGAGTGCCAGCCCGAGAGCAGCCACGACCGCGGCCGCCACGGCCAGCCCCCACCTCTTCATACCGGCAGCGTATGTGTAGGCCCGTGACACCGTGGAGATTGCCCGATTTATCCCCGCGGCGCGGCCCAGCACCCTGCCATGTGCCGGGGAAGCACACCCAAATGGGGGAATCGGCCGAGTCCCATCACCAGGTAGCGATAGTCGCCCAACGGCCGTATCCATGGGCCGGCGGAACGGGTGTAGTGGAGTTTGGGACGAAACCGTCGATGGCAGCCGGGTATCGCTCACGAGCGTGGAATCGTCAGGTATTCAGTCGGCGGCGTTGGTTACGAAAACCGCCAGACGACGGCCGAGGACCTGACCGGATCCCTCGATCTGGTGCTGGCCACCGATGGGACGTTGTCGCTCGCGCCACACGGTCAAGGCGCGGAGTGGATCGGCTCGGCCGTGTTGGGCGAATCGTTGCTGGCGCGACGGGATGACACCTGGCGTCGGCTCAAGGTGTGCCGCAATACTGCTTGCGGGGTCGCCTTCTATGACCGCTCGCGGAACAACAACGGGGTCTGGCACGCGGTCCGCAAATGCGGGAACCCGGCGAACCTGCGTGCGTCGCGAGCTCGTAAAGCGGAGGACACCGACTCCGGCCGGTAGTCCGAAACCGCAACTCGACGGCGAGTTGCGATGGTTGCGCATACCAACTACCGCAACTCGACGGCGAGTTGCGGTGGTTAGCGGCGCCGGCTGACTTCCAGGACGGCGTTGACGAAGTCCTGCAGGAGGTTGTGGCCACAACGTGGTTCAAGTGGACACTTCACGGGTTCTGTGGACTACGTTCGTCAAGTACAAGAAACGGGCGGCGCGCCGCGGCGGCCTGACCACCGACGAACGGAAGATCGAGCATGTCGCGTTACCACGAGGTCAAACATCGGGCTGTGACGGCGCTCCAGCGGCGGGTCGTCAACCCGATCAACGCCCGGCTGCCGTTCCAGACCCTTCTCGAGACGACGGGGCGGACGTCCGGGCTGCCCAGGCGGACCCCGATCGGTGGACGCCGGACCGGGAACGAATTCTGGTTCGTTTCCGAGTTCGGCGAGAAGTCGCAGTACGTGCGAAACATCCAGGCGCAGCCGGAGGTCCGGGTGCGGATCAACGGTCAGTGGCATGCCGGCACCGCGGAGCTGGTCCCGGAGGACGATCCCCGCGCCCGGCTGAAGGTGTTGCCGCAGTTCAACAGCGCCGCGGTGCGGGTGATGGGGACCAACCTGCTGACGCTGCGGGTCGACCTCAAGGACTGATACTGGGCACCGGCGTCCACTCGGGTTCTCCGTCCTACGAACGACTTCAGCTGCTTTCCCACCTGGGGGTAGGGCCTCGAACTCAGCGGACTGAGCGGTCGCTGTCGTAGGGTGCAGGGACAACACTGCTCTGGAGGGCGTTGTGGACCACACGATCAGCACCACTTTGTCCGGCCTCAGCTACCTGGAATGTCCTCGGTGGCACGAGGGCCGGATCTGGGTGGCGGACTTCTACACCCACCGGGTGCTTTCGGCGAACGAGGACGGTTCCGACCTCAGAGTCGAAGCGGAAGTCCCGAACCAGCCGTCCGGTCTCGGCTGGCTGCCCGACGGCCGCCTGCTGGTCGTGTCGATGCGCGACGCACGCCTGCTGCGGCGGGAATACGACGGCACGCTGGTCACCCACGCCGATCTTCGTTCGCATGTGGACGGTCACCCCAACGACATGGTCGTTGATGCCGAGGGGCGCGCGTACGTCGGCAACTTCGGGTTCGACCTGATGGCGGGCGCGCCGATCGCCTCGACCGGGTTGCTGCGCGTCGACCCCGATGGAACCGTCACCCCGGTGGCGGACGAGCTGTGGTTCCCCAACGGCAGCGTGCTCACCGAGGACGGTCAGCTGCTGGTCAACGAGACGTTCGGCAACCGGGTCACCGCGTTCGATGTCCTGCCGGACGGGAGTCTCGGCGGTCGGCGGGTCTGGGCGAAGTTCGGCGAGCTGCCGACGACGACCGCGGTCGGGGAAGCTATCGGCCAGGCGGTGGTCGGGCCGGACGGGTGCTGTTTGGACGGCGAGGGCGCACTGTGGATCGCCGACGCGCTCAACCAGCGGGCGATCCGCGTTCGGCACGGCGGTGAGATCGTCGAGGAGATCCCGGCCGGCATCGGCGTGTTCGCCTGCATGCTCGGCGGGGCCGACGGTCGGACGCTTTTCCTGTGCACCGCACCGGATTTCGACGAGAACGCCCGCAGCGCAGCTCGCGACGCGAGGCTGCTGGCGGTTCGCGTCGACGTGCCGCACGCCGGACGTCCCTGACCGCGCCGCTCAGTCGGATTCGGCGACAAGCCGGGTCAAGCGCTGCATCAGGCTGATCAGTTGAACGCGTTCCTCCGGCGTGAAGGCCTCGAAGGAGTTTGCCTGGCGCTTGCGTAACCGCGCGCGGAGCCGGGTCATCCTCTCGGCGCCGTCTTCGGTGAGCGTGATGAGCACGCGGCGTTCGTCTTCGGGTGAACGCCGGCGTACCACGACCCCCTTGGTTTCGAGCTGCTGGAGCATGCGGGTGGCGGTGGGGATGCTGACGTCGGCGCTCGCCGCCAGCTTGCCGACCGGGAGCTCCGGTTCCGTCATCAACGGTTTGAGCAGCTCGATCTGAGGCAGCGACAAGCCGCCGTCGCGGTCGGCCGCGACAGACCGTGCCCGCCTCATCGCGAAGAACAGCTCGTCGGCTGCCTGGGCGAGAGTCTCCGCTCGCACGTCCTCGAGCTGCGGTTGAGTGCCGATGCGTCCCATGCGTGCTACCTTAGCAAAGCAATCGTTAGCACGCTAAATATTAGGAGGCTAGTCATGGTGTCACCTGCGCGCATCGACGTCCACCAGCACCTCATCCCGCCGGCCTACCGGCACCTGCTCGACACCCGCGGGCTGACCGCCGGCGGCTGGCCGATCCCTGCCTGGGGCCCGGCGAGCGCGATCGGGATCATGGATCGTCGGTCGATCGCCACCGGAATCCTGTCGATCAGCGCCCCCGGGGTGCACTTCGGCGACGACGCCGAGGCGCTGAAGCTGGCCCGCGAAGTCAATGACTTCAACGCCGAGCTGACCAAGGATCGGCCCGACCGGTTCGGTCACTTCGCCATCCTGCCGCTGCCCGACGTCGACAGCGCGGTGGCCGAGGCAGTCCGTGCCCTTGACGAACTCAACGCGGACGGGGTGGTCCTGCTGTCCAACGCCGATGGCCGCTATCTCGGCGACGCGGCGTACGAGCCGTTGTGGGCCGAGTTGGACGCTCGCGCCGCCGTCGTGTTCATTCACCCGACCGCGCCGCCGATCGAGCAGCTGCCTGGACTGCCCAGCCCAGTGCTGGACTTCCCCTTCGACACCACACGCACCGCGGTGCACATGGTCGCCAACGGCGTGTTGAGCCGATACCCGCGACTTCGCGTGATCCTCTCCCACGCGGGCGGGTTTCTGCCGTACGCCGCTTCCCGGTTCGCCTCTGCCGCGCAGTTCAATCCCGGTACCACGGTCGAAAGCATCTTGACCGATTTGAAGCGCTTCTACTTCGACACGGCGTTGTCTTCGACTCCGACAGCACTGCCTTCCTTGTTGGCTTTCGCCGCGCCCGGCCACGTTCTCTACGGCAGCGATTCCCCGTTTGCCATCGAGGAATGGGGTGTGCTGTTCGACGCCGGCCTGGACGACTACCCGCACTGGGAGCCGGGCCAGCTGCAGTCGGTCAACCGCGGCAACGGAATTTGTCAAGGTGAGTGAGACCAGTGGGTGTTAGGCGGCTTCGGGTTCGGTCTTCTGGCTGGTGTCGTCAGCTGGTCGGTTGATCCAGACGGTGTCGGGGAGATTGAGCATCTTTGGTGCTGT
>NZ_JAODNM010000004.1 GCF_025464955.1 Amycolatopsis sp. | reverse complement strand
CCTAGGTGGGCCAACCGACCTGAACAACTTGACCCTCCTTTGTGAACGGCACCACCGATTAATACATTGTGGTGGTTGGGAAGTACGAATGGGCGGTGACGGGAGACCGGACTTCATCCCGCCCGATTATCTCGATCCGCTTCGAAGACCCAGACGCAATACCTGCCACCTGTAACAAAATATCCCCTCCAGGGCTCGTCAGTGCCGCGACCGGATCACCCGGCCGCGACACTGACGAGCCCTGACTGCATTCCCGGCACTACAGCCGCAACTCGCCGTCGAGTTGCGAACGCCGTCAGCGGTAACGACATTGCACTCGGATCCGCACCACAGTCCCTCGCCGCCGCAGTCCTTGCTTCGGTAAACAGTGACGCGGGATGCGAGTTACGCGGTCTGGGCTGGGGTCTCGGTGGCCAGGCGGTCGAGAATGAAGCGACCGGCCCGGTCCAGCGCGGCGTCGGCTTCGTCGAGCGAGCCGGTGAACGACTGGAACACGTGTGGCACATCCGCGGTGACGTCGAGGATGACGTTGACACCGGCAGCCGCTGCCCGGGTCGTCAGTCGGGTCGAGTCGTCGAGCAGCACCTCATTGGAACCGACTTGAATCAGCAGCGGAGGCAGCCCGGCGAGGTCGGCGTACACGGCTGGGCTCAGCAGTGGCTGATGCGGATCCTGGCCAGCGAGGACATGCACGCCTAAGCGCTGCAACGACTCCAGGGTGAACATCGGGTCGATTCCGTGCTTGGTCGTCATGCTCTCACCAGTGCGGGTTGCGTCCAGACCCGGCCAGAAAGCGACCGCCGCCGCCGGCAGCGGCAGGCCGGCGTCACGTGCGGCAAGCATGGTCGTGATGGTCAGCCCGCCGCCTGCCGAATCCCGGGCCAGCACGATCTGTTGGGCGCGACGACGTGTTCGAGCAGATCGCGGTACGCGGCGACGGTGTCTTCGATCGCGGCCGGGAACGGGTGTTCCGGGGCGAGCCGGTAGTCGACCGAGGCGGCTCGAATGCCTGTGCGCCAAACAAGTGCCGCAGTGATGTCCTGAGCCGTGGTAGGCGAGCCGAAAACCCAGGCCCCACCGTGGCAGTAGAGAATCGTCCCACCTGCGGCCCCACCCTCCGGTTCGAACTCCAGCGCCGGGCGACCACCAAGGGCTCGTGCTTACGGCGGCAGGCCGCCGCCTGCTGGACGACGCCACCCCGACGTTCGAGAACGAGCTGCGCACCTGGCTTGGCGACCCGCTGACCGCACGGTCACTCGACCAGCTGGCGTCGACCGTCGCCCGACTGCGGCAGACCGTTGAGGACGCGAGCGTCAGCATGCCGACAGGCTGACCACTCGGCTGCCCCTTCGGGCATTGCGTCCCGGCGCCGGGTTCGGAAGGTTGGTCCTATGACCGTTCCGGACCTGCCCGCAGTGGACGTCGAGGTGGAGGTCCTCATCGTCGGCGGTGGACCGGTCGGGCTCACCGCCCGAGTGCTGCTGGAACGCTGGGGTGTGCGGACACTGCTGGTCGAGAAATACGGCAAACTGTCACCGTTTCCCCGTTCCCGGCTGGTCAACACCCGCACGATGGAGATCTACCGCCAGGTCGGGCTCGCTGCCCGGATCACGGATCGCGCGTTCGCGCCGGAGTATGGCCGCGTCCGCTTCCGTGACACGCTGCAGGACCGCGATTTCGCCACCGCGGCGATGATCGGGATCAACGCGCCGATTCCCGAAAGTCCCGTGACCGGCGTGCTCAGTTCGCAGGATCGGCTGGAACCCACCCTGCTGGCCGCGGCGGACACACCGGTTCGGTACGGGGTCGAACTCATCGACCTGGCCGAGGAGCCTGAGGGTGTCGTGGCTGTACTCGTCGACCACCAAAGCGGCGAAGAGACTCGCGTCCGTGCCCGTTACGTACTCGCTGCCGATGGCGCGAATTCCACGGTGCGGCAGCGGCTGGGAATCGACACCATCGGCCCCGGATCGTTGGCGGATGCCACCACGGTCGTCTTCGACGCCGACCTCGACCGCTGGTGCGGCGACCAGCCCGCCGGGGTCTACTTCACCGCGCATGGAATGTTCGGCCCGCTCTACCCCGAACGAGGCTGGGCCTTCTTCGTTCCCACCCCCGAAGACACCGCGAACGCCGACTGGCCGGACCTCGTCTCGCGCGCCCTCGGATCCGACATCGACGTCCATGTCGACGTGGAGCGGGTTCAGCACTGGACGGTGAACGCGTCCGTCGCCGAACGCTTCCGCCACGGCCGGATCCTGCTGGCCGGTGACGCCGCGCACGCTATCCCCCCGGCCGGTGGCCTGGGCATGAACACCGGTGTCGCCGACGTGCACAACCTGTGTTGGAAACTGGCGGGCGTCCTCCGCGGATGGGCCGGGCAGGGCCTGGTGGAGACCTACGAGCCTGAACGGCTACCCGTCGCTCATCAGACGCTCCGCCAAGCGGTGGCCAACAGCCATCTCATGCGCCAGGCACAGGACAAGCGCCGCGAGCAGCTGCAGAACGACGATTCGACGTCGGCCCAGGTCGAAGTGCCGTGGTCGGAGCGGTATTTCGCCCAGCTCGACCTCGTGCTCGGCACGACCTACCACTCCGACGCCGTCCTCATCGACGACAGCACCCCTCCCGAACTGTCCGACACGGGTACGGACTACGTCCCCACCGCGAGGCCAGGCCATCGCATGCCACACCTCTGGCTCGCCGAAAACCGCTCCACAGTGGACGCCGTCGGCGAGTGGTTCACCCTGTTCACCCCGGATCCTGCCTTCTGGGAGAAGCAAAAAGCCGCACCATGGCCGCTACACGTCGAGGCCCTTTCCAGCGAGCACACCGACGTCTGCGACCTTGGCCCGCAAGGAGCGCTGCTCGTCCGACCCGACGGCCACATCAGCGCTCGCTGGCGAGACTGGCCGCCCAGCGACTCCGCCCTCCACGACGCCCTCACCGCAACAACCCGTTGAACCGCGGAGACAACTGTGCCCATGCTCGACGTCTACGTGCCCGCGGAAGCGCTGCACCCCGAGGCCGAGGCGACCCTGCTCAGCCGGCTCACCGACATCCTGATCACCCACGAGGGGTTCGACCCGGCTGACAGGGCGGTTCGCGCCGTCTCCTGGGTGTTCCTGCACCGTCCCGCCGCGGTATATGTGGCGGGTGCGCTCGCCGAGGCTCCCCGCTACAAGATCGTCGCCACCGTCCCTGAGGGGCAACTCGACCGGTCCGCCCGCGATGCCGTCGTCGCCGAGGTAACCGAAGCCGTCCTCGACGCCGAACAAGGCGCGTGGCAGCGCGACCCTGGCCGCGTTTGGGTGTTTCCGACCGAGGTCCCCGACGGCTATTGGGGAGGCCGTGGACGCATTACGCCGCTGGCCGACATCCTCAGGCGCATCACCGGTGACGACGCCGAACAGGCCCGCAAGCTGGCCGCGAGGCGTATCGCCGCCAGCCGGGCCGAACGCGCTGGCAGTTAGGCGGCCACTGAACGCCGCAGTCAAGCCGAGCCGAACAATAGCCCGGCGCCGACCGTTTCGACGCAGAAGTAGAACCAGACTGGGTAGAACGCCGTCGCGCTGTCGACCAGCCGGGAAACGAGTCTGCCCAATGCCATCTCCCGGCTAGCGCGCCGGCGACGGTGAGCACCACACCGGGCCGGATCCCGCCGACGTCGAACGCGGCCATGCCCAGCAGTACCGCAATCGCGACCCCGAAACCGCCGTAGACCGCGCGGATCTCCGAGCGGCTCTCCGGCGCGTCAACGGCGATCCGGAATGGTCTGGCCAGTGCCGCCGGGGCCGCGAACGCGAACACCCCCATGCCGAGAAAGAACACGCTCACGGCAATGATCACTACGGTTGTCACCACACGCTCCTCGAAGTCCATCGCGTATCGGAGACCAGGATGACGCTCGAGCCCGCCGAGGCGCTTCCAGAAACCGGCTGCGCGACGTCGTAGCTTTCGCCAGGGCAAGCCGTCTACGTCGGACCGTCATTGGAGCTCGGGCCGCATTCAGGCTCGGTCGCTTGTTTCGCCGTCGGAGTGGACGACCAGTTCACGATCCGGAGTTCCGGCGGGCAGCGCCGGGCACGCACCGCGCTGATCGCGCCGCGGTTGACACACCAGCTGATCGCGCACGGGCAGACCATGGCCTTCTCCTACCTGGATCCCGCCTCCGCCCGGGCCAGCCTGTCGACGTCGAGGTTCCTGCACCTGCAACCAAGCAGACTGCTCGGCGCCGGCGTCGAGATCCGGATCCTTCCGGCACCAAGCTAGAACCGGCCAGGCCTGCGGCGGCGCGTACTTCCTGCACGGTTGGCCAGGAATTCCCGAATAGTTTTCCGCGCGCATGGAATGAAAGGAACGGGTCGCGCGGCGACCGGGAAAACGGATCACCGCCCGTGTTGTAAAACTCGTGTTGTCGATGCTCCGCCGCTCTGCGAGGATGCTATTCCGTCACAATCGAAGGAGCTCCTGATGGCGTCTCGCCTCAATCCGTACATCAGCTTCACCGACAACGCACGCGAAGCCCTGGATTTCTACAAAGACGTCTTCGGCGGCACCCTGACGCTGAGCACGTTCGGCGAAATGGGCGACAAGGAAGCCCCGTTTGCCGACAAGATCATGCACGGCATGCTCGAAACCGACAGCGGCTTCACGCTCATGTGCGCCGACACGCCGCCGGGAATGGCACACAACCCCGGCGACAACATCTCCGTGAGCCTCAGCGGGGACGATGCCGAAGAACTGCGCGGTTACTGGGCAAATCTGAGCGAAGGCGGAAACGTGTCGGTCGCGCTGGAAAAGCAGATGTGGGGCGACGAATTCGGCATGTGCGTGGACCGGTTCGGCATCGGATGGATGGTCAACATCAGCCAGCCGCAGGTCTGACGCCGATTCACCGCGGACGCAGTCCGACCATGGCGAGTTCGATCAGCCGGGTCCACTCTCCGCTGCCGGTACGGATGGTCGCGGACAATGCCCCGACCATCAGGTAGACGTCGCCGACGGTGACGTCCGCACGAACAGCTCCAGCAGCCTTTCCTTCTTCGATCACGACACTGACCGCGGCTTCGAGTTCAGCCCTGGCGGGCCCTTTCGGTTCGGTCTCCGCAGTGCCTCGCGCGGCCTGGATAGCGGCGGACAGCCCGCGATCACCGGCGAGCATTTCGCCGACCCGGGTCAGATAACGCACCAGACCCAGCTGGGGCTGCCGCCTGCGCTCGGTTCGGGCGAACTCCGCCAGCTCGGCGAACCGGTGTTCGGCGGCGGCCTCGACGAGGGCCGGCCGGGTCGGGAAGTGCCGGTACACCGTACCGATCCCGACGCCGGCCGCCCGCGCCACCTCGGGCAGCTGCACGTCGTCACCGCGCTCGGCGAACAGCGCGCGTGCCACCTCCACCACCCGCTCGCGGTTGCGCTCCGCATCGACGCGCGTCTTCCGACCAGGTGTTTGACAACTGGTGACCTCCACCGGCTAGTTTCCTCTACCTGGAGGACTTGTTCGAAGCAGGGCCCGCGGTCCTCACCGACGGGGAGCTGGATCCGGCGAAGATCAACCCGATCGCCGCCCCCTACGACATCAGCTACGACATCAGCTACGAAGAAACCTGAATCCACCGATAAGAAAAGGCGCGGTGTGCGCCCGGCATTGTCGGCGAGTCCCACACAGGTCAGCGCAACTCGTCAGCGACCGGACATCCGCCTGATCATCGGACGCAGGCAAGGAACAGTTCGGTGCAGCGGTCGACGACGGCGTCGCGGTCGCCGAGATCGCCGTCCTGGATGAGCGCCGCGAGGGTTTCGCTGAAGCCGCCGACCAGAAAACGTGCGGTGACCGCCGTGGCCACCGGATCGCCGGGATTGCCGTCGGCCTGTTGAGCCACGAGCCCGGCGAGCGCGCGGCCCGCCTGATGACGCAGGGGCGCGAGCACCGGGCTGGCCACGGACTCGACTAGCAGCACCCGGCCTTTGCGCGGATCCTCGGTCAGCAACCGGGCGATGGCGTCGAGCCCGGCCCGGATCCGCTTGCGCAGCCCTTGGCCGGTGTCGGCGACCGCGGCCAGCCCGGTCTGTGTCATTTCCACCATGAGCTGCTCGAATACAGCGACGGCCAGCTCGTCGATGTGCTGGAAGTTCTCGTAGAAGTAGCGCGGCGCCAGCTGCGCGTGGTCCAGCACCCCGCGCACGGTCAGCCCGGGCAGGCCGACGGTGCCGAGCAGTTCCAAGCCGGTTTCCAGCAGCTGCTGCCGTCGTTTGGCCCGGCGGCTCTCGGCAGACTGGCCGCCGTAGTTGCGCTGCGTACTAGCGGTCATGCCCTATCTTGACACTTCCGTATGCAGATCGTCACCCCAGTCGCTCGAGCAGATCTGCGCCGCGCTCGACCGGATCGCCCGGCGAAGTCGAGCCGCGTACGCGAGCGACAGCTTTGCGGTAATCCGGTTCGATGAGCACCTTCTCCACGGCCGACGCGACGGCTTCCGGAGACGGGGTATCGGTCTTCAGGTCGATGCCGACACGCGCGTAGCCGACGCGGGCATTGACCTCCTTCTTGTCTTCGGTCGTGCCGGCCACCACCAGCGGCACTCCGTGCGCGATGGCTAGTTGCACGCCGCCGAAGCCGCCGTTGGTGACCATCACGTCGACGTGCGGCAGCAGCTCGCCGAACGGGATGAACGGCTCGGCGACAGCATTGGCGGGCAACGGGCCCAACACTTCCGTTGCGGCACCACCTGTCACCGCCACGATGAGCACGTCCCGCCCGGCCAACCCCTCGATGGTCGGGTGGAGCAAGCTCTTCGGGTCGGTCGCGATGGTCCCCTGGGTGACCAGGACGACCCAGCGCGCGCTCTCCAGCCGATGCCACCACGCCGGGCGTTCATACGGCTGGGGTTCCGACAACAGGGGTTCAGCCGACTGGGACCTCGACGGCGGATAGCCGAGGAAGTGCACGAAGTCCGGCAGATCACCGCGCGGGAACTCGAACCCCGGCGGCGACAGCTGAAGGTAGAGCTGGGTGTTCGCGGTGTAGGCGAGCGGGTTGCGGCCCGCCCGGGGGAGTCCGATACCCGCCCGGACGTCGTCGGTCAGCCGGACCGACGAGGCCAGCGCGAACCGGCGCACGACGAAGTTGAGGATCCGGTTGCGCAGGCGCCCGAGTGATCCTTTCAGCGGGGTCATGCCCAGGCCCGCGGGTGGCGCGTCGGAACTGGGGAACATCAGCGGATTGACCCCTATCGTCGCGGTCGCCACGCCGGTCCGCTCACCCAGCCAGCCCACCGCGAGGGACCAGGTGTCACCGACGACCGCTTGCGCGGGGCGCTCACGCAGCAACTCGGCGAGGGCTTCGACGTGAGCACCGGACGGACGGACGAACAGATGCTCGATGTCGAACCGGCCCTGCGCCAACCCGGTGAGCTTCGCCCGTTCCGGGAACGCCGCCGAGAGATCGGACTGGTCGGGGTCCCATTCGGCCGGCATCGCCAGAAACTCCGCGCCGGTTTCCTCCACGACGTCCTTCAGCCGCGAACCGGTGTACCAGCGGACACCATGCCCGCGCCGGACCAGCTCCGCGGCGAACGGCGCCAGCGGAACCGAGTGGCCGGTCTCCGGCACGGTCGTGAAGAGGAACTCCACCGCATCGCTCCCATCAGATTTGGCCTGTACGAGATAGTGATGAACACTATGGCACAGTGCTGAGTACGATGCCAAGGTGGCCCACTACAGCTCGAAACTGCGCTCGGAGCAGGCCGCCGCGACCAGGAGCAGGGTGTTCGCGGCCGCCGGCACCCAGTTCGCCGAAAGTGGTTACACCGCGACAACTTTGCGTTCGATCGCCGAGCAAGCCGGGGTGTCGATCGAGACTGTCCAGGCGACCGGGGCCAAGCGCGCGCTGCTCATGGCGGCGTTCGACCAGATCTTCACGGGCGAGGAAGACGAGAAGCACTTCTCGGAGCGGCAAGGGGTCGCCGAGATCCTCGGCGACCCGGACATCGAGCAAGCGGTGCGGAACCTGGCCCGCTGGATCGCGGACGGCAACACCCGCATCTCCCCGCTGTGGCGGATCATCACCGCCGCGGCCGCGAACGACCCCGAGATCGCGGAGTACCACCGCGAACACCTTGCGCGCATGCGGAAACAGGCCGCGGAGATCATCACGAACCTCCAGTCGCGAGACCTCATCGATCCGCCGCGACCGGTCGGCCAGACCGCGGACCTCGTGTGGCACGCCCAACTGCCCGACGCCCGACTGCGCCTTGTTGTCGACGCGGGCTGGAGTCACGAGGCTTACGCGGACTGGCTCGAGGAGACCTTCGTCGACCTCTGCCGTCCACGCCGACGCTAGATTCTGCTCGCCCTAGTCGTCGATCGACTGGTAGACCGAGGTCCAGAAATCGAGGTAGGGCTCGGAAAACAGCGGGAAGCCGGCACGCTGGGTCAGCAGGATCGCGAGCATCTCCTCCTTCGGATCCGCCCACCACGAGGTGCCGAGGCCGCCGTCCCAGCCGTAACGGCCAGGCACCGCGTGCGGGCTGTCGCGCCGCGTCTGCACCGCCAGCCCGAAGCCCCAGCCGAGGTTGTCGAAGTAGCCGGGGAAGAAACCCGAGACCGCCTTCTGCTCCGGGGTCAGCTGGTCGGTCGTCATCGTCTCGACCGTGGGCCGCGACAAAAGCCGCTCGTTGCCGTGGCGGCCGTTGTCCAGCATCATCCGGCCGAAGGCGAGATAGTCGTCGACGGTCGAGACCAGGCCTCCACCGCCCGACGGGAACGCGGGCGGACTGCTCCACTGGCCGCCGACCGGCTCATCGTTGACCTCCAGGCTGCCTGCCGCCTGGTCGAAGTTGTAGCTCGTCGCCAGCCTGCCGATCTTTTCGGCGGGAACGCTGAACGCGGTGTCGACCATGCCGAGCGGGCCGAAGACGCGCTCGGCCAGAAAAGCCTCGAAGGGCTGGCCGGCGACCCTGGCGATCAACACGCCGAGCACGTCGGAACCCGTGTGATACAGCCACTTCTCGCCGGGCTGATGCATCAGCGGCAGCTCCCCGAGCCGCCGGATCCACTCGTCCGGGCCGGGCGCGAGGTGCGGTACCGGCGGGCCCTGGCCGTGCAGCTTCTCGGCGAGCGCCTGCGCGATCGGCTCGTTTCCGTCGCCGAATACCTGGCCGAAGCCCCAGCGGAAGGTCAGCAAGTCGCGCAGGGTGATCGGCCGGTTCGCGGGGACCGTTTCGGCCAACGGCCCGTCCGGCCGCTTCAGCACTCGACGATCGGCCAGCTCGGGCAGGAACCGGTCCACCGGCTCGTCCAGCCGGATGCGGCATTCCTCCACCAGGATCATCGCCGCCACGGCCGTGACCGGTTTGCTCATCGAGGCGATGCGGAACAGCGTGTCCCGCCGAAGCTCGTCACCCCCGAGCGTGTGGTAACCGACCGCGTCGACCACGATCTCGCCCCGGCGGCAGACGAGCGTCACGGCTCCCGGCAGGACGCCGCGCTCGACGTGACCGGCCATGACGTCGTGCAACCTGGCGAGCCGAGCTTCGGAAAGTCCTCCAGCACCCATAACGCGAACCCCTGTTCCCCACTCAAGCCGGACCTGGTGACCGGGACTGTGCCAGGCACCCCCGACAATAAACGGGCCGCCGGCACTCGGCAGGCGGTTCGGACATCTGGAGACGGGCTTGCGGCAATCCCTGGAATCACCGGTCCTGTGCGCGGGCGATCTGCTCGGCGACCCGGGCAAACTCAGCCACGTCGTGCTCGACCTCGACGACGAATGGCAGCTCCTGTCGAACGACGACGAGGCTGGTTTCGTCTCGATTTCACTGTCCGACGCGCTTGAGCTCGTCCCTGAGCTGGCGCTGCTGGACTTCGTCGCCCCCGGCACGATCGCGGTCGCCGGCACCGACGGCGTGACCTGGTTCCTCGAGTCCTACGACCCCGCGGACCTCGACCCCGGTGAGCTCGCCGACTGGGACAAGGCTTGGGACCTGCCGTTCCCGGCGGCGCTGGACTGCTCGGTCAGCCCGGACCTCGTCGAGATCCACGGCGAGGACCCGGCCCGGATCCGCAAGATCTACCAGGTCACCCGGGACAGCGAAGGCACCTGGAGCTTCTTCGGCTACCACGCCGAAGACGCCGAGGAGCACTACCCGATGCTGCTGCGCGACGTCGTCGCCCTTTACCCCGACATCGCGGACGTCCTACGCGGCTTCGAAGCGACGTCCGGCGACCTCGTCTGGGATGAGGAAACCACCACGTGGATGGACGGCGAGGCCTACACCGCCACCTACGGCGACGGCAGCGACGAGTAGGCACCTCGTGAGCGTTCCGGCCGGTTCTAACCAGGTTCTAACCGGCCGGAACACTCACGAGTTTGTCTACGAGGGTGTCGAGATCGGCGCCGGCCAGGTCGGCTTCGGGGGGCTCGACCGGCGGCGAATCCGGTCCCCATTCCCACGGGCGCGCGACGTAGCCCGTGCTCAGCCCGGCCTCGCGGGCCCCGGCCAGGTCCCAGCCGTGGCAGGCGATCAGCATGACCCGCTCTGGCTCGCATTCGAGCAGGCGCGCGGCGCCGAGATACACCGCTCGGTCCGGTTTGTAGGTGCCGAAGAGCTCGGCGGAAAGCACCGCGTCGAAGGTGAGGCCGGCGGAGCGGGTCAGGTCGACGAGTAGCCGCACCTGGCCGTTGGACAGCGTCGCGACCGGCAGCCGCTCGCGGAGCCGAGCCAGCGCCCGCGGCACCTCCGGCCAGGGAGCCAGCCGCCGCCAGCCCGCCACCAACTCCTCGCGCGACCGCTCGTCCAGCGTGACGCCGAGAGCGTCCAACACACCCGGCAGCGAATCGCGATGCAGGTCGTCGAACGTCCCCCACGGCCGCTGCCCCGAAATCACTGTGGCCAGCGAGGGCGCGTATTGCTCGCGCCACAGCTTCGCGAGCTGGCCGCCATCGAGGTCCACACCTTGCCGGGCGGCGATACGGACGGAGTGTGCGGCGATCGACGAGTACCAGTCGACCAGCGTCCCGAATACGTCGAACACCACGGCTTGCGGCTTTTCCACTGGTACGTACCACCTCTCGGTTCACGAAAAAAATCAACCAACTTTTCCCTGCTTACCACCGTAAGTGACGCCGCTTAAGCCATTTGGCCTATGGTCACCCATTCTTAATTGGTCTATACCATTGAAGACGTCGCCGGAAGCCTCATTCGATTTCAAGGCAGCTGGAGGTCCTCCCTTGTCCCCCTCATTCTCCCGTCGCGGCTTCGCCTTCGCAGGCGGACTGCTCGCCCTGGCCGTCGGCCTGGTCGCCCCCACCTCGGCCTCGGCCGCTGCATTCCTGCCGGCCCAACCCGCCCCAGCTGCACCCGCGCAGCCCGACGCGGCCGGTTCCGCCATCCCGGTCGGGCCCTATGTTGATATGGGCGAGTGGCCGACGCCCAGCCTGTCGGGCATGTCCTCGGCCAGCGGCGTGAAGGGCTTCACGCTGGGATTCGTGACGTCGGCGGGCTGCAAAGCCAGCTGGTTCAACGCTTACGACCCCCGGGCCGGCTGGCAGGCCGACGAAATCGCCAAGATCCGGTCCGGCGGCGGTGACGTCAAGGTGTCGTTCGGCGGTGCGTCGGGCATCGAACTGGCGCAGGCCTGCACGAGCGTGTCCAGCCTCGCCGCGGAGTACAACGCGGTGATCAAGGCGTACGGGCTCAAGTACGTCGACTTCGACATCGAGGGCGCGGCGGTCGCCGACCCGACGTCGATCACCCGCCGGTCGCAAGCGCTGAAGAGCGTCCAGACGGCCAACCCCGGCATCAAGATCTCGCTGACCCTGCCGGTGCTGCCGAGCGGCCTGGACGCCAATGGGCTCGGCGTGCTGAACGCGGCGAAGAGCGCCGGAGTCAGCCTCGACATGGTCAACATCATGGCCATGGACTACTACCAGGGCGCCGGTGACCAGGGCGCCAAGGCGATCTCCGCGGCCAAGGCCACCCAGGCCCAGATCAAGTCGGCGTTCGGGCTGAGCGACGCGGCGGCGTGGAAGAAGGTCGGCGTCACCCCAATGATCGGCGTGAACGACTCGCAGAACGAGATCTTCCTCCAGAAGGACGCGACCGCGTTGGTCAACTTCGCGAAGAGTGTCCACCTGGGAATGCTCGCGTTCTGGGAAGAGGGCCGTGACGCGAACGCCTGCAACGGCGGGCTTTACCGCTGCACCAACGTCACCCAGAAGCCGTACGAGTTCTCGAAGATCTTCGCCGGCTACACCGGATAGCCCGCTCACCACCCGGCGGCCGCCTCGAGCAGGCGTGCGCGCACGGCCGCGATATGCGGCCGCCGGACGGTAGCGGCATGCGCCGCCAGGAAAAGCGTGTTGATCGGCGGGATCTCCGAGCGGACGAGCTCGACGAGTTCGCCCGAAGCCAGTTCCCCGGCGCACAGGTACCGCGGCAACACCGTGATCCCGAATCCCGCGAGCACCCCGGCCAGCACCCCGCGCAGGTCCGGCACGACCACCGCGGGACTGCCCTTCGGCCTGGCCCCGAACACCGACCGCCAGTAACGCCGGATGATCGGCAGCTCCTCCGCGTAGGCGACCAGCGGGACGCCTTTCAACGTCGCCAGCGGATCACGGGCGAGCTGGTCGGCATCGATCTTCGACGCCCACGACCGACCCGCCACCAGCACGAACTCCTCGTCCGTCAACGGCGTCACCGAGAGGGACCTGCCGTGCGGCCGGATGGTCGAGACGACCAGGTCGAACCGGCGGTCGTCCAGCCCGCTCAGCAGCTCGTCGGCCAGCCCGAACGTGACCCGCAGCTTGAGTCCGCGCCCGACCAGGCCGACGAGCGCGGGCAGGACACGCGCCGTCGTGAGCTCCACGGGCCCGGCCAGGTGCACCGGAGCCGCGAACGGATCAGCCGGGGCCAGTCCACGCTCGGCGATCGTGCTGAGCGCGTCGACATGCTTCGCGACCTGGCCCGCGAGCTCGTCGGCGATCGAGGTCGGGGCGACCCCGCGCGGCATCCGGCGGAACAGCTGCTGGCCGAGCTGGGCTTCCATCGCCCGGATCTGCGCGGTGACGGTCGGCTGCGAGAGCCCTAACTGCGGGGCTGCGCCGGTGAACGAGCCGCAGCGATACACCGCCAGGAACGTGCGTAGCAACGAAAGATCCATACGAGCCCCCACCCATCGGAATTCCGATCGATGATAGCGGCAGGACTATTGGTCGTCGATGGCTTCGGAGTCCTACCGTGGCGTCATGCCAGAACTGGGGAACTACGAAATCCACACCGAAAACGTCGTGCTGGACGTCGACGGCGAACCGATGAGCGCCTACGTGGCCCGGCCGACCGAAGCGGGTGATCACCCGGGAGTGGTCATCGCGTTCGAAATGTTCGGACTGACGTCCTACATCCGCGAAGTCACCGATCGCGTCGCGAGCCTCGGCTACGTCGCGGTCGCGCCGGACTTCTACCACCGCGCCGATCCGGGTATCGAGTTGAAGGCCGACGAAGACGGACGTCGTCGAGGATTCGAACTGCTCGACACGTTGACCCGCGGCGGCGCGCTGGCCGACGTCGAGGCAGCTATGGCCTACACCGCGGCCGACAAGGTCGCCATGGTCGGCTGCAGCGCGGGCGGGCACATCGCCTACCTCGCCGCGGCCGAACTCGGCTTCGCCGCCACCGCGGTGTTCTACGGCGGCTGGCTGACCGGCACCGAACTGCCGATCAGCAGGCCCGAGCCGACGTTGTCGCTGACTCCGGCGATCGCCGGGAAACTGCTGTACCTAGTCGGCGATTCCGACCACGCCGTGCCTGCCGAACAGGTCGACCGGATCGCCGCGGCGCTGGCCGGCAGCCGGCACGAGCTGGTCGTCTACCCCGACACCGGGCACGGATTCTTCTGCCACCAGCGGGATTCGTACCGCGAGGGCCCGGCGGCGGACGCCTGGCGCCGGGTCACCGACCTGTTCGAGGCCGAGCTGCACTGAACTGCGCTGAACGACGTCAGGCCATGACCTGAACTGTCGCACCGACCGGCAAGGAGTCGAAGAACTTCGCCGAATCGCTGTCATTCAGGTGGACGCAGCCGTGTGACGAGGTGGTCAGGCTGCCCGCGTGGAACGCGATCCCGCCGGCCGCGAAGAACACGGCGTTCGGCATCGGCTCGCCGAACTCGCGGCTGGTGTAGTGCTTGGCCTTCCACGCCACCTGGAAAGTCCCGGTCGGGGTCGGGTCGCTGGGCGACCCCGGCAGCATCGGCACCGGCCCGAACACGACCTTGCCGTCCTGGAGCAGCCAGGCCAACTTCTCCGACAGGCTCACGCACGACCCGTTCTGCACGGCGTCGCAGGGCGGTGCCGGAGGGAGCGGCGGGGTGGTCGGCGTCACACTCTGCACCACTGGGGCGGCGACCACGCTCGAGGTGTCCGCGACCGGGCTCACCGCCGTTCCGCCAGGTGCGGAACACGCGGTGGCCAGGATCGCGGTCAGGCCGACCAGTGACGCCGTAATCGCTCTCGGTGCTCGCATCGGTCTTTCCTTTTCGGCCGTGAACGGTGGTCCTTCCCTGGTTACGACGGGCCACCCTGCCGAAAAGTTGTCAAAGGTTCAAGGAAAGTCGTGCGGCTCTCGACGTGGGTGCTGCCGTGGCGTCCCGGCCGGCGCGCGAGCGACTCGGGGGACGTTTTGCCGTACGCCGTGGCCGCGAGGTCAGCCGGGGATGCGTTCGGCGCGGGTCAGGAAGGCCACGGGCGACCGGCCGATGCGGGTCAGGACCACGCTCGCCTCGGCGGGACCGGCGAGTTTCAGGCGGCGACGCAGGGCATCCGGGTCGATGTCGAGGCCGCGGATGAGGATCTCCAGCCGGCCGATCTCGTGCTTGCGAAGCAACGTGCGGAGTGATTTTTCGTTGTACGGGCCGTTTTCGAGCACGCGGAACGCCCGCACGCCCGGTGGCGGCGTGTCGCCGGTCAGGTACGCGATGCGCTCGTCGAGCTGCCATAGCCCGTGCCGCGCGCCGTAGTGGCGGACGAGTCCAGCACGGACGACAGCGCCGTCAGGGTCGATGATCCACTGCCCTGGCGGCGCGGGGAGAACCTCGTCGGACTCGTCGTCGGTGATCGTCCACTGTGTACCGTCCGAGCGCAGCACGGTCGCCCGCCTGGCCGGCCCGGCAATGCCGCCACGCCAGAGGCACGCCTCGCGCACCTGGCCGTCGAGCGAAACGAGCTCGATCTCGTCGGCCCACGGGACGTCTTCGCGGTCGAGCCCCGGCGCGCATTTGACGGCCAGATCCCGGCCGGGATAGGCGTCGACGAGCTGGTCCAGCGGCGGCAGGAAATCCGCCGGACGCCACGAGCGGCGTCCCGACGCGTCGCGACGCGCGGGATCGGCGACGACCACGGCCGAGCGGCTCACCGGGCGCAGCGCGTCGGCGCGCAGCAACGTCGGCGCGACCCCGACCTGCGAACTGTTGTGCCGGGCCATGGCCAGCCGAACCTCGTCCAGATCGGACCCGATCGCCGTCGCCGCGACGCGGGCGATCTCGACCAGGTCCGCACCGATCGAGCAAGTGACGTCGTGCACGTCGAGCCCGGCGAACCGGCCCGCCCGGTGCCGCGCGACAGCACTCGCACTGGCCTGCTGCAGCGCGTCACCGGTGAACAGCCACTGCTCGGCGCCGTCCAGTTTGGACACCGCTTTCCGGCGCAGCACCACGGTTTCCAGCACCGCGGACGCGTGGACCTCACCCGCGATCCGCCGGACAGCGCCGACGTCGGCGATCCGGGTCTTGTCGCTCAGCGGCAGCGTGTCACACTCGGCGAGCGCTGCCGAGCCCAGCGACGAACGCAGAAAAGCGACATCGGCGGGCGAAAACCCATACGGCACCTAGGACCGCTTGGTCCCGGTGATCATCACGTTGTAGAACAGGTTGCGCGGCAACACCTTCGAGAGCACATTCTTGTCCAAAGCGGACAGCTGAATCCACAGCCGGTACGCGAACAGGCGCCAGGCCACGGTCAGCTTCTCCTGCGGCACAGCGGCTTCGAACGTCCGGATCGGCCAGCCCGCGAGCGCGGCGGCGAACTCCTCGGTGACCGCGTGCACGTCCTGCGCGCCGGCGCCGCGGGCGAGTCCCTCGAGCTCCGACGGGTCGAACGTGTGGATGTCCACGACAGCTTCCAGCGCGGCGGCCCTCGACGACTCGTCGAGTTCCTCCTGCGGACGCCGCCAGCCGGCCAGCGCGGGCAGCTTGGTGACCTTCGTGGTCAGGAACCAGGTCAGCTGGCCGAGCCTGCGGGCGTAAGCGTTGCCGATCTTCGTGGGCTCACCGGCGAAGACGAACCGGCCACCGGGCTTGAGCACGCGCAGCACCTCGCGGAACGCGGCCTGCACGTCCGGGATGTGGTGCAGCACGGCGTGCCCCACGACGAGGTCGAACGAGTTGTCCGGGTACGGGATGCGCTCGGCGTCGGCCACGCGGCCGTCGACGTCGAGGCCCAGCGACTCCGCGTTGCGCAACGCGACCTGGACCATGCCCGGTGAGAGGTCGGTGACCGACCCCTTCTTGACCACCCCGCCCTGCATCAGGTTGAGCAGGAAGAACCCGGTGCCACTGCCCAGTTCCATCGCCGTCGGATACGGCTGGCCGTCCTCGCCGGCGACGGCATTGAACACGTCGGTGGCGTAGGAGATGCAGCGCTCGTCGTACGAGATCGACCACTTCTCGTCGTAGGTCCCGGCTTCCCAGTCGTGGTAGAGCACGTTGGCGAGCTTCGGGTCGGCCCAGGCGGCCTTGACCTCTTCGGCGGTCGCGTGCGGGTTCGGCGCCGGGTCCGTCACGTCGGTCACGTCGGTTACTTCCCCTCGAAGGTGGCCTTGCCAGGCCCGTTCTCGATGAACGACTTCATCCCGTTCGCCTGGTCCTCGGTCGCCCACAGCCCGGTGAAGAGGCTGGTCTCGAGCTTCAGACCGGTGCCCAGGTCCGTGTCGAGCCCGCCGTCGATCGCGGCCTTCGCGGCCTTGAGCGCCACGGCCGGACCGTTCACGAACTGCGAAACCCACTTCAGCGCGGCGTCGTAAACGTCGTCAGGCGCCACGATCTCGTCAAGAATTCCCAGTTCGAAGGCTTCCTGGGCCTTGACGAACCGGCCGGTGAAGATGAGGTCCTTCGCCTTGCTCGGCCCGATCAGCCGCGCGAGCCGCTGCGTGCCGCCGGCGCCCGGGATGATGCCGAGCTGGATCTCCGGCTGGCCGACCTTGACGTTGTCCCCGGCGATCCGGCGATCCGCGGCGAGCGCGAGCTCCAGCCCGCCGCCGAGGGCGTACCCCGTGATCGCGGCGACCGTGGGCTTGGGGATCTGCGCGACCAGGGAGATCGTGGACGTCAGCGCGGCACCGAACCGGCCCATCTCCACATAGGTCTTCGCGGCCATCTCCTTGATGTCCGCGCCGCCCACGAACGACTTCTCGCCGCCGTAGATGATCACGGCGCGGACGTCTTCGCGGTCCGAAGCCTCACGGGCGGCCGCGGCGAGCTCGTTCTGCACCTGGTTGTTCAGCGCGTTGACCGGCGGCCGGTTCAACCGGATCGTGCCCACGCCGGCTTCCACCTCGAGGCTTACGAACTCTCCCACGCCCATCCTCCTCAGGCTCAAAACATGATTCCAGCAGGTTACCCGGCAGTAGGCCGAGTCAGCGGCGCCGGGCGAAGTAGCGGTTGCCCGAACGCTCGAGCAGCAGGTCCTGGTCGAAGGCCTTCGACAGGTTCTCGCTGGTCACCACATCGTCCATCAGACCGGAGACGACCGCACGGCCGTCGCGGAGCAGCAGCGCGTGGGTGAAGCCCGGCGGGATCTCCTCGACATGGTGGGTGACCAGGACCATCGCCGGCGCTTCCGGGTCCATCGCCAGCTCGGACAAGCGCGCGACAAGGTCTTCTCGTCCGCCGAGATCGAGACCCGCGGCCGGCTCGTCGAGCAGCAGCATCTCGGGGTCGGTCATCAGGGCGCGGGCGATCAGCACACGTTTGCGCTCGCCCTCGGACAGGGTGCCGAAGGTGCGTTCGGCGAGCGCGAGAACGCCCAGCGCACCGAGGAGCTCCTCCGCGCGGACGATGTCCATCTTGTCGTAGGCCTCGCGCCAGCGGCCGAGAACGGCGTAACCAGCGCTGACGACGACGTCGCGCACGATCTCGTCGCCGGGCACACGATTGGCGATGGCGGCGGAGGTGAACCCGATCCGCGGCCGCAGCTCGAACACGCTGACCCGGCCGATGCGCTCGCCCAGCAGGTCCACCGTGCCGGAGGTGGGGTGCATCTCGGCGGCGGCCAGCTTGAGCAGTGTGGTCTTGCCGGCGCCGTTCGGGCCCAGCACCACCCAGCGCTCGTCGAGCTCGACGGACCAGTCGAGGCCGGCCAGCAGCTCATTGTTCTGACGTCGAACGCCGACGCCGGTCATACGCACTACGAGGTCGTCGAGATCGCTCACACGCACATTGTGGCGACCCTCGCCGGGGCCGTCGCTGGCGGGCCGCCCGTCTGGCGCGTAGCGGCAGGTCAGTGTGGTTCAGTCCGTGGGACGCGGTCCCCACGGCGGCCTGGACTGTGGGAGGATCGAAGGCGTGATCAGGTCCGCTTCGCTCGAGATGCCCGCCACCGCGGGTTCGTTCTGGCGCGACCGCACCGTCGACCTCCTCCTCGTCGCGTCCGCAGGCTGTAGGCCCGCGCGACACGACGGCTGAGCCCTGGCCTTCCCCCGCACGCTCCCACTGTGAGCTGCGCGTTAGAGCTCGCCGTGTCGCGCGACCGTGTCCACTCACCGCACGCGCACCCGCCCAGGAGCTCGCCATGACGCAGTCCATTGCCCGTCCCGACGTCGAAATTCACCCCCAGCTGACCAACCCGCTGCTGGCCGACCTGCTGCACCCCGAACGGCTGCTGTGGACCGCCCGGGAGCTGGCCGACCTCACCAACACCGTCACCACCGAGCTGACCACGGACCTGCGCGGTGTGCTGCACTTCGACCACGACCGGCGCTGGTGGGCACGGCTCGCGCTGACCGACGGCGTCGAGCTGTGGCTGCTGTCGTGGGTGCCCGGGCAGCAGACCAAGCCACACGACCACGGCGGCGCGTCCGGCTCGTTCACCGTGCTGCAGGGCGAACTGAACGAGGAGTACCGCTACCCCGGCGGCCCGGTCCGGCGCCGCACCCACGTCACGGGTGAGGGCATCGGCTTCGGCGCCGGACGCGCGCACCAGGTCACCGGTGCGGGGACGAGCCTGGCCGCCAGCGTGCACGCGTACTCGCCGCCACTGGTGGCCACCCGCGAGTACGCCAGCCTCGCCGACGTCCCAGCCGAGATTCCGCCGCTGCCCGCCATACTGGGCAAATGAGCGCGATCGACGACATCCTCGCCGCCGCCCGGTCCACGCTGGACAGGGTCGAGCCCGCCGAGGCATTGGACCTGCAGGAGCGGGGCGCGCTGATCGTCGACGTCCGGCCGTACGCGAACCGCCTCGAGGAGGGTGAGATCCCCGGCTCGGTGCCGGTGGAGCGGATCCACCTCGAGTGGCGGCTCGCGCCCGACAGCGAGTGGCGGCTGCCCGAGGTCCATGCCGATCTGCCGGTGGTCGTGGTATGCAACGAGGGTTACTCGTCGAGCTTGGCGGCAGCGGACCTCCAGCGCCTCGGCCTGCGGAACGCGACCGACCTCACCGGCGGCTTCCGCGCCTGGCTCGCCGCGGGGCTCCCCGTCCGCACCGGCGGCACCCCCGCCGTCCCCTAACGCCCGCCCCAGGGCCACGGGCAGGGCACTTTTGTACTTTGGTGCCCTGCTTGAGACTTCAACCAGGGCACAAAAGTACAAAAGTGGCTCTTCGGTCGTCTGTGTGGGTGCTGGTGGGACTCGCACAGCACATCGGCGAGTCCCACACTCCGGCCCGGCGAGTCCCACGTTCACGCCGACGAGTCCCACAGTCACCACCAGCCGACCACACCCGCTGACCTCAAGAACCTCTGAACCGCCCCGGGTTCGGTAGAGACTCGCTGTTGGGTCAAGCGACCA
>NZ_JAODNM010000158.1 GCF_025464955.1 Amycolatopsis sp. | reverse complement strand
GGACCAGACCGCGAAAACCACCGAGGCCGTGGAAGACATGCTGTCCCGGCTGATCGGCCCCGCCGTCGCCAACGCCGAACGCGAAGCCGCCGAGCTGACCGCCGCCATGCGGGCGGCCGATACCACCGGCGCGGAATCCGAACTGCAATCCTGGGATTGGCAGTTCTGGTCGGAAAAGCTTCGCGCCGAACGCTTCTCGGTCGACGCGGACGCACTGCGCCCCTACCTCGAGCTGGAACGTGTGCTGCGCGATGGCGTCTTCTTCGCCGCACAGCAGGTTTACGGCATCACTTTCCAGGAACGCGACGATCTGGTCGGATATCACCCCGAGGTCCGCGTCCTCGAGGTCTTCGACACCGACGGCAGCGGGCTGGGACTGTTCCTCGGCGATTTCTTCGCCCGCCCGTCCAAGCGTGGCGGCGCGTGGATGAACGAACTCGTCGGGCAGTCCGGACTTTTGGGCACGCGAGCGGTGGTCGTCAACAACCTCAACATCGTGAAACCGCCCAAAGGTGAACCCGCACTGCTGACCTGGGATAACGTTCGCACGCTCTTCCACGAGTTCGGGCACGCCCTGCACGGACTGTTCTCGGACGTCCAGTACCCATTCGTCGCCGGAACGTCGGTGCCGCGCGACTTCGTGGAGTTCCCGTCCCAGGTCAATGAAATGTGGGCGGCCCGTCCGGAAATCCTGGCGAACTACGCCCGCCACGTGGAGACCGGCGAGCCGATCCCGGCCGAACTGCTCGAAAAGCGCACCGCGGCAGAACGATTCGGTGAGGGCTTCCGGACCGTCGAATACCTCGGTGCGACCCTGCTGGATTGGGCGTGGCACCGCATCACCGCCGACCAGACCCCCGATATCGACGCCGAACTGTTCGAGGAGTCGGCGCTGCACAAGGCCGGGCTCGCCCTCTCGGCGATTCCGCCGCGCTACCGCACCGGATACTTCGCGCACATCTTCGCGGGCGGATACGGGGCCGGGTACTACTCCTACATCTGGAGTGAGGTGCTCGACGCCGATACGGTGGAGTGGTTCGAAGACGACGCCGCGCCGATCCGCGAGAAGGGCGAACAGTTCCGCCGTGGTCTGCTCGCACGCGGCGGATCGGTCGACCCGCTCGCAGCCTACGAGTCCTTCCGCGGCCGGGCTCCGGAGATCCAGCCGCTGCTGGTGCGCCGAGGATTGGTGCAGTAACGCCTGTTCGGCACCGAGTTTTCGAAATACGCCAGAAAATGTCGCCGCGGGATGTCGAGAACCTGCCCGCGGCTCCGTCCCCGAAGTGACACGGCCAGACTGGGCCGTACCGCACCAAGGAGAACATGATGGCCAAGTACCTGCTGCTCAAGCACTACCGGGGCGCACCGGCGTCGGTCAACGACGTGCCGATGGATCAGTGGACGCCGGAGGAGGTTACGGCGCACATCCAGTACATGCGGGACTTCGCGACGCGACTCGAGGGCACCGGCGTGTTCGTCAGCGAGCAGGCGCTCTCGCCGGGGGGCACGTTCGTCCGCTACGACGGCGAGGGGCGGCCGCCGATCACCGACGGACCGTTCGCGGAGACCAAGGATCTGATCGCCGGCTGGATGCTGATCGACGTCGACACCTATGAGCGGGCGATCGAGTTGGCGGGCGAGTTGTCCGCGGCTCCGGGTGCGAACGGGAAGCCGATCCACGAGTGGCTCGAGGTGCGCCCGTCCTACGGCGCACCGGCGACGGTCACCGAATGACCGGACCCGGCAGGTGATGGACGAACTGCTGTTGCGGGAGCTGACGCCCGCGGTGATCGGCGTCCTCGTGCATCGCGGAGTCGACTTCGCGACCGCCGAGGACGCCGTGCAGGAGGCGCTCATCCAGGCCGCGCTGACCTGGCCGGACCAGCAGCCCGCCGACCCGAAGGGCTGGCTGGTCACGGTCGCCTGGCGCAAATTCCTCGACGCGCACCGCTCGGAGGCGGCGCGCCGGGATCGGGAACAGCGCATCGAGGCCGAGCCGCCGCCCGGTCTGGCCGAGACGGCAGACGACACGTTGCAGCTGTACTTCCTGTGTGCGCACCCGTCGTTGACACCGGCTTCGGCGGTCGCGCTCACGCTGCGCGCGGTCGGCGGTCTGACCACGAAGCAGATCGCGCAGGCCTATCTCGTGCCGGAAGCGACTATGGCCCAACGCATCAGCCGGGCCAAGCGGACCGTCTCGGGCGTCCGGTTCACTGAGTCGGGTGACGTCGCCACGGTGCTGCGCGTGCTCTATCTCGTCTTCAACGAGGGCTACTCCGGCGACGTCGACCTCGCCGCCGAGGCGATCCGGCTCACCCGCCAGCTGGCGGCGAAGATCGAGCACGGGGAGGTCGCGGGCCTGCTCGCGCTCATGCTGCTCCACCACGCGCGACGCCCCGCACGGACCCGCCCCGACGGCAGCCTCGTGCCGCTCGCCGAGCAGGACCGCGGTCTGTGGGACACCCGACTGATCGCCGAGGGCGTCGACATACTGCAGACGGCCCTCGCCCGCGACCACCTGGGAGAGTTTCAGGCCCAGGCCGCCGTCGCCGCGCTCCACGCCGACGCACAGACGGCTGAGGAGACGGACTGGGTGCAGATAGTCGAGTGGTACGACGAGTTAGTGCGGCTCACGGACAGTCCGGTAGCCCGCCTCAACCGGGCCGTCGCGGTCGGCGAGGCCGACGGCCCCCGCGCCGGCCTGGCAGCCCTGACGAGTCTCGACCCTGCCCTGCCCCGCTACGCGGCTGTTGCGGCGTACCTGCACGAGCGCGACGGCGACCCCGTGACCGCGGCACGGCTCTACGCCGAAGCCGCCCGATCAGCGCCCAACCTCCCCGAACGCGACCACCTCACACGACAGGCCGCACGGCTCAACGCGCGTGGTCACGTCTAGTGAGTGTTCGCGCTGGTTAGAACCGGCCGGACCACTCACGAGCTACCTCAGGAAAACTGCAGCGAGCGCTTCGCCAGGCCGTACCAGAAGCCGTCGATGACGGTTTCCGGCCTGGTGCCCTCGGTGCTGGCGCCGAGTGAAACGAACAGCGGCGCGAAGTGCTCGATCCGCGGGTGTGCGAGCGTGGCGGCCGGCGCCTTCCGCTGGAAGTCGAGCAGCGTGTCGATGTCGCCGGAACGCAGGACTTCGTCGCCCCAGTGGTCGAACTCGCTCGACCAGCCCGGCGGGGTCCCGTCCGTCGACCGCACATACCTCATCGCGCTGAGGTTGTGGGTGAAGAACCCGCTGCCGATGATCAGCACGCCCTCGTCCCGCAGCGGCGCGAGCTTGCGGGCGACGTCGAACAGTTCGCGCGGGTCGAGCGACGGCATCGAAACCTGCAGGACCGGCACGTCGGCGTCGGGGAACATTTCCACCAGCGGGACGTATGCGCCGTGGTCCAGTCCGCGCTCCGGCGCACTGTGCACCGGGGTCTTGGGCGAATGCAGTAGCTTTCGGACCTTCTCGGCCAGCGCCGGTGCGCCCGGCGCGGCGTATTTCACCTGGTAGTAGCGCTCCGGAAAGCCCCCGAAGTCATAGATCAGCGGCACCGTCGTGGTGGCGCCGAGCGTGAGCGGGGCCTCCTCCCAGTGCGCGGAGACCACGAGGACCGCCTTCGGTTTGGCCAACGACCCGGACCATTCGGCGAGCTGCCGGGTCCAGGTGGCGTCGTCGGCCAGCGGCGGAGCGCCATGGCTCAGGTACAGCACGGGCGTCGGTGCGGTGGGAGCGGCCATAGCGTCCTCCAAGGTCATCGCGTTTCCTGTTGAAAGTTCAACAACTACTGTACTCGACGTCGCTGTCTGCCGCGGTATTCCCGGCAGGCCAGGGAGAGATGCCTCGCATCTGCTCGATCGAGGTAACACGTATGGGTGATAAGGCGACTGTGGAAGCAAGCGGAGAGCAAACATCTGCGCGCTAGCGCCCCAGGGGGAGCATCTTGCGAAGAATTCGTTGGCGATCTAGTGCTGTCGTTTTACTGACGGTGATCGCTTCGATGGTTCTCTCAACCGCTGCGGCGAACGCGGACGATCCGACGAGCGGCTACAACTCGTTGCGGACCGGCTGGGATCCCAGCGAAGCGGGGCTGGCGCCGTCACAGGTCACCTCGACCGACTTCGGCCCGCTGTTCAAGACCCAGCTCAACGGCCAGATTTACGCCCAGCCGATCGTCGCGAACGGTGTCGTCGTGGCATCGACCGAGACGAACGACGCCTACGGCCTCGACCCGGTCACCGGCGTGGTCAAGTGGCACCAGAACTTCGGCACGCCGTGGCAGGCCTCCACCGTCAACTGCGGTGACCTGGCCCCGACCGTCGGCAGCACCGCGACGTCGGTCTACAACCCGGCCAACAACGCCGTCTACTTCACCTCCAAGTCGATCGACGCCGGTGCCACCGCCGACACGCCCACCTGGCGGTTGCACGCGCTCGATGTCAAGACCGGCGTCGAGCTCAACGGCTTCCCCACCACCATCAAGGGCTCCCCGACCAACAACCCGGGCGTGCCGTTCATCCCGAAGACGGCGATGCAGCGGCCGGGGCTCCTGCTGCTCGACGGTGTGGTCTACGCCGGGTTCGCGAGCCACTGCGACTTCACGCCGTACGTCGGCTACATCCTCGGCGTCAACGGTTCCACCGGTAAGCAGACGACCTTGTGGTCCACCGAATCCGACCCGGCAGGCGAAGCCGGTATCTGGCAGTCGGGTGCGGGCCTGCTCTCCGACGGCCCCGGCCGGATCATCGTGGCCACCGGCAACGGCATCTCGCCCGCTCCCGGCCCCGGTAACACCCCGCCGGCCACTCTCGGCGAATCAGTGGTCCGCCTCAACGTGGAAGCCGACGGCTCCCTTACCGCGAAGAGCTTCTTCAGCCCGGCCAACCGCGACGGCCTGAACCAGGACGACATGGACCTCGGGTCCGGCGGTCCGATGGCGATCCCGCCGGAGTTCGGCACGGCCGCGCACCCGCGCATGATCGTGCAGGTCGGTAAGGACGGCAAGATCTTCCTGCTCGACGCCGATAACCTCGGTGGCGCGGGGCAGGGACCCGGTGGAACGGACGCCGTGCTCGGCACGGTCGACGGGACCCAGGGTGTCTGGGGTCGGCCGGGTTTCTGGGGCGGTGACGGCGGTTACGTCTACACCGTCCACAATGGAGCACCGCTGCGGGCGTTGAAGTATTCGAGCGCCGGCGCGACGCCGTCGCTCACCCCGGCCGGGGGTTCGAAGGACAACTTCGGCTACACCTCGGGCTCCCCGGTCATCACCTCGACCGGCACCACCTCCGGCTCGGCGCTGGTCTGGGTCGTCTACGCCTCGAACAACATCGGCGACAACGCCCAGCTGCGCGCCTACGACCCGGTACCGGTCAACGGGGTTCTGACGTTGCGGTACTCGGTGCCGATCCCCTCGCATGCCAGCAAGTTCTCGGTTCCCGGAACCGACGCCGGCCGAATCTACGTCGGCAACCGCGACGGGATCCTGTACGGCTTCGGCCGGCCGACGACCGCGGTGCTCACCACCCAGCCGGTGGACTTCGGGTCGACTCCGGTCGGCACCACGAAGAACGGCACCATCACGGTGACCGCCAACCGCGACCTGACGCTCAACAGCGTGTCCGTGGCCGCGCCGTTCACCGCGACACTTGCCGCGCCGACGGCGTTGGTCAAGGGGCAGCAGCTGTCCGTCCCGGCCACGTTCACACCCGCCACCTGGGGTAGCGCGACGGCGACAGTCACCTTCAGCACCGGCAACGGGGACGCCGCGCTCGACGTCGTCGGCTCGGGCACGCAGCCGGGGCTCGGGTCGTCTCCGTCCTCGCTCGACTTCGGTCGGGTCGCGACGGGCGCGGCGAAGCAGCTCGGCGTCACCATCTCCAACACCGGCACCACGCCGGTGACGATCACCGGTGCCACCGGGCCGACCGGCAGCTTTACCGCGAAGAGCCTGCCCGACACCGGGACCGTGATCCAGCCCGGCGCGTCACTGCCCATCCCGGTCAAGTACGCGCCGACAGTCGGTAGCGAAGCCGGCATCCCCGAGTCGGGGACGCTCTCGCTCACCAGTGACCAGGGCAATGTCTCCGTTGCGCTCAACGGCGTCGCGTTGACAGGACATGCCCAGCTCACGATCGACCCACCGGTGCTGGACTTCGGCACTGTGCCGGTCGGGCAGTCGGTGACCAAGACGTTCACCCTCTCCAACACCGGGACGATTTCGCTGCGGATCTCCAAGGCGCCGCCGCCCGTCGGGGTGTTCCACACCGACCTCCCGCTCGACGAGGGCACCGAACTGCAGCCCGACGCGACGTACACGCAGAAGGTCACGTTCACCCCGACCTCGGTGATGCCCGCGACCTCGACGTATCCGTTCACGCCGAACGACGGGACCGGGGTGCACTCCGTCACCCTCACCGGTAACGCGAACCCGGTCGGTGACTACTACAACAAGCTCGGCGGCTCCGCCAACCCGGACCTGCTCAGCCCGTTGACCGCGGTCTACGACACCCCTGGCGGCGGTAAGGCGCAGGACTACGTCCGCGGCGCGATCTACTGGACGCCGACCACCGGCGCGCACGCTGTGCACGGCGACATCTACAAGGACTACAAGGCGCTCGGCGGTCCCGGCGGGCCGCTGGGTTATCCGACGACGGATGAGACGGGCACGCCGGACGGTATCGGGCGCTACAACCACTTCAACCGGTCGGACGGTGCGTCGATCTACGACTCGCCGGCGACGGGTGCGCACGCGATCTATGGCGCGATCCGGTCGAAGTGGGCGTCGATGGGTTGGGAACAAAGCCCATTGGGCTACCCGACGACGGACGAGATGATCACGCCGGACGGGGTGGGGCGCTACAACCATTTCGGCCGGCCGGATGGCGGGTCGATCTATTACACGCCGACGACGGGGCCGCATGCGATCTATGGCGTGATCCGGTCCAAGTGGGCGTCGATGGGTTGGGAAACAGGTCCGTTGGGCTATCCGACGACGGACGAGATGACCACGCCGGACGGGGTGGGGCGCTACAACCACTTCAGCCGGTCGGATGGTGCGTCGCTTTACTACACGCCATCGACGGGTGCGCACGCGATCTACGGTTCGATCCGCGCGAAGTGGGCCTCGCTGGGTTGGGAACAAGGCCGTCTGGGCTACCCGAGCAGTGACGAGTACGGCGTCACCGGCGGGCGGCGCAACGACTTCGTGCACGGCACGATGACGTTCAACTCGTCCAACGGATCGATCACCATCACCTACAAGTAGGCCGGTCGCCGGGTCGTGCGCGGAAAGGTCCGCTCACGACCCGGCGACCCTTCTCCTCAGACGCAGATCCAGCAATACAGGCGCTCGCCGCGTTCGGTCGCCGTCCTGGCCAGCCCAGCGAGTTCCCCCAGCACACTGGTCGCGTGATCCGGATCGGCCGAAGACGGGAATTCGTCGGTCTGCGACCACGGCGGGGCTACGTCGCGAAGGCGTGCCTCGTCAGCGCTCGCAAGCGCTGCTTGAAGTTCGTCGGTCAGCGTTACGACGACACGCTCACCTTCATCGCGGACTGCCACGGCGTGACACCACCGGATCCATGCCCTTGATCGAGACCGTCTTGAAGGGCTGCGGCCCTGCGGCAGGGCCGCCTAGCTCGTCGATGGGTCCGGCGGCCATCTCGTCCGACAGCGCGGCAAAGTAGTCGAACAACGCTCCCATGCCCGCAGCAGATGGGCTCACTGCCGTCGCGTGGCACGCACGACGACGTCGTGCAGCGGCCGGCTGCGGCCGTCCGGGGCGGTCAGCGTGCGGACGTGCTCTTCGGCGGTGGCGATCTCCCACTTGGCGGTGTCCAGTCCCGCGGTGATGTCCGCGGCCGTCGCCGATGCTTCGGCGGGTGGGTGGTGCCCATGTCCCGCCGATCCCGCGGTGTGCCGGTGCCCGACGATGAGCAGGGTGCCGCCGGGCGCCACCCAGCCGGAGATGCGGTCGTAGAACGCCAGCTGCGGTATCGACGGGTGTGCGTAGTGCGTCACGACCAGATCGAACTGCGTGGCGGGTGCCCAGACGGTCAGGTCGGCCCGGACCCATTCCACGTTCTTCGAGACTGCGCGAGTGGCGGCGAGGGCGAGGGCTTCGGCAGAGATGTCCGCTGCTGTGACGTCCCATCCTTGGGAAGCGAGCCAGATTGCCTCGCCGCCGTCACCACATCCGGCATCCAGCGCCGTGCCCGGCGCCAGGCCGCCGGTCTCGCTGGCCAGATGCGGATTGGGGCCCAGCGCTTTCCCCGCACCGGGTGCCTGCTGCCAGTGCTTCTCCCAGTAGGGCTTGTCGAACTCGGCCATCTGCGTCCTCCTGAATCGTTCATCCGGTGTCGAGAACCACGGTGCGCCCAGACTAGGCAGATTGGCAAAGTATCTTGCCAAATGGCAAAATGGAGGGATGGACGCAACGATCGACCGAGCACTCGACGCCGTCGGGCCGAGGCTGAAGCGCCTCCGGCAGCAGCGCGAGACCACGCTCACGGCGTTGGCTGAGCAGACCGGCATCTCGACCAGCACCCTGTCCAGACTCGAGGCAGGACTTCGTCGGCCGACGCTCGAGCAACTCCTGCCCCTCGCGCGTGCTTACGGGGTCACTCTCGACGAACTCGTCGACGCCCCACCGACGGGCGACCCGCGCCTCAACCTGCGTCCGGTTGCCTGCGAGGACGGCTCGACGATCCTGCCCCTGACCCGGCGGCCGGGCGGCATCCAGGCCTACAAGTTCGTGCTGCCCACGGGGAACGACGGCGAGACACCCAGCCTGCGCACGCACGAGGGGTACGACTGGGTCTACGTACTCGACGGAACGCTCCGCCTGGTCCTCGGTGAGCACGACCTCGTCCTCAAACCCGGGGAGGCAGCGGAGTTCGACACCCGCACCCCGCATTGGTTCGGCGCCACCAGCTCAGGTCCCGTCGAGTTCCTCAGCCTCATCGGCAGACAGGGCGAGCGCGCACACGTCCGCGCCGCACCCAAACCAGCCACGACCGAGTAGCGGCCGTAATTCGCTTGCCTTCGCCACGGGGCGACGCTGCACTGTGGCGGGACACCACGGGTCGTGGTGCCGGTATCCCGGGGAGCCAGCGCAGTCATGAAGATCCGTTCCACGACCGATCAGGACCTCGATGTCTTCGTCGACACGCTCTATGCCGAGTTCGGGCAATTCCCGGAATCCTCGGCCGACGGCGAACGGGTCTGGTGGGCATTGCTCGAAATGGACCGCGGCCTGCTTGCCACGACGGCGGACGGGCGGCCGGTCGGCACCGCCGCCGCTTGCTCTTTCGAGCTCACCCTGCCTGGTGAGATCCTCGCCCCGGCCGCCGGGGTGACCGCCGTCGGCGTCCTGCCTACGCACCGGCGCCAGGGTGTGCTCAGCGCGATGATGCGGCATCAGCTCGCCGAGCTGCGGGCCCGAGAGGAGTTCCTCTCCGTACTGCTGGCCTCCGAGGCCCCGATCTACGGCAGGTTCGGCTATGGACCGGCGACTTACACGCAGCGGCTGACGGTGCCGCGACACCAGGCCGCGCTTGCCCTCCCCCGGGCGCGCGGAACGGTCGACGCCGTCGCTGGCTCAATCGAGCTGCTGCGGCGTGCCGAGTGCGGCGAGATCCTGGAAGAGATCTACGACCGGTACCGCCGCGCACAACCCGGCGCGCTGTCCCGGCCGCACCACTGGTGGGCTTTGGGCGCGGGGCATCCCCCGGTCTCTCTGGCACCGCGTTACATCGCCGTCCACCGAGACGTCGACGGCGTCCCGGACGGGTACGCCGGCTACTCGCTCGGTGGATCCACCTTGACGGTCGACGAGACGATCGCCGCCGACGACGTCGTCTTCACGGCCCTGGCGCGGTTCGTGTTCGGACACGACCTGGTCACCGACGTCGTGTTCAAGCACTTCCCGCCCGGGAACCCGCTGCGCTGGCAGCTTGCGGACTTCCGCGGCGGTGAGGTCAGCGACGACACCGACTGGCTCTGGGTGCGGCTGCTGGACGTCCCGCGTGCGCTGACCGCGCGTGGCTGGTTCACCGACGGGGAGCTCGTCCTCGACGTCGACGACCCGTTCCTCGGCGAGCGCGGCCGCTACCTGCTGACCGTTCGCGACACCAAGGCCGACTGCGTCCCGACAGACCGGGAACCCGACCTGTCGCTGGACGTGCGCGACCTGGGCTCGGTCTACCTCGGCGGCACCGCCCCGAGCACGCTCGTGCGTGCCGGACACATCCGTGCCCACCGCCCGGGCGCGGCCACCCTCGCTGACGCCCTCTTCCGCGCCGAGCGAACCCCGCACTGTCTGCACTGGTTCTGACCGGCTCAGTGACCCGGCGCCCGGAACGCCGGCTTGCCGCGCTGGTTCGGTCGCCGGCGTCGATCGGGGTCATCTGACGTCGCAGCTCGGCGTAGCCAGGGTGGACGTTCAGGTCGTCGAAGACCTCGTGCCAGAACTGATCGATGAGCCGGTCGCGGTCGTCGTCGGACATGGACACGAGCGTGTATCCGGTCAAGCCCGCCGACCCGATAATCCGTCGCTCATCGACAAGACGCGATCTAGGGTCGCCGCATGGATGTCTCCACCGTTGCCGTGCCGCATGTCCTTGCCCACCTGAAGCCGCTGTTGCCGGCTCCTCCAGCTCGGATCCTGGAGGCCGGGTGCGGCCGTGGTGCCCTGGCCGTCGCTCTGGCGGACCTGGGCTACGCGGTTACCGGCGTGGATCGCAACGCCGAAATGGCCGCTGCGGCGCGCGAACGCGGCGTAACCGTCATCCAGGCCGACGTCCACGACGTCTCCGGTGAGTACGACGTCGTGCTGTTCACCCGTTCCCTGCACCACGCCGAGAACTTGGACGACCTCGTGGCCCATGCCGTCACCTTGCTCGCCCCGGGTGGGCAGGTCGTCATCGAGGAGTTCGCGTGGGAAAGGGTGGACCAGGCCGCCGCCGAATTCCTCCACGACAACCGGGCACTGCTGGTCGCCACTGGCCTGCTCGACACCGAACTCCCCGACGGTGACCTTCTCGACGCCTGGGTCGCCGGCCACGACTTCCTCCACCAAGGCTCCGCCATGCTCACCGCCTTGAGCCGCACCGGCTCCGAGCTGACTACGGTGGCCACGCCCATCCTGTGGCGCTTGATCGACGGCCGGGGTGGTGCCTGGGCCGAGCCGGCCACCCGCGTCGCTGATGCCCTCAACGCCGTCCGCCAAGCCGAGGAACGCCGGATCGCCGCCGGCGAGCTCCCTCCAGTCGGCCTTCTCGCGTCCATCCGCCGGACTGTTCAATGAGCGGAGGGGACGCGCAGGCTGTGCGGGTATCCCCTATAGCGAGCCGGCCAAAGTACGACGCGCGGATTCTTTGCACAGCGTCGATCCTCGGCCGGATGTGCTCACCGATCGTCGCCGGGTTCAACGGGGATACCTTTCTCGGCCCCTCCTCATTCCGTCTCAAATACCTCGACCCGTACGCCGACGCGGCCCGCACGTGGCTACACCGCGAGGCCGAGGTTGTCGACACCACGCACCTCACGCCCGCGCAGGCCGCTCTGCGGATCGCAGAGGCCGTCAGGTCTGGGCGAGGTCGGTGAAGCGGCTGTAGTGCAGTTGGTGGGCGACGACAATCGTGCTCGTCGGCCCGGCACGGTGCTTGGCCAGGATGAGGTCCGCCTCGCCGGCACGCGGGTCGTCGCGTTCCCAGGCGTCGGGGCGGTTGATCAGCAGGACGATGTCCGCGTCCTGCTCCAGTGAGCCGGACTCACGAAGGTCGGACAGCATCGGGCGTTTGTCGGTCCGCTGCTCGGGACCACGGTTCAGCTGGCTGATCGCGATGACCGGGACTTCGATCTCCTTGGCCAGCAGCTTGAGCTGCCGGGAGAACTCCGAGACCTCCTGCTGCCGCGACTCGACGCGCTTGCCCGAGCTCATCAGCTGCAGGTAGTCGACGACCACCAGCCGCAGGTCGTTGCGCTGCTTGAGCCGGCGCGCCTTGGCCCGGATCTCCATCATCGTCATGTTCGGCGAGTCGTCGATGAACAGCGGCGCCTCGGAGATCTCGCTCATCCGCCGGGCGAGCTTCGTCCAGTCCTCGTCGGACATCTTGCCACCGCGCATGTCCGCCAGCCGGATCTTCGCTTCGGCCGAAAGCATGCGCATGACGATCTCGGTGCGGCTCATTTCCAGCGAGAAGATGACACTGGACAGGCCGTGCTTGATCGAGCACGACCGCATGAAGTCCAGGCCCAGCGTCGACTTCCCGACACCGGGCCGGGCGGCGACGATGATCATCTGACCCGGGTGCATCCCGTTGGTCACTTCGTCGAGGTCGATGAAGCCGGTCGGGATGCCCTTCGAGGTACCGCCGCGGGACGCGATCGCGTCGATCTCGTCCATCGTCGGCTGCAGCAGGTCTTCGAGTACCGAGTAGTCCTCGCTGGTGCGCCGCTCGGTGACGTCGTAGATCGCCGCCTGCGCGCGGTCGACGACCTCGTCGATGTTGGCGCCGTCGGTCGCGTTGGCCCCGTAGCCGTACTGGACGATGCGTGTGCCCGCTTCGACCAGCCGGCGCAGCACGGCCTTCTCCGACACGATCTCGGCGTAGTAACCGGCATTCGCGGCCGTCGGTACCGCGGCGATCAGCGTGTGCAGGTACGGCGCGCCGCCGATCCGGCCGAGCTCGCCTCGGCGCTCGAGCTCGGCGGACACCGTGATCGGGTCGGCGGGCTCGCCGCGGCCGTACAGATCGAGGACGACGTCGTACACGGCCTGGTGCGCGGGCCGGTAGAAGTCGTCGGGCCCCAGCGCCTCGATGACGTCGGCGATCGCGTCCTTGGACAGGAGCATCCCGCCGAGCACGGACTGCTCGGCGGCGAGGTCCTGCGGCGGCTGCCGGTCGTATTCGCCGCGCGGCCCGGGATCGGCCGGGCCCGGATCGGACGACGCGAAGGCGGGACCGCGGTCGTCGGTGAGCGCCACCTGTACAGACACCTCCTCATGATGCGAACATCAGTTCGATTATGCCGGATGCTCCCCGAGTGGTCCCCAGCTACCTCCCGGCGCACTCCCTTGGGCCACCGCGGACAACCGTTTCGCCACCGTGAGTACCGGCCCGACGGGGCACCGTATGTCCCCCGGAAGGACCAGTGCAAACCCGCTTGGGGACGGTCCTGTGGACAACCTGGGGATGATCGAGGGTAACGAGTCACAGGCTGGCGCCAGGCTGTGCACAACCTGGGGACAACCTTTACTGGTGTTCGGAAAAGGCCTGGTCAGACCCTGTGGGCAAGCTGTGGAGAACTTTGTTTTTCCGCGCCCGGCGTGTCGCACCCGCTCGCCCGTTCGGCGTGTCGCGAATAGGTGTCGGGCGGCTTTCCGGCCCTACCTGTGGATGAATGCTACGGAGCGTAGAGCGACCACCCGCTAGGCTGAAAGACCGGTGAAACTAGGAACCGGCCAGCCTGCCCTGTGCGCTCTGTAACCGCTCGCCGAGTAACGGCTGGTCGTCCGGGGTGAGGGCGATCAGCGGTTCGCCACTTCCCGGTACCTGCTCGGTCAGCAAGTGGCCTTCCGTCGTATCGACGCAGTTCACCGGATGTTCGATCCGCTGGCAGCTCCCGGCGCTTTCCGCCTCGGGGAAAAAACAGAGCGGGGACGGCTCCGGTGGAGGAGCCGTCCCCGCTCTGGGGTTGGTGCGGGGTACTACTTGGCCTTGACCTCGAGCCGCACGTCGACGCGGACGTCGGGGTGCAGACGGGCGCTGACCGAGTGCTTGCCCACGGTCTTGATGTGCTCGCGAAGCTCGATGACCCGCTTGTCGAGCAGCGGTCCACCGGCGGCCTTGATGGCCGCGACGACGTCGTTCGTGGTGATCGAGCCGAACAGCTTCTTCGAGCCGTCGCCCGCCTTGGCGGACAGCTCGATGGCGCCGAGGCCCTCGAGCGTCGCCTTGATCTCCTTGGCGTGGTCGAGGTCGCGAACACGGCGACCCTCCTGCGCACGGCGGATCGTCTGGACGTTCTTCTCCGCGCCCTTGCTCGCCTGCATGGCGTAGCCGCGGGGCAGCAGGTAGTTGCGCGCGTAGCCGTCCTTGACCTCGACGATGTCGCCGGGGCCGCCCAGGTTGGCCACGTCAGTGGTGAGAATGATCTTCGCCATCGGACGTACCTCCTTATCGAGCGGTCGAGGTGTAGGGAAGCAGTGCCATCTCGCGGGAGTTCTTGACCGCGATGGCGATGTCACGCTGGTGCTGGCTGCAGTTGCCGGTGACACGACGGGCGCGGATCTTCCCGCGGTCCGAGATGTACTTGCGCAGCAGGTTGGTGTCCTTGTAGTCGATCGTCTCCGGGCGGCCCTTTTTCACGGCCTTGCAGAACACGCAAACCTTCTTCTTCGGTTTGCGAATGGGTGGCTTAGCCACAATTCACTCCTGGGATAACTCTGTGGTTGCTTTCGTCACGGGGTGCGGATTCCAGCGGCCGCGAACGGCCGGCGAGGAGTCCTAGAAGGGGGGCTCGTCGGCGAATCCGCCGCCGCCACCACTGCTGGCAGCTGCGGGCGCCGAGCCCCACGGGTCGTCGGAAGGAGCGCTGCCGCCACCGCCGGAGGACGAGCCGCCGCCGAAGCCGCCGCCACCCCCGCCGCCACGACTGACCTTGTTGACCTTGGCGGTGGCGTACTTCAGCGAAGGACCGATTTCGTCTACTTCGAGCTCGACGACGGTGCGCTTCTCGCCTTCCTTGGTCTCGAAGGAGCGCTGCTTGAGCCGGCCCTGCACGACTACGCGCGCACCCCTGGTCAGCGACTCGGCCACGTTCTCGGCCGCTTGCCGCCAGATGTTGCAGCGCAGGAAGAGCGCCTCGCCGTCCTTCCACTCACCGGACGCCTTGTCGAGCGTGCGGGGGGTGGATGCCACGGTGAAGTTCGCCACCGCGGCGCCGGACGGGGTGAAGCGCAGTTCGGGATCCGACGTCAGGTTGCCGATCACCGTGATGATCGTGTCTCCAGCCATCGTCGCCCCCTCAGGCCTTGGCTGCTGCGGTCTTGGCGGGCTTCACCGGCGGGCGGCGAAGGACGCGGGCGCCCGGCTTCGGGACCTCGCGGCGCATGACCTTCGTGCGCAGCACCGTCTCCTGCAGCGAAAGCTGGCGGTCGAGCTCCTTGACGGCATCCGACGTGGAGTTCAGGTCGAGCAGCGCGTAGATGCCTTCCGCGTGCTTCTTGATTTCGAACGAGAGCCGCCGACGGCCCCAGACATCGACCTTTTCAACGCTGCCGCCGGACGTGCGGATCACGTTCAGGAACGTGTCCAGCGTCGGGGCGACTGTGCGCTCGTCGAGCGTGGGATCGAGGATGACCATTACCTCGTAATGGCGTGACACAACCACTCACCTCCTATGGGCTCGCGGTCACGGACTGTCCGTGACAGGAGGGTTTGTCCAGGTCAGTCTAGCTGCCGGGGGTTTCGAGGCCCGCGGCGCCTCCGCCGAGTGCTACGAAACGCGGCGCAGGACCCAGGTCCGCACCAGCGCGGCGGTGACGCCGGCGAGCGCCATCACGGCCAGCAGCATCGGCAGCTGTACCCCGCCGGTGGACGAGTCGGGGGCGGCCAGCGCGTCGGCGTTGCCCGCGTTGCGGATGTCGGCCTGTTGCTCGGTGGCGCCGCCGTCACTGGGGAGGCCGTACTCCGGCGAAGGCTGCCCGGGGACCGCGCCACTGGCGGGGTAGCGGACGCCCGGCGGCACCGCGAAGCTCGGAATCGAGGCCGTCGGGATGCCGCTGTAGTCGCGCTGGGGAGCGGAGCCGTTGCTACCGGGGAGCAGGCTGCCGGGCAGTGCCGTGCTCGACCCGGGCGCGAGGTTGTAGTCGCCGGAGGTGGTCGTCGTCGGCGAGGTGTAGTTCAGCGCGAGGGCGGTCAGCCCGCAGGACTTGGTGACCGAGGCCCGGATCGAGTCGAGCACGGCCTGCTTGTCTCCGCCGACCCAGCCGAGGTTGCCGTCGGTCTGCAGCGCCTGGACGACGGTCGCCGCGACGACGTCGCCGCCGATGCCCCCGCCGGAGGCGTTGGGGATGGTGCCGATGATCAACGCGCCCTTGGCCGCGATCGCCTTGCCCAGTCCGTCCGGGTTGACGCCGTTGAGGTGCAGGAAGATCTCCTTCACCTTCGCGGCCTGCGTCACGGTGTCGGCCAGGCTGGACCCCTGAACGGCGATCTGGTCGCCCATGTTGCCGCTGACCGAGCCGGCGCAGCTGCTCGCCAGCAACGTGCTCGCCGACGCCGTGCCACTGGACAGGAATGCGCCCCCGGTGATCATGGCCGCGATCGCGGTGGCGGTGAGCGCCTTGCGGGTGATCTGCCAGGTGGGGTGTATCCGCACGAGCGCTGTCCTCCGGGGGTTGGGGAGCTGATCGGCATGGACCATGGAAAGAGCTTTGGGTACTGCGGCTTGGGGTACTGACTGGGATTTGCGTACAACAAGTAAGAACGACTGTGTCCTCGGAAAGATACTAGGCGGTCGGCCTAATAAGAAGCGGCCGTTCGGCGTAGTACCCAGGTGCGGACAAGCCCCGCACTGACTCCGGAGAGTGATAAAACCGCGATGAGCACGGGTAATCCGACGCCGGGCGCCGTGCCGTCACCGGCGGGCAGCGCTTGGGCCTGTCCCGCATTTTGGATACCGGAGCTGTCCTGGTTCGTGCCGCCCGTTCCGGGAAGACCGAATTCCGGCGCGTAGCCCGGAATCTGGCCGCCGTACCGCAATCCCGGTGAAGGCGCGTAGACGCCGGCCATCGCCATCGGGATGGTGCTGTAGTCCCGCATCGGCGCGTAACCGGTGGAGAAGTTGAGCGGCAGACTGCCCAGGCCGCCGAATCCGTTGGCGAGCACGGGGGAATTCGAGTCGGGAATGGGCATGCTGCCTGGGGCTTGCCCGCCGACAGGGGTGTTCCCGGCCGGTGAACCACCCGTCGGAGACAGCGGTGAACCGCCTGCCGGTGGCTGCTGCTTCGCGGGCTGGCTCGATAAAGAGTTGGCGCCGTTGGCTGCCGCGTCGGAAAGTCCCTTTGTGGTGCCCGCCACTACGCCATTGACGGCGCTGGCGGCAGGCGCGCCGATGACCGGCACCGGGGCAACGACGGTGTTGACCACGTTCACGGTCACGTTGCAGAGGGTGCCGAGAACTCCGCCGATCACGTTGGACAACGTCGCAGAGACTTGGCCGATTGCGCCGAAGTCCACAGGTCCAAGGATGGTGCTGACGATGATGTGGTCACCAGGCTTCGCGGTGACCGAGCTGCCACACGTCGCGGTTACGGTGTCCGCCGCCGAGGCGGTGCCGGGCAGGGCCAGTGCGGCCGAGCCGGCGAGAGCGAAGGCTGCGGCGCCGATCGCGGTCGCCCTGCGTGTCCGACCCTGCATGCCTGAAGACCTTCCCCGCGTGGCTCGACCGTGTTCGTCTTCCTGGGATAACGACGGTAACGGACAGCAGTGACGCCCGCCCACTGGAAACCGAAAGGCATTCGAGTGGAACGGGCGTCACTGGCGGTGACTATGGGTAATGAGCGGTCAGGCGGGCTTGCGGCGCATCCACGTCCGGATGAGCGCGGCCGCGACGACGGCCAGCAGCAGCACCGCGAGGATCAGCGGAAGCCGCTCCGGCGCGTTTGCCGTCGGCAGTGCCTGCACGTTGGTGGACTTGTCGGAGACGACGGCCGGCGCCGGGTCCACCTTGACGAGCCCAGGCGCGGGTGCGGCGAGGCCCACCACGAGGGGTCCTGCCGTGGTCAGCGTCGTGGGCAACAGGGCGCCGGTGATGGAACCCAGGACCGTGTTACCCGCGGGAATGACATCGTTGCTGCCGGGACCTGTTCCGCCTGGTGCGGGCGAGGATCCGCCCGGGCCGGTCGGCGGGGTCGGCTTGCCCGGTCCCGGGTAGATCGGCGGGGTTCTCGTCTTGCCGCCCAGCAGCTTCTGCGTGGTGTCGCCGACGCCGTTGACCAGGCCTTGGGCGGCGTCGCATGTGCCACCGACCAGCGGGGCGCCGCCGAGGCCGAGCGCGCGGACGGTGTCACCGACCGGCAGCGAAAGCGCCGGCGAGGCGCTGTCCTGGCGTGCGCCGCCGGCCGAATCAAGGCCGATGGTGAGCTTGCCGGGCAGGTTGAGCGGCGCGCCGAGGTCGAGGACGAGTCCGTCGGAACGGGCGCCCTGCAGCGTTGTCGAGCAGCTGCCGGAAAGGGTTTCGTCGGCGGAGGCGCTCGCCGGGAGCACGAGCGCGGCCGAGGCCGCGAGCAGGAACCCGATCGCGCAGAACCTTCTTGCGTGTTTCCCCATCGGTTCGCCCTCCGGCATTCGGCTGCTGTGTCTGGTTTTCACGTCAGATAGCGGCATTCGGCCTAACGTGGCTCACGGAACGCGCTCACGGTACTCCACGAGCGTCACCGCCCCGGCACGGGAGCGGCGGTACCGTGCTCCCATGCAGATAGGCGCCCATGTCCGGGACGACGACCCGCTGGCGGCGGCACGCGAGCGCGAAGCGGCGGCCGTCCAGTTCTTCCTGTCCGATCCGCAGGGGTGGAAGAAACCGCCTCCGCACCCCCAGACCGAGGAGCTGCTGGGCTCGGGGCTGGACGTGTTCATCCACTCGCCGTACCTGATCAACGTCGCGTCGCTGAACAACCGGATCCGCATTCCGTCCCGCAAGGGCGTCGCGCAGCACGCCGCCGGCGCGGCCGCGGTCGGGGCGAAAGGGCTGATCGTGCACGGGGGGCACGTCCGGCAGGGCGAAGCCGTCGAGGAAGGCCTCGCGAACTGGCGAAAACTGTTCGAGCGGCAGGTCGAGCAGGGCGGTTTCGAGGTGCCGATCCTGATCGAGAACACCGCCGGAGGCGACAGCGCGATGGCCCGCGAGCTCGACATGATCGCGCGGCTCTGGGATCAGGTCGGCGAGTTCGGCGCCGGCTTCTGCCTGGACACCTGCCACGCGTTCGCCGCGGGCTGGGATCTCGCCGAGGCCGTCTCGCGGGTCAAGGCCATCACCGGCCGGATCGACCTCGTGCACCTGAACAACTCGCGTGACGAGTTCGGCTCCACACGGGACAGGCACGCCAACGTCGTCGGCGGCGACGGGACGATCGACCCCGAGGTGCTCGTCGCCGTCGCGGCCGAGGCAGGCGCGCCCGTCATCGTCGAAACCCCCGGCGACGGCCAGGCCGCCGACATCGCCTACCTACGCGAGCACCTCTGACCCCACCTGCCCTACCTGCCGCACACAGACTGACTCGGTACGGCGACGTCGCTACGAAACCGTCACGTCGCGTGCTCGAGCTGGGCCACGTGCCCGGGCGCCGAGGACGAACCGGTCCGGGGCGCCGTCGAGGAACCCGCCCGCCGGGTCGTCGTCACCCGCGACACGCACCAGGTCGGTCGCCGGCCGGTAGATCTCGCGAATGATCAGCACACACAGCGCGATCACGGCCAGGTCCCGGACGACGACCGTGCCGAGGAACCAGCCCTCCGGCAGCCCCTTGTGGTCGACGCCGAGGTAGTAGAACATCCGCGGCGCCCACACCAGCGCGTCGATGACCATCCACGCGAGCAGAGGACGCCACCGCGGGATCGCCAGCGCGGCAAGCGGCACCAGCCACAGCGAGTACTGCGGGCTCCACACCTTGCTGGTCAGCAGGAAAGCCGCGACGATCAGGAAGCACAGCTGCCCGAGCCGTGGCCGCCGAGCCGCGGTCAACGCGACGTAACCGATGCCCGCGCAGAGGACGATGAACAACCCGCCGGTGACGATGTTCAGCCAGGTCGGCGTCTGACCGCGCAGCAGGACACCGTCGAAGCCCGTCCAGCCGCTGAAGTACGAGAACACGTTGTACAGCGAGTCGGGGTCCATCGGCCGGCTGGTGTTGAGGCGGAAGAACTCCTCCCACCCGGTCCGCAGGAACAGCGCGAACGGCAGGTTGATCACTGCCCAGGTGCCGACCGCGCTGACGGCCGTGTATGACCAGACCCGCATCTTCCCCGCTCTCAGACAGAGCACGAGTAGAGGCAGGAGAAGGAACAGTGGATACAGCTTCGCCGCGCCGCCTATGCCGAGCAGAACCCCGGCGAGCACCGGTTTCTTGCGTGCCCAGGCGAGCAGTCCGGTTGCGGTGAACGCGGTCGCGATGGCGTCGAAGTTCGTGAAGGCGTGCACCAGCACGATGGGTGAGATCGCCACGAGTAGCGCGTCCCAGGGCCTTCGCCGATGCGTTCTCGACGTCGCCCAGACCGTGACCACCCAGGCCAGTGCCAGCCAGACCGCGGTGATGTCGAAGTAGATCGCCACCGGCAGGCCGGTCGGCAGCCAGCCCGAGTTCGACAACGACAGCCAGACGTTCGTCAGCTTCGCGTTGGCCCACTGAAACACCCCGGTCAACACCGGGTACTCCATGTACCGGACGCGCGCGTTCGCCGTGCCCGGGTTGTCGATCCACGACGTCGCGTACGGGAAGGCGCCGGCGTCGCTGAGCTTCTCGGCCGAGTACAGCGGGACGATGTCGGTGTAACACATCGCGACGTACGGGCGTCCGGCTCGCCAGTCGAGCTGGTTCGCGCCGGAGCCGTCCTGGTACTGCTGAATACACGAGCCTTTGCCGAACCAGCTGAGCATCAGCGCGATGACGGCGAGCAGCAGTCCGACACGCACCGGGGACCAAAACCAGTGTCTGCCGACGGCCGCGTGCTCCCCGAGTGCTCCGCCGAGCGGTCTCGTGACGGCTTCGGCGAACGGATCTTCCCAGCTCGGGATGACGCGTGCGGAGGCGTCGAGCGCGAGGGGCGCCAGTTCGGGATCCGGCGCGGTGGTCTGCTCGATGGGGCTGGACACGCGCGGATGTTATCCCGTGTGAGGTGAGCCGGTTGTCATCTCGGGTCCGCGTAGAACGCGGCGAGTACTTCCGCGGCCGCGCCGATGGCCACCAGATCGTCGCCGAGATCGCTGACCTCGACCGTGATCCGCTGCCAGTGTGGCACCGGCAGCTGCTGGGCGAGCTGGGCCGCGATGGTCGAGGTGTACAGCTCGGGAGCGGCGCGGATCGACCGCCCGGCCAGCACGATCCGCTCCAGGTCGAGGACCTGCACGAGGTCCGCGAGGCCGATGCCGAGCAGGCGCGCGGCTTCCTCGGGAGTGGAGGCGGAATTGTGCATCACTTCAACGCAGCCTCGGCGGCCGCACTTGCAGAGCGGACCCTCGAACCACAGCGTGGTGTGCCCGAATTCGCCGGCGTTGGTCCGCGGCCCTCGGTAGAGCTTGCCGTCGACGAGCAGCCCGACGCCGATACCGGTCCCCACCAGCACCAACGCCGTGGTCACCGGGCTCCGGGCCGCATGCCACTGGTGGGCGAAGGCCGCGGTGTTGGTGTCTTTGTCGACGATCACCGCGAGCCCGGTGCGCGCGGCGAGCCTGCCGCGCAGCGACACCTCGTGCCAGCCGGCCAGGCCGGTGGCGTGGTGGACGACGCCGGTGTGGTGGTCGAGCGGCCCGAGCGCGCCGACCCCGAGCCCGAGCAGCTTCGCCCGGTCCAGGTACGACGTCAGCTGGTCCACGCCGTCGGCGATCGCGGACATCGCGTCGTCGGGGCTGAACCCGCGATCCAACCTCGACGTCGTTTTGGACAGCACCGAGCCGAGGAGATCGGTGAGTACGACGTGGACCTCGTCGCGGTCGAGTTGGACACCCAGCGCGTAGCGGGCGCCGGGTCTGATCCGGAGCTGGGTTCGTGGTTTGCCGACGTTGCCGTCGAACTGGCGTTCCTCGTCGAGCAACCCGGCGTCGATGAGCTCCGGCACGATCTTCGACACGGCCTGCGCGGTCAGTCCGCTGCGGTCGGCCAACTCGACGCGGCTCAGCCCGCCGGCGCGCCGGATCTCGGTGAGCAGCAGCGCTCGATTGTGTTTGCGTAGCGCGCGTAGATTCACCCCAGACTCGGTCATGTGCCCATCGTCGCACGCCTGGCCAATTAGGCAACAGTGTTGTTTAATTAACGGCATGAGTACTGCGGACTTGCGAGTCGGAATCCTCGGTTACGGCATCGGCGGACGCGTCTTCCACGCTCCGCTCGTGGACGCGACCCCGGGGCTGTCGGTCGCCGCGATCGTCAGCGCGAATCCCGAGCGCGCCGCCCAGGCGCACGCCGAGCACCCGTTGGCTGAGATCGTCGCCGACGCGGACGCGCTGTTCGCGCTGGCGGATTCCCTCGACCTCGTCGTGGTCAGCACGCCCAACCGCACCCACGTGCCGCTGGCCCTGCAGGCGATCTCACACGGCCTGCCGGTCGTGGTGGACAAGCCGTTCGCGCCGACTGCGGCCGAGGCCGAGACAGTCGTGAGTGCCGCGAAGGACGCCGGCGTCGGGCTCACGGTGTTCCAGAACCGGCGTTTCGACTCGGACTTCCTGACCGTCCTCAAGGTGCTCGACTCCGGCAAGCTCGGCGACGTCTTCCGCTTCGAGTCGCGTTACGACCGCTGGGTGCCGAAGCCGAAGGACAACTGGCGCGAGTTCGGCGACCCGGCCGAAGCGGGCGGGCTGCTCTACGACCTCGGCGCGCACATCGTCGACCAGGCCCTGCAACTGTTCGGGCCGGTTGCCGAGGTCTACGCGGAGCTCGATCGACGGCGTGAAGGCGTCTCCGTCGACGACGACACGTTCGTCGCGCTGCACCACGTCAACGGGGTGCGTTCGCAGCTGTGGGCGTCCGCGCTCGCCGGCACGCGCAACCCGCGGTTCCGGGTGCTCGGCACCGGCGGGACGTTCACGAAATATGGCCTGGACGTGCAGGAGCCCCAGATCAAGGACGGCAAGCGACCCGGCGACGACGGCTGGGGCATCGAGCCCGAGTCCGACGCCGGTGTCCTCGGTGTCAACGAAGATGTCGAGACCGTGCCGACCGAAACCGGTCGCTATGAGCAGTTCTACATCGAGGTCCGTGACGCGCTGCGCGGCGAGGGTGAGTTCCCCGTCGACCCGGCCAGCGCCGTCGAGACGCTCCGCGTCATCGAGGCCGCGCACAAGTCCGGCGCCGAGCGTCGGGTAGTTGTGCTGTGAAACTGTTCCGGGGGTACACACTACTGACGTGACGGCGCGCGGCGGCCAGAATTTCCGGCATGGCTACACAATTCACCCGCCGCACCGCACTTGTCACCGGCCTCGCGGCCGGCGTCGCCGGGCTCACTTTCCCGGCTGTCGCCTCCGCGGCTCCCGCTCCCTCCACGACGTCCGGTACCGCCTTCACCCACATGACCGTCGTCGACGTGACGGGCGCCCGGCCGAGGCCGGACCAGACTGTCCTTGTTCAAGGCGACCGCATCACGCAGCTCGGCCGGTCGAGCGACGTCCGGATCCCGGCGGGCATGACCGTGGTCGATCTGCGCGGCAAGTACCTCATTCCCGGCCTCAGCGATATGCACGTCCACAGCGACACCGACCAGACGAGTCCGGCGCTCTACCTCGCCAACGGCGTCACGACGGTCCGCGAAATGTCGGGGACGCAGAAGAACTACGACTGGCGCAAGCGCATCGACGCCGGCACGCTGCTCGGTCCGCGGTGGGTCATCGGGAGCCGGATCGTCGACGGTTCGCCGTCGCTGTGGGACCCGAACCTTCTCTCGGTCGTCGAGGTCACCACTGAGGATGACGGACGCGCAGCCGTCCGCACCCTCAAGGCTGAGGGCGCGGACTTCATCAAGGTCTACTCGCGGGTGCCGAAGGATGCGCTGTACGGCATCGCGGACGAAGCGCGGCGCCAGCGGATTCCGTTTGTCGGGCACTGCCCGGACAACGTGCCCATCGCCGAGGCCGTGGATCTCGGTCAGCGCAGCGTGGAGCACCTCTTTTGGACCCCCTTCGGCATTTCCCGCAAGGAAGCCGACATCCGCGCGAAGATCGCGAAGATCCGCCTCGGCGAAGGCGACTACGCTGGCTGGTTCGCCGCGATCCACCCGCTCGAATGGGAAGCCGTGCACAGTGAGAGCCGAGTCAAGGCGCGGCAACTGTTCGCGAAGTTCGCCGCCCGCGGCACCCGCCAGGTTCCGACTCTGGTCATGCACAAGGCACTGGACCGCGCCAGGGAACTCACCCCGAACGACCCGCGCCGGAAGTACCTGTCGAAGGACTACTGGAACACTCAGGACTACGTCATCCAGGAGCTGTACCTCAACGATCGCAAGCCCGAGGACGATGCGCAGTGGGCGGCGATGTTCGACTACCGGCTCGCGATCGTCGGCGAAATGGCGCGTGCCGGCGTGCCGATCATGACGGGAACCGACACCGGCACTCCCGAGGTCTTCCCCGGATTCGCCGTCCACGACGAACTACAGCTACTTGTCCAGGCCGGATTGACGCCAATGCAAGCACTCCAGGCGTCAACGCTGGAACCCGCCAAGTTCCTTGGCCTGGAAGCAATAGCTGGAACCATCGAACGCGGCAAACGCGCCGATCTCGTCATCCTCGACGCAGACCCCTTGGCGGACATCGCCAACACCCAACGCATCCACGGCGTCGTCGCCCGCGGCCGCTACCTCGACCCGACGACCCGGCAGAAGATGCTCGACGACGTCATCGCAGCCGCCGCAAACGCTCCCGCCGGTACGCAAGTCGCGGCTTGTCCGTGCCATACGTGACCCCAACGTCAAATGAATTGCGGCTAATGGGTTTCGGCAAGCCCGACGATCGGTCCCAAGTTATCGGTGCGGTGCCTTTCTTTCGCTGGGACTTTCCGGGTCCCAGCGCAGACTTTCACGTGGTCTCCCGAGGTCGTCAAGATCTGGGGCCCGGGAAGCCAGGGCTGTTTGACCCTGACCCGCGCCGACGGCTTCGCAATCGACGTGTGGGTCAACAATCCTGCAGACCTTCGCAGGACACTCCCACATCTTGGCGACCACCACCGGTAGTTGCGCGGGCCAGGACGGGGCAGCGCCGGTCGCTCTCCTGCGCGCTTCGGCTCGGCGGCCAGACCAGACGATCAGCGGGTACACGCTGAAGCCCACGACCAGCAGCGCGATCAATCCGAGCAGGGCGTCCACTATGCCTGCCCTGAGGGCGAGTACGCCGAACATGCAGACTAGAACGAGTGCTCGGCGCAAGGTATCCCGCTTACGTTTACGCTCCCTTTCGAGCCCGTATTCAGTCATAGGTGATCGCTGCCACGATCACGGTGAACTTCGCCGCCCGGTTCGCCAGGCGAACCGTCACTGCTTCGCGATCGGTGAAGATCCCGTCGAGCGTGCCGGTTCGAGGTACCACCCGTTCAACGCTCGAAAAAGCCTGACCAATGCGATGGCCGCACCCGGACCGAGCACAACGGCCCAGACCTGCCACCCTGTGCTGCTGCTGGAGAGCGCCGGTGGCAACGCGATCGAGGTGAGGACCTGAATCGACAGTATCGTCACGCGAGTACTCCACCGTCGCCATGGTGCCGAAGCGATCACAATGGCCGCCACGAATATCCAGAAGAGAATGAAAAGTGCTACAGCAAGCATCGAAAATACTCCTCTGTCCAGGTTCGGGTTTTTATTTCTCCGTCTGGGGTGAGGTCGAGATTTCTTGATTCATAGTTTTGTAGCGTAGTACCAAGTCTTGACGAGTAGGAGGCGAATAGTGTGAGTAGCCCCATGTGTAGGAAGAAAGGGCGCTTTCGGTTCTCCGAAAGCGCCCTTTCCCCTATCCGGCCGGGTCGTTGGGCAGTAGCCCTGGCGGCTTACCGCCACCGCCACCGCCACCGCCAGCGGGTGGACCGCCGAACGGCAGCGACGGTCCCGGGCGCGTCGACGACGTCGACGACGTGGCGCTGGTCGTCGGCGTTGAGGGCGTCGTCGGCGTCGACGGTGTAGTGGGCGTTGACGGGGTGGTCGGCGTCGACGGCGTCGTCGGAGTGGTCGACGGCGCATCCGGATTAGCGGCCGCCGTACCGATCGGGTCGACCTGCGGGAACTTCTCCGCGGGTTTGTCCTTCAGATATGTGCCCATGAAATCCTGCCAGATCGGGCCGGCGAGGGTGGACCCGAAAAGGGGTTTCCCGGTTTTGTCGTGCAGCGCGATGTTGCCGTCGCCGCCGACCCAGACCGCCACTGCCACCGAGTTCGTGTACCCGACCATCCAGGTCTGGGCGTTGGCGTCGGCCCACGACTTGGGGTTGCCCGCTTGGAACTCGTACTGCTGGGTTCCGGTCTTGCCGGCGCATTCGTGGTTGGCCGGGCACTGCAGATGGGAGAACTTGATGACAGGTTCCAGCGCGGTCGTGACGTTTCCGGCGATCTGTGCGCTCAAGGCCGGATCGCTGGCGAAAGCGGGGGTCCCCTGCGCTGGCGCCGTGTACGCGACTTCGTCCTGGGAGTTGGTCAACTTGGCGACAAAGTGTGCGTCGTGCCGGATACCGTTCCCGGCGAAGGTCGAGTACGCCGCCGCCATGTCCGCGGGGGTGGCCACCGTGCTACCACCGCCGAGCGCGATGTTGTTGTCCGTACCCATGATGGACAGCCCGCCCTGGTCCTTCGTCTTCACGCCGGCGTCCTTGGCGGCCTGGTCGACCTTCGGGTAACCGACGATGTTGTAGACCATGTCGTAGAAGACCGTGTTCGTCGAACGCTCCATGGCCGTGGCCACGGTGCATTGTTTGGAACAACTGTCCGCTTCACCGGCGTTCTTGATCGGTTTCGGGACGCCGGGGAACGACCGAGGTGAGGTTCCATCGAAGGTGTCGCCCAGGCCCTTGCCCAGTTTCAGGTACGCCGTGAGGTCGAACGCCTTGATCGACGACCCCGGGTTCCGGGCTTGGTTGGCTCGGTCAGCGGCCTTGATCTGGTTACCTGACGAGTTCGTCGTCAGGTTCGGGCCGCCGTAGTAAGCCAATACCCCGCCCGTCGTCGGGCTGATGGCGACGAGCGCGTTGAGGATTTTGGGGTCGGTCTGGCCCTGCATGTGGGCCTGAACCGTGTCCACGGCTTGCTGCTGGGCCTTCGGGTCGATCGTGGTGTAGATCTTGTACCCGCCGCTGTACAGCTTGTCCTGGTCGTAGCCCTGAGTGGCGAGCTCGGCGAGGACACGGTCCTTGATGTGTGCGTCGGGCTCACCGACGGCCTGCTGCTTGAACTGGTCGAGCGGGACCACAGTCGGGAAGGTGGCCGAGGCCCGTGCTGCCGCTGTGATGTACCCGTTCTTCTGCATCCGGTCCATCGCGGTGTTCCAGCGGTCGTGGGCGACCGTCGGGTTTTCCGACCGGCCCGGCTGCTGGATCAAGCCGGCCAGCAACGCCGCTTCCGAGGCGTTGAGCTGGCTGACGTCCTTCTTGTAGAAGGCCTGCGACGCCGCCTGGATCCCGTATGCCCCACGTCCGAAGTAGATGATGTTGAGGTACCCGGTGATGATGTCCTGTTTGTCGTAGGTCTGGTTCATCTTGAACGACTTCGCGAGCTCGGTGACCTTACGGCTCAGCGTCGGGGAGTCGTTCTTGGTCGCCTGCTTGATGTACTGCTGGGAGATCGTCGAACCACCACCCGCGCCGCCGGTGGCCTGGTTGTAGACCGCTCGCAGGATGCCGGTGATGTCGAAACCGGAGTTGGTGTCGAACGACGCGTCCTCGGTCGCGGTGACGGCGTGCTTGACCAGGTCCGGGATCTGGCCCGCCTGCAGCGTCTGCCGGTTTCCTCCGGCGGGGACGTCCTTGCCGAGGACCGAGCCGTCGCTGTAGTAGTACGTGACCGGCTGGCTCTGCGCCGCGATCACGCTCTGCGGCGAGGGCACATCGACGTTGAAGTAGATGATCGCGAAGCCGACCACCGGCACGATGACGCCCAGGCCGAACAGCACGTAGAGGGTCCGTCGGACACGCCGCCAGACCCGCCTCTTCCGCTGCAGCGGGGTCAACGGCGGTTTGATCTTCTTGCCGTTTTCGTCGTACTCGTCTTCGGTGCCGTAGCCGTCGTTGGGGCCGAACTCGTTGAACGAGGCCTGCTCGCCGGTGTACGGATCGTCGTAGTCGAAGTCGTCGGGACCGGTGCCGTTGTGCGTGTGGTGCGTGATCAGGTCCGGTTCACGGTCGTTCGGCCCGAGCACCGGCCGGACCATCCCGGTCGGCTGCTCTACCTGCGGCCGCCTCGGGGGCGGGCCGGGCGGCGGTGGGGCCTGCGGCGGCGGTGGCCGATAGGTGCCGCCGTGCTGAGGCACCGGCGGCTGGCCGCCGGGCGGCGGTGGACCGGGACGCCGCGGCAGTCCGCCGGGCGGGGTCTGCTGCGGCGGACGCCGGGGTGGCACGTCGTCACCGGTCGGCCACTGCGGCGACTCCGCCCTCGGCGCGCCACGCGGGGGCGTGGGCGGCCGCTGGGGTGGGGGACCCTGCGGCGGGCGCGGTGGCCGGCGCGGCGGGTCGTCGCTGGGCCACTGCGGCCCGGGTTCGTCCTCGCTCGGCCACTGGGCATGGCGATGGGCATCAGGCTCCTGGCCAGGCCAGGAGCGATTGTGATCGTCGGTCACGAATGAGCCTCCCAGACCGGCGCTTCGGGGGGCGCCGCTCTGTGGTCAACAGTGGTTTTTTCGTCCGCCGTCATTGGCCCGCGGTTTTCGCCGGGCGGGCCCGCGTGCGCGGGTCTCCTGTTCCCAGGACGTATGACTGCACCAAGTGGTTCCAGTGACACGTCCGACAGACCTCCACGACGTAGACGGTGAACTCGGAGAACAGCTCCGCCATCCTGGTGAGTTCATCCTGGGCCCGTGCCGAGCCGGCGACGTGCTTCAGCTCGTCACCGTAGACCCAGGACACCTGGGTCAACGCCTCTTTCCGGCAGACCGGGCAGGCCTGCTCGGTCGGTTCGCCATGGAACGCGGCGGCCTTGAGCAGGTACGGAGTCGCATCGCAGACGTCGCCGGTACCGACGCGTCCGGAATGGACGCCGGCGAGCAGCGCACGGCGCTGCAACGCGTAGTCCACGACCTGCCGCTGGTTTCGCACGACAACAGACTACGGGTTTCACCTGTGTAGACCATGGCCCGCCGGATTTCGGACCCCCGCCGAATCCGGGCAGCCGGGTCGTTTCGGCACGCTCCGGCGAATAACACCGGTGTGATTTTCGAGAGTTCCGCGAACCCACGAAAGGTTACTTACGCCACTTCGATGTATCGGCGCGATATAGTTGACCGGTAGGTTGCGTTAGGCCAGACAGGCACTACGGGCAACGCCCCGGAGCGCCTTTTGTTCCCGGAAGGGGGTGCACTGTGCTGGAGTTCGCGATCCTGGGGCTGCTGCACGAAGCCCCCATGCACGGATACGTGCTGCGCAAACGTCTGCACGAGACGCTCGGGATGTTCCGGGCGTTCTCCTACGGGTCGCTGTATCCGACCCTGCGGAGGCTGTTGCGGGCCGGGTTCATCGTCGAAGAACTGGACGAGGTCGAGTCCACCGAGCAGCCGAAAACGGCGGCTCGGGCCCCCGGCAAGACCTGGGCCAGGCGCGGGAGGCGCGTCTACCAGCTCACCGCCGAGGGCAAGGAGCACTTCGCCGAGCTGCTCGGTGACGCCGGCCCGCAGACGTGGGACGACGAGGGATTCGGTGTCCACCTGGCCTTCTTTTCGAAGACCCCGGCGGATGTCCGGATGCGCATTTTGGAAGGACGGCGCCGTCGTGTCGAGGAGCGCCGCGAAGGGTTGCGCGCCGCGATGTCCAGGGCCGAGGAAAAGATCGATCGGTACACCCGCGAGCTGCACCGGCTAGGGCTGGAGACCAGCGAACGGGAGGTGCGGTGGCTCAACGAGCTGATCGCGCACGAACAAGCCGAGCAACGTGAGCAGGAGCACTGACTCGCGGGTTCGGCCGGCACCTACACACTTAAACGAATTGAAGGAGACACCGGCATGGGCGAGCACCGCCGCAGCGTGAGGGTGGCCATCGTTGGCGTCGGGAACTGCGCGTCGTCGCTGGTCCAGGGCGTCCAGTACTACCGCGACGCCGATGCCGGCGCCCGCGTGCCCGGCTTGATGCATGTGCAGTTCGGCCAGTACCACGTCCGTGACATCGAGTTCGTCGCCGCGTTCGACGTGGACGCGAAGAAGGTCGGACACGACCTCTCCGAGGCCATTTTCGCCTCGGAGAACAACACCATCAAGATCGCCGATGTGCCGCCGCTCGGGGTGACCGTGCAGCGCGGGCACACCCATGACGGTCTCGGCAAGTTCTACCGCGAGACCATCGAAGAGTCCGAAGAAGCCGCTGTGGACATCGTCGCCGCCCTGCGCGCCGCCGAGGTTGACGTGCTCGTCGCGTACCTCCCGGTCGGCTCGGAAGTGGCCGACAAGTTCTACGCGCAGTGCGCGATCGACGCCGGCGTGGCGTTCGTCAACGCGCTGCCGGTGTTCATCGCGTCCGACCCGGTGTGGGCGAAGAAGTTCACCGACGCGAACATCCCGATCGTCGGCGACGACATCAAGTCCCAGGTGGGCGCCACCATCACGCACCGCGTGCTGGCGAAGCTCTTCGAGGACCGCGGTGTCCAGCTCGACCGCACGATGCAGCTCAACGTGGGCGGGAACATGGACTTCCTGAACATGAAGGAGCTGGAGCGCCTCGAGTCGAAGAAGATCTCGAAGACCCAGTCGGTCACTTCGCAGATCGACCGCGACCTCGGCAAGCGCAACATCCACATCGGACCGTCGGACTACGTGCAGTGGCTCGACGACCGCAAGTGGGCATACGTCCGGCTCGAGGGCCGTGCGTTCGGTGACGTGCCGCTGAACATCGAGTACAAGCTCGAGGTCTGGGACTCGCCGAACTCCGCGGGCATCATCATCGACGCCGTGCGCGCGGCGAAGATCGCCCTCGACCGTGGCATCGGCGGCCCGATCCTCTCGGCGTCGTCGTACTTCATGAAGTCGCCGCCAGAGCAGTACGACGACTCCACCGCGCGCGACTCCGTCGAAGCGTTCATCAAGGGCGAGCCCGACGCCTAAAGACTCGTGAGTGTTCCGGCCGCTTAGAACCGGCCGGAATACTCACCAGTCGATGCCCAGCGCCCCCGGCAGCTCGGTGATCGCGGTGAGGACGGCCGCGGCTTGCGCGACGACGCCGGGGTTCGGCGGAAAGTGAGGGTTGGGCACGGCGTACACCGTCATCCCGGCCGCCAGCGCCGAGCGCAGCCCGTTGGTCGTGTCCTCGACGGCCGCACACTTCGCCGCGTCGACGCCCAGCCGCCGCGCCGCCTCGAGGTAGACGTCCGGGGCAGGTTTCCCGGCCGCGACCCGCTCGCTCGACAGCGCGACGGGTACCAACCCGGCCAACTCCGTCGCCGCCAGGAACGACTCGATCAACACGGTCGGTGACGAGCTCGCGATCGCGACCGGGTACCGCGCGGCCACCGCTCGGACGGTGTCGACGGCGCCCGGGATCACCGGCGGCCCGCTCGCGTAGCGCTCGGACATCCGCGAGATGACGACCTCGGCGATCTCGTCCGGTGTCAGCTTCGCGCCCAGTGAGTCGACGAGGTACCGCGCCCATTCCGGCGTGCTCATCCCCTGCTGCGCCCGGGTCGCCTCGTCCGTCCACGTGCCGCCGTGTTCGGCGACGACCGACCGGCGAACCTCGTCCCAGATCCGCTCGGAATCGACCAGTACCCCGTCGAGGTCAAAAACCACCGCTTCCATGGACGACAGGTTAGCTGTGGACGAGATTACTTCGCTACGCTAACTAAATATGTTAGCCTGGCTAAGTGAATACCGGAGTGGCGGAACTGGCGCATCGACTACGACCACTGGTCTTCCGGCTGTACTACGTGGTTCGCCGCGAGACGCCGCAAGTCCAGCTCACGCTGACCCAAGGTTCGGTCCTGACCGAGCTGGTCAAGCGCGGACCCCGGCGGATGAGCGCGCTGGCCGAGCTCGAAGGCGTCCGCATGCCGTCGATGACCGACGTCGTCAGCAGGCTCGGACGGCTCGGGCTGGTCAGCAAGGCGCCCGACCCGGCCGACGGCCGCGCGGTGCTCGTCGAGGTGACATCACAGGGGCGCGAGTTTTACGACGAGCTGATCGTCCTGCGCGAGGAGTTCCTGCGCGCGCGGCTGTCCCTGCTCGACGACGCCGACCGCGCGGCTATCGACGCGGCGTTGCCCGCCCTGCACCGACTCCTCGAGCTCGACACCGAGACCTGACGTGTAGGCGGTGGATTTGCCCGATGTTCACCTGAAAGTGTGGTTATCGGCTGTTTGGGCGTTTAGTGTCGGTTCGTTCCCCGACTGACACCACTGGAGGCCCTGTGCTGCCCTTGTTCGCTTCGCATTCCGGCGGCCGTTCGCCGCTCACCTGCGAGTACCGCTGCGGCAACGCGTGTGCACACCCCGAGCCCAACCAGTCCGGCAACGAGTACTTCGGCGATGTCGTCAAGGGCGTCGTCTCGCGCCGAGGGGCGCTGAGGGCCGGCGCCGTGATGGCAGCGGCCGCCGGTGGTTTCGCCGCGTTGTCCGGGACGGCCGCCGCGGCAACAACGGCGACGGCGACCACCGCGGCCCAACGTCCGGTGCGCCCGGCCGCCGGGACCGACTTCGACGCCGTGTCACCGAACAAGTTCGACGCCGTGACGACCCCGGACGGCTACGGCCAGAGCGTCGTCATCCGCTGGGGTGACGCCGTCGAGGCGGGCGCGCCGAAGTTCGACTTCCACCACCAGACCGCGGCCGCGCAGGCGAAGCAGTTCGGGTACAACAACGACTTCGTCGGCCTGATCCCGCAGGACGCGCTCGGCACCCGGAACCTGCTCGTGGTCAACCACGAGTACACCACCGAGGTCCACCTCTTCCCCGCCGACCAGTACGACCCGGCGAACCCGACCGAGGAACAGGTCAAGATCGCGTGGGCCGCGCACGGGCTTTCGGTGGTGCAGACCGTCCGCGACCCGCTGTTCGGTGCGCTGCGCTCGGTCCCCAGCCGGCTCAACCGCCGCATCACCCTCGACACCGTGTTCGAAATGCGCGGGCCGGCCGCGGGTTCGAAGTACTTGCAGACCTCGGCGGACGCGTCCGGCCGGCAGGTCCGCGGCACGCAGAACAACTGCTCGGGCGGCGTAACTCCTTGGGGCACGGTGCTTTCCGGTGAAGAGAACTTCCACCAGTACTTCGCCAACGCGGACAAGGTCACCGAGCCGACCACGGCTGCGCGCCTGAAGCGCTACGGCGTCGGCACCGGCGCCAGCACGCGCAAGTGGGAGCGGTTCGACAAGCGCTGGGACGTGTCGCAGGAGCCCAACGAACCCAACCGATTCGGCTGGGTCGTCGAGATCGACCCGCACGACCCGAAGTCCACGCCCGTCAAGCACACCGCGCTCGGCCGGTTCAAGCACGAGGCCGCGAACGTCAAGATCACCGCGGACGGCCGCGTCGCCGTCTACTCCGGTGACGACGAGCGCTTCGACTACATCTACAAGTACGTCTCCAAGGGCAAGTACAAGCCGGGCCAGAGTGCGTTGGCGCGCAGGCATAACTCGGCCTTGCTCGACGACGGAACCTTGTACGTGGCCAAGTTCACCGGTGACAGCCCCGACTTCGACGGCTTGCTCCCGGCCGACGGCGAGTTCGACGGCACCGGCGAGTGGATCCCGCTGGCGAGCGGCAACACGTCCTTTGTGGACGGATTCACCGCGGAGGACGTCTACGTCTTCACCCGGCTCGCCGCTGACAAGGCGGGCGCGACGAAGATGGACCGCCCCGAGGACATCGAGCCGAACCCGGTGAACGGCCGGATCTACGCCGCGCTGACGAACAACACCGACCGCGGCGCGCTCGGCAAGGCGGGCATCGACGAGGTGAATCCCCGCAAGAACAACAAAAACGGCCACATCCTGGAGTGGGACGAGGATCACGGCGATTCGGCGTCGACCAGGTTCCGCTGGCGGCTGCTGCTCGTCTGCGGAGATCCGGCGACCGCGGACACCTACTTCGGCGGCTTCCCTAAGGAGCAGGTCAGCCCGATTTCGTGCCCGGACAACGTCGCGTTCGACGGCCGCGGAAACCTCTGGATCGCAACCGACGGCAACGCCCTCGGCGCCAACGACGGCCTGTTCTCCGTGCCCGTCGAAGGCCCGGATCGAGGGCACGTCAAGCAGTTCCTCACGGTGCCGGTCGGTGCTGAGACCTGCGGTCCCGTCGTGACCGAGCACCTGGTGCTCGTGGCGGTCCAGCATCCCGGGGAAAACGCGGCGAGCTCGGCGAATCCGACGTCGCACTGGCCGGACGGCGGCACTTCGCAACCACGCCCGGCGATCGTCGCCGTGTGGAAGAAGGGACCCTTCGGGCTGGTCGGCCGGATCGGCGTCCGGTAGTTACGGTGGATCCATGACGGATCTCCCCACTGCCCTTGTCACCGGTGCTTCGCGCGGGATCGGCGCCGCCATCGCGCACGCGCTCGAACCGACACACCGGGTTCTCCTCGGCGGGCGCGACGTCGATGCGCTCGCCCGGGTCGCCGCGAAGCTTCCCGGCACCGAGCCGTGGCCGGTCGACCTCACCGACCCGGACGCGCTCGCCGCGGCCGCGGCCAAGGTCGGTGCACTCGACGTGCTCGTTCACTCCGCCGGAGTCGCCGAACTGGGCACGATCGAGGAGGCCGACGCGTCGGCGTGGCGGAAGAACTTCGAGGTCAACGTCGTCGCGGTAGCCGAGCTGACGAGCATCCTGCTGCCGGCGCTGCGTGCGGCGAAGGGGCACGTCGTGGTGATCAACTCCGGGGCCGGCCTGGCCGCGAGCGCGGGCTGGGGACCGTACTCGGCGAGCAAGTTCGCGGCTCGCGCGTTCGCGGACGCGCTTCGGGCCGAAGAGGAGTCCAACGGCGTGCGCGTGACCTCGGTGTTCCCCGGCCGGACCGACACGGAGATGCAGCGCGCCCTCGTCGCCGACGAGGGCGGGGACTACGTCGCCGAGCGCTTCCTGCGGCCCGACTCGGTGGCGATGGCCGTCCTGGCCGCCGTCTCCGCCAGCCCCGACGCCCACCTCACGGAAGTCATCCTCCGCCCCCGCCGCACGTCCTAGCCCTCGCAACTCGCCGTCGAGTTGCGGTAGTTGGGATGACCAACGATCGCAACTCGACGGCGAGTTGCTGTTTGGAGGGGTTAGCCGCGGCGGAGGCGGGCGGCGGCTTCGGCGACGCCGGCCTGGGCCTTCGCGCGGTCGACGCGCAGCGATTCACCGTCGCCGACGACCTGCTCACCCGCGACCCACACGTCTCGCACGCGCCGCGAGCCCGCCGCCCACACGAGGTTCGACAACAGCTGCTCGTCCGACACGTCCAGCCCGGTCGCGAACGCCGGGTCGTCGAGGTCGACGTGCACCATGTCCGCCCAGCGGCCGGCTTCGAGCACACCGATGTCGTCGCGGCCCAGCGCCTCCGCACCGCCGCGGGTGGCGAGCAGGAACGCGTCGGCCGCGGTCAGCACGGTCGAGTCCTTCGTCGCCAGCCGACTGAGCATCGCGGAGAGCTGGATCTCCTCCCACAGGTCGAGGTCGTCGTTGCTGGCCGGCCCGTCCGTGCCAAGGCCGACCGCGACCGACGCCGCCCGCAGCTCGGCCAGCCGCGCGATGCCGGACGCGAGCTTCGAGTTCGATCCGGGGCAGTGCGCGACACCGGTCCCCCGCGCCGCGAACAACGCGATGTCCTCGTCGGACAGATGCACCGCGTGCGCGGCGAGGGTGCGCCCGGCGAGCATGCCGACCTCGTCCAGCAGCTTCGGCACCGAACCGTGCTCGGCACGCTGTTTCGTGTCTTCCGCCGCCGCCTCGGCGACGTGGATCTGCACGAGCGCGCCGCGCGCGGCGGCCGACTCGGCCGTCATCCGCAGCGCCTCGACCGGCAGCGTGTACGCCGCGTGCGGGCCGTAGCCCAGCTCGATCCGGTCGCTCGGACCGAACCGCAGTCCGTCGGCGTCGATCCAGCGGTCGATGTCGCTCAGCATCGTGCGCCAGTTCATCCCCGGCAGGTCCATCAGCGGCGGCGCGAGGATCGCCCGCGCGCCGGTGGTCAGCACCGCTTCGGCGACCTGCTCGGCGTGGAAGTACATCTCCGCGCTGGTCGTGATGCCGTGCCGCAGCATCTCTATCGACCCCAGCAGCATGCCGGTGCGGACGTCTTCGGCCACCATCCGCGCCTCGACCGGCCAGATGATCTCCTGCAGCCAGCGCAGCAGCGGCAGGTCGCCGCCCATCCCGCGCAGCAGCACCATCGGGCTGTGCGCGTGGGTGTTCACCAGACCGGGCAGCAAGATGCCGGACAGGTCCGTGACCAGGGCATCACCGGGGTCGCCCGCGTCGGAGGCTGTTCCACAGAAGGTGATCCGGCCGTTGTCGTCGACGTCGACCACCGCGTCACGCAGAAGCGAGCAGGCTGGATCGGCGGGCAGGACGACGGCGGCGCGGTAACGACGAGACATGGAAGGATCTTACGGACCCTCTCCACGACTCAGTCCATGACTCCGCTCTGCCACGCCCAGGCCGCGATCTCGACCCGGTTTCGCGCGTTGATCTTGCCCTGGACAGACGCCAGATGCGTTTTCACCGTCGACAGCGACAGGAACAGTTCCGTGCCGATCTCGGTGTTGGTCAGCCCGCGCGCGGCGGCCCTGACGACGTCGAGTTCACGCGCTGTCAACGGGTCGTTCGGCGGCGCGACGTTCCGTTTCACCGAACCACCGTTGAAGTGCTTGAGCAGCCGGACGGTCACCTGCGGCGACACCAGCGCGTCGCCGCGTTCCGCCGCGCGCACCGCTTCGATCAGCAACGCCGGCCCGGCGTCCTTGAGCAGGAACCCGCTCGCGCCGTTGCGCAGCGCGGCGTGGACGTACTCGTCGAGGTCGAACGTCGTGACGACGACGACCTTCAGCGGATCGGTCACGTCCGGCCCGGCCAGCTGGCGGGTCACCTCGAGCCCGTCGAGCCCGGGCATGCGGATGTCGAGCAAGCAGACGTCCGGCCGCAGCTCCCGCGCCTTGCCGACCGCGGAGATCCCGTCCGCGACATCGGCGACGACCTCGATGTCGTCCTGCGCGTCGAGGATCATCCGGAACCCGGTCCGCACCATCTCCTGATCGTCCGCGATCAGCACCCGGATCGTCATTCGTCCCCCTCCACGGGCAGCCAAGCTTCGACACGCCAGCCGCCGTCGTATCCGCGTCCGGCGAACAGCCTGCCGTGCAGCAGTTCGACGCGCTCGCGCATGCCGATCAGACCGTAGCCGCCCTCGCGCCGGGCACCGGCGTCAGTGGCGGTCCGGCGTTCTTCCTGTCCGTCATCGGTGACGAGCAGGTGTAGTTCGTTGCCGGTGACCTCGGCGAGCACGGTCGCCATGCGCACGCCCGCCGCGTGTTTGCCGATGTTCGTGAGCGACTCCTGGACGAGCCGCAGCGCCGAACGCCCGACCTCCTGGGGCAGGTCGTCCGGCAGGTTGAGCTCCAACGTCGTCGGCACGCCGTTGTTCACCCCGTCGACCAGCCGCCGCAGGTCCGCGGCGAGGTCCGTGGTGGCCTGCTCGCTGAACTCGCTGCTGCCGGCCGGCGCGTCGCCCCGCATGCTGCGCACCAGCCGCCGCATGGCCGTGAGCGCTTCCCCGCCCGCGGTTTCGATCCGCGCCAACGCGTCCAGCGCGATCTGCGGGTCCTTGCCGCCCATCATCTGCGCGGCTTGCGCCTGCACCACGATGCCGGTGACGTGGTGGGCGACGACGTCGTGCAGTTCGCGCGCCAGTGCCATCCGTTCGGAGGTCTGGGCGTCGGTCACCGCCGACTTGACGACCGTCTTCCGCTCCGACTCCCGCGAACGCAGGAACAGGCCGAGCGCGACCGAGATGCCGAGCAGCAGGACAGCCCCGATGAACGACTGCTTGATCTCCGCGAGGCCACCGCTGTAGGACTGCCGATACGAGCCCACCACGGTGTCGACCGCGACGACCGCGGACATCACGCCGATACACGCCCAGGCACGGGCCGGCACGGCGGACCGGATGAGGTAGGTCACCGCCGCCATCCCGGCGAGGACCTGAGTGGGCGCCACCTGCGGAAAATTCCTGGTGCCCAGCACCGCGGCGACCAGTCCGCCGAACGCCATCACCGCGGCGATACCCAGCGACGCGCGGACCGGATAGCGGCCGGCCAGCACCGCCAACCCGGCCGCGGCGATCGAGCAGAAAATGATCGGGACCCCGCGCAGCCCGTCGTTGAGCCCGGACGCGAGTTCAAGGAACAGCATGAACGCCAAGCCGCCGATGAGCAGCCATTGGTCGCGGACGAGCTCCAGCAGCCCGTTCGTCTTCTGCTCGGTGTCGGGGCGCCGGCCGTACAAGCCGATGAGCACCGCCGCGAACAGCATCAACACGCCGTAGATCAGCGACTGGCCGAAGCTGCTGGAGCCCGGTTGGGCGTGGTATGACCGGCCGCCGACGGCGACGAGAGCGCCGACGACCAGCGAACACACGGCGGCGAACGCCACGCCGGGTCGTACTCGCCGTACGGCGTAGTAGACGAGTTCGCAGCCGCCGACCACTTCGGTGAAGGTGGTGTTGGCGAGCATCGTCGAATAGGCCGGCACGTCGAAGTACCGGATCAGGATGCTGAAGAAGATCAACGAGCCCGCGCCGGCGAACGCGGCAACCGCCGGCCGGGTCCTGGCCCAGACCGCACAGGCGGCCATCGACGCGATTCCGGGCAGCAACAGCAGGTCGATGCCCTTGGGGCCGACCGAATCGAAGGCTGCTCCGAGCACGATTCCCACGTCGCACAGCAACGCGGCGAGCAGGATCACCCCTGGCGGCCCGAAGCGTCGCCAAAGGACGGTCACCTTGGCGAGTAGCGCATCTCGGTCCATCACAAGACGACGTTAGAGGATCCGCGGGCATTCGCACCTTGGCCGGTCGGCCACGGCGGGTCGGCCGATCGGCCGATACCGGCGGCCCCAGGCCTGGCCGTCTGCCCGAAGTGGACACCCACCTGTTTCGGCGAGGCTCCTTCCCAACAGCAAGCCAGAACCAGAGGGAGAACTCGTGGATCCGCGGCAATACCGCTCGCAGAACGCTGTACCGACCGCCGGCACCCCGGTGCTTTCCGGGCGCGGCCTGGTGAAGCGTTACGGCACCCAGCACGCGTTGGCCGGGGTCGACATCGACATCATGGCCGGGGACGCCGTGGCGATCGTCGGTCCGTCGGGCTCCGGCAAGACCTCGCTGCTGCACGTCCTCGCGGGCATCCTGCGGGCGGACGCCGGGGAGATCCTCCTTGGCGGACAGCGGATCGACCAGCTCGGGGAGAAGAAGCGCAGTGAGCTACGGCGTACCGAGTTCGGGTTCGTCTTCCAGTCCGGCATGCTCGTCGCCGAGCTGACGGCCGAGGAGAACGTCGCGTTGCCGCTGCTGCTCGGGGGCACCGGCCGCAAGGAGGCGTTGTCGCGCGGCAGGGAGTGGCTCACGCGGCTCGGCCTCGAGGGCAAGGAAAGCCGACGCCCCGGCGAGTTGTCCGGCGGTGAGGCGCAGCGTGTCGCGATCGCGCGGGCGCTGACCCACCAGCCGAAGGTGATCTTCGCCGATGAGCCGACCGGTGCGCTCGACACGCGGACCGGGCAGGACACGATGAACGCGCTCCTCGGGGCCGCTTCGGAGTCCGGCGCCGCGGTGATCGTGGTGACCCACGACCGCGACCTCGCCGAGTCGATGCCGAGGACCGTCGCCATCCGCGACGGGCTGATCGCCACCAGGCTCGCCGCATGAACGCGCTCCAACTGGCCTGGCGCGTACTCCGGATCGACCGCCGAACCAGGACGTCCGCGATCCTCACCGCGGTCGGGGTCGCGGTGGCGACCGGGCTCGTGCTGCTGCTGGTGAGCCTGCCGTTCGCGACTGGGATCCGCGCCGAACGGGCGGTTTGGCAGAACGCCTTCCACGCGATGGACGGGGGCGCCCCCTCGAAGGTGCTGCTCGACAGCAGCACGGACTACTTCAACGGCAAAAAGATCACCCGGATCGACGTCGCCGCGCTGGGCAACCCGGACTCGGTGTTGCTACCCACCGGGATGCCGAAGCTGCCGGCGGCGGGCGAGACGCTGGTTTCGCCGGACCTCGGCAAGCTCATGCACAGCGTCCCGGCGGGGCAGTTGGCCGACCGGTTCGGACCGAAGCTGGTCGGTTCGCTCACCGAAGACGCGCTGAGCTTCCCGGAGCAACTCGTCGTTGTGGTCGGTCACAACGCGGCCGACATGCCGAAGAACTCGGTACCGGCACCGGGGTTCGCGTCCGGGCCTGGCCAGATCGATCCCGAGCTGGTCCTGCTGTCCGGCGTCGGCATCGTGGTGCTGATGGTGCCGAGCCTGGTGCTCGTCGCCTCCTCCGCGCGGTTGACCGCCGCTCGGCGGGAACGCCGCCTCGCTGCGATCCGGCTGGCCGGCGCGACTCCCGGCCAGGTCACCGGGATGGTCGCGGCAGAGACATCGGTGTCCGCGATCGTCGGTGCGGTGGTCGGGTTGCTGATCAGTCCCGTGCTGCACGGCCTCGCCACGTTCGTGCCCTGGGCCGGGGGGACCTGGCAGGCGAGCGACTTCTCGCCGCCGTTGGGGTTGACGATCACGCTGGTGATCGCGGTGCCGGTACTGGTTGTGCTGGCCGCGGCGTTCGGTCTGCGCCGGGTGCTGAAGACGCCGCTGGGCGCGGTGGCCTCGCACGCCCGCAAACCGTTGCACTGGTGGCGTTTGCTGTCGCTGCCGGTGGCCGGGCTGGTCTTCCTCTACGCGGTCACGAACGGCAGGTCCGGTGGCCCCGGCCCGGTTCTTCTCGGCCTCGCGATGCTCGTCGCGTCGGCGGCCTTGGTCGGTCCGTGGGTTACTTCCGCGGTCGGCGGGACGTTCGTCCGGGTCTGGCGCAAACCGGCCGGGCTGCTGGCGGGACGTCGGTTGCGTGACGATCCGAAGGGCGCGTATCGGGCATCCGCAGGGGTGGTGCTCGCCGTGTTCGCCGGTTCGATGGCGCTGACGCTGTTGCCGAGTTTCGAATCGCTTTCGGGCGGCGGCCGGTCGTTCCAGGATTCCGTGCTTTACACCGTGTCGTCGCCGGACAAGGCGGCGCAGATCGCCACCAAGACCGATGCGGCGCTGGCGAAGTACGGCATTTCGCAGAAGAGCGTCTCGGTCCCGGGTGTCCTGCTGGCCACCTCCGGTGCGGCCGGTCAGGGCGCCACCTACGGCGGGTCGGCGCTAGTGCTGGACTGCGCCCAGATCAACCAGCTGACCAGGTTCAGGTTGACCGGTACATGCCGGCCAGGGCCTGCGGTCTACAGCACCGAGCAGATCGATTTGGCCGGAACGCAGGTGAAACCGACCTACGATGACCCGGGCGCGCCGCTGGCCGCGGGGACGGTCGTCCGGCCGATCATCGCGACCGACCAGGACCTCAGCGGTTCCTTGATCATCGACCCGGCGGCGGTACCGGCCAGCGTGCTGAACTCACCGACGACGAACGTCACCGTCGCCGTGCCGACGACGCCGGCGAACTACGAGACCGTTCGCACCGCGCTGGTCGCCGCCTCCGGCGGGACCGAGGTGTCGAGCCGCGACCTGCACCTCGGCAACCACCAGACCCAGCTGGACGACCTTCGCCGGGTAACCGTGATCGGGTTGATCGCGGCAGCGGTACTCGCCGGTTGCAGCGCGGCGGTGGCGACCGCGGGCTCGGTGATGGACCGGCGCCGGACGTTCGGCGCGCTGATCGCGGCGGGAACGCCGGTAAAGGTGCTGGCACGAGCGTTGCGGATGGAGGCGGCGTTGCCGGCGCTGGTCGCGACGATTGGAGCCGGCGTGGTTGGGGTACTTGTCGGTGTCGGGTTGTTCAGCACCGCGAACGAAGGCCCGATCGTGCTCAGCCCGTGGGTGCTGGCGCCGATCGTGCTCGGCATCGGGGTCGCTGTCCTCGCGGCGTCGGTCTGCACGCCCGCGTTGAATCGGGTGCGTGCGGAACCGCTCGCCGACGAATAGGTCGGGGGACCGTGTCCCCTTCAGCTCGTCCTTCTGTCGGGGGAGGACGAGCTGAAGGGGACTTTTTCGTCGTCCAGCCGCACCGAAGTCTGACCGCGGACCACTTTTCCCGGCCACTTCAACCGGATCGTCACCACATGCCGGCGCTCGCCGGGGAACAGCCGATACAGGCTGACCACGAACGTCCCGCGCGGCGCGTGTTTGCGCTGCAGGAAGTCCTGGGCGCACGCGGTCGTATAGCGCACGGTCCAGTTCTTCCACAGCTCCGAGCGGTGCTCGAAGACGAAACCCATGTCGTCGACGAGTTCGGTGTATTCGTGCTCGCGGAACCCCTTTCGCTCCTCGCGGCGATATTCGAGTTCGTGCGGATAGCCCCAAAGATCCATTGACGCAGGGTGACCGGCCGACTCACGGGCCTTCCGGGTCCGAACTGGGAGTCCCAGCTCGGCGGGTCCCGGCTTACCATTCGTGATCAAGTGGTGGCGAGGAGTGAGATGGCAGAGCAGAGCGGGCCGAACTACCGACGGCGGCAGCTGGGCCGGACACTGCGCCGCCTGCGCGAGGGCATCGGCATGAGCCAGGAGGCGATGGGTCGACCCCTGCGCTTCTCGAAGTCGAAGATGAGCCGGGTCGAGCAGGGCTACATCCCCGGGTCTAACGACTTCCTGGCCCTGCTGGACCGCTGCGGCGTGATCACCTCGGACTACGAACCGTACGTCCGGATGTTCGACTACGCCAAGGAAAAAGGCTGGTGGCACGCTTTTGGTTTGGACGACCGCGGGTTTGTGCCCGTGGAGGCGGACGCCTCGGCAGTGCGGACCTACCAACTGGGTTTCGTCCCCGGCTTGCTGCAAACCGAGGCGTACATGCGTGCCACCTTCGACGCTGCACGACAGTCGCTCAGCGCCGAACGACTCGAGAACCAGATCGCTGTTCGCCTGCGCCGGAAGCAGCGGCTTTTCGAAGAACGCCCGTTGATCGTGCACGCCATCATCGACGAAACAGTGCTGCACCGGGAGACTTGCGACCGCCAGCAACGCGAGCACATCGTCGAGCTGGCTTCCCTGCCGAACCTCGCCGTTCAGGTGATTCCCCAAGACGTCGGTTCGCATGATGGCCTGTACAGCAACTTCATCGTGGTGAGTTTCCCGGAACCGGCCGAGGTTGATCTCGCGTACGTCGAGTACGGCTTCGGCTCGATGCAAATCGAAAAGGAGCAAGAGGTCCGCGCTGCTACGCTGCTTTTTGAGCATCTCGCCGAGGTCGCGCTGGACGAGCAGGACTCCCTCGCACTGATCTCCGGGATGTAGACACCGAGCCGGAAGAGGCGAGTTTCGTGGACCTGACCAACGCCCACTGGCGTAAGAGCAGTTACAGCGGCGGCTCTGGCGAAAACGGTGACTGCGTCGAGGTCGCCTTCGTCCCGAACTGGCGAAAGAGCACCTACAGCGGCGGCGAAGGTTCCAACGGCGACTGTGTCGAGGTCGCCCTCACCGACTCCGTCGTCGCCATCCGAGACTCAAAATCCCCCGCCGCAGGCGCCCTAACCCTCCCCGCCCCCTCCTGGCGTGCCTACCTCTCCACCCTCACCGCCTGAGCCCCGACCTCACCTGGGCAGCCGCAAAAGACCCCATTAGGCCACCTTAGGTGCTCAAACGCCAATGCCTGGAACTTAAGGGTTCGGGGTGGTCGGTTCTGTCCAGAGCAGCAAGGACCGGGGCGAGTGGGTGCTGGTAGCAGAGCTGAAGGCCAGTCGCGTCTGAGCTGTTGGGGCTCCTGAAGGCACTTTCGGCGGGGCAGAGACGGTGTCAAGGCCTAGTTGAGTGCGCCTTATGCCGTGAAGGTGGCCTACACGACACGTCACAACGTCACACCTGCCACATCAGCGACACCAGTCACAACAACACGACGCGACAGGCCCTCGAACCCCTTGCGCATGCACCAACTCGCCCCGGTCCTTGGTGCAGTAAAGCCGAACCCATCACCTCAACCGACCAACCACCGGACACCCTTACGTTCCACCCTTGTGGCGTTCAACGCCGCAAGGGTGGCCCCGAGGGAACGTGAACGACGCTCAGATACGGGTGAAGATCACCTGTTGACGCGCTGAGTCTTCACGTCTTAAACTAAGAGGCGAACTGAGATCCACGTCACACCCAAATGCGACATGCGCTAGGTGCATTAGTGGAATGAGGTGCAGCGCTAGTCACTGTTGGCATTCCTGACCGCGGTCCCCATTTCGGTTCTCATTCTGAGCCTCCGTCACCGCGAGTGTCGCAGTTCTGTCGATGCTGTTTTTTTATCCCATCGGAGGTAAGGCATGAGGATGATAAAGGCGCTCGTGGTCGCACTCGTGGCTATGAGTTCATTGCTTGCGCCCATCCAGGCTTCGGCTCGGCCGCATTCCGAGCACGTCGCCCAGGTTCAGCCCCAAGCGGATGATGGTGATCCGTCGGCGGCCGCACTCCTGGCCAAGACCGCGCAGTGCAACCAGGTGTCCAACGGTACCTACTCGGACAAGAACGGCGGCCAGACACCGATCTGCGGTGCTGCTGGTGCCTACTTCTGGACCTCAGGGATGGCTGTCGATTGCGATGGTCAGCGGACCACGCAATGCAATGAGAACACTGACTGCTGCTTCTACAATGACACGTCTTTCCATCAGTCTGACGGACAAGCTTTGAACGCGGCTCAGTTGCCTTATGTAGTTATCCCGTTGCCCAGCAGTCGGTGGAACTACCAGGATGCCGGTCTTCAAGGCGGCGATGTGCTCGCGGTGATTTACAACGGCCACGTCGAATACGCCGTCTTCGGTGACGAAGGCCCGGACGACAGTATCGGCGAGGCGTCCTATGCGACGGCCCAGTCGCTGGGCATCGACCCTGATCCGTCGACCGGCGGCACGTCGGGCCCGGTAACCTACATCGTTTTCAAGAACTCCCAGGTATCGCCGATCGAAAGCCACGACAACGCGATTTCCCAAGGGCGGACCTTCGCCGGACAGTTCATCGCCAATAACTGACTCGTGAGCGTTGCGGCCGCTTAGAGCCGGCTGTCCCAGCCCAGGACATCGTGAACAGTTTATGTCTCAGAACATCGTGAACACTTGCCCGGCCAGCCTGCATGGTCACCGGTCCGAACCCGGTGACCATGCACCATGGCCAGAACA